>JBGVKJ010000027.1:0-25633 GCA_045123695.1 Acutalibacteraceae bacterium
TTCAGATTGATTCCGCCACGTCGAAACACTTTTATATCCAGGCATCCCTACGTTGGCATTATCCAAATCAGGTTATCGGTCGAAGGTTATACCTTCCTCTCAGCCTGTAACACAAGCTCCCGTCTGTTAAATTGTAATTGTATTATACAACTAATCATAAAGAAAAGCAAGAAAAATATTTTTTATTGTCGCAAAGTATTTTTGAAATTAGGGTGTGCAAAAGTGCCTTCTAATTCCAAACAAGTGAAGGGGATTTGCAAAGTGATGGCATATCTGCCGTCAACTCACCGAGAACTCAGAATATTTTTGAAATGATGACATCACTTCCGCCGTCAAATATAATTTGAAAATTTTTACAAAGCTTATTGACTAACAAACGTTCTATATGGTATAGCAAGTTAAATTTAAAATTGACAATTAAATAACTATGTGATTTATTGCGGATATGAATCCGCCTAAAGCCGGCGATATGCAAAGAGAAAATTATCGCACTCCTCACCTTTGTTGATACTGTACGTGGCGAATGCTTCCGGTGATACGGGATTAGAAAACAGTATGCCTTTGAGATTGTTTTAAATTTCTATGTGACGGCTTTTTTGTTTTACTCAAATTTATTTCAGAACTGTAAAAAATGCAGAAATCAAATTGGAGAGTGTTTGATTTATAGCTGCATCATTTCAAAAATTTCTGTCGGACGAAACTTTCTTTTTACAGTTGTTCAGCTATGAATAATCGTTCAAAAAAAGCCGCCTTTTGAAAAAATATTTTTTGGAAAGGAGGTTTATGTTTTGAAAACAGGTTTGAAGAAATCTCAGAAGACAACCGAAATATTTTTTGATGAAGCAAGTCCGATTATCACAGTGTCAACATACAACACTGATTTAAAAAATCGTTTGTCAGTATATTCGGAAAAGCATCCGGACTTGTGTAAGCTGGTTGACGACTCCGAAGACGGAAGACTGATGTTTGAGATTGAGGAGTTATATGAGTAAAAAGCAGTCAAGTCAAAAAATAACTGCCCTGTATGCAAGACTTTCCCGTGACGATGAAAACGCAGATGTGTCGGGCAGCATAAAAAATCAAAGAGTCATTCTTTTGAATCACCAAAAAGATATGAAGTCGAAACGCAAGGAACTTGAAAAAGTAAAGAAACGAATTGCAGAAATTGACCGCATTATCCAAACTCTGTATGAAGATAACACAAGGGGTAAAATATCTGATGAGCGATTTGCAACACTTTCTGAATCTTTGGAAGATGAACAACGGGAATTAAAAGACAGGGTTCCTGAAATTGAAACATTCTTGGAAGAAACGGAAATCAAATGTGAAGGCTTACAGCATTTCATTGAACGGGCAAAAAGAATAACCCGACTGACAGAGCTTATACCGGAGTTAGTTCACGAGTTTATTGAGAAGATAGTTGTTCCTGCACCTGAGAAGATTAACGGCAAACGACATCAGACAGTAGATATCTACTATCACGGTGCCGGAATAATTAAAATGCTCTCTGCTGAAGAAATGAAAGAAGCGTACCAACAACATATTTCAAAACAACATAAAGCAAAAACGGCATAGCCGTAGCTATACCGTTCTCAAAAAACATTATTTAATTTTACTGCAAGAGCCGCCTTGGGGTAACTTCCTTATGGAGGGTACCCCAAGGTGTCCGTTTTATTTTTTATTATGTTATAAAGACGGGACTTGAAGTAGGAGCGGTATTGAATCGGTGTCCGGTGGACACCGAGAGCCGCGAATGACCGAGCACCGCAGTGCGAGAGTCAAGTCCCGTCTCTCGCACCCCAAAAAACCGACAGCCTTCATCAGAAGATTGTCGGTTTTTATTTTTGGTATTGAAATATTGCAGGCATTTGTGATATACTGATTATGCCAAACAAACTTAATAAACAGAAGAAATGGGGATGTTTTATCTTTTTATAGGGATAATTATATCCTTCGTTAGTCATAATATCTTTGAATTTGTTAAAAACGCAGATTCCATCGGATATTATGGCTTGGATTATTATCCCCATTCTGTTTGAGTTTGTTTGGCGACAATCGGAGTTTGCGTTTTTGGTGCGTCGGCTTCGGTTGGCGCACTTTTTTATTTTACAGAAAAAGGGGCTGAATCAGTTATTTTGCTAAAAAACATCAGTTGAATTTTGTCGGAATTGCTCAATAAAAGTCTATTTACAAATTGTTCATAATATGTTATGGTTTAGTTAACAAATTGAAAGGAAGGTAATTTCAATGAAAAAGTTAAGCAAACTTACATCTGCTCTTCTTGCGTTGCTTATGATTATGTCTCTTTTTGCAGCTTGCGGCAAAGACGATGATAAAAAGGATGACGACGAGAAGGATAGCAAAAAAGACGAGGCTACAGTACAGGTAATTGAAGAGGATATCGAAGAGAACACTGAAGAATATACTACTGAAGCAGAAGAAACAACTAAAGAGAATATCACTATAAAAGTTCCCGGTATTACAAAAGTCCCTGCTACAAAGGCTCCTGCTACCAAAGCACCTGCTACTAAAGCACCTGCTACTAAAGCACCTGTCACAAAAGCGCCTGCAACTAAAGCTCCTGTAACTCAGGCACCGACTGTTACCAAAGCACCTACAAGCAAACCCGATACAACACAGAAAGAAGAGCCCAAGCCTTCCAATGCCGATCTGCTTATAGGCACATGGGAAACAACAATTGAAAGCGATGGTTTGCCTGTAACTGTACAGTTTAAGTTTGAAGCAAACGGCACTATGAAGATGGATTTCACCAAAGCAAGTTACGATAAGATGATAAAACAGGTAGTAGATGCAGAGATGTCACAGATTACGAACGAAGAAATTACACAGGCAGGTTTTGCCAGCCGTAAGGAAGCAGAAGATTATCTTTATGCGCTTATTGCAGAGGAAGCACCTTACGATCAGCTGAGAAGTATGCTTCAGAATTCGGGCACATGGAAGCTAAACGGTGATGATCTGACAGTCACTATCGACGGTGAGTCAGCAACTTCCAAGACAAATCTTTCAGCAGGTAAAACATCTTTTGAATTGAAAGATCCTACAGGCGAATCAATAACACTTACAAAAATCTGATTTTAAAACATAACACTAAACAAGAAGAGGCTGTAAAATCTACAGCCTCTTTTAGTTTGTTTTGTTTTATTTTATTGTAATCTTAAACAGCCTTGCACCGTGAGAATTAACCTTTGCGGAGAATTTATTCTGCGTTACGGTATATTCTTCGTGTGCCCACATATCGTGTACGCTGTAATCAATACCGCCGATTGAAATGTCGGTAATATCAAAACCGATTTCTCTCACTTCGTCGTCGGTATTGAACAGAGCTACATACTTGCAGTTTTCACCGGTAGATGTCCAGATGATTTCGCCCTTGCCGTCTGTTTCTTCACGCTTGAACTGTCTTGCACCCTTTGAGTTCTTGAGCATTTCGATAAGCTCTCTGTTCTGAAGCAGTGAAAGAGTAAATTCGTCATTCTCTCTCATTTCGCCGCCCATCATAAGAGGTGAGCGGAAGATACCCCAGAGGGTCATCATAGTTATCTGCTCATCGTGAGTGAAACGCGTATAACGGTTTCTGTATTCGGGCAGCTCTTCGGTGAGCTGAATTCTGCCGAGGGGAAGCATATCGCAGTCGGGCCATGCGCCGGGCTGTACGTAATTCTGCCAAGCGTGGCAACGCTCAAACATAGCGTAGAGCTTGCTCCACTCGTCCCAGAAGTCACCCGTCATTCGCCACATATTAGCGTGTGCCGCAAGGTGTTCGTGCTCCCATACAGGTGCAGGGCCGGGAGAAAGGCTGAGCACCATATCTCTGCCGCATTTATCTATAGCTTTGCGGAGCATTTCTATTTCTCTTCTTGCGGAATACGGGTTGTCGGGATATATCTCGGTGTTGGCAATATCGTCGCACTTTATGTAATCAACATCCCAAGAAGCATAAAGCTCGAAAAGTGAATCGTAATATTCCTGCGCACCTTTTGCGTCGGGGTTAACACCGTACATATCGGGATTCCAGAGACAAACCGAAGTCGGCTTTGCAATATCTCTTGCAGTAATGCCGTCGCACTTGATTTTTGTTCCCTGATGTGCCGCCTGCCTCGGAATACCTCTCATAATATGTATACCGAATTTGAGACCGAGGGAGTGGATATAATCGGCAATCGGCTTGAAGCCTTTACCGCCTGCAGATGAGGGGAAACGTTCAACCGACGGAATAAGGCGTGAATATTCGTCCATACAAAGCGGAGCAAAATAATGGTAATAAAAACTGTTTGCCGTAGGCTCAGACCACTGAATGTCGCAGACAACGTATTCCCAGCCGTAATCCTTGAGATGCTCTGCCATATAGTCTGCGTTTGCAAGCAGCTGTTCTTCATTTACAGCCGCGCCGTAACAGTCCCAACTGTTCCAACCCATAGGGGGTGTAAGTGCTAATTTCTTGTGCATATAAAATTACCTCTTAAATTAATAGTTGTTATTTATTGAAGTGCCTGCAGCTCTGAGAAGTGAGTCTTCGTGGCTTGAAGGCAGGTCGCAGTTGTAATGCCATATCATAACTCCGCCAAAGCCGTTATTGATAGCGTACTGTGTTTTTGCTTCAATGACATCCGGTGTGTTGAACCAGAAATCCTTGTTTGTATCGTCACAATGATACCAGCCGTTTTCGTCTATGCTGTCATAAAAGCCGTTGTAGCCATACCAGTAAGCAGACATATCCGTCGGACGGGAATAGAATGGAAGACCAACGTTGATTTTATCAAGCGGCACGCCGTAAATGCCTGCCGTAGCGGCAGCAGATACAGTATCCTCATATGTTGAGTGCTTGCCGTCTTCGTCCTTCATATCGTACAGCATAAGCTCAAGCGTATCGATTGCGGCAATAGCTGCAGGAGTGAATTTGAGATTCCAGTCGCTACCTGCAACACCGAGTGTATATTTATCGCCGAGCTTTTTATCGAGCGATACAAGAAACTTGTTGTAATGCTTCCAGGCGTTGCTTGAGAGAGGGTATTCATAGTCAAAATGAACACCGTCAAAACCGTATTTGTCAAGTGCGGTAATGATATTGTCTTCGAGTACACCGCTTGTGAAAGCCTTGTTGTGCTCAATGCTCAGCACTTCCATCTGATCTTCCCATACCTCGGAATCTGTAACGCCTCTGGGACCAAGCAGGTTGAGCGTGATGTTTACGTCTCTTGTGCCTATAGCTTTACGGAGATTGCCGAGAGACTTCTCAAGCTTTGCTTCGTCACAGATAACTTCGCCGTTGCTGTTGAATTCAGCAACTCCAAACAGAATAGCATCTGTTATAATATCGAAATCCTCTGGGTGAAGTGCACTTTCGTCCTGAATATATTCGCCTACGACATAGGTTGTTACTCTGAAGTTTTCAGCCTTTTTTGTGACACGTATATCTGAAATACCCAGAAAATTAGTTATAACAAGTATAATTGAAGTGAAGAAAGCAACTATTTGTTCGAAAAAACTCGCCATATTAACAGCACCTTCCTTTTTATTATGCCTGAAGTGAAGTGTATATTTGCTCAAGCTCACCGTAGTGTTTATATGCTTCAGCTTGAGTTATAAGGCTTTTTGCGTCGTTATAGGGCTTTGTGACTCTCGTATATATCGACTCTTTTTTCAGATATGCCCTGAGCTCTTGCTTGAGTTTTATGCTGTCAAAGAAGCCTTTTGTTTCTCTGTTTATTATTTCTTCTTTAACCGCATTGTCGGGAGCTGTTATGTTTTTTGCTCCGTATTTTCTGATAAGGGCAGCGGATTCTTTTTTTATACGTGCATTTTTTATAGCATCTGAACGTATTTCTTTTTCTTCAGCGGTGTTCTTGGGCAGCTTCTTTGCCGCTTTCATATCTGATTTTGCATCGCTGTAGAAGTATCCGCAACCTCTTGCATAGTCAGCGTGGGCGGTTACAAGTTTTACTTTACCTGCATCGGTAGTGAATTTGTTAAGATCCTGTATAATAATCTGTGCTCGCTCAATTGCAAGGTTGGTTTCTTTAGCTTGCTTTTTAGCTGTCTTGTCAGCAGATTTAGCGACGGCAACCCTTTCTTTACCGACGAGTGATTCGGCCTGATGGATTATTTCCATACATTCTGTAAGCTCTTCTTTTTCAAGTTTACCGAGGGCGTGGTTTTCAAACATAGCACGGATTTTAAGTACGTCAATATATGCTCTGTGCTTGTTCTCGGTAAGGTTGTAGAAGCAGAAGGGGATAAGGTTAAGTAATGCGCCGACTGCCGAAAAAATAATAATTACCTCAAAAAGATTGTTGCGTATATTATCGTCGTAAAGCACATCATAGTCATCAAACAATCCCATTCTATTATAAATTTTAGGATATACAAAACCTGTAAAGAAGCCGATGACAGTGCCTATTACACCGAGCGGACCGAACAAGCCGTCAACCCTGACTCCTGTTTTCCACTGATGATAGTCTCTCATATCAGCACTTATCTGGTGCTGTACTATGTTCCAGAAGGTATTGATAAATGTGTTGATATACCAAAGCACGCAAACAATAATAATATTTTTATAGGTAAAATAAAGTATTATCATTATACCTATATTAAGTGAGTTTGCTGTTATGAGCAGGTTTCTTTTACCCATAACCTTTATGGCAAGCGGTGCAAGTAACATTGACCACAGTGCCGCGTTACCGATGATGGTGTTAGCTGTACCGAGCAACGGCTCGTTTGCGCCGCCGTTACCGTAAATAAATGACCAGTTAAGAATTATACCGTAACCTGATTCGAGAAATACCACCCATGCCGCTGCCTGAATAATCCAGTAGTATTTGTTTTTTGCAATTTCACGTATTGCGTCGAGCATTCTGACCGGCTCAGGCTTCTTTTTAGGCAGCACAAGCCTTTCTTTTGTTTTACGGAAAAATACGGTGCTTATTATCAGGCCTATAATCGTGAAAATCGGGTGAATTATACGGTAAGACCAGATGTTGTTGAGACCCCAGGTAAGACCTGCTATCGTGGGCACTGCAAAGCCTGTTATTGTGGGGGCAAGCGAATAAATAACCTGTGAAATGCTCATTACGTTTGCACGCTCCTGAGCATTTGGTGTTATAATCTGTTGAAAATACGTATAGCTTTCATTAAAGAAGCAGAGGAAAATATTCATAAGCATATACATAAACCAAACAACAACGCATTTGGTTATGTACTGCATATTTTCATAAGGCAACCACACCATTACGGTGCTTATAAAGACTATCGGCAAGCCTGTTTTTTTGATAAACGGCAGAAATTTGCCGCCTTTCATATGGTGGTTGTCGTAAAGCCAGCTGCGGAATATACCCAGAGGAATGCCCACAAGGTTTGCTACAACCAGCATAGTCTGCAAATGTGTCGGGTTGATATTAAGGCTTGCTCCCAAAACAAGGTTACTCGCATCAAGACCTATTGCCGAAGCGAGCAGAGTCATCCAGTGTACACCGAAGCCGGCTCCGCTGAGACTTGCAACCTCTTTGTACGGAATATAGTTGCCTTTTGCAGGTGTGTGCCAATACTGCTTTGCGGTCTGAATTCCGCTGTTTATTTTATTTTTTATGCTTTTTGCACCCATAATCCCAACCTCATAATAAAAAGGATAAAAGGCAGTATCGGCAAAGCAAGCGAATACTGCCTTATGTTGGTTTATTTGTTCAGATCGTGCTCTTTAATAAATGAAACTACTTCGTCTACTGTGGTGAAAGCGAGTGCGACTACAGTGTCTGCACCGCCGTAGTAGATTGCGATTCTGCCTGTATCGGCATCTGCAAGTGCGGCACAGGGGAATACAACATTAGGTACGTCACCTACGCACTCGTAAAGCTCGTGCGGTGCAAGCAGGAAGCTGTCTGCTCTGTGGAGTACCTTCCACGGCTCGTCTTTGTCGAGGATTGCGGCACCCATTGCGTATGTAAAGCCGTTACAGCTTGTAAGTACACCGTGGTAGAACATAAGCCAGCCTTCGTCTGTTTCGATGGGTGTAGGGCCTGCGCCAACCTTTGTCATCTCCCAGTTCTTTTCGGGCTTCATTACAAATCTGTGCTTACCCCAGTAAGTAAGATCCTTACTGTGGCTGAGGAAAATATCGCCGTAGGGTGTGTGGCCTCTGTCGCAGGGACGGATGAGAAGCAGGAATTCGTCGTTTACCTTTCTGGGGAAAAGTACGCCGTTTCTTGCTACGGGGTAGCAGGCATCCTCCAGCTGAGTCCACTCCTTGAAATCGGTTGTGTAAGCGATACCGATTGTTGTGCCGTGAGGTGTGAGGTTAACCCATGAAAGATAATACTTGCCGTCGATAAGGCAGAGTCTGGGGTCGTAACCTCTGAATATAACCTTCTCTTCAAGCTTCCAATTAATAGCATCTTTACTGTAGCCGACTACGAGTGTGTGGTCACGGCTCATAACGTCTACACGGAATACGCCTGCAAAACCGTCGCCGTAGGGTACGACCGCAGAGTTGAAAATGCTGTTAGCCATATAGAGATTGTCGCGTGTGATTATGGGGTTGGCATCGTAACGCCATACGGGATATCTGTAACCCTCGGGCTTATCCTGCCAGGGGATATTCGGTATTGCATCGCCAATAATTTTAGCCATAAATATTTCCTCCGAAAATATTGTTTACGCTTTTTATTGTATTTATAATATAATGACTTGTCAATACGTTGGTTGACAATTTACCGTATAAAGAGTAATATTGAGCTTATGTTACGAAAAAGGTGGATATAAAATGTTCAACAGAATAATTTCAATTATAATGTCAGCTTTTCTCAGCTTCTTTAACTGGATAGGAGTAATGCTTGGTATGGAAAACACTTACAAGTTTGAAAATGTATCATACGGTACACACGAGAGACATACACTCAATTTATATATACCTGCCGATAAAGAAAGCGTAGGCCTTGTGCTGATGATTCACGGCGGAGCATGGATTGGCGGCGATAAGGCTGACTATGCGGGCGAGGTTGAAAGAGTGCTCGGTATGGGCTATGCCGTTGCCTCTGTTAACTACCGCTATATCAGCGATGATGTTGACCTTATTGATGTTACGGATGATATTCAGCTTGCAGTAGCTAAAATCAAAGAGCTTAGCGAAAAGCGCGGCATTGAAATAAACAAAATGGTGCTTACGGGTGTTTCGGCAGGCGGACATCTTGCTATGCTGTATGCTTATTCAAGAGATGACGACTCGGCAATCAAACCGGTTGCCGTGCTCAATTACTGCGGTCCGACAGACCTTAGTGACGATGCGTATTATTTTGATAACGGACTCGGTGACGGCGAGTATGTAGCTCAGGTGCTTTCGTGGGCTTGCGGATACAAGCATACTTTTGCAACCCGTGAAGAAGCAAAGGAAGCACTGTTCAATGTTTCTCCGCTCAAATATGTTGACGAAAACACAGTGCCTACCGTTATAAATCACGGTGTGAAAGACAATATTGTTCCTTTCTCAAACGCAGTATCTCTTCGTGATAAATTCGATGAACTCGGTATAACCTATGTATTCAACGCTTACCCCAATTCGGGTCACGGACTGAATGAAGATGCTGAGAATACAGATAAATCATACGAGCTGTACAGCGAATATCTCGAAACCTATCTCGGCTGATTTTTCTTGACATATCAGCGATAATGTGTTTTAATGAGTGTAAAGTGAATACTCGGAAATCTCTTCGGGGCAGGGTGAAATTCCCGATCGGCGGTAAAGTCCGCGAGCGTATTTAGCGTATGAATTGGTGCAACTCCAATACCGACAGTTAAAGTCTGGATGAAAGAAGAATGTTTTTTCCGCCGCTATTATGCGACAGATTTTTCAGCATTTCATCAGCACCGAAAGTTTTCGGTGCTTTTATTTTTTGCGAGGTGTTGAAAATGAAGGATAAAAAGCTTATCAGAAAAACGGTTACGTTATCAATGCTTTGTGCACTTGCCTATGTTGCGGTTTTTCTCAGCCGTATGTTGCCGCCGATAGTGCTGTTTTTGCAGTATGACCCGAAGGATGTCATAATTACTCTCGGAGGTTTTATCTTCGGCCCTCTTTCTTCAGCGATAATAAGCCTTGTTGTTTCTTGTGTTGAGGCTGTTACAGTAAGTGATACCGGACCTATAGGCTTGCTTATGAATATTATTTCCACCTGCACTTTTGCATGCACTGCTGCGGTGATTTATAAGAAAAAGCGTACTCTTTCGGGTGCGGTTATCGGCCTTATAGCAGGCTGCGTTTTTATGACTGCGGCTATGCTGTTGTGGAATTATGCGATAACTCCTTTTTATATGAATATACCTCGTGAAACGGTAAAAGGAATGTTGATTCCTGCATTCCTGCCGTTTAATCTTATCAAAGGCGGACTTAATACAGCATTTACTTTACTCCTTTATAAGCCTGTTGTTACTGCACTTCGTAAGGCAAAACTCATAGAGCAGGCAAAAAATGACTCGGGTGCAAAGAAGTTGCCGAGTGTAGTAATTGCTGTTGTATCGGTACTGATTATAGTAAGTCTTATAGCGGTTATAGTTATACTCAAAAAATAAAAAACAGCTGTCTCACAAAAAATTCGGTGAGACAGATGTTTTTCTTTTTGCTTACGCTGTGAATTTGTCTATTATCTCAAAAAACTGAGAAATGAGCTTGCTGAAGCCATCGGTGATTGCAGAGGTATCTGCACCTGTCAGCTTTGAAATCAGCTCTGCTATGTAATAAGGGATGTCGCTGAGAATTGCGAAAATTGAAAGCATAAGTGTTTCCTCCTTGTTCCTTTTGTTTTATTATAAACTATTTCATCAAATTTTAATTTCCGAACAAGAAATTAAATCGAACAATATTTTCTTAATTTGAAATAATTTGGTAAATAACATTTGCTTTATCAGGCGGATTGCTTTTTTAGGTTATTTATGTTAGGATTTATGTATAATTTATGTTTTAAGGGGATTACGCTATGGCTGTTTCGGTTACCGCAGAAAAAAGTAAGCTTCAGCTGAAAGCTGAAAAAGAAATAAAAAAATGGGAAAGGCACAAGAAAAGTCAGAGTAATAAACTGTATTTTGCATATATAGTTTTTATAATCACGCTAATCTATGCAACCGATGAAATTGCTTCGCAGATTGGTATGCTTATGAAGAGCGATATCGCTTCTGACCTTATGGCTAAATTCGGCGACAGCTCTGTAGGCAAGCTCGACCTTGTTTCGTCGCTTGCAATTCCTTTTCAGGCTATAGGTTTGCTCTACAGACCTCTGGCAGACCGTTGGGGCAGAAAGAAATTTCTTATTATCAATACCTTTGGTATGAGCTTTGCTCTGTTTCTGATTTTCCTTTCAAACAACCTTGCACTTTACCTTATGGGTGCGTGCCTGATTCAGTTCTTTATTCCGCACGATATGCATGTTGTTTATATTATGGAGTCCTCTCCGTCAAAACACAGAGCACGCGTGTATTCGGTTATCAAGTTTTTTGCAAATATGGGTGTTATGCTCGTTCCGCTTCTCAAACGCTGGCTTATCAGTACAGCGGGTGACAGCTACACATGGCGAATGGTTTACTTCGTGCCTGCAGTAATCGGTTTGGTTGTCAGCTTTATTGCTTTGCTCGGTGCTAAAGAAACTCCTGCGTTTATTGAATCAAGACTCAACTACCTCAGTATGTCTGATGAGCAGAAGCGTGCTCTTGCACAGAGTAAGAAGGCGGAAAATAAACAGGGCGGTCTTATTCCCGCACTTAAATTTGCCCTCTCACACAAGCAGCTTCGCTGGCTCTATATTGTTTCAGCTCTTGCAAACCTCGGATTCTATGCAAGTATAAATTACGAGCCTATCCTTAAATACGGCTATGAAGACAGCGGTATTGCTAACGCAGGTGATGTAGCAAATCTTGCTCTCATCCTTTTTCCGATAGGCTCTGCAGTAGCGCAGGTGCTTATGGGTTTTGTTTCAGATTGGCTCGGCAGAAAATCTGCGGCTATAATCACCGCTTTCAACTGTCTTGTAGGTTTCCTCGGCTTTACACTTGGCGCAAAATACGGCTTCAATCCGTATGTTATCGGTTTCCTCAGTGGTGTATTTGTGGGCAGCTATTATTCGGTCAATGATGTGCTTATTATGATGATAGGTGAGTCTTCTCCGACAAATCTTCGCTCTTCCTCAATTTCCGCGCAGTATGTTGTTACCGCAGTCGGCTTTGGAATTTCACTCGGTATCGGTACGCTTTGTGCAAACCTTCTGGGCAACAGCCTTATCGGTATGGCAACACTCTGTATGCTCGTTCCCGGCTTTGTTTCAGCTCTCGCTGTTATGTTTAAAAACGTTGGCGAAACAAAGGGTATTGATATGGATACCGTCACCGGCACGGAATGGGATTAACAAAATCAAATAATCAAGCAAAAAGCCAAGGCTGTTGCCTTGGCTTTTTATGTTGGATTTAATCAAATATAGCAATAATTTCGTGTATCAGAGTCTGGAAGATGTTTTTGATAAAGCGAAAAGCTTTTTCAAAGAAGCCTTCGGGTTTATATTCGCTGTCAGTACCTGTGCTGCCGTAACAGCCGATATTTACACTGTCAATCGTATTGCCGAAGAAGTCGACGTCAGTGCCGGGTATTGCAACGCCTGCACCGATGAGCGGTGAGTCGGCTGAAAGCATAAAGCTTGCTGGGTCGGAATAATCAGTGCCTGCAAATCCGGGGTTTGTGTTTAATGCACCGAAATCAACAAGCGGACTTAAAGCGTTGTAGTAACAGTTGTTTTCAAATACGTTATTTCTGGATTTATCAACTTCGTAAGCAAACGTTGCACCGTTAATCGGAACGATAATGTTGTTTGCGATATATGAGTTATAGAGATTTCTGAATTGGAATTCGCCGCAATTAACAATAGTGTTGTTGTAGAAGCTGAATTCGTGCTCACCGCATTTGGCTACCGCTGTTGTGGAGCGTGCAGCGTTGTCGTTTACAGAAAGACAGTACCTTACGGTGTTGCCGTGGTGACCGCTGTAATTGGGGTTGTTGCACATAAAGCGTATATTGTCGTGTGAGTAGATGTATTGGTAAGTACAGTTGTTGGTGTGTGAGTCAAAGTCTACAGCCATACCGTCGCCTACGTTTTTCTGACCTGCGATTTCGCAGTACTGAATTGTGCTGTTTTCACTGCCCCAGAACCACATTGCAGCTGTGAAATATTCAATATCGCCGTTTTCGTCAATACCTTCACCCTGACAGCAGTTGATAGCACGGCAGTGTGTTACAAGCGCACCGTCACACATGCCGACAATAACTGCTTCTGCATCCATTTCGTGGAAGTAACAGCCTTTGATAAGCAAACCTGTGTTGTAAACGGGGTCGATATCCTCTTCGTTTTCACACCAGGGAGTCTGGCTATCATTCCACGAGCCCCAGATGAGGAAGCCGTTTGCACAGTTGTAAACCTCGCAGTTTGTGATTGTAAGGTCATTTACAGCGTAACGTGAGTTTGCAGGCAGACCTTTAACCATAACCGCTGCTCTTGCGGTTGCGGCACCGTATGAAAGATTATCACGGCTGTGTACCTTGTAATTCTGCATATCTTCAAAATAGATATTGTCGATTACAATACCAACAGATGTCCGGTTGTATGTGTCAATCCAGATTCCGCCGCCGTTAGGTGCTTTGATGTGCAGGTCGGATAGTGTGAGGTAAGAGCAGTCAAAAAGTCTGAATGCTTCTGTTTTGTTGTTGGTGTAAAGCAGAGGCTTCTCGCCCTCGCCGTAAGCTGAAATAACCACGGGGTTTTCTTTTGTACCGTTGCAGGTAAGGGTTACTTCGCACTCGTATTCACCGCCTCTTCTGAAAAGGAAGTGTGTGCCGGGGCCGATGACTAGGTCTTTAAGTCCTGCAATCGATTTAACTGCCTCAGCTTCGGTCAAACCGCTGTTTGCATCGTCACCGTCGATTGAATCAATGTAGTAGTAAATTTTGTTATCCTCTGCAAATGCAAAAATGCAAAGCGATGACATCATAATTACGATTGCCATTATAAAGCTGGTGATTTTAACTGATTTTTTCATTTTTTTGCCTCCGTGAGCAGAGTATAAAGTGTTGGTGTGACATTGAATTCTGTCATCGCCGCCTTTACTTCTGCCATAGCTTTTTCTTTTGATGCCTTTGTGTAACTCGGTTTGAGTGTTGCACGGATGAGGATGTTTTTGGGTGTGTGCGCAAAGTCTATAAACTCAAGTAGTTGAGTCTTGTATCCGCAGTATTCGAGCAGATTGCCTCGGATTGAGTCGGTAAGCAGAGCCGAAAATCGCTCCTGAATTATTCCGTAGCGTGTAAGCACTGCGAGATTATCTGTCTTAATCTGTGAATTCAGCTCGTGCTGACAACAGGGTACGGAGAATATCATCTTTGCGCCCCAGTTTACTGCGTTGTACAGTGCGTAGTCAGTTGCAGTGTCGCAGGCGTGCAGAGTTATAACCATATCGACATCAAACGGGCACTTGTAGCCGTTTATGTCACCAAGCTCAAACTTAAGGTTTTTGTAGCCGTATTTTTCAGCCGCTTTGTTACACTTTTCAATAACGTCTTTTTTAAGGTCAAGACCGATGATGTGTGCTTCAATTCCTTTGATTTCGGTAAGGTAATAGTACACAATAAACGTAAGATACGATTTGCCGCAGCCGAAATCGATTATATTCAGCTTTTTGTAATCGTGCTGTTTAACGGAGTCATCGATAATTTCGATAAGGCGGTTAATCTGCTTGTACTTGTCATACATAGCCTGCACAACCTTGCCTTCTTTTGTGAATATACCCATATCAACGAGCGGCTCGATTACCTTGCCCTCAGGAAGAATATATTGCTTCTGTCTGTTATGTGTAGCTTCTTTGCAGGAAGCAGGCGTTGCTGCTGTGCGTTTTTCTTTACAGCTTACCTTACCTTTTTTGGATACCATAAGCTGAAACTCTCTGTCATCAGCCCATGCGTTGAGCTGAAGATATCCGCTTTCCATTATCTCAACACACCGCTCGCAGATTTTATCAAAATCAATATTTTCGTGAAAAACCTGCTTTTCGGTATATTTTGCAATCTGATAATATTTCGGCAGTAACTCAACCGTTATCTTTTTGTACTGTGCCTGTTTATCGGCAGGCTTACTGATAACGGCTTTTTTTATTTTAGCGCTGAACACTTTTTCGGTGAACGTTTTTATTTCGGACATTTTACACCTCCGATATATTGATTTTTGCTATGCTTATTTTGTAAGTTGATTCGTAGCAAGGCTGATTATTTACATAGTAAACCGTCTTGCCGTCGGGTGAAAGGAAGAGTGACGGGCTATAGCCACACTTTTCATAAGGGTCAAGCGAATAGGGAAGTGGGTTGTCAACAGGAATAAAGCTCTCACCGTAGTCAAAGCTTAAGAAAAAATCCGTACCCGTCTGACTTCCACCCTTAATCGGGTGCTTTGCGGTTACGATAAGCGTGCCGCATTCACCGCCCACAGGAGTCCAGAGTGCATACGGTGACGAGCCGAATGTTTTACCTGCGGCAGATACGATTTCGCCATAGTCGCTTACATCGCCCCAGTTATCAAGTGTAGTTGTCTTTTTGCAATAAATCGGGTTGGCGTGTATTCCTACCATCTCATAAACCATATAATACTCGCCGTTGCCCATCTTTGTAACAGATACCATACCCGGTCTCAGGTTGGGATCGTCGCAGGCAACGCACTCGAATTTTTCACTCCAGTTGACAAGGTCAGTCGTATATTTATAAACAAGCTTCTGTGAATGTTCGGGGTCAGAGTCATCGGAATAAAAACAGAAAAGTCTGCCCGTTTCTTCTTCGTATACAAAGTACGGCTCCCATACACCCCAGTCGATGCCGCCTGCTTTGTCAACGTTGCAGAATGCGTTGAAACTTCTGCCGAGGTCGGTGCTTGAGTAAAGCGTAATTGTGCTGTCTGTAACACCTTCGCCGTAAATTGAGGTCGCGGCAAGAATTATTGTGCCTTTTTCAAATTCACCAATATCTGCAGGCAGTTCATAAAGGAACGGCATCCATTCATTCCAGTAACCTTCGTTCAGGTTATCCCTTACAGTACACAGATAGTGCCAGCTTTCAGCATCATCTGTGCTCTCATATATCGGGTAAGTGTCACCCCATTTTTCAAATGTGGCAAGCAGTTTGCCGTTGTCTGCTTCATTTTTTTGGTGGCATAGCCTTATTACAGTCGGGTATTCTGCAACATTTGCGTTGTTGTCAGCAGGCACGTATATGTCGCTTATGTTCTCAATTGCAAAATTTATCGGTAATTTTTCATAGCTTATGTTGTTATCAAAATTCGGAAAAAAGAAACGCATTACCGTCAGAAACATTAATGTGATGCGTAATAAAAATGCACTCATATGAATATTCTCCTCATTTTGTCAAGAACTTGTTTTTAACATTTTAAACCTTAGTATATATATTGTCAAGGTCGGACAAATTAAGAAAAAAGCTTGTTGCTTTTTTGTAAAATAAATTTAAAGTAACATATTATTGACACATGTTGTTGTATATGTTAAAATCGGTCACGGTTTATTATAATTATTATTACTAAAGAGTAGGAGAATAGAATGCTTCCATCAGTAGTGCCGTCAGTTAAAGAGTTGCTTAACGAAGGCGCCCGCAAGTTCGGCGAGGCTACTTTCATCAAATATGTCAGAAACGGCGAAGTAAAAGAAAAAAGCTTTATTCAGATTCGTGATGACAGTGAGTGTGTCTGCCGTATGATAAGACATACGGTTGACAAAAGAATTCATATTGCCGTTATAGGCAAAACTTCATACGAGTATCTTGTTTTCTGTTCAGGTGTACTTTCCAGCGGTAATGTTTTTGTGCCGTTTTCACCCGAAATTTCAGCGGTTGAGGCTGCTGACCTGTTTGACCGTGCAGATATCGAGATGCTGCTTTACGAAGAGGAGTTTGCCGATAAAGCTCAGGAGATTTTCAAGAGCTGTCCTCAGCTTAAGAATATCTGTTGTTTCTCTCAGGCGGCAGAAATATACGAAACTTACTCTGCAAGCTCTGAGTTTGCAGGCCTTTCCAATGTTGAAGAGGATAAAGAGCAGTGCGCTATTATCATTTACACATCAGGTACAACAGGTGTTAAGAAGGGCGTTATGCTTTCAATGAACGCACTTGTCGGTAACATTATGTACCGTGAATACTGTACCGATATCTTCAACGAAGGCGTTGTTGCGCTGTCTGTACTTCCGATGTACCATACATTCTGCTTCTCGGGCGACTATATCAAAAACCTTAAGGATGGTCTTCAGGTCTGCCTTAACGGTGAGTTTAAAGATATAGCGGAAAACCTTAGGCGTTTCCAGCCCAAGGTAATCAGAATTGTTCCGATGATTGCTCAGTCACTTCTCGGTAAAATCAAGATTCTTCTCAGAAGAAATCCCGACCTTACTCCCAGAGAAGCTGCAGAAGAGGTTTACGGCAAGAATATCAAGTGGCTTATTTCAGGTGGTGCTTACCTTAATCCCGAGCTGGTTGATGAGTACGATAAGCTCGGTATTTTCCTGCGCCAGGGTTATGGTATGACTGAAGTAGGTTGCCGCGTTTCAGTGCCGGATGACGGTGTTGCTTACGAGTCTGTAGGCAGAATAATAGATATCTGCGAAGTCAGAACACAGAACGGTGAGATTCAGGTCAAAACACCTACAGCTATGATGGGCTATTACAAAATGCCCGAAGAAACTAAAGAGATGTTTACCGAAGACGGCTGGGTCAAAACAGGCGATATCGGTTACGTTACCGAAGATAATCAGCTGTTCATAACAGGCAGAGTAAAGAATCTCATTATTCTCTCCAGTGGTGAAAACGTTTCTCCCGAAGCAATCGAAAGAAAGTTCAGCACTTACGATCTTGTAGAAGAGGTGCTTGTTTTCGGCGAGGGCAATAAGATTGTTGCCGAGTTTTATCCCAATGCAGATTATGTACAGGCTAACGGTATTGAGGATATTGAGGCAGAACTTGAAAAAATTGTTGATTCACTTAACGAAACAGCAAAGTCAGCTCATCTGATTTCCGAAATAAGAGTAAGAGATATTCCTTTTGAAAAGACCGGCCCCGGCAAAATAAAGCGATACGAAACAAAAATATAAGGAGTAAAGGTTACGATGAAAAAGGTAGCAGTAACAGGTACAGTATACGATCTTATTCCTCCGCAGGAAATGATTCAGTTTATGCTCAAGTACAGCTTTTTCCACAAGCAGGTTACTCAGATTCCCGAGTCGATAATTGTTGAGAAAGAGCTTGATTTCAAGTTGATGGAAAAAGCCTTCAATATTGAAATTGAGCGTAATGACTGCCTTCGTCTTCGCTTTTTCAAAGAAGGCGGCAAAATCAAGCAGCATTTCATTCCTGAATATAAGCTTGAGAACATTCCGATTCTTGAGTTTAAATCGGAACAGGAGCGTATAGATACTCTTACTGCCGATGCAAGAAAGCCTATCAGGATGCTCAAGGGCGAAACCTACCGTGTTAAGTTCTTCCGCACTCACGATAACCGTTGCGGCGTTTATATAAATATACACCATCTCGTTATGGATAACGCTGCTGTTTTCACTTTCTTTGCAGACCTTTTTGCAATTTACGATCACCTTAAAGACGGTACAGCTATGCCCAAGCCTCTGGGCAAGTATGAGGATATAATCAAAAAAGAGCTCGCCTATGTGGCTGACCCCAAAAATCTCGAGAGAGAAGAAAAGGCATACCGCGAGTTTATGGAGGGGCTCGGTGAGCCTCTTTACCTCGGCGTTGAAGGCCCCAAGTTCCTTGAGGCAGAGCGTGCAAAGAAAAAAGACCCGAGCATCAAGGCTCCTTCACTTTTTGACCCGATTCACGATAAGGCAGAGCTTACGAAGTACACAATTCCCTATGAAGACAGCCAGAAAATCTTCGAATTTATGGCAGAAAACGGCGTAGGCGGTGAGTGCCTTGTTCAGCTTGCAATGCGCCTTCACGTTTCCAAGATAAATAACAGACACGATGATACATACTTCATCGTTCTCTGCCCGAGAAGAAAAACTCTTGCTGATAAGCGCGCAGGCGGTACTCTTGCAGTTCCGCTGCCCCAGCGTGTTGTTCTTCCCGAAACAACAACCTTCAGAGAAGCGCTTGATAAGATGGCAGAGGTTCAGTTCTGGGCATTCAAGCATATGGATTATCCTTATCTCGAGTACCGTAAACTTCAGCAGAAGATGTATAACTATCCTTCTGCAGCAGGTGCATCAACAATGATGTTCTCATGGTTCCCGCTTGAAGCAGGCACAATGAATAATTGGGATTACGAGTTTGAAGGTTATTCACTCGGCAGATATATTATGGTGCTTTATAGTTTTGCTATGAAGGATTCTCGCAGCGGTTGCCTCAAGCTTTCCTGTATGCACAGAACAAAGTTTGTCAGTGTTGAGGATATTGACGCTTTCCAGAAAGGTACAGCAAAGGCACTTAAGCTCGGTGTAGAAAATCCCGATATGACACTCGGTGAAATTATTGACAGAATATAAGGAAGGTGTAAAAGATGTTTGAAAGAATTAAGGATTTAATCTGCGGCTTTGTTGAGGTTGACCCCGAAGAGATTACCGCAGAATCAAAGCTCACAACAGACCTCGGCCTCTGCTCACTCGACCTTGCAATGCTTTCATCCGAAATAGAAAAAGAATTCGGCGTAAACATAACCGCAAAGACATTCGCAACCGTTAAAACAGTAGGCGGAATCGTTGAGTATATCGAAAACGAGAAGAAATAAAACCTGTATAAAAAAGAAGCACGGTTAGTCCGTGCTTCTTTTTTGCTTTTATTTAACTTTGCCGTAAAGGCATCTTGTAGGCTCTTTTTCTATTACAAGTCCGCAGTAGTTGCACATAATGCACTTGGCTTTTTTTTGACCGTTCTTAAGTTTCTTCGCAAGGTCAGGCTCGCATATAAATGGCCTGCACATCGAAACAAAATCCGCCTTGCCGTCTGCAATAATGCTCTGCATATCACTTACCTTGTATATACCGCCTACAACAATTATCGGAATTGACACAGCTTTTTTAATTACAGCCGCGTTATCAACGTTGAAGTTTTCGAGCGGTGACGGCTGTTTTATAAGCGGATTCACAAGGTTAGCGGCAGGAAGAGCGATTTTGTTAAGCAGCTTCGGGAATGATGCACACGGCTCTCTGTATCTGAAAACCGCATCCATCGGCATCAGTTTGCTTCGCATTGTGTTCATACCGTCCTGCACTGTGCCGCACGATACCTCAATCGCATCACAGCCTGCGGCTTCAAGCCTTTTGCAAATCTCAACCGATGAGTCAATTCTCATACCGTTTTTGCGGTTGTCCTCAGCACTGATTTTAATCCATACGGGTAAGCTGGTCTGCTCTTTTATTCCTTTTATAATCAGCTCAACAATTCTGCATCTGTTTTCAAGTATGCCGCCCCAGCTGTCCTTTCGTCTGTTGCCGAAAGGTGAAAGAAAATCGTGCAGCAGATATCCGTGACCACCGTGAAGCTGTATTGCATCAAAGCCTGCTTTTTCTGCCCTTGCAGCCGCCGCAACAAAGTCATCGATTATTGCGTAAATCTCACTGTCTGTAAGCTCTTTTGCATTGTCAGGGTAGAATGTGTGAAGCACGTTTGACGGTGCAACTTTTTGCACACCTATTGCCTTTGACGATGTCTGTCTGCCGCAGTGCGCAAGCTGTAATACAACAGGTGTTTCATATTTGTGCACAGCATCGGTCAATTCTTTATATTTATCAATAACATTGTCATCGTAAATTTTCATCATACGCGGATAGGGCGAAACACCGTTTCGGCTTACAGCGGCATAGCCTGTAATTATACAGCCTACTTCGTTTTTTGCCAGATGCTCGTATTTTGCAATCAGCTTGTCATCGGGTGCACCGTTTGTGTCGGCAAGTCCGTCGTGCGTTGCACTGCGTATTATTCTGTTTTTTACATTCAGTCCGGAGATTGTTGTTTTTTCAAAAATCATAATCCGATTCCCTTTTATTCTATAATTATATCAATATCATAAAACTTTCCTTCAAATCTTCCGTGAAGGTCTTTAGCTTTACATTGGTTAACCGCGAAAATCTTATTCTCTGAATAAAGAATTGCAATTTTTGTGTTTTGGTCGACATTTTCTATGAAATATTTTTTAGCTTTTTTGTAAAGCGGGTCTCTGATTTTAAGCACTTCGGGAATCTGTACCGAGGATGAACAGCATAGCAAATCGCAAAGTATCTTTTCACGCAGTATTTGTTTGTTGCATTTGTCGCAGAAGTAACCGTAAAGCTTTTCTGCATATTCCGAAAGCCTCATTCTGTTGCCGTCTACAGCATTACCAAATCCGAAGAAAACATCAAATGGTGAAATTCCGACTTCGCTTGTCAGGTATTCGAGAGTGTAAAGGAATCTGCCACTGTTATAAAGCCTGTCTACAGCATCCTCGCAGCGTTTCAGAGTCTGTATTTCTTCCGACGAAAGCCACGGCGTTGATGTGACTTCATAGGGCGGCTCGTCATTGAATTCGCAGGGATATTTTTCGCTGTCCTCACGCATATCCGCACCGTGAAGCAGTTTCAGAAACCCGAGCTGAAGCATATGTGCACCGAGAGAATATGCGGTGTTAAAACTGCTTTTAAAGCTCTCAAAATCTTCACCCGTAAGCCCTGCAATCAGGTCAATATGAATATGCATATTGTTAAAGCTTACGAGCTTTCTGATATTTTGTATCAGCTTTTCGGTGTTGGTTTTACGGTTGATTTTTTTGAGTGTTTCTTCGTTGAAGGACTGCATACCTATTTCAAGCTGTACCGCACCGTATGGCATAGACTCAAGAATTTCAAGCGTGCTGTCTTTCAGAATATCGCCTGCGATTTCAAAATGGAAGCACACACCCTGAGGTATTTCTTTGCTGTAATTCTCTTTGATGAAAAGCAGTATTTCGTTGGCTCTTTTTGCGTTTGCGTTAAATGTGCGGTCAACGAATTTTACGGTTTGCGTGCCGCTTTGAGCAAGTTTGATTATATCTTTTTTTACATTTTCCGTATCAAAGAAGCGAAGCGGAGAGCACCTTCCCGAAAGGCAGAAGGCACAGCTATAGGGGCATCCTCTTGAAGTTTCGATGTATGTAATTCTGCCGTTGAGTTTCTCGAAAAATTCCTCACAGTAAGGCGATGGGGGAGTGGCGGTGTATTCTTTTTCAGGTACGGATATTATCTTGCCGTTTTCTTTGTATGTAAGTCCCGAAACAGATGACAAATCACCGCCCAAGCTGTCGAGGAAATCGGGGAAAGTCCATTCGCCCTCACCCGAAAGTACATAGTCGATAAAGCCGTGTTTTTCGAGAATATCCTTCGGCCTGTATGCAACCTCGGGTCCGCCGAGCACAATTATGCAGTTATGCTTTTCTTTTATAGCTTTGCAAATTTCAAGCGTTTTTGTAATGTTCCAGATGTAGCACGAAAAAGCGACGATATAGGGCTTTTCGTTTGTGATTGAGTCAGCAAAAGCTGCTGTGTCGCCGTTGATTGTGCTTTCCATAACGGTAGCATCGTATTCACCCTTGGCAAACTCGCGTACACCTGCAAGCAGACACCACGGAGAAAGCGAAGCGTGAATATATTTTGAGTTAAGGCATGCGATAATAACCTTCATACTTTTCTCCTTTCATGTCGTTACGGAAATTATATATTAATTTTATATATAATTCAAGCAGTAAAAAATCAGACATTCACAGATTTAAGTTCTGAATTACATAAAAAAATCTCCCGATACCTTATGGTATCAGAAGATTTTTGGCAAAGATGGACGGTTTTGATACAATCAAAATTCAAGTACCATTTTTGCTTTTTTTACCCATTTTTTGCTTCGTCAAGTACCATATTTTCCGATTTTTCAAGTTTTCTGTAAAAAGTACCACGGAGCAGTTTTTTAAATCAAATCATACGATTTGTTATAAAAACAATGTTAAAATGTTTACTCAGCAAACATTACGTTGTCCATAAACAATTCGTTGTAACTTTGGATATAGTAGAAAGAAATATCTTTAAAATAATTACCACTATTTTCACTTCTTAAATCCTCGTGTGCTTCGGCAAGTTCTGCATCCGTGAGCGTTGGATATACAATTCTTGCTATTACATCAAATACTTCTTCAGCAAAATCAATTGATTCTGTACTTAAGTATATTCTAATGTTATTACCTTTAGAAATAGCACTTTTTGTATTAATGATGTCAATTGTTGCATCCCCTATTTTACACTGTTTTGCAACAGCATCCTTGAAAGCATTTAATCTAAATTCAGTCCTGTAATATCCGCCTTCTTTATCATGGATATCAATTTCTTTTCCTTCGGTCATTTGGACAATTGCAATTTCATTGTACTTTTCGATAAAGGTGTTGATAACACCAAATTCATCTGCAGGAATATTTACAGAAGTTTCTGCAACTGTTGTATTTTGCGTTGTCATTTCAATTTCACTTGTTTCTTCACTTGGAGATAAAGCTGATATTACGAATAACAATATCCATACCACCGCAAGGATTATAATTTTCCATTTCTTTTCCAATTTAATTTTTGGTGTCTTATAAAACCAAATTGACAAAGAAATAGGCCAGAATAAAATTGCTATCAGCCAGAATACCCAACTTTTTTTGACAGAAGAAGTTCCGTTATCATCAGGATTCCAAGTGCAACCACAATTTTGACACAAACCAATTGTTCTGTATGCATTTTGTCTTACAGAATTACTATTTCTAGTGTTAGAAAAAGCAGATTTATGCGATTGAGATTTACCTATAGAACCAATTTTTTCTCTCTGAAACTTTATATTATTAGAACCACATTTAGGGCATTTTCCCACAGTAGGTTCATTGCTTTGATTTCCAGTACTTTCGTAGTAATTATTAGTAATGTTAACAACCGGTTTATCCTGCGGTAATTCTGAATTGCAATACTCGCAAATCTTTGATGCACTTGTTTCAGCACCACAATTGGGACATTTCATAAAAAACACCTTCCAATTTATTTTCAAAAATTATAACACATATTTTTTCACATTACAAGGTATCATCCAAACAATTCATCAACCGTTGTTTTATAAAACTTTGCGATTTTCAGGGCTAATTCAAGGGTCGGGTCTTTTTCGCCGTTTTCGATTTTGACAAGGTATGTTTTGGATATCCCGAGCAGTGTTGCGGCTTCGTCAATCAGAAGTCCGCATTTTTCTCTGTATGCTCTCAACTTTTGCTTTCTCAAATACTTTTCATTCCTTGTTTTTTCAACATATTCGTCAAGTTCTTTTGCCGTTGTGAAATACACTCCGCCCACCCTTTCGACACACGCAGATTCAATAGATTCTTGCGGTGTCTTTTGGGGCATCGGAATCATTTCACCGTTTATGACCATACAAATCTCTCTTTTATTTTCCATAGTATCAATCCTCCTTATGTCTTACAATACAACAATAGCACATACTGTGTCCGTTAATCCGTACAAAAAAAGAAAAAGTGCCGTTCCGATACAAATTGTATCAAAACAGCACTGGTACTATGGTGCGAGTGTTCATAACACAAGTAGTTCTCCGGCAATACATATTCTATACTTCGTACTCTAATATATTTCCTCAGATACGGAGGAATACATAATGTCAAATATCATTGAAGATTTCTACTACGGCAACATCGAGCCACAAGAGGTAAATTCAGAATTAACACCTAAGCTTAAAAAGAAACTGAGCAACCTTGCCGAAAAAGAAGAACAGCTCACGGCAAGACTTACTGGTGAAGACAAGGAGTTGTTTCAAAACTATGTCAGTGCTTATATTGAATTTTCAACTACAAGTAATGCTGACAGTTTTATATCAGGCTTTAGACTTGGTGCAAAATTTATATACGATACATTTGTTAAGAATACGAAAGGATGAATGCCCTATGAAAAGCAATACAAATATTCAATATAGACAAGTTGGAGATTTCAACATTCCTAACTTTATCTTACCGCCCGAAGAAGCAAGTGTCAGGCTTGGTAAATGGGGAATGTTACATAAGGATTATTTGCTAAAAAATAAAAAGGTGTTATTTACAACACTGCTTACCCAAGGCAAACTCTATCAGCACTGTGCTGAAGTCGAAACTCAGGCAAGAGATATGTTTGACACTCTTGTTGACCAGATGAAAAACGCAGAAGGTGTAACCGAGCAACTGAAAGAAGAAAATCAGTTGGAATGGGTGTGCCGTATGCAGAACATTAATGCAAGGGTTAGAAAAATTATTAATAACGAAATTATATTTAAATAAAAATATTTCGATATGGTTAAAGTTTGAATCGGACTCCAAATTTTATAACTAAAGAAAAACCAAATAAAAAGTACAATTCCGTCTTCTGCATTTGTAAAACAGAAGGCGGAATTAAGTGCTGCAGAAAATATTGGTGCAGACAGTTCTTGAAATCATTATGTTGAGCAGATTATGCGGAATGTCCTGAATTCAAATGGCTTATATGTGATTTCTCCGGAACATTCTCCGATATACTCTTCAAGGGGTGAAACCTCAGTGATTTTTGC
>JBGVKJ010000028.1:0-2243 GCA_045123695.1 Acutalibacteraceae bacterium
AGCTGCAATCTGAAAAGAGAAATCTTAGTAGGTGCGCCGTAGCGTCACACGTCAGTTGACAGAGTCTTGCTTGAGATTCGGAAAATGAGAACAAATACAGGTGGCACCGCGAGTACAGCAATCGCCCTGTAGGATGCTGAATTTACTTTTTACGGAGGTATTTTCCATGTGTTCTATTATGGGTTACTGTGGCAGCGGTGCCACTTTTGATGATTTTAAGAAAGGCTTTGACCGTACAGTATCACGCGGTCCCGATGACAGCCGAGTTATTGATACCGGTAAGGGGCTGCTTGGCTTTCACCGTCTCTCGATTATGGGCTTGACTCCTTTGGGAATGCAACCCTTTGAACTTGACGGCAGTTACGTTGTCTGTAACGGCGAGCTTTATGGCTTTGATAAACAAAAGAAAGAATTGATAGAAAAAGGATACACATTCAAAAGCGAAAGCGATTGCGAAATTTTGTTGCCCTTATACCGTGAATACGGTACGGATATGTTCGCTATGTTGGATGCGGAGTTTGCCTGCATTATCTATGACGGCGAAACAGGTCAGTATATTGCGGCAAGAGATCCCATCGGTATCCGTCCCCTATACTACGGTTATGACAGTAAGGGCGTGATTCTGTTTGCCAGCGAGGCAAAAAATCTTGTGGGACTGACTGATAAGATTATGCCTTTTCCTCCCGGTCATTACTATAAAGACAGCAAATTTATATGCTACTGTGATATTGCCAGGGTGGATACCACTTGCCATGATGATCTTGAGACTGCGTGCACGCATATCCGGGAAAAATTGGTAGAGGGCGTGGAAAAGCGCCTTGTCGCTGATGCAAAGGTAGGTTTTTTGCTTTCGGGGGGCTTGGACTCTTCTTTGGTGTGTGCTATTGCTGCAAAGAAAAGTAAAACACCCATAAAAACCTTTGCCATCGGTATGAGCGAGGATGCCATTGATTTGAAATATGCGAAGCAGGTTGCTGACTATATCGGCAGCGAGCATACAGAAATCTATATGACACCTGATGAAGTCATTGCCACGCTTGACGGACTGATTTATATGCTCGGCACCTTTGATATTACGACTGTCCGCGCTAGCATGGGTATGTACCTTATCTGTAAAGCTATACATAAGTATACCGATATTCGCGTGCTTCTGACCGGTGAAATTTCCGACGAGCTGTTTGGATATAAATACACTGACTTTGCTCCATCTGCTGAAGCGTTTCAAGAGGAAGCACAAAAGCGTATCCGTGAGCTTCATATGTATGATGTACTCCGTGCCGACCGTTGCATTTCTGTAAACTCTCTGGAGGCAAGAGTGCCTTTCGGTGATCTTGATTTTGTAAAATACGTCATGGCTCTTGATCCGGAAATGAAGCTTAACAAATACGGCAAGGGCAAGTATTTGCTCCGCCACGCCTTTGAAGGCGGTGGATATCTTCCCGATGATATCCTGTGGCGTGAAAAAGCTGCCTTTTCCGACGCGGTAGGACATTCTATGGTGGATTATCTCAAAGAATACGCTGAGAGGCAGTATTCGGATGAAGAATTTGAAGCTGCCAGCAGGAAATACACCCATGCCGCACCGTTTACGAAAGAATCTCTGCTTTACCGTGAAATCTTTGAGAAGTATTATCCGGGTCAGGCAGAAATGATCGTTGATTTCTGGATGCCGAACAAATCTTGGGAAGGCTGTAATGTAGACGATCCGTCTGCCCGTGTACTTTCAAACTATGGCGATAGCGGTAAGTAAAATTGAATCTCAAACTTTTTTCAATACCTTTCTCTAAGTAGTTGACAAATTGCTCTGAAAAGAGTATACTATTTAGGTAAAAAGGCAAAGGCGTCTTTGAGTTACAAGCTCGGAGTGTCTTTGTCTCTTTTTTTGTGGACAACTGAACAGCATATAAGGGCAATGGTGTCTTTAATGTTTACGCATTAAAGCATCATTGCCCTTTTTTGTTTTCAAAGTCGTTACTAAAATCTGGAGGTACATAGATATGACCAAGAAAGAACAACTCTACGAAGGAAAAGCAAAAAAGGTATTTGCAACTGAGGAACCGGAACTTCTTATCGTTTCCTATAAGGACGATGCCACTGCGTTCAACGGGCTCAAGAAAGGAACAATTGTCGGAAAAGGAATCATAAACAACCGAATGAGCAATCTGCTGATGCAACGTCTTGAGAAAATCGGCATCCCTACACACTATGTCGAGGAATTGAGCGAACGTGAAACGCTTGTTAAA
>JBGVKJ010000029.1:0-1686 GCA_045123695.1 Acutalibacteraceae bacterium
GCAGATAATAGTCGAAATATTCCGTGTTGCATTTTGCCTTCTGCTTTTCGAAAATTCTTTCGGTCATACCCTTGCGCACAATCATACCCACGGGCATTTTGTCAGCAAGAAGAAAATCCTCTCTGTTATGTCGTGAGCAGAGCATTTTACCCACAACCTTTTCACTGTTGCCCTTGTGGTACATAAAGGCTGTGTCAAAATATACAAAGCCCTTATCGAGATAATAGTCCATCATTTCTCCTGCTCTGTTGTAATTAACAAAGCCGTCACCCATACCCTTTTTAGTGGGCATTCTCATACAGCCGAAGCCAAGCTTTTTCATAGTATATCTGCCTCTTTTCTTTTTGAAATTCTTATATTGAATATAATATTACATTTTTTTCCTGTTTGCAATAGTGTTTGTGTAAACATTTATAAGTAGCAAGTAGTAAGTAGCAAGGCACAAGGAGAATTTGCTCCGCAATTTTGACTTAGGAAGTAAACTTATCGACCGCTACAGGGTTTGCGGTGTTTTTGTCGGTCGATAGGGGCATCGGTTTTACCATCGGTCGCCGTGGACGTCGACCGCTACAGGGCTTGTACTTTTTTGTCGGTCGATAGGGTCATCGACCGCTACAAGTTCCGTGGGCGGACTGTGAGTAAACCGTTACATTCACCCGAACCCGCACGCAATTCTGCATTCTGCACTCTGCATTCTGCATTTAAAATCCCCCCGCAATTCCGAACTCCGAATTCCGAATTCCGAATTATCGAATATTTATACAGACTGACCAAAAATTTTTGCACAAAATTAGTCAATAATCCGTTGTTTTTTTGTTGAAATTATGATAATATAGTTAATGTTAACGTCGGATGATATAATTTATTCAGGCGCAGCAAATTATTTGAATCCTGTAATAATGGGGTTCGAGGAGGTAATATCATTGAAAACATATCCAGTAAAAAACATCAGAAATATTGCTATCGCAGGTCACACCGGTAAGGGTAAGACAGCACTTTCCGAAGCTATGCTTTATGTAGCAGGCGTTACAGACAGACTCGGTAAGGTTATCGACGGCAACACAATTATGGACTATGACGCAGAAGAAAAGAAGCGTCAGTGTTCAATTTCTTCAGCTATGGCATCTCTTGAATGGAGAGATACAAAGATAAATATTCTTGACGCTCCCGGTAAGTTTGATTTTGCCGGCGGTATGGCAGAGGCAATGCGTGCAGCTGACTGTGCAATCATCGTAACATCAGCATCATCAGGCATTGACGTAGGTCTTGAAAAAGCAATCAAGGCAGCAGACCAGAGAGGTATTGCTAAATTCTTCGCTATCACAAAGGTTGACTCGGACAACCGTGACTTCTATAAAACATTTGAAGCTCTCAGAGCAGAGCTCGGCAACAAGCTTTGCCCCGTTGTTGTTCCCTATATGAACGGCGCAGTATGTGAAAGCTTTGTTAACCTTTGCTCAAACAAGGCATTCAAGTATCCTAACGGACGTCCCCAGGAAATCCCCCTTGTGTCCGACGACAACATCCTTAATATGAGAGCAGTTCTCGAGGAAGCTGTTGCAACAGTTGACGAAGAGCTTATGGAAAAATTCTTCGAGGGCGAGCCCCTTACAAAGGAAGAAATCATTGCAGGTCTTACAAAGGGTGTTGAAACAGGTGAAATCTGGCCCGTATACGCTTGCTCCG
>JBGVKJ010000030.1:0-1707 GCA_045123695.1 Acutalibacteraceae bacterium
CCGATGATGCAGTATTTTCACTGAAGCTGCTGTTGTAAACATCAGCCTGACCGTTTTCACAAGCCATAAATCCGCCCTTGTCACTTGCGGTGTTTTTGCTTGCGGTGATTTTGTTCATTGAAGCAGTTGAAGCCTCTGAAAGGGCTATTGCACCGCCTGAAGCAGCTGTGTTGGAGCCGAAGATTGTGCTGATAATTTCTGCCGATGAGGCATTGAGCTTTATTGCACCGCCATCGGAAATTGAGCTGTTGCCCGAGAAGGATGAGCCTGTGATGTATGCCCTTGAGGATGTGAGATAAACCGCTCCGCCAAGCTGTGCACCGTTCTGATTGAAGCTTACACCCTCAAGCTCAAGCTCTGCCCTGTCAGCATAGGAGCTCTGACCTGTGAGGTAAATTGCACCGCCGTTTTCAACCGAGATATTTTTTGAGAAAATTGAATCCTTTGCAGTTATTGTCTTATAGTTACCGCCGCCGTAAATTGCACCGCCGTTTTTTGCCGAGTTGGAGGTGAAAATGGTGTCGACGGCTGTCATTCTGCCTGCAAGGTAAATTGCACCGCCGTTACCCGTTGCAGTGTTATTTTTGAAAGTAACCTGGCTTTCAATGCCCTCATCCTCACTGCCGAGATACAAAAGCGCACCTGTTGAAGCGGGCACATAAACCGCACCGCCTGTTACTGCAGAGCTGTTTTCAATTGTTGCTTTATAGATATAAAGGTTACGGTAGTTATAGAATGCACCTGCTCTTTCGGCAGAGCCACCCTTGAAGGTACCGCCGTAAACCTTCATTGTGCCGAAGTTGAAGAAGGCACCGCCGTAGTTTGAATTGCCCGACATATTGGCAGTATTGTTTTCGTATATACCGCCGTAAATGTTCATTGTTGCCTTGTTTGCGAGAATACCCACGGCACCGCCAACGTTTTTCGGATAGGAAAGTCCGTGTGCTTCCTCGTTTGTTCTTTCGTTTCCGGTCTTTTTGCAGTTTTTAACGGTGAGATTTTCGTACAAGTCCGCATTACCCATTGAGCAAACGAAGAATACTGTACCCTCAACTTCGGTGTCAGCCATATTGGCACTGCTACCGTCAATTGTAAGCTTTCCGTTTTTACCAACAGTGAGAGTCACTCTTTCTTCGGGAGCTGTGCCGTCCTTTTTCTGACCGATGACGAAGATATCACCTGTAAAATCACTTTTTCTTGTAAGTGTGATATCACCCTCACAGATAAGCTCTGTGTTATTTGCAACGAAGTATGTTCTGTCAAGCTCGAAGCTTTTAAGAATATAGATTTTTTCAATACCCGAGCTGATTGCGTCGGAAAGCTGCTTTGATGTGCGCACCTCGGCTTCACCGTTGGTGTCATATTCGGGCTGGTCGTATACACCGTAGGAGGGAGCAGTGATGTCTTTTTCCTCAACGGTGAGCTTGTTGCAAATTGCACCCGACCAGTACGCATCATCGAGAGCAGCTGTAGCATCCTTATCGTTGTAATCATTTTTTTCGATAACAAGCTTTGCATTGGTTGTGTTACCCCAGATAATCGGTCCGCCCTCGGTGGCAGTATTGCCCGAAACAGTGAGACCGCCGAGAGTTACAACAGTATACGCTGTTGTTTCATACATAAAGCCGCCCTTTAATGCCTTGTTGTTTTCGGCTGTGATGCCGTAAAGCTCAACTGCACTCTTGCCCGAAACGAGCAGTGCACCGC
>JBGVKJ010000031.1:0-22934 GCA_045123695.1 Acutalibacteraceae bacterium
TCTTAATATATCTGCATAAAAGACGCAGTTTTAAAAAAGCCTTGCTTTAATCATTTTTTCAAAACACAATTAATAAATTCCGACGGGTTTATAAACACTATCAACAGACCGCATCTTGCAGAAAGATGCGGTCTGGTGATAGTGTTTATAAACCCGTCGGAATTTATTAATTGTGTTTTGAAAAAATGATTAAAGCAAGGCTTTTTTGAATTTGCGTCTTTTATGCAGATATATTAAGACGAGCGGTATATCCGCAAGCAGCCAGGCGGCGGGCGGAGCATAGCAGATTGCATCAAATCCTATTATCGGAGTTAATATGAATGCAACCGAAAGTCTGCCGAAAAATTCACCGATTCCTGCAACGGAGTTTGCATAAGTGAAACCGAGTCCCTGAAGCGTGTTGCGTATAAGGAAAAGAATTGCAACAAGGCTGTAGCACTGTGCGATAGCAAGAATATATCTTTTTGCCGCCGCCATTATTTCGGGATTACTTTCGGTTAAAAACAGCGATACAACGGGTGTGCCTATTGTGTAAAGTGTAATACTCATTATAACCGATACAATAATATTAAGTGCAAACAGCTTCCTGACCGAATTTATGATTCTGTCGTAATTACCTGCACCGTAATTCTGACCGACAAATGTCTGGTTTGCAACGCCGAGGCCTGACATAGGTATGTTTGTAAGCTGTTCAACTCTGCCTGCGGCGGTGAAGCCCGCAATTACGCTTGTACCGAATGAGTTGACAACACTCTGCATACACATTGAGCCTACAGATGTGATTGTAAACTGAAGTGAAACGGGTACACCGAGTTTTAACTGTCGCAGTGCCGTAGCTTTTTTCAGCATAAAGTCTTTGCGATGCAGGTTGATATCTTTGTTGAATTTAAGTACATATATTCCGTTAAGCACACAGGCGACGGCGTGCGAAATAAGTGTTGCTGCGGCTGCACCTTCAACGCCCCAACCGAAGTTTTTCACAAACATAATATCGAGTACGAAGTTAGTGACAACGCTTACGCAGAAAAAGTACAGCGGCTTTTTGCTTTCACCTACAGCGCGTGAAATAGCTGTGAAGTTGTTGGAAAGCATCTGAAATGGAATACCGTAATACAGAATATTTATATATGCGGCGGAAAGTCCTATTATGTCATCAGGTGTGCCGATGAGTCTGAGGAGAGGCCCTGACATCAGATGCGAGGTAACTACAAGCACAAGCCCTATAACAAATGCAAGGCAAATGCTGTTGCCTGCATAGTGCGACAGCTTTTCCTTGTTTCTTTCGCCGAAAGCGTGAGCAACGGGAATCGAAAATCCGCTTGCAAGACCTAATGCGGCTCCGACAATAAATGAGCCTATAGGTCCTACCGAGCCTACCGCCGCAAGTGCTTGAGGGCTGACATATCTTCCTACGATAATGTTGTCAACAAGGCTGTAGTTATATTGAAGTATTGAGGATGCCATTATCGGCAAAGCAAAGCGTATTACGCTTTTGAGGGGACTGCCGGAAAGCATATCGTTTTTCTTCTTCATCTTGTTCTTATCCGTTTTGTTTTATAATAAGAAAATTATATACCTTTTGCAGTTAGTGTCAATATTAAATTTTAATTAAGAATATAAAGTCGAAATTTCATATTTTTTGAAAAATCTATTGAAATTCCGAGAATTTCAGTATATAAGATGGAACGAAATAAATACAGGGGAGCTTGTGTCGGCAGGCTGAGAGGAAGTAATCAAACTTCGACCCTATAACCTGATGCGGATAATGCCGCCGTAGGAAGTCATACACATGAGTTTTTACAGGAGGCACCCGAGAGGAAACCCTCCTGTTTTTCGTTTTAAGGAGTTGTTAAATTATTTCGGTTACTTCATACCCGTTGTCGGTTATGAGCTTTGTAAAAACCTCATCCGAAACTGGAGAGGATAAGGTTACGACTGCTGTACCCTCTGTGTGGCTTACAACCGCCGAGTCAACTCCATCGGTTTCTTCGAGTATCTTTTTGACTCTTGCTTCACAGTGCGGACACATCATACCTTCGATTCTGATTGTTTTTTCCATTGTTTCCTCTTCTTTCTTTGGTTGCTGTTTGATTTTTTTATCTTTCTTTGCCGAATAGATGTTATATAAATTGAGTCGGAGCGCATTTGTCACTACGCAGAAACTCGAAAGGCTCATTGCCGCCGCACCAATCATCGGGTTAAGAGTCAGCCCTGCCCATACAAAAGCACCTGCCGCTACGGGAATACAGATTACATTATAGCAGAATGCCCAGAAAAGATTCTGATGAATTGTACGCAGTGTCGCACGGCTGAGACGTATCGCCGCAGGCACGTCGGAGAGTTTACTGTTTACAAGCACAACGTCTGCCGCATCTAATGCAACATCGGTGCCTGCACCTATTGCGATGCCTGTATCGGCACGGGTGAGGGCAGGGGCGTCGTTGATGCCGTCGCCGACCATTGCAACCTTGCCGTATTTCTGCAGCTTTCTGATTGCCGCCTCTTTGCCGTCGGGCTTTACGCCTGAAATAACCTCATCAACGCCTACTTGCATTCCTATAGCTTCGGCAGTGGTTTTGTTGTCGCCTGTCAGCATAACAACACGGATTCCCATAGCTTTAAGCTGAGAAACGGCTTCGGCACTGTCAGGCTTTATCGTATCTGCAACGGCAATAATACCAAGCACTTTTTTGCCCTTTGCAAAGAAAATTGCGGTTTTGCCTTCGCGTGAAAGTTGGTTTGCTTTTTCGGTCAGGTCTTTGGTAACGGTCGCATACCTGCCGACAAATTCCGCATTACCGCCGCAGACATTTTCGCCGTTAATTTCGGCAACCAGACCTCCACCCGGAAAATTTCTGAAGCCCGTCGTATCGGAAGGGGAGAGGTTGTTTTTTTCACCGTATCGTACAACAGCTTTTGCAAGCGGATGTTCACTTTTTATCTCAAGGCTGTAGGCTGTTTCAATCAGCTCTTTATCGCCTATAATGTCTGTTACCTCGGGCTCACCTTTGGTGATTGTGCCTGTTTTATCTAAGGCGACAATCTGCGTTTTGCCTGCATTCTCAAGGGAAGCGGCAGTTTTGAAAAGAATTCCGTTTTTAGCACCCTTGCCGTTACCGACCATAATCGCAACGGGTGTTGCAAGACCAAGAGCACAAGGGCAGCTGATTACAAGTACGGAAATTGCTCTTGTAAGTGCAAAGCCTGCATCTTTACCGAGCAGAAGCCAAATAGCAAGTACGATAACAGCAACCATGATAACACACGGCACAAAAATGCCGGACACTTTATCGGCAATCTTTGCAATAGGTGCTTTTGTTGCCGCCGCATCACTTACCATTTTTATGATTTGCGAAAGCGTGGTATCTTCGCCGACACGAGTTGCTTCGCATCTGATATAACCCGAGCTGTTTATTGTAGCACCGCTTACGCAGTCGCCGACAGTTTTTTCAACGGGAATACTTTCACCCGTAAGTGCACTTTCATCAACCGCGCTGTTGCCCTCAATAACAACACCGTCAACAGGAATACTTTCGCCCGGACGGACTGCAAAAATATCGCCCTTGCGTACTTCTTCAATATTAACGCGGTTTTCTTTGCCGTTACGGATAACCGTTGCCGTTTTCGGTGCAAGATTCATAAGACTTTTCAGCGCAGAGGTTGTCCTGCCCTTTGAGCGTGCTTCAAGCATTTTGCCGAAGGTGATGAGTGCGAGTATCATCGCGGCAGACTCAAAATAAAGCCCGTGAAGAAAATCCGTCGGCATTGTTATAAGCACATAAACACTGTATACAAAAGAAACACCCGAGCCGAGTGCAACAAGTGTATCCATATTCGGTGAGCGGTGGATAAAACCTTTGAAGCCGTTGATAAAAAATTTTCTGTTAATTACAATTACAATCAACGACAGAATCATCTGCAGGATTCCGATTGCAAAATGATTATGCTCCAAAATTGCAGGCAGAGGAAAGCTCCACATCGTATGTACCATTGATACATACATCAGTAACAGAACAAAGAAGAGCGAAGCCAAAAATCTTCTCAAAAGTGCAGGCGTTTCTTTGTCGGCAAGAATATCGGACTGTGCTGATTTATCGGCATCATCTTTTTTTGATGCACCGTAGCCTGCTTTCTCTACTGCGGCAATAATTGCACTCGCATCTGCATTGCCTTCAACACCCATTGAGTTTGTAAGCAGGCTGACCGAGCAAGCCGTAACGCCTTTGACACCGAGTACAGCTTTTTCTACCCTTGCACTGCACGCTGCACAGCTCATTCCGCTTACGTTGTACTGCTCCATAGCGTATCTCCTCTCCTCAAAAATTTACTGTATATATTTTATCATACATTTATAAAAAATTCTACAGCGACAAGAAGAAAAAAGTCCTCTTGTCGCTGTTAATTTCAGTCAGTTTTTTTATCAGAGCATCCGCAACCGCATTTGTTACCGCACTGCTTTGCATAGGGGCAACCGATACATTTTTCACCGCGCTTTTTTGCACGGACAAGGTACCATATTATGCCTGCGGCAATTGCAACCAAAATTAAAATAACAATAATATTTTCCATAATTATTAATCCTGCGTTTTATTTGGTGACTTTCTTGTTTTTTCGGGTGTTTATAATCAGACCGATTATTACAGAAACCATAGCAGCTACGCCGACAAGTCCGCCGATTGCCGCACCTATATTAAGTGCTCCGCCGGTAACGAGAGTACCGATTGTGTAAATGAAATAAGCTACCGTATAGCCGACTGCAAGCTGAAGACCGATACCGCCAAAGAGCCACTTTTTGCTCTTCATCTCGGAATTCATAGCACCGATAGCCGCAAAACAAGGCGGTGAGTAAAGATTGAACATAAGGTATGCGAGAGCTGCAACCTTGCTGATTGCCATAATACCTGCTGCCTCAGCTCCGCTGCCTTCCATAAGGGCAAGCTCTTCGGTATCGATAAGGTTTTCGAGGCCGACAAAGCAAACTGCCAGTGTGCCGACAATGTTTTCTTTGGCGATAAAGCCTGTGATTGCTGCTGCTGCCAACTGCCACGATAAAACACCGACAATGGGTGCAAGCAGATAAGCAAAGGGTGAAGCGATAGAAGCGAGGATAGATGAATCTGCACTTTCCGCAACAGTGAATCTCCAGGTGAATGTCTGCATAAGCTGAACTATCATATTGCACAGAAGAATGATTGTAGCGGCCTTAACTATGTAAGCCCAACCGCGGCTGCACATAGATTTAAATGCACCCCATAAAGAGGGAGCTTTATACTCGGGAAGCTCTATGATAAAGAATGATTTTCTGCCCTTGTGGCCTGTAATCAGGTTGATAAGCAGAGCACCGAGGAAAATAAGCACGATACCTGCAAAGTACATCAATGCACTGACCCACCAGGCGTTTTCGAAAAACGCACCTGCAAACAGTGAAATTACGGGAATTTTTGCACCGCACGGCATAAAGGGTGCAAGCATAGCCGCCGCTCTGCGTTCACGTTCGTTTTTGATTGTACGGCTTGCCATAATACCGGGCACTGCACAGCCAACAGTTATAACAAACGGAATGACCGATTTGCCCGAGAGACCTACACGCTTGAAAATCGGGTCAAGCACAACTGCGGCGCGTGACATATATCCGCAATCTTCGAGAATTGCGATAAGAAAATACATTACCATAACAAGAGGAAGGAAACCTACAACCGCAACAACGCCGCCGATGACACCGTCAACAAGTATTGACGAAATGAGCGGATTTGCGTTTGCGAGTAAACCTCCGACCCAAGCCTGAAAGCTTTCAAGAATCGGTACAAGGCCGGGAATGAACTTGCCGCCGATCTCAACACCTTCGGCAATCCATGCACCGAGTGTGCTCTGAGAAATGTAGAAAACAAGGAACATTACAACGGCAAAAATCGGCAAACCGAGCCACTTGTTAGTGAGAATGTTGTCGATTTTATCACCGAGATTTTTATCCTTTGTTAAAACCTTACGTTTTTCAACTTCTTTTACAATTTTGTTGGCAAAGTCAAAGCGTTTGCGGTCTGCAGCTTCAACTGCAGCTTTACTGTTCTGGTCAATATCAGCCTGAATATAAGGTGCTGTCTGTTTTTTGCCGACAAGACCGATTGCGGATTCAACCAGATTTTTAAGTCCGTCTGCCGAGATTGAAACGGTTTTTACAACAGGGCAGCCGAGCCTGCGTGATAAGGCATCAGCATCAATTTTATTACCCTTCTTCTGACCGACATCAATTTTATTGAGTGCGACTATAACAGGAATATCAAGCTCCATAAGCTGAGTTGTAAAGAAAAGGCTGCGGCTGAGATTATCCGAATCAACAATGTTAATAATTACATCGGGCTTTTCATTTTTTACATAAGAGCTTGTAATGCTTTCTTCATTTGTAAAGGGTGACATAGAGTATGCACCCGGAAGGTCAACAACAGTAATCTGTCTGTTTCCTGCATAGGCTCTTTTTAATTTATGTTCTTTTTTATCTACGGTAACGCCTGCCCAGTTACCGACCTTTTCATTACTGCCGGTAAGAGCATTATACATTGTTGTTTTACCTGAATTCGGGTTACCTGCCAAAGCAATTCTCATCTTTTTTTCTCCTGTTCTGTATGTGTCGGTTAGCTGTAGCTAACCGATAGGCAAAAAATACTGAAATATGTCAAAAAACAACTATCGCTTCTGCTAACGGATTATCAATGCTGTAGCGGCCGTCTTTAATAGAAACCGTACAGCCGCTTCTGCGGTGAGATATAACCGTAATGGTTTCGCCGCTATAGCAGCCGAGCGAAAACAAAAACGCATTCAGCTCTTCATCATTTGTATTGATCTGCTGAATGATATATTCTTTGCCCTCTTCAACTTGTTTTAAATTCATAGTTCAATCACCGTACTTTATTGAGTTAGCCGCTGCTAACTCAAAATCCAAAATATTAGTTAGCTGCCGCTAACTACAGTTAAATTATACCTGAATTTTGTTGATTGTCAAGGGAATTTCTTGAATTAATAAACATTTGTAAAATCTGCCTTAATCTTTTGATTGATTTTCTTTTGGTTTTGTGATATTCTATAAACATAAATAAAAACTATTGGAGAGTTGATAATGGCACTTAACCCGTCAGGTGAAATGTACCTTGAAACAATATATGTGCTCAGTCAGGAAAAATCGTCTGTGCGTTCTGTAGATATAGCCGAAAAAATGAATTTTTCAAAGCCAAGTGTAAGCCGTGCGGTAGGCTTGCTGAAGAATGAGAATTACATAGTAATCGATACCGACGGCAGTATTACTCTTACAGCCGAGGGTGCGGCATTCGCCCGTAAGATTTACGACCGACACACTGTGCTGAGCAAAGCACTCACAATGATTGGCGTTGACGAAGAAACTGCGTCAGAGGATGCCTGCAAAATCGAGCACGTAATCAGCGACAAAACTTTTGAAGCTATAAAAAAGCTTATGTCAGACAAATAAAAATAATTACTCATAAAACAAAACTACCTTGACGGAATTTCCGTCGAGGTAGTTTTTTCTTGAGTATTTACTTTGCTATTCTGCCGATTTTTTCAAGAGGTATGTTTTCGAAATCGGGAATCTTATTAAATACTTTTGAATCTTCACGTAAGTTGTAGTTGCCGTTTTGGTAGTCTGCAAATATTGAATCCATTTTATAAAGTGCGTAAATCGGATTTCCTGAAATATCGCTGTACTTCTTTACTTTTTTATCAATATCGCCGAGATTTAATTTGTTGTAAATTATGATATTGGAGTTGATTTTGCTGTCTGCAGGGTTAGGAATAAAGTCGGGGTTGTTAGGATCACTGTAATTGAGAGACCAATCAGCCATATATGGGTAAGCTGTTTGCCAAGCCTCACTCTGCCAGGGAGACTCGAGCAGATGAGTGTACATATCAAGCCCTTCACGGCTGTGTTCAAACCAATAATCGGGGTCCATAGCACCGTTTCTTGAACGTGCGTCATAGAAAAAAGCCTTATCGCAGTTGATTATGATGTTGTTGTAAATGTTGAGGTTTCTGCCGCCGCCCAACATAAATGCGTTACCGTTACAGTTAGCTATAATGTTGCCGTAAACTGTGTGACCGCTTGCGCCATCATCAAAATATATTCCGTGCGGATAAAAGTCTTCGACACCTACATTGTAAATTGCGTTATAACGTACAATTGTGCCGACTTCGTCCCAGCGTCTGCCGGTATAGATTGCAGAGCTGTCGCTTGAAAGCAGAACAACATCGTGAATATTATTGTACTCGATTATGTTACTGTTTCCGCCAAACCATATAGCTTGCTGAGGTGTATTATAAATTTCGTTGTGAGCGCAAATATTGCCTACACCACCGATATTAACACCCTGGCCTTCGGTTATGGAAACCTCGGAAACATCGTGAATAATACAGTTCTCAACACGGTTTTCACCTGCGGTCAGAGTTTCTCTGTCGCCGCCTCTCAGTTCTACGGCGGTAGCACCTATGTGTGTAAATTCACAGTCGGTTATAAGGTTGTGGTAGCCGTCAACGGCAACACCGTTACCGGAAAGCTCAGAAATCAGACAGTTTTTTACGGTTACATAATTGCTCTTGATAACAATGCCGTTGCTGCGCGTGCCGCGGAATGAAAGTCCGTCAAAGCAGATATATTCCGCATCGGTTACTGTTATAATATTTTTGTCGGAAAGAGAAAGTGTGATTTCAGCGTTGTTAATATCTTCGGGAGGATACAGATAAAGCATACCGCTTTCACGGTCAAGATACCATTCACCTGCAGCATCAAGCTCTTCAATAGCATTGAAAATATAGTAAGTTGAACCGGGTACGGCGCCGAATCTGCTGACATAAGCAGGTTCCAGTGCTTTTGTTGCATAATCAAAGCTTTTTATCGGTACTGTTGTATCGGCCCACTCGTATATGAGAGCGGTCCACAGCCACATGTTATCAAGTGAAGAATATGAATTGAGTCTGTCAGCAGTAGCGGGGTCAACCGTAAAAATCGTTGTTTCGGGGTTGCGCAACTCTTCCCAGCCTTCTCTTTTTACATGCATATTGGCAGCGCTTTCCTCACCCTCTCCTTCACGGATTATTTCAACCGTGTTCAGGAAGCTCTCGTTAGGGTAGCGTGCGGTTGTAAGGGGATTGCCGTTGAAATAAAGATTGCAGGGGACGGGACCTTCAGTGTCACCGTCATACTTGAATTGTGTTCCGTATTTACCTACAGGGTAAAGCTTGCCCCAGTCGTCGGCAGTGAGTCCGAGCTTTGTGAGATCTGTGCAGATGATATTTTTCTCAGCGCCATCGGGGAGCTTTGCAAGTACTGCTTCATCCGTAACAGAAGAGAAAATTGAAGACTCAAGGTTTTTGCCGCCGTTTATCACAACTTTTCCGTTATATGCACGATAGGTTATCGGACAGTATGCAGTGCCTGAATCTTTTTTGGTAAACTCAAGGGATGATATGCGGTATTCTCCGCCTTCAATGCAAACAGTTATGCCGCTTTTGCCTGTTTTATCGGTGTTTCTTACAGTTTCCATCGCTTTTTCAATTGTGAGAAACGGAGCATCTTTTGTGCCGTTGTTTGTGTCGCTGCCGTTTGTGCTTACGTAAAAGTCACCGTTAATCATTTCATCGTCATCCTCTTTCGTGTATGTTGAAAGGGCAGGTGATGGCGCCTTATAATCAGTGTAAAAATTATTTGTTATAATTGACTCTGCATATGAAAAAAGCAGTCCAAGAGCAGAAAAAATCGCAATAATTGCTTTTATTATACTTTTGCCGGGAAAACTGTTTTTGGCAATAGATGAAAAAACAGTCTTGATTAATTTCTCAAAGTCTGCCATAATTGACCACCTTTATACTGATTTATTGTTATATATAATACTATCATATTTTTATGTGCAATTCAAATAAATTTAATCAAAATTTTGTGTTGCGTAAAACAAAAAAGTCAACGCTTTAGCCGGCGTTGACTTTCGGATTATTCTGTCACTTGAACGGTTTCCTGAACCTGTTCATCTGTGTTTTCGTTTGTTTCGGCTTTTTCTTTTTGGATTCCGGGTTTAGGCGTGTTTACATACGCTTTGAGAAGTCTGTATGCTGCTGCTGTAAGAGGTACACCTATTATCATACCTGCTATGCCCATTACTCCGCCGCCTACCGTAACAGCTGCAAGCACCCAGATTCCGGGCAAGCCGAGCGATTGACCGACAACCTTCGGATATATAATGTTGCCTTCAATCTGCTGAAGAATGATAACAAAAATAATAAATACAAGTGCTTTAACAGGCGAACCGTCAACAAGTATAAGGAATGCGCCGATTCCCGCACCTATGAGGCCGCCGACAATGGGGATAAGTGCCGTAAAGCCCATAAGTGCACCTATCATCGGAGCGTAGGGAATCTGAAGTATAAGCATACCGAGTGTGCAAAGAACGCCGAGTATTACCGCTTCGGTACACTGACCTACAATAAAATCGCGGAAACAGTCGCATATTTCAAGCCAGATGTAAGTGATCTTGTGAGTTTTTTCTTCAGGGAAGATGCGGCTGAGAAGACGTTTACACTGTGATATGATTTTGTCTTTTTCCAGAAGCAGATAAACAGCGAAGATAATACCGATTACAAAATTGATAAGGGCGGTGATGATTGTTTTGATCGCACCGTAAGCAAGGTTGAATGCACCGCCAAGACCTTCCGTGACCGTAGAAACAACACTTTCGATGCGTTCCTGAGAAAAGAATTCACTCAGGCGTGCTTTCCAGTTAATGGAATATATTGAGTCCGTAATATTATCAGGTACTATTCCTTTATCCTGGAGTTTTACAAGGATTTTCTGAAGTTTGGGAAGAGTATAATCAATTGCGGCAGGTATCTTTGATATGAGAGTTTCTATACATTCTATAAGCTGCGGTGCAACAAGGCCGATTATGAGTGCTATTATGCCGAGTAATGTTATAAGCGCACTGAGCATACATACCGGTCTGCGTGTTTTGATAACAGCCTTCTTTTTCGAATTCGGAAAGTAAAACTTTTCATAAAAACTCATAAGAATATTTACAGCGTAAGCTACTATTATACCTACTATTATCGGTGCGGAGGCAGTACGGATTTTTGACATTAATTCCGATATACCCGGCCAGTAGTGTATGCAAAGATATATACAGAGAATAATTGCAATAATTTTTGCAACAGTTTTCCATTTGATTCTCAAGATTGATTTCACCCCAATAATTTGAAATAACGTATAGTTATTATATAATATTTGCAGAAAATGTAAAGAGCAATTTGATATTTATATAGTCAGTTGACCTTTAAGTTTATATGATTTATAATATTGACAATGGAGGAATGAAAAATGTTAGAGTTAAAAGGTATTACGAAATGCTATAAAACCGGCAACAGTGAGGTTTTTGCTCTCAATAATGTCAGTATCAGCTTTCGTAACAGTGAATTTGTTGCAATTCTCGGACCGTCAGGCTCGGGTAAGACAACATTGTTGAATATTATAGGCGGTCTTGACCGATACGATTCGGGCGACCTTGTAATCAACTCCCGCTCCACAAAGCAATATAAGGATAAGGATTGGGACGGTTACCGTAATCATTCGATAGGCTTTGTTTTTCAGAATTACAACCTTATACCGCACCAGACAGTGCTCTCAAATGTTGAGCTTGCGCTTACTCTTTCGGGTGTAAGTAAACGCGAAAGACGCCGCCGTGCAAAGGAAGTGCTTGAAAAAGTCGGTCTCGGTGACCAACTGAATAAAAAGCCGACCCAGATGTCGGGCGGTCAGATGCAGCGTGTAGCAATAGCGCGTGCACTTATAAATGACCCCGATATTCTGCTTGCCGATGAGCCTACAGGTGCACTCGATTCGGGTACAAGTGAGCAGATAATGGAGCTTATCCGTGAAATATCAAAGGACAGGCTCGTTATAATGGTTACTCATAATCCCGAGATTGCAGAAGAATATGCCAACCGAATAATAAATATCAAAGACGGTAAAATTTGTAACGATTCTAATCCTTATACGGTTTCCGAATCCGAAGAACCTAAAAAAATAAAAAAAGAAAAGAACGATAAGCAAAGAACTTCGATGGACTTTGGTACTGCGCTGTCACTGAGTTTCAATAATCTGCTTACCAAAAAAGGCAGGACGTTGATTACCTCGTTTGCAGGCAGTATAGGTATTATCGGTATTGCACTTATTCTCTCGCTTTCAAACGGTATGCAGGCTTATATCAGCTCAGTCGAGCGTGATACACTTGCATCTTACCCGATTACGATTGAGGCAGAAACCTATGATATTATGCAGCTGCTCGGAGCTGCAGTTGACTCGGATTTGAATATAGCCGAGCACGGCTCCGATAAGATATATAAGCGTCCTATGCTGCAGAATTCCGCTGCAGACCTTCAGTTTAAGGCACAGCAGAATGATATGGGCAGATTCAAGCAGTATATCGAGCAGAACAGTGATGTGTTCGAGCCGCTTTGTACTGATATAAAATACGGTTACGATATAGATTTGCAGATTTTTAAATCTGATACAAGTCAGAGCGTTACCCGTCTCAGACCAAACGATTCTCTCGAGAAATTCGGACTTACAACGGATACCGATGTATGGGAAGAAGTTATCGGTGATGCTGAACTTCTTGAGGCTCAGTATGATATACTTGCAGGCGAATGGCCGCAGAATTATAATGAGCTTGTGCTTTTCCTTGATGAGAATAATGAAATTGACGATATAACCCTCTATGCACTCGGCCTTGCAGATGTAAGAGAACTGAATTACGCACAGAGTGATGTATCGCAGAATACCCAGGCTGCTATTGAACTTGAGAGCTACGGATACGATGAATTTCTCGGTCTTAAATTCAAGCTTGTTCCGTCATCGTATTATTATCATAAAAACGGTGATGTATGGGACGATATGAGTAAAGATGAAACGTATATGAAAGGTATTGTCGATGCTTCACAAGAGCTTGAAATTGTTGCGATCGCACGACCTAAGTCAACTGCCAAATCTGTTGTTGAGGCAGGCACGGTAGGCTATATGAGCGGCCTGACCGAATATATAATGAATGTTGCCAACAAGAGCGAAATAGTAAAACAGCAGATGGCAAACACCGATGTTGATGTTTTTACAGGTCTCGCTTTTGAAGAAACCGATACGACCTATGAAGATAATATGAAATTGCTCGGTGCGGCCGATTCTGATGCACCTGCAAGCATATCGCTTTATCCGCGTGATTTTGCTTCAAAGGAAAGAATCGTTGAAATAATAGAAGAGTACAACGAAGTTCAGATTAATGAAGGCAGAGAAGAGGCTACCATAACCTATACCGATTATGTTAACCTTATTATGAGCTCCTTGACACAGTTTATTGATATCATTAAATACGGACTCATGGCTTTTGTTTCTATTTCACTTGTTGTTTCGTCAATAATGATAGGAATTATCACCTATATTTCCGTGCTTGAGCGTACAAAGGAGATTGGTATTCTCCGTTCAATCGGTGCTTCTAAGAAGGATATTTCCCGCGTGTTCAACTCCGAAACAATTATTATAGGTCTGGCGTCAGGTTTAATGGGTATAATTGCAACGCTGCTGATAAATATACCGATAAATATAATTGTCAAAGCTGTTCTGGATATTCCTAATCTTGCCGCACTACCTTTCCTTGGTGCTGTTATACTGATTGGTATAAGCGTTGGTCTTACTCTTATTGCAGGCTTTATACCTTCCCGTGTAGCCGCAAAGAAAGACCCTGTACAAGCACTCAGAAGTGAATAAAATCAAACACAGCCGCATCCAATACAGATGCGGCTGTGTTTGTCTAAGCCTTCCCCTCAAGGGGAAACCTTAAATTACTGTTTCCAGGATAATAGGGATGTGGTCAGAATAAGATAACCATATTTCTTTGTTTTCGATTTTGTATGTTTTTATATTGGACTTGTTTATAAAACAGTGGTCTATATGATATCCTTTGTCCAAATGTCGATATAAGTAAAATGTGTTTTGTTTTTCTTTGCCTTGTTTTTCACCGGTAATGTAGTGATAAGCGGAAACGAGACCTGCTTCATTTAGCTCTGATACTGTTTGGCTGTGGTTTCTATCTCCATAACTATTATCCCAAATTTGATTGCTGTTGAAGTCGCCGATTAAGATTGTATTAGAGTTGTATTTGTCAATGTGTATACTTTGATATATGTAATACTCTTCAATATAAGGTTTGCACGCCCAAACAGCAACTAAATCAAAATTATTGTTAATTCTAACAGATAAGAAGTTCTTTAAGCAATACGAATTCCAGTTGTTGTTTTGCAATATTATTGATTTGTTTGCAAAAACACCCAATCCTTTGTTTTTACTATGTCCTACCCAAATATAATTTTTTGCAAAATCATTGTATTCCGGATTGTTAGTGGTTGCAGGATTTTCACATTCTTGTATTACATATATATCTGCATTAAGCTTTTGTATTTCTCTGAACTTTTCTCTGAACTTTCCGTTGCAATTCCAACTGACAATTCTCATATAAATTCACCTGATTTATTTAACCCACCTGAAGAAAAATCGACAGGTGGGTTTGTTAATTACTTATGATTCTTGATGTAGTGCTTATAGAATTTTACGCAATGTGCAACTTCGCTTACGCCTATGCTTTCGTTTGCGGCATGCATTGCGGCAAGCTGTTCATTGCTCATTTTAATCGGGCAGAAGCGCAGGCAGTTGTCGGCGATTGCCTCGTAATGACGGCAGTCTGTACCGCCTGTCATAAGGTAGGGGATAACGCCTGCATCGGGATAACATTCGTTGATACACTTTGTAAGATACTTGAATTCTTCACCTTTGTAGTCAACACAGTTTGAAGCACTTCTTGCGTGAATTACTTCGAGCTCAAGGTCATACTTGTCAGCGTACTTCTGAAGTACTGCAAGTGACTGCTCTGCATTCTGGTGGGGTGATGGACGAAGGTTGCACACTACATAAGCCTCGGTAGGTATAACGTTGGGTGTCTGTGAGCCTTCAGCCATTGTGCAGGCAAATGTTGTTTTAACGAATGCTTTACACATCGGGCTTACAACGGGAAGCACCTTGGTAAGCAGGCCCTTGAAGAGCCACATATTGCCGAGCACCATTCTCAGCGGAAATCCGAGATAGGGAGCAGCCTCTTTAAGCATTGCATAAACGGGGCCTGAAATTTCAGCCTTGAAGGGCTGGTCGTTTTCGATATCGGCGACAAATTTTGCAAGCCTTGTCATAGGTGTGTTTTTGGGAGGAGTAGAGGAGTGACCGCCCTTACCCTTAGCCTTGATTTTGACGTCGATATAGCCTTTTTCAAGTATACCGATTGCGGCACACCAGCCATCCATTGTCGGAAGCTGTCCTTTAAGGATTGCACCGCCTTCATCCATTGCTACATCAAGGTGTACACCCTTTGACTTGAGGTAATCAACAAGCATCGGAGCACCGCCGCCTGAAATTTCCTCGTCTACTGCGGTTGCGAGGTAAACATCGCAAGGAGGCTCATAGCCTTCTGCAAGAAGCTCTTCAATAGCCTGAAACTCGGAGAATACAGTGGACTTGCAGTCCATAGAGCCTCTGCCGTGAATGTTGCCGTCAGCAATTTCGCCGGAGAAGGGGTCTCTTGTCCAAGTAGGCTCGTCCGCCGTAACAACGTCCTGATGACCCATAAGGAGCAGACCGTTTCGCTTGGGGTCTTTACCGGGCCAACGGAAAAGCAGGTTGCCTTCAATTTCAGTACATTCAAGCTTTTCAAAAATGAGCGGAAAATTCTGCTTCATTACCTCGTGGAGCTTGTAAAACTGTGAAAGGTCTGTGTTGCCTCTGAGAGAAATGGTTGGCACTTTAATCATTTCGCTGAGCTTTTCAGCGTAGTCAAGTGCTTCTTCCTCTGTGGGGTTGATGGCGGGTGAGTTTGTGTTCGGTTTTGCTTTGAGCATTACTGCTTTGATTGCGGCTATAACGATTAAAGCTGCAATCAGACCGAGTACACAAAGCAAGGCGATTAAGATAGGATGCATAATTAAAAGTCCTCCCGGATAAATTTATACAAAGTAAAGTATTGACAGTGCAAGGCAAATCTGTGCACCGAAGTAAGTGACTATATTGAAAACTTTAAGCTTGAACTTTTTGTAACGTGTATCAAATGAAATAAGTGCAAGTGAGCCGTCTGACAAAAAGAAGCAGATGCCGCCGATAAGTAACAGCAAAGCAGGCACGGCCATACCGTTAATACCATTTGCGAGCAATCTTATTCCCAGCAATGATGATTTGATCATCATCATTGTAACAAGGATTCCGTATACGGCACAAGGTACAAGCATTGAGCCGAAGCTTACTTTTTTTATAAGGCATACCGTAAGGAATACGGCAATTGTTACAACTGCGGTTAATATCTCTTGCCAAGCAACAGCAGTGGTTGCAGGGAAGAATGAAAGCTGCAAGCCGATAAATGCAAGGCAATAAAATATATGTGCGGTACCGAAAAATAACATACCTATGCCAAAGAAAACCTTCGTCGGCTTCGGAATGTGAAGCATAAGGTCACCAAACCAGGATGCAATAAAGCCGATAATCATCATCAGCGAATATTTTCCGAAGTTCTCTGATGAACAGGTTACGACGGTTGCGAGGGCGACATATGCACTTGCGCATACCATTTTATAGCCGAGCGAATGCCAGTTCTTGGTCGGCCACATTTTCTTGAGATATAACGGCACAAATATTATTTCAAGCACTATAAGTGCAGTGCAAACAAAATAGGTGAAAGTGGTCATTGTCTGCGTTTCTCCGTTAATAAAAATTTGTTTATTTGGTTACAAACTTACCGTGATAGGGTGCGTCGACAAGCTTGTGACTGCTGAGCAGGAATTTGCTGAAAGCTTTATATGCTGTCTGATTGGAAATCATATTGCTTATTGAGGGTAATAGTTTTTCTGCTATGTAGCTGAGTTCGGGATTCGATGACGGCTTTAGCGTTACGGTATCACCGTCAAAAATAAATCTGAACTTGCGCTGGCTTATTGACTCGAGCGGTCTTATCCATACCTCGAGGGTGTTTTTATCGAGCCACGAAGCGGTTGAACTTGCAGTGTAATTGATTTTTCCGAGAGTGATTTTGCTTTTTCTCGGGTTACCGTCAAGTCCGATATGTATGATGTTGCTTTCGTTACCTTCAGTCCAGTACATTGTGCATTCATCTTTGTAGAAACTGAATTTGAAGTTATCAACGGGACCGGGCTTTATGGCTGACATATATACTGCAGGAAATGTCAGTGCACTCAGCGGATAGCCGAGTAACTTATATGCTGCAGCAGGTTTGAATTTTATTGTTCTGCCTGAAACAGCTTTTTCGGTTTCGGGCTGTCTGGGCATAGGCGGAATTTCTTCAAGCGGAGTAAATTCCGGTATTTCAACCGTAGGGGGATTTACGTTGTCAAAAAAAGCATCGGGGAAATAGCGACGGAAACATTCAACTGCTTTTGCTTCGCTGATTTCGTTGTTTGTAAGTACAACAACTGCGTCGTATTCTTTATAAATATATGCGAATTGAGAGAACATACCGTCAAATCGGAATGTCTGCTCGGTGTCACAGCCCCATATCGAGTATCCGTAACCGTCAGCAGGCGAATTCGGAATACCTTGCGTAATATCCGAGGTTGCAAGGTCAAGCCAATCTTTAGGTATTATCTGTTTGCCGTCGTAAACACCGTCATTAAGACAGCATAGTGCAATCTTTGCCAGGTCTTCAGTTTTGAGATAGAGACCCCAACCGCCTGTTTCGACGCCCGTGTGGTCTCGCTCCCACTGATAGCTTGTGATTCCGAGCGGCTCGTAAAGACGGGGCTTGAGGAAATCGGTAACACTCATTCCCGTAGTCTTTGCTATCATGGCGGATACGCAGTATGTGTTTTCGTTTACGTATGACCAGCCTTCACCGGGCTCATAAGTCTGCTTTACTTTCATAAAATCGCGCACCCAGTGGTGCGATGTTTTATCAGCAAGCAAACTGACATTTTTACCTGCGGTCATAGTCAGCAGGTGATGAAGTGTAATCTTTTCCAGTGATTCGTCGGGCTTTTCGGGTTTACTTTCGGGGAATATGTCTACCAGCCTTGTTTCGGGAGTTAAATACCCCTCGGTTACGGCAAAGCCTGCAGCAATAGACATAATGCTTTTGCTGACCGAATACAGGGTGTGAGGAATATCTGCTGCATAAGGTTTTCGATATGATTCGTAGGCAACCTTGCCGTGACGGATAACCATCAGTGAATGGCTTTCGATACCGCTTTCTTCAATGTCACGCACATATTCCGCTATTGCAGCAGAAGAAACGCCGACTTCTTCGGGCTTGCCGGCTCTGGGTATGCTTACATTGTTGCTGTTCATGATATCCCTCTTTTGCTTTTTATTAGAATTTTATCAGGCTTTTGCCCAACGCTTGCGGAAAAAGATCTGCCAGCTGAGTACAAGCGCAATACCGAAAAGAGCCCAGCCGATTCTGGCGGGTGTGAATTTAAGGTCACCCTTGATTTGCGAGCCGTCCTGTATTGTTATGTTGGCAACGGCTTCGTCAAGCACTGCGCGTGCATCGGCCATAGCGTATGTAGCCGAGCTGCCGTCACTGAGCAGAGTTTGCGCTTTTTCAAGAGCCGATTTGTAGTCTGATACTCTGTTTGGGGAGCAGCCCTCTGTTTTAGTTGCAAGTGCCGCATTTACGCTGTCGTTGAGCTTCTGTCTTTCAGCTGTGTTGTCTTCAAGATAGTCTGCAAAATCGGCAGGGTAGGCGGTTTCGATTATTGTATAACCTCTTGCAATAAGGTCGTCCCAACTTCTTTCGCTGTCTGTGCGTTTTGCACTGCGTGTTGAATCGACAAATGAGAACATACCGTATGAGCCGTGTTTAGCAAAGCTTGAGGTAACGGAATTGTGCAGAATAACACCGTCCTGATTGTTTGTCTGCATCTGCACTATGGCGCTGTTTGAAGCCTTGCTGTATGAGCTTATTGCTCCGAGAGCAATAGGGTAAATATTACCTTTGTAATAGCCGATTATTTTGGCATTCTTACTCTGTGCCCACGATGTAGCTTTGTTTGCACTGACATTTATTCTGTAATAAACGTCACATTTTGCACCGAGTGAAGCGAATTCTGAATACTTTGCATCAGCCTGCTCAATGCTGTCGGCATCTACTATAATTGCAATTTTTCCGTCGGCAGCTTTTACAGCGTCTGAAAGGCTGAGGTTGCCGCCGATTGATACAAATGATGCACCTGATTCAACAGCTTTGATTACATCTGCCTGAGATTTGCAGTAAGCGGAGAATTTAACTTCTTGCTCTGCGGCATCAAACGCTGATACCTGTAGTGAAAAAGAAAGAATTGCTGCAATGGCAACAAAAATAATTACTTTTAAATACTTATGCATACTAACTCCGATTTATTTAAGGTTAATTTTGTGTTTCATAAACCATGATGTCATAAAGAAGAAGAAAACTGTTGCGATGACAGGAAATACAAGGTCACCCATACCGAATAACATTGTCTTTGTCGGGTCAAGTACTGAAAAATCAGCGACGGTTTCTACACCTGTGAGACCGATTTTCAGTCCGAAGGGAATGGAGGAATTGATAATTGTCGAGATTATGGAAGTGCTTGCCCAAACTATAAAATATACACCTATAGTTGAGAACATACCGAATTTGTCTAACGGACGTATATTGGAAAGAGAAACGGAGAAATAAATCTGAGAAACTGTGTGCAGAGTTGTAATGAAGAGATAAATTACAGCAAAAATAACTATGCTGATTATTGCAGAAAGTATATCTGCGAGATTTGTCCAGGGCAACTCAACAAATCCCGATAAAATTTCCATAATCAGATCTACTGTGATTTGAATATTCTCGGCATCGTATTTTTCCATCAGATTAAAAAACATAGAGAAAAAGGCACCGGCTAAAAGTGCGAGAGTGATGATGTAGCTGAGAAGTATCCATAAGAAAGAGCAGAGTGCTTTGGAGAAAAGTAACTGATTGCTTGTGACCGGAAGGGTGAACGTAAGGTAACCCTGGTCTTTGAACATTGATTTGTTGAAGTTAGAAATTACGGAGATTATAGTGCCTAAGAAAACGCAAATACATACAAAACAGATTCCTATTATAAGCATAGCTGCCTGCGGTGCGTTTTCTGTTTCAGCAGCTTTTCCGAGGAGAATATAGATCAAAGCGGAAATTACTGCTGTGACAATATAGATAGGAGTCATAAAATGAAGCCCTGCTTTGAGTTCGTTTTTTATAAGCTTACCAACCAAAGTTGAACACCTCCTTGAATATTTCTTCTACGCTTCTGCCGCTTTCGCGTATTTCATCAATACTTGAGTCGAGTTTTACCTTACCTTCGCCTATCATAAGTACGGAGTTGAAAATACGCTCAACATCGTTGATAAGGTGAGTAGAGATAAGAACTGTTGATTTTTCGGCGTAGTTATTCATAATTACATCAAGTATAGCACTTCTTGTTGCAGGGTCAACACCGCCAAGAGGCTCGTCGAGGCAGTAGAGCTTTGAAGCTCGGCTCATAACTATGAGCAGCTGAAGCTTTTCCTGCATACCTTTTGACATTGTCTTGATTTTCTGATTGGGGTCAAGACGGAAACGGTTGAGCATCTCTGTTGCCTTAACCTTATCGAAATCTTTAAAGAAATCGTTGAAATAGCTGATTGCATCTTTAGCCTTCATCCATTCGGGAAGGTAGGTGCGCTCGGGCAGATATGCTGTGATTGACTTTGTGTATACACCGGGCTCTTTACCGTCAATAAGTACGGTGCCGTTGTAGTCATGGATAAGACCTGTGAGTATTTTGATAAGTGAAGTTTTGCCGCATCCGTTAGGACCGAGCAGACCTATAATCTGGCCTTCCTCAAAGTTCAGGTCAATGCCGCGCAGAACCTGCTTGCGGCCGTAGGATTTTTCAAGTCCTTTGACCTCGATGATTTTACTCATTTTGTTTTACTTCCTTTCGTTTTCTTTTTTATTACGGGTTCAGATGAAACTGCAGAGTTTTTGTTTTTGTCGGATGGTTTCCACAGGTGTATTACACCGTCATCATTGAGTACTTTTAAGATTGTTAAAGTCAACGGTAATAAGAATATGCCTAACACACCAAAGATTTTAAGACCCAGATACATAGCAATAAGTGTTGCTGCAGGGGGCAGACCAAGCTGACCCGCAACGAGCTTCGGCTCAATGTACTGACGCAGTACGGTGATAATTATATACATTACGAGCAAGCCTATACCTAAACCGTAGTTGCCCGTCAGTAACGAAATTATTCCCCAAGGAATAAGTATCGTGCCTGAACCGAGTATAGGGAAAATATCAACTATTGCGATACACATTGATATTACTACCTTGTATCTGCCGGAGAAAACTCCGAAAAGATCAAGGGCTGACAGACCGATAAGTATTTCCGTAAAAGTGATACAGATAATGAGGAAATAGGCTTTGGCCATTTTGCCGAGCGTTGAGAGCGCAAGTGCTTTTGTTTTCGACAGCGCATCTCTTCTGCCTTCGGGTAATTGACGCTTTAAGAATAAAACGATTCTGTCATAATCGACTGTTATGAAGAAAGTTGCAATAAAAAATACAATTATCGCTATGAGGATTCCGGGAATCTTGCTTGCTGTAGATATAACGCCGGAAAGCGGAGTCACGATAGCGGAAATGTTCATTTCGCTTTCACTTTGACCTGAGGTAATAATTGAAAAATCCTGCTGATTGTAAGCTTCAAGCAGTTTATATGAAAGATTGTTTACAGAGTCGGCAACGGAACTTTCGATAGAATCGGGCAAAGGCTCAATAAAATCTAAAGTCCATATTTGTGCTTTCAGGATAAAATCAGGTATGCTTGTGAAGGTTTGAGAAATTTTATCGAAAAGCTCTTTAAGCTCATCGAAAACCGATTTACCTATAACCGTAACCAGAGTTGCAAACAATAACACGATTATCAGTACTGCTGCAAAAGATAAAAAAGGCTTTTTGAAAGGTGTATGCTTTTCTATGGAGCGTATAGGCTTTTGCAGAAGCATTGCAATAAAAAATGCAAATATAAACGGTGAAAGTGTCCAGAAGGCGTAGCGCATAAATAAATAGAATGCACAAATCAGCAGAGCGAAATAAGCAACGTTTATGAGTGTTGCCCGCCTTTTCTCAATGGTTGGGTTCAATGCTTGTTACTCCTTCCAAAAACAAAATATAATAAATATTATTATAATACAAAGCTATAAAAAAAACAACAATTAATTAAATAAAATTAATATTGATTGATGTTTATTTGTTTGCATCAGAGAATAACAGTAAATATAAAAACGTAAAGCAACTTGACTTTACAAAAACAGTCGGTTTTGAGCGGTTGACAGAGATTTATTTTGAATTGTTAAAAACATTGAAACTGCGCGGGTTTACAGCTTTAAAACTTTTCGGCTGTACGGTGATATCGGGCAAATGTAAAGCGCTCAAGCTTTACTTGTGCAATGCGCGTTTTACGTGATCTGTGCATTCTTGTTTGAGCGAAGTTGTTAATATTTACGCTTTTGCTTCAAAAAACGAATTTATTTTTCGGAAGATTAAAATACCTGTTTGAAATTCAGCTTGTTATATGTTATAATAAATAAATCGAAATGATAATGGCGGTACGATATATGTGCCCTTTGCCGTCTTTGCTTTACGGTTAAGAGTTATACTTTATTTCCGCAAAGAAATGCTCGGAAGATTTATTAAAACTGAAAGGTTGATTTTGCAGTGAATAAGCATTTGCTTGCACTCGAATTTGATAAGATACTCGAAAAGCTCGCTGAGTATACCTGCTGTGATGACAGCCGTGAGCTTGCGTTTGCTTTG
>JBGVKJ010000032.1:0-39510 GCA_045123695.1 Acutalibacteraceae bacterium
TAACGAAATTGCACCGTTCAAAAATATTATGAATGAGATGTATGCAAGAGACATTTCAAGAAAAGTCCGTTGCTCACACCGTATAAGGGGTAATCTCGGTGAGCCGTTATCTCAACCGCCTTACGGGTATATGAAAGACCCACAGAACAAAAAGAAGTGGATTGTTGATACCGAAGCTGCAGAGGTTGTTAAAAGCATCTTTGCAATGTGCATTGAAGGTAAAGGCAATGAAACTATTGCCCGTATCTTACAGGAAAACAAAGTAATGATACCGATGGCATATTGGCAGAGCAAAGGTCTTAACAAGGGTGGTAAGAAAACTCAGCCTGACCCGTATAAATGGTGTAAGACGACGGTACAGAAAATTCTTGTACAACAGGAATACTGCGGTGATGTTATCAACTTCAAGACTTACTCAAAGAATTTCAAGAACAAGAAAAGACTTCAGAATCCCGAAGAAAACTGGAAGATATTCAAAAATGTTCACGAGCCGATAATCGACAGAAACACTTTTGAAACTGTTCAGAAGATGAAAGCAAAAGGTAAACGCAGAGCACCTAATCCCGAACATGCTGAAAAGAATATGTTCTGCGGTTTGTTGTACTGTGCCGATTGCGGAAGTCCTTTATGGTTCAATGTCAATCACCCTAATACTGACATTAAGTATTTCATGTGTTCCAACTACAAGGGTCGCAGAGGTACTTGTGAGGGTACACATTATGTCAGGGCAGATTCCTTGGAGCAGATTGTGATGCTTGAGCTAAGAAGTCTTGCAAGTTTTCTTGTTGAAGATGAAGAAGCCTTTGCTGATATTCTTGAAGCAAAAACAAATAAAAGCATACTCAATCAACAGAAGTTTCTTGAAAGCAGTATTGATAAATCTGTTGCACGAACAAAAGATATTGCTGTGATGTACGAAAAACTCTTTGAGAAGCACATCAACGGTATTGTTAATGAAGAAAGCTTTATGCAGTTATCTCAGAAGTATGAAACAGAACGTGATGAGCTGAAGCTGAAAATCAGGCAATACCAAGAAGAGCTATCAGAAATCGAAAATCTTCGTACAAGCAAAGAGCAGTTTACTTTTGCGGTCCGTAAGTTTATGCAGATGGAAACACTTACACCTGCACTCTTGAATGAGCTAATCGAGAAAATTGAAGTTCATTCTATTGAGGGAAAAGGCAAGAACAAAACACAGAGGATCGTTATTCACTACCGCTTTATCGGAGTGATTGAAAATCCTGTTAAAGAGGAGAATATAGTCCTCGAAGCAAGACAAGGCGTTGCCGTGGAATATCTCACGGCATAACAAAAAAGAGCAGGCTCAAAACCTGCTCGATACATAACTAATTATACTAAATTTAACAATGAGGAAATGTAAAAAAGAAAAGTGAGTATTCACTTGTGTTATGAATACTCACTATGGTCGGAGTGACGGGACTTGAACCCATGGCCTCTTGGTCCCGAACCAAGCGCGATACCAAACTTCGCCACACCCCGGAACATGTTGTCTTTCGGACAGCTTGATTATTATATATTAAACCTTTTAAAAAATCAAGTGTTTTCACTAAATTTGTTACAAGTGATTTTTATGCGATGCGACAGGGGTGGTAATATGTGTTTTTTACTCCTGCATTTGCCGGTTTTATATTGCAAAAATTAATTCTGTTGCTTATTGTGCTTTTTTGCAATGCGTGGTATAATTCTCACGACATAATTCGTATTCTTACAGAAAGTGAGTCAGATATGAAAAAATCAAACGCTTTGGCGCTTATTCCTATCGGAGTATTCGTAATCTTTTATTTATCCCTTGGAATTGCATTTGAGTATGTTATGAAAATTCCAATGGGCTTTTACAATGTACCTGTTATTGTGGCTTTCCTTGTAGCTCTGCTTGTTGCCGTGCCGCAGACAAAAGCCTCTTCTCTCGATAAAAAATTTGAGATTATGGGGCAGGGTATAGGTGACAAAAACATTATAACTATGCTTATAATATTCCTGCTTGCAGGTGTTTTTGTCGGTGTTGTCGGCAGAGATTCTGCAGAGAGTGTAGCGTATTTTATGCTGTCTGTCACTCCACCGAGGATTGCGGTTGTAGTGCTTTTTGTAATAAGCTGCTTTGTTTCTACCGCTATGGGTACATCTGTCGGTACAATTACACTTATTACACCAATTGCGGTTGCAATTTCCGAATGCTCGGGTTTTCCGCTTGCCCTTTGTGTCGGTACGGTTGTCGGCGGTGCGATGTTTGGTGATAATCTTTCGTTTATCTCCGATACTACGATTGCTGCCTGTAACGGTCAGGGATGCAGAATGAAGGATAAATTCCTTACAAACTTTGCGATTGTTGTACCTGCCGCAATACTGACTCTTGTTCTTATTCTTGTGCTGTCCGCAAAATCTGATGTCGCCGAAATAGTGAATAAAGAGTACAATATGCTTCAGATTCTTCCTTATGTACTTGTCCTTATAAGCGGTATTGTCGGCGTAAACGTATTTCTTACCTTGCTTATAGGTATTGTTTCGGGCAGTGTTATCATACTTGCTACAGGTTCGGTTACCTTTCCTGATTTGCTTGGTAATATGGGTTCGGGTGCAGCAGGTATGTTTGAGACATCAATGGTTGCAATTCTTGTTGCGGCACTTTGCGCGCTTATCAAGCACAACGGCGGATTTGAAGCGCTTCTCAACGGAATCCGTAAGGTTTTCAAGGGTAAAAAAAGCGGTCAGCTCGGTATTGGACTTTTGGTTGGACTTATGGATATCGCTACAGCAAACAATACCGTCGCTATCGTTATGGCAAATCCCATTGCAAGTGAAATGGCAAAGGATTTCGATATATCGCCGAGAAAAACAGCGTCAATTCTCGATACATTTTCTTGTATTTTCCAGGGAGTTTTACCTTACGGTGCACAGATTCTTGTCGCCCTTTCCGCAGTAAGTACATTGGGATATGAATTGACAGCGTTCAATATTATCTCAAATCTTTTCTATCCGATGTTCCTTCTGTTAAGCTCACTTCTGTTTATATTCGTCATCCCCGAAAAGAAGAAAAAAGCATAAATGCAACTAAAAACAGAGCAACTTTTGAAGTTGCTCTGTTTTTTTAATCAATGTTGAATATATCTCCGTCGAGGGCACTTCGTGCGGCAAGTATGTATTTTGATGTGTCCAACGGGTCAACACTTTTTCGCTTTGCAGTTGCGCCAAGCTCTAACGGGCATTCTTTGTAGCTGTGAAACTGCACGCTCATTGTACCTTTGCCGCTTGTGAAGGTTGCAAGGGTGGTGGAGTAATCAAGGCTTGTCTGTACGGGTATAAGTGCGTTTATTATCGCACGGTTGCCGTCGTTTGTGCTGTCAATCACGCTGCCTCTCATAGCAATTACATCACTCATTACTCTGCCTACGTGCTCTGTCGGCAGAATGAATTTGGCCGCAAGTATCGGCTCTAAAAGTACGCTGCCGCCGCGTTGCAATCCATCTTGAATCGCCATTGGTGTTGCTACGATAAAGTCAAGAGGGTGGGTGTGTATCAGGTGGTGTTCACCGCCTATAAGCTTTATATTTACGTCTGTTACCTGCCAGCCGAGACGGCCCTGATTGAGGGCAAGCGGAATTGCCTGTTCAACCTGGTGCTGATACCGCTCCATAATATCTCTGTAAGGTACTTCGGATGTGAAGGTGACACCGCTTCCTCTTTCTGCAGGCTCAATTTCAAATTTCAGCACAGCCCAACAAGGCTTCGGCATAGTATACGCTACAAAGCCCTCACAGCTTGACGCTACGGTTTCTTTGTAAATAATTGCAGGTGTACCGAAGGTAACGTCAATGTCAAAACGTGTCTGTAATAGCTCTTCTATAATTTCAAGCTGCATTGTACCCATTACACGCAGGTGCAATTCGTTGAATGTTTTGACATACTGTACCTGTAACAATGGGTCTTCACCCGACAGAATATCGCAAGCGCGGCGAAGTTCTTGCATCTGCTCAGGCTTTGACGGAATTACCTGCACGGTAATAAGCGGTGACCTTAACTGACCCGGCTCAATATGTCTGCCGGTACAATTTGTATTGCCTATAATCTGACCTATCTTAATGTTACCGAGTCCGTAGATTATTCCGATTTCGCCCGATGATATTTTACCTGACGGATTTATGTTTGCATCGTAAATCTGCGTGATTTTATGCTGTACCTGCTTAGGTTCACCGGTAACGGGGTCAATACCTGTGTTAAATGTAACAGCTTCGCGGTTTTCGAGTGACCCGCCGTATAAACGTACCCATACACCTCTGCCCATATTTTTGTCGTGCTGTGCGGCAAAAACAACTCCGCACAGCTCATTGTTTTGCATAGGGCAGGGGAGGAGTTTTATTATGCTGTCAAGCAATTCTTCAACGCCGTTGTTCTTCAAAGCAGAGCCGCACAGTATCGGGTAAGCGTGACAAGTGTGAGTGAGTTCGATTAATTTTTCATCAATAAGAGCTTTTGACAATTCTTCGCCATTGAGATATTTTTCAAGCAAATCATCGTAATGGTCACAGATAAGTTCGCTGACAGCATCTTTGTCTGAAAGAATAACCGCATTACGGGTTAACAACTGTTTTATCTGCTCTGCAACCTGCGCTGTATCAGCGTTTTCTCGATCCGTTTTGTTGATGAAAAACAGTACGGGAATATTCTGCCTGCGCATAGCTTCAAACAGTACTTCTGTCTGCGGCTGTACACCTTCTACGGCACAGACAACTAAAACAGCACCGTCGAGTGCCCACATAGAGCGCTCAACCTCTGCGGAAAAATCTGCGTGACCCGGTGTATCTATTAGGTTTATGCGTATATCATTATAATCCAGCGAAACGCAGGTAGCTTTGACGGATATGCCTCGTCTTCGTTCAACGGGCAGGTTGTCTGTATGGGCTGTACCCGAGTCAACACTGCCTACCGAGCGTATTGCACCTGCGTGGGATAATATCTGTTCCGATAATGTGGTTTTTCCCGCATCTACATGGGCAAAAATACCGATGTTTCTGATTTGATTCATTGAAGATTAACTCCTGCGATGACTTGTTATGTTGCCAGTATAACAAATAAGCGGAATAATGACAATAGGATTTTGCTACGCTTTGATTATTTGAGATTTGCTCATTTTGCACAAAGATTAACTTGTATCTTTGTTATTGCTATTTTTATTTATCTGTAGTATTATAATAAAGGATATTTATCAGTGTAAGTATGTACTTTACTGTGTTTTGATATAACCTACTTTACAAGGAGGTGCGATGCATGAAAAAAGCAAAGAAAATACTGTTGGTATTTATGTGCGTTTTTCTTTCGCTTTCATGTATGATTACAACCGTGCCCGTAGTCAGAGCAGCGGGTATTATGCGTATGGTAATTGACGGAATAACTTATTATAAGGAATATACTGATTTGGGTTCGCTTGCGCTTTCTCATTGGCATTACGATGCCTCTGAAGACGTGCTTACGCTTGAGAATTTCGGTACAACAATCAAACCTAAATCAGAGCTTTTTGTTTACCCATACAGCGGTAATCTTACAATTGAGCTTAAAGGCGACAATTATATTGAGACTTCTGCAAAGAATGCCATGATAATCATAGGTAACGTCAAATTTACGGGTGACGGCTCGTTAACCCTTGTCTGCGACAATACTTATGCAATCAATACCGATTATAAGGTCAGTATTACGGAAAACGCTTCTGTTAATATCAATGCGCTTGCAGGTATTATGGCTATTAAGGGTATTGATATCAGCACTACGGGCAATGTTAATATACATACTTCAACCAGATGTATGTACTCTTTTGGTGACCTTAACATCACTTCGGGCAGAGTACGACTTACAGGCAGCAACGGTTTTTATTCGTCAAAGGGTAATGTTTATCTCAGCGGCGGTAATACAGACATTGAAGTCAAATCTACCGTAAAGGCTTTTGATCTGTACGGTGATGATGCGTTTGTTGAGTGGAGTGCAAACGGCAGCGTAGGTGCAGGTAAGAATTCTCCCGGCTCAAAAATAACCGAGTATTCGGGAGAAAAGTATTTCCGCGCAACATTCAACGGTGTGCCTGTGCTCAATCCTCCTCGCAATATTTACTGGGATGATACGGTTATCGACACCTCCTCAGGTATGACTAACCCGGTTGCAAGGTGGAGTCCCGTCGGCAATGCAACCGGTTATCAGGTTAATTTATATTATCTGAATAATGTGGGCTACGAGTTTAAAGAAAGCATTACGGTTACGGATGCACTGAGCTGTAATTTCGGCGGCCATTTTACGTCTTACGGTCAGTATTATTTTACCGTACAGGCTTTAGGCGACGGAGTGAATTTCCTGTCGAGCGGCGAATCACCTAAATCATCCGAATTTTATATGTTTACAGGCGATGTCGCAAGCCGATTCTATGTCAGCTTGCCTGAATCCGATTACTTTAAAATTATTCCCGAAAGCGGAAGCACTGTTGTTTACTACGGTGAAGATTATTCATTCACAATTGAAGTTGACCCTGCCTATACCCAGTCTGAGATTTTAGTATGGGCAAATAAAGCCCGTGTAGCACTCAGAGGCGGCAAATATACGGTTGATAATGTAACGGAAAATATTACGATTACTGTCGGTGAGCTTTCGATGAATACCTATACGGTCAATCTCCCTGAAAGCGAAGCGTTTACGATTTATCCGTTGCCTGAATATTCAACCGAGGTTGAGTACGGCGGCAGTTTTGCTTTCTCCGTTGAGCTTGCGGATATATATATGAATTCAGACATTACCGTTACGTCAAACGGAAAGAAACTAAACGCCAAGTACGGTATTATTTATACAATCAGCAACATTACGGAAGACCAGAATGTTGAAATAACAGGACTTATCCGCGAAAATTATGATGTTACTTTCCGCAATGTTGACGGTACGGTAATTTCAACACAGACCGTTGACCACGGCTTTACTGCATCTGTTCCGGCTGATCCGACACCTCCCGAGGGTATGACCTTTGTCGGTTGGACGGATAAAAACGGCAAACCGTTTGATTTCTCAACTAAAATTCTTGATCAGACAAGTATTTATGCAAGGTTTGTTATTCCGAAAGATACAAACGGGTATTATCTGATTTCAAATCTTGATGAGCTTATCTGGTTCAGAAATGAAGTCAACTTCGGTAACACGGCAATCAACGGCAGACTTACTGCGGATATCGAGATGAATAACGGTAAGTATGTTGTTGTAGGCGGTACGGTTTCTTTTATGGATAACGCTGAAATATGGGAACCTATCGGCGGCTACGATTACAATAATCAGGATGATTACGTCAAATTCTATGAAGGTAAATTTGACGGTGACGGTCACACACTTTCAGGATTTTATATTAAGCACGATGCGATGGCTGCAGGTGCTTCTGAACTCGGCATTTTCGGTGTTATAACAGAAAATGCAACTGTCAGAGAAATCAATCTCACAAGGTCGTATTTTGAAGGCTATGAAAAGATAGGCTCGATTGTCGGTGAGAGTAAAGGTGTTGTTACGGAATGTACTTCCGATTGTATTCTTGTCGGTGTCGGAAGTGTTGGCGGTATAGTGGGTAAGACCTCTGCAAATATCAGTAAATGTTCATTCAGCGGCAAAATAACGGTTAAGAGTTATAAAGATAAAAATTCTACAGATGATGCTATTGGTGGTGCTTATGCAGGCGGTATTGTAGGTTTTGTAAGTGATAACGATGTTGTTATACTCTCTTGTGAAAACACTGCGCCCGTAAGCGCTTACGATTATGCGGGCGGTATTATCGGATACGCTGACAATCAGTCGGTAACTCTTATAAGCTGTAAAAACAGCGGCAAAGTTATATCAGATTGTAACGCAGGCGGTATCGTAGCTTCTGCACAAGAAGTACAGATAAACGGTACGGTAAATACTGCCCAGATCAGCGGTGGTACTTACGCAGGCGGTATTGCGGCAAGCGGCAGCCTCGTAGGTACGCTCAGCTTTAACAGCGGTAATGTCAGCGCCGATAAAGCAGGCGGTATTCTCGGCACAGGCTCGCTCGATATGAATTACTTCTATAATTCCGGTAACGTCAGCGGTATTACACTTGCAGGCGGTCTGGCAGCCGAGGCATCAATAATTACTGTACAGCAGGCACACTCGTATGCAATTCTTGAAGGTCAGACGGTTGATGCAATCTGTCCTTTGACTGATGATGTCACCGCAACAAGCGTTTATTATTGCAGTCGTTACGGCAGTTCGTCTTACGGTACGGCAGCTGATTACAACTGGTTCTATTCAGGTTATGTCTCGGGTGTTATGAACCGTGAAAACGGTACGGATTTCTGGTCACACAACGGTTATTATCCGGTGTTTATTGACAGCAATAATCCCGCGTTCAATTTTGCTCTTAAAGAAAGCGATGTTTCAGGCACTTATTTGATTGAAAATGAACGTGACCTTCATCTTGCTTCGGCTTTTGTAAATAATGAAGAAGAATATAACTTATACAGTTATATCGTAACAGCGGATATAACCCTTCACAGTGCTGATGTTGCAAATAATTTTATACCGTTCGGTACTGCATCAAGACCTTTTGAAGGTACTTTCTACGGCGGTAATCACACTATCAAGAATGTGAATATAAGCGGTAATGATAATATCGGTTTCTTCGGCTATGCTGTTAATGCGTTGATAGAAACTATTGTTCTTGAAGATGCTTCAATCAACGGTTCGGACAATATCGGTGCGATTGTCGGCTATGCAGACAGTTGTTATGTTTCGGAATGCAGCGTTGTCGGCGGTATTGTCAGCGGCGACAGCTTTGTTGGCGGTATTGTCGGCTGGAATAACGGTGAAATCTGTTACAGTAGTAACTCTTCGCAGGTCAGCGGCCGGGTTGCTTATGGCGGCATTCTCGGATCTAATGAAGCAGGTACGGTTAATGCTTGTTATAACGTAGGCTCAGTCAAAGGCGTTTCCTCTGCCACAGAGGGCGGCGGTATTGTCGGAAGAAACTTCGGTACGGTATCAAACTGCGGCAATACAGGTGCCGTTGAAGGTGACAGCTATATAGGCGGTATTGTCGGTACATCATTCGGTGATATGTATTCCGTATATAACGGTGGTAAAATTACCGCAGTATCGTATTTCGGTTCAATATGCAGTGAATATGACGAAACTTACGAAGCCGAGCTTTGCTATTACCTTGAGGGTACGGCAGACAGTGGTGCAAGCGTTGTAGGTACTTCACAGAACGATTATCAGGTAACAAACGGTGCTACGGCTTATTTCCTTAATGCAAACGGTACCGAATTTATTTGGGCACAAGGTACTGCACATCCTGTTTTTGCAAAAGCAGACGGTTCGGATGCGGTTATCTATACGGTTACTTTCTATACATTTAACGATGTTTATCTTATGGCGGCAACTCACAGAGAAGGTGAGGTCAATATGCCTCCGAAGCCGGAACTCAGAGGTTATACATTTACCCGTTGGGATACAAAGTTTGACCATGTTGTAGCGAATATGACAGTGCGTGCAATTTTTGATAAGCCCGGCTATATTTCTTTCCTTCCTACATCGTTCCTTAAGATAAACAGTGATGAAAATGGCTCGTATATCTATGGTATTTATCCTAATCTAAATATGACGGTTTCACAGCTTAACAGCCAGATTTCAAATATTGATGTTATGATTTATGATCAGGATGTTATTTATGAACTTGACGGTAAAGATAGGTTATATACGGGTGTTACTGTTGTGCTTCTTGATGATGACGGCGGCTGGCTTCAAACGGCTAATGTTGTAATCTTCGGAGATATTAACAGTGACGGTTATGTCGACCAAACCGATGGATATCTGCTTAATATGCTGGCAAACGGTGTGCTCGAAGAGTATGATTTTACCTATGCACAGTATATTGCCGCAGATGTCAATCACGACGGTACTGTTGATGCGGACGATTCGGTTTTCCTTCAGAATTACATTATTAAAAACACATTTATAAATCAAACACCACATTAAAGGAGTAACAAATGAATACTATCAGAACACCTTGGGCAGAAAAAGTAAATAAAGACTGTCCCCTCAGTGAATATCCCCGTCCTCAGATGGTGCGTGACAGTTATCAGTGCCTTAACGGCAGATATGAATACGCAATAACCAAAGCAGGTGCAGGTGCTATGGGCACTGCTGAGGGCGAAATAATCGTACCGTTTGCGCTCGAGTGCGAGCTTTCTGGCGTAGAGGGTGAACTTAAAGAGAATGAGGCTCTCTGGTACAGACGTAAATTTACCGTTGACGAAAAATACGATGGCAAGCGTGTGCTCCTTCACTTCGGTGCGGTAGATTGGAAGAGCGAAGTTTATGTAAACGGCAAAATGGTCGGCGGTCATATCGGCGGCTACTGTCCCTTCAGCTTTGATATTACCGATTACCTTGCAGACGAGAATGAGCTTGTCGTAAAGGTAATTGACCCGACAGAAAAGGGTACGCAGCCCAGAGGTAAACAGATATCAAAACCTGTAGGCTTCTGGTATACATCTACTTCCGGTATCTGGCAGACAGTTTGGCTGGAGGTTGTAGCGGAAACTCATATAGAGTCACTCAGGCTTACTCCCGATATTGATAATGCTGTGCTTGATATCGATGTTAATTTCAGTGGTGAAGCAAGTGTACGTGTTACTGCTTATGACGGTGAGAATGCTGTTTCAACTGCAACCTTTGACAAAAAGGGTACACTTGAAATTCCGGATATGAAGCTCTGGTCTCCCGAATCACCCTTCCTCTATGACCTTAAGGTTGAGCTGGTAGCAGGGGATGAGGTAATAGATGAAGTAAAATCATACTTTGGTATGCGTAAATACAGTATGAAGCGCGATTCGAAGGGTAAGGTCAGACTTTGTCTTAATAACGAGCCTTATTTCCAGAAGGGTTTGCTTGACCAGGGATATTGGCCTGACGGTGGTATGACAGCACCTGATGATGAAGCTCTTATTTACGATATTCAGAAGATGCGCGACCTTGGTTACAATATGCTCAGAAAGCATATCAAGGTTGAGCCTGCACGCTGGTATTATCACTGTGACAGACTCGGTATGCTTGTCTGGCAGGATATGCCCAATGGCTGTAACGTGCACCAGCTTGTTGCAGGTGTGCTTCCAAACATCGGTATAAAGAATATGTCCGATAAATTCAGCGGTCTCTATGACCGTAAAGATGAGCAGGGCAGAAAGTATTTCCTTGCCGAGCTTGACGAAATGATGTCAGCACTCTACAACTGCGTTTCAATCTGTACATGGGTTCCCTTTAACGAGAGCTGGGGTCAGTTTGATGCAAAGAATGTTGCAGCTTACGTTAAAAAGCAGGATCCGTCACGTTTTGTTGACCATGCAAGCGGTTGGCACGACCAGAAGGGCGGCGACTTCAAGAGTATTCATCGCTATATCGTGCCGCTTCATCCTTATTTCCTTGATGACCGTGCATTTGTAGTCAGTGAATACGGCGGCTACAGCAGCGTAATCAAAGACCACGTATGGAATATCAAAAAGTGCTTCGGTTATCTTATGTTCCGTAATAAAGATACTCTTTCAAACGCTTACAGGCGTCTGCATACAGGCCAGGTTATTCCGCTTATCAAGCACGGCCTTTGCGCACTTGTTTACACTCAGGTCAGCGACGTTGAGAATGAGGTAAACGGTATTCTCACTTACGACCGTAAGCTCGTAAAGCTCGATGAGGATATGCTCAGAGATATCAACTCCAAGCTCACTTATTGATTGATTTTCAAATTTTCAGTTTTGCTGAATTTAAAATAACTTCAATAACTCAGCGGAGGTGCTTTTGTGAAAATTTTTACCGAATATTTTAACGAAGATAAAAGCGTAAGTCTAACTGCTTATCTTCTTGATAATTCACGTGAAATGCCCAATATGAGCGTGCGTCCCGCAATGCTTGTTATTCCTGGTGGTGCTTATGCCGGTTGCTCCGACCGCGAGGCTGAGCCTATTGCAATGCTTTATGCACTTGAGGGTTATCATACTTTTGTGCTCCGTTATTCGGTAGGCAAAAGAGGTGAGGGTGATTATAAATTTGAACAACCCCTTGCAGATGGCGAAAGAGCTATGAAGTATATTCGCGACAATGCCGAGGAGTTTGGTATTGATCCGAATAAGATTGCTGCAATAGGTTTCTCCGCAGGAGGCCATCTTTGCAGTGCTCTCGGCACAATAAGTCAGAATAAGCCAAATGCGCTTGTTCTTGCATACCCTTGTATTCTTGCTGAAATCGGTGATGTGCTTCAGTGCGATGTGCCATCAACCAACGAGTATGTAACTCCTGATACACCACCTTCATTTATATTTCACGCAAACGATGACGGCCTTGTTCCTATAAAACATTCGCTTGAATTTGCTTCAGCTCTGGCGGCAAACGGTGTAGAGTTTGAAATGCACGTTTACCGTAACGGCGGTCACGGATTTTCGCTTTCAACGCCTGTTGTCTGTAACGGTAAATACGACCCTGTTTCTTCTGAATGGGGACAGCAGAGCGTTAAATGGCTGCGTAAGATATTTGCATAAAATAAAACGGTGAATGATTCACAATCGAATCTTTCACCGTTTTTTCTTTTAATATCTGCCTATTGAGTCGAAAGGTATATCTCTGTAATCGGGTAATATCTGCGGCACTTCTCCGTTTTGGTTTATACGGTAATTACCGCCTTTTGCGTCGATAAATATTTTGGTTTTATTCAGCTTGAGTACCATATTGCTGTCTATAACACTGAATTTCTCGGCTTCATTACATATTTCACCGATATTTTCCTTTGCCTGAAGGATTATATTGTTTTGGACAATGCTGCCTGCAGGGTTGGCTGCAAATGATTTGTCTGTCATAGAAGCGTAATCTGTACTCAAAGCATAGCAGGCGGGATAAGCTTTCTTCCACGCATCGCTTTTGTACGGAGACTCGCTGAGTTTTTTCCATGCGGGGTTATCTGCACTGATTTCGATAAGCTCATAGCTAATTGGAGTAGAACAGTTAACTACAATATTGTTCGTGAAGTTGATATCTCTGCCGCCGTTGAAATCTATAGCAGTACCTTTGATATTGATAAACATATTACCTCTGACTTCCGTGCCTGAGCAGGCTTTGACAGCTGTAAGTGCATCGTTACCGTTGCCGATGGTGCTGATTAGATTATAACGGACAAAGTTACCGTAGCAGTCCCATCCGAAAGGTGAGTTGACTGCAACTGCATCGGGAGTTTCAAGGCAAGTGTTGTGGATGTAGTTGTATTCAATCTTGTTGCCGTTGCCACTGTAATAAACAGCAGTGCCGGGAGAATTAATAATCTCGTTATGTGTTACCGAGTTGCCTGTGCCGCTGACTGCGATGCTTGGTGCTTTTTTGTCAAAGCAGGATGTTGAATCGATAAGGTTGTTATCGGCAGAACAGTTTCCTGCTTCAAGCGTATTAAGGTTGCCGCCGTTTACAGTGATTGCACTTGCTCCGGTAGAGGATATGTTGCATTTATTTACGCTTATTGATGTGCCGTTTATTTCAATTCCGTTGCTGCCTGTGTTTGATATTTTGCAAGAGGAAATATCTATGTTGCTGCCGCTTGCTCTTATAGCGACTCCTGCACAGTTGCGGAATGTTATACCACTGAAACTCAGATATTCGGCATCTTTGATTTCGAGAAGGGCTTTATCACTTGGGCTGAATGGTGTTCCGGGCTTGACTCCTCCGTCGAAAATTACCTCTCCGTCACCGTATGCACTGTAAATTATAGGACAGATTTCTGTTCCTGAATCTTCTTTAGTGAATTTTAAGCTGTCGATATAATAAGTGCCTGCCATCAAAGCAATTACTGCGTGACTTACCTGATTTTTTTTGAGAAGTTTTACGGCAGCCATTGCTTGCTCGACGGTAGCGAACGGATTTTCAAGGCTTCCGTTACCTTGGGCACTTCCGTTTGGTGAAACATAAAAGTCGCTGAATATTGATTCCGATGTATCGCTCCAGCCGGGGCTGATGTTGGTCGGTACAGGGGCAATATAATGGTTTTCGTAGTAGTAGGGGCGTATTACAAATATCGTCGTTAATGCGATGCATACGGCGAGCACAATGCACACAACGCCGATGATTATTTTGTTTTTGAAGTTTAATTTACTCATTTTTAATCACACCAGCCTTCGCGGGATAATACTTCAGAATAAAATTTTAATTTTGAACGCAATGTTTTCCATTCGGGACAGAAACGGCTGACTTCATACCAGAAAGCATCACTGTGATTATGGTGCTTTATATGTGTCAACTCGTGGATTATTACATAGTCAATAACTTCTTTTTCCGCCATTATAAGGTGCCAGGAAAAATGAAGTCGGTCTGCCGTGCAGCTGCCCCAGTTTGTTTTTGCACTTGATATTGTAATTTTGCTTGCTGTTATTCCTGTGAGTGAAGAATAATAGGGCAGGTGAGTGCTTATATACTCCCTTGCAGTTTCTCTGTAAAGAGTAATAAGTTTCTGCTTTATTTGCTCACTGTTAAGATCTTGCGGCATAAGTATATGTGTTTCGGTGAGCTTTGCTTTGCGGATGTTTTCCGCAATAATAGGCAGCTTCTCTCCGAAAAAATATACTTTTGTACCGTAGTCAATCACAAACGATTGCTTGCAGCTTTCAATTTCCGATAAACGCATACGCTGTTTTTCAATCCATTTACTGTTTTTGCTTACAAACTCATCAATCTGTTTGATGTTCATTTTAAGCGGTGCGCTGACAACAACGGTGCAATCCGGTTTTACGGTCAGCGAAACAGTTTTACGGCGGCTGCGTTTTAAAATATATTTATCACTCATTCTAAATTGTCATGTACGGTTTGAGTTTTTATAGTGTTGTGTGAGGTCATTAATTTCACCGTTTCTGTGTAATATAAATTATATTATACATTATGACATCTTTACCGTCAACTTATTGCTGTTAATATTTCTTTCCTTTTTATATTATATTGACAAGTGATTATATAAGTTGTATAATCCGAGTGTATTCAGTGCTATTTTAAAAGAGGGAACGGCGATAAAAAGTATACACGGCCGGATGTAAAATTAACAAAATCAGATATTGCTTATGTTATTACTGACAGCAAGTTTACAACCCTTGTATAGCTTATCAGAGCCACTTCCCGTGTTGTGCGGCGAAGTGGCTTTTTTACAATTAAATCAAACGGAGAATATGTAATGATTATTACAAAGCGACTTTATGATGACGGACATATAAAAGAGTTTGATGCAACTGTAGTTGCTTGTATTCCTTGTGAAAAAGGTTATTTGCTTGAGCTTGACCAGACTGCGTTTTTTCCTAACGGCGGCGGTCAGCTTGCAGATGAAGGTACTGTAGATGGCGTTGCTGTCAATGATGTTAATGAAGAGAACGGCAGAATACTTCATCTTGTCGACAGTGATTTTGAAGCAGGTAAAACGGTACACGGTGTTATTAATTGGGATTTGCGTTTTGGCAGAATGCAGAATCATACGGGCGAGCATATCGTCTGCGGTGTTGCACACAGCCTTTTCGGCTATGAAAACACAGGCTTTCATATGGGTACATTCGGCATTACGGCAGACCTCAGCGGCCCTTTGACCGAAGAGCAGGTGCGAAACATCGAATATCTTGCAAATAAAGCTGTGTTTGATAATGTTAAAATTACCTGTTTTTATCCTGATGAAAGTGAGCTTGAAAACATTCAATACCGCAGTAAACTTGATCTGACAGAAGATGTACGCCTTGTGCGTATTGAAGGTTATGATTTGTGCGCCTGCTGTGCACCTCATGTGAAACGTACGGGCGAGGTAGGCATTATCAAAATTCTTTCACATCAGAGTCATAGGGGCGGTACGAGATTACTTCTCAAATGCGGTTTTGATGCTCTTGAAGATTATTGCAACCGATGTGCGAGTATCAGTGCGATTTCGGCTTCACTTTGTGCGAAAGAAAACGAAGTTGCCGAAGCTGTTGAGCGACTTAAAGAAGAAAAAGCAAAGCTCGATTATCAAATTGAGCAGATGAATAAAGAAAAAACACTCAAATATATAAAAAGGTTTAAAGCTACAGATTCCAATGTCTGCGTGTTTACCGATGACCTTGATGCTGACGGTTTGCGTGAAACCGTAAACGCAGGCAAGCTGCTTTGTAACGGCATAGTAGGTGTGTTTATGATTTCGGAAGAAGGATATAAATACTGTCTTGGCAGTAATACGGCAAACCTGAGTGTTTTTGCCAAGGAGTTTAATGCTGCTCTCTCAGGCAGAGGCGGCGGTAAACCTGAAATGATACAGGGAAGCGTAAAAGCATCCAAAGAAGAAATACTTAAGTTTTTATCAGCAGAAGAGGTGTAAAAAATGACGGAGAAATGGTATTACGGTCTTGAAGGACACAAGCTTGCAAAGCCGCTTCGTGACGAGGTCTTTGTTGATGAGCAGGGCTTTCCTGCACATCTTGAAGATGATGAGCACGAGGGCACAGCGTGGCATTATATTGTAGAAGAAAACGGTGAAACCGTTGCTACTGGCAGACTTATTCAGCTTGAAGAAGCTGTATGGAAGCTCGGCAGAATTGCTGTCAAAAAGTCTGCAAGAGGTACAGGCCTCGGTACAAAAGTAACGAATGCTCTTATTGCCAAGGCAAAGGAGCTTGGTTCAAAAACAATCAAAATCAGCGGTCAGACGCATGCTGTACCTTTCTATGAAAAGTTCGGTTTTGCAATTGCAGGCGTCGAGTTTATGGAAGAAAATCTTCCTCACGTCGATATGCAGATTGACCTTGTTTTTGATGATTGCGATTGGGTAGGATTTGAAAAAGACAGCGTTGCGGTTTATGCACGCAAAACTTTCAATGTAACCGACATTTCCGATGTAAAGCTTATTTCAAGCGGTCTCGGTTTTTCGCATATTACAGTAAACGGTCAGCCCGTAACGGATGCACTTCTTACTCCTGCATGGACTAATTATGAGAAGCGTGACCTTACCAAGATTCATATGCCGATATACGATACAATTATCCACCGTATTCATTATGTAGAAAACGATATTTCAAGCCTTGTAAAGCAGGGTGATAATGTTATCGAGTTCCATATAGGTGCAGGCTGGTACGGCCAGAATCAGAGCCGTAATGAGGGTATGGTAGAATACGGTCAGCTCAAGCTCGCATTTAAGATTCTTGAGGGTGATAAGCTGATTTCAAAATCCGATACCGATGTTGAGTGGCGTGATTCTTATATTACACGCACTAATATCTATTTTGGTGAAACTCACGATGCTCGTCTTATTGATAAAGGCGAATGGAAAAAGGCAGTCAAGCTCGAAAGACCTCTTTCTCTTCTTACCAAGCAGACCTGCACTCCTGACCGTGAAATCCGTACAATAATACCGAAGAAGATTTACTCTTTCGGCGATACCGCAATATATGACCTTGGCGAAAACGTTTCAGGTTATCCCAAAATTGTTTTTGATGAAAAGGCTATAACCGATGAAAGAGCTTTTGTTCGTTTCTCGGAGGAACTTAACGAAGACGGCTCGCTTGAATTCGATACTCTCGGTATGCATTTCCGTATGCAGAGGGATGAGTTTATATTTTCTGAAGAACATAAAGACCATCAGTTTTATCCTCGTTTTACCTGGCACGGTTGCCGATATTTTGAGGTGCAGGGCAGAGCCTATCCGACGGAGTTTGCCGTTGTGCATACCGACCTGAAGGTTATAACTGACTATAAGAGTGACGACGATATGCTTCAGTGGATTGTTGATACATATATCCGCACACAGCTCAATAATGTCCACTGCTGTGTTCCGTCAGACTGTCCTCACAGAGAGCGTCTTGGCTATACAGGTGACGGTCAGCTTGCCTGCGATGCTGCTATGACTTGCTTTGATGCTGAGGAAATGTATCGTAAATGGATGCAGGATGTTGCAGACTGTCAGGATATCTACGGCGGTCACGTCCAGCATACGGCACCGTTTTACGGTGGCGGCGGAGGTCCCGGCGGTTGGGGTGGCGCAATTGTTTTCGTGCCTTATACTTTCTATAAGCATTACGGCGATAAGGAAGTGCTTAAGAAGTATTATCCCAATATGCTCAAGTATCTCCTTTATATGGAAACTCACAGTGAGGATAACCTTGTTGTCAGAAGCGAAAAGGGCGGCTGGTGCCTTGGTGATTGGTGTGCACCCGAAAAAATTGTTATTCCCGAGCCTTTTGTAAATACATATTTCTATATCAAGGCTGTAAGAATGGTCAAAGAGATAGGCACGATTCTCGGCATTGATAATGCTGAGGATATGGACAACCGCTCCGCAAAAGTAGAAAAGGCTATGCTCGATAAATACTTCGATGAATCAACAGGTTCATTCTGTAATGCTGTACAGGGCGCAGATGCATTTGCTGCTGATATCGGTCTCGGTGACGAAAGAACATATAAAAACGTTGTTGAGAAATATACCGCACTCGGCAAGTTTGATACGGGTATTTTCGGTACGGATATTCTTGTACGAATCCTCTGCGAAAGAGGGGATAAGGAACTTGCAAAAGCTCTGCTTGTCAGCGATAAGGGCGTAGGTACATTCCGCCATATCCGTGATCTTGGTGCAACAACCCTCTGGGAAAACTGGAACGGTGCAGATTCTCATTCTCACCCGATGTTTGGTGCAGTTGTTTCGTCAATTATTAAATATCTGTAATAAAAATAAGCCGACACGAAAGTGTCGGCTTTTCTGTTGTGTTGAATTTTACTTTATAAATCCGTCGATAAGCTCTGCAAGCTCTTTATTGTGGTTTTCAATGCAGAGGTGTCCGCCGCCTGTAACGGTATATGTTTCAGCATCAGGGAAAGCTTGAGCAACCTGGGATTTCATTGATGCATTGATAATAAGGTCTTTATCTGCCTGCACAAGGAGTACGGGCATTGTCAACTTTGAAATCTCTTCAAAATTGTTGCCCATAGCCTTTGCAGAGGTAATCATATTGCTGTAACCTGTGTTATGTATCTGAAGCGGTGCAGAGAAAATATCGAGGTCATAATCCATAGTGAATTCAAAGTCCATAAATGCCATAAGCGCAACTAAACGGAGAAGGGGAGTAACCTTAGTCATCTTTTCAAAAATGAAGTTTGCCATTCCTCCCATAAGCTTTGAACTCATCATATCAGCCATCATACCTTCCTGCTCAATGATAGGACAGGGGCAGAAAAGCATAAGTGACTTGATTTCGGGTGCAAGGCAAGCTATGTTCATTGCAACACCGCCGCCCATTGAATGACCTGCAACGTGCCATTCGTTTACGGGAGCTATACTCTTCATAAGGTTGATTACAAGCTCTTCGCGTACAATGTAGCCTTCTTCACTGATTTCTGTTTCTCTTGTGCTGTAGCCGAAACCGGGCAGGTCAACAAGTACGCAGGTGTAACCGTCGTCAACAAGCTCTTTCGCAATAGGCTCCCAAGTGCTTGTTGAGCAGCCGAAGCCGTGTACCATAAGGATTTTTTCCTTTTCGTTTTCAGCTTTAAATACGCGGTAGTGAAGTGTATATTCACCCTCGGTGTAATAGAAGCTGTTGTCAAACGGTGCTTCATAAGCAGCGTTTGCTGTAAATATGAACGGAACAATCATCATTACTGCACAAATAACGGCAATGATTCTTTTTAGGTTTGCAGTCATAGCTTTGTTTTCTCCTTATTCGTTTATTGTAGGCTTGAAGCCCTTTCCTATAATTTCATTTGCTTCTGTGATTATTGTAAATGTGTTGGGGTCAATTGATTTTATAAGCTTTATTGCGGGCGAAACCTCGTTGCTTCTGAGTACGCATATAAGCATATTTTTTTCTTGTCCGGTGAATGCACCCTTAGCAGGTACTATGCTTACACCTCTGGGTGAGTTGTTGACAAGTGCTTGTGATATCTCATCAGCGTGGTCTGTAACAACCATAAGCATCTTACTCTTTGCCATACCGTAAAGTATATAATCAATAACCTTCGAGCTGACAAAAATTACAATAGCGGCATAAAGCGCGCTTTCAATGCTTTTGAATACAATTGCTGATATTGCAATTACAACCATATCACTGAACATTACAAGTTTGCCGTATGATATATGCGGGAAAACAAGCCTTAATAACTTGCTTAAAACATCTGTACCGCCCGTTGTAGAGCCTCTTGCAGCAACAAGAGCAACACCTGCACCGAGCAAAGCACCACTGAATATTGAAGCAAGCAGTTTGTCGCCGGTATACTCGTATGGTATAAGTGCAACAAGGTCGATTGATACGGATAAAAGTACGGTTACCCAAAGCGTTTTAAGCACGAATTTCTTACCTATAAATTTAAGTGCAATAAGCAGTATGGGAATGTTGAGCGCAAGGTTGATAGTACCTACAGGTAAGCCCGTAAGATAATTTATGACGATTGCAAGGCCCGAAAAACCGCCCTGTGCAATCTGGTTTGGTACGTTGAAAAAGTTGATTGCAAGTGCATATATAAAACAGCCTGCAATCCATATAAGGTTATCTGCAATTAAATCAAGTATCTTTTTTGTTTTGGTTGGAACAGCTTTTCTATTCTTTTTGCTCAAACTTGTTCACCTTCGCAAATTATTTTAAAAAGCTCGCGCATACGCTCTGTCTGACCGGTCAGGTAAAGGTGACCGAAAAGAGATTCAAACCCTGTGGCATTGTGATAGTGTGCAGGGCTTGCACCTTTGGGAATGTGTGATACCTTTGCGTTTCTGCCGCGTTTGAAAGCAGATGTTTCATCCTCTGTCAGTATAGGCATCAGCTTTTCAATTGCCGCTGCCTGAGCTTTGGCGCTTACAAAATTCACTGCCAGCTTATGAAGCTGTTCGGGCGGTCTGTCGCCCGACAGTGCAAGATGCTCTCTGACGAGTATTTCATATACAGCGTCGCCGATATAAGCGAGTGAAATCGGGTTGAGAGCGTTAGGCTTAATCTGACCTGCTCCGAGTATTGTTTCCAAATCAAATCACCTCAGGGTACATAGTCAAACTCAAGGTCGTAAATTACTACGCTGTCGCCCTCAGTGATACCGAGTTCAACGAGTTTGTCAAGAATACCGCTTGTTTCAAGTACACGCTGGAAATACTGCAGTGATTCATAGTCGTCAAGGTCAGTTCTCTGAAGTATACGAAGAAGCCATTCAGCTTCGACAAAGTAAACATCGTCTTCAACCGTTACAGTGAAGTTTTCACCGGTTTGCATAGGCATATCGCGGTTGGTGATTTCTTCACTTTCAAATCTTACAACAGGGGGAAGCTGTGCGAGCTTTGCGGCAACTGCGTTGATTACTTCCTGAGTGCCCTCATATATCGGTGCACACATACGGTAGAGCTTGTGTCCGTGCTCCTCCATATATTTTTCAAGTCTGTCAAGCTGTTCGTCTGTTGCAAGGTCAATCTTGTTTGCAACAACTATCTGCTCGCGTGTTGCAAGCTCTTCGTTGAACTTCTTAAGCTCAAGGTTGATTTTTTCAAAATCTTCAATCGGGTCACGGCCTTCACTGCCTGCAGCATCAAGAATGTGTACAAGCATACGGCAACGCTCAACGTGACGAAGGAATTCGTGACCGAGTCCTATGCCTTCACTTGCACCTTCGATAAGACCGGGGATATCGGCAATTACAAAAGAGTTGCCTTCACCCATACGGACAACGCCTAGTACGGGTGTGATTGTGGTAAAGTGATAGTCGGCAACAATAGGCTTTGCCTCACTGACTACGGAAATAAAGCTTGATTTACCGACATTCGGGAAACCGAGCAGGCCGACATCAGCAATGAGCTTGAGCTCAAGTGAAACTTCCCACTCTTCACCGGGTGCACCTTGTTTTGCAAATCGGGGTGCCTGTCTTGTAGCGGTTGCAAAGTGAGGGTTACCCCAGCCGCCTCTGCCGCCCTTAGCCGCAATAAACGGCTTGTCGTCAGAAAGGTCTGCCATTATTTTACCCGTTTTAACTTCTCTTATAACCGTGCCGAGCGGAACACTGATAACGAGGTCTTCGCCGCGCTTACCGTTTTTTCTGCCGGATTGTCCGTTTGCACCGCTCTGTGCAGTGTATTTTCTTTTGTATCGGAAGTCGGCAAGTGTTGAAAGGTTGGTGTCAACCTTAAATACGATGTCGCCGCCTTTGCCGCCGTCACCACCATCAGGGCCGCCCGAGGCAATATACTTTTCACGGTGGAAGGCAACGCAGCCGTCGCCGCCTCGACCGGCTTTTATTGTTATTTTAGCTATATCTACAAACATTGTTTTTTACCTTTCTTATGAAAGTTCGTGAATGAAAAGTCCGCTCAGGAGCTTGGGCTCAAACCATGTTGATTTCGGCGGCATTATCATTCCTGCATCGGCAATTGACATCAGGTCGTCAAGTGTTGTCGGGTACATTGAGAATGCAATCTTCATATCGGAGTTTGCTCGTCTTTCAAGCTCGCTGAGACCTCTTATACCGCCGACAAAGTCAATTCTCTTGTCTGTACGGGGGTCTGTAATTCCGAAAATAGGTGCGATAAGATTATTCTGGAGAATTGATACATCGAGCTGTGATACAGGGTCATTTGCATCAAATGTACCGTCTTTGGCAGTGAGTTTATACCATCTGCCGTCAATATACATACCGAATGTATGCTTTTCTTCGGGCTTGTAAGGCTCGCTTGATTTTACACATTCAAAAGTAAAATTCTGACTTATAAGCGTGAGAAGCTGATTAACCGTGTAGCCGTTTGTGTCGCGGATAAGGCGGTTGTAATCCATAATCTCGAGCTCATCGCAGGGGAAGGAAACTGCAAGGAAACGGTTGAATTCTTCGTCACCTGTGTAGCCGGGATTTTCTTCTCGTCTCTTGAGACCGACCTTAACAGCTGATGCACAGCGGTGATGACCGTCTGCAATATAAAGTGTATCTGTTTTTTCAAACTCAGCAACTATTGCTGAAGTAACAGTTTCGTCATCAATTACCCATACCGTCTGAGCAACGTCATCGGAAACAAAATCGTACTCAGGCTCGTGATTCTTCTGCCATAAATCGATAATCTGCTTTACGGAATCACCGTTTTTGTAGGTAAGGAAAATAGGACCGGTGTTTGCATTGCATGTGTCAACGTGATTGATTCTGTCCTGCTCTTTGTCAGCTCTTGTAAGCTCGTGCTTTTTGATGTTGTTGTTGATATAATCATCGATAGATGCACAACCTACAAGACCTGTCTGGCTTCTTCCGTTCATAATCTGACGGTAAATGAAGAAACAGGGCTTATCATCTCTTATACAGATGCCGTTGCTTACAAGTGAAGCGAGATTTTCGGCAGCCTTTGCGTATACCATAGGGTCATAAAGATATGTGTCTTTGGGCAGATCGATTTCTGCCTTATCTACATGCAGGAAAGAGTAAGGATTATCCTTTACCATCTCTCTTGCTTCGTCGCTGTTCATAACATCGTAGGGGAGTGCGGCAACCTTATCTGCGTATTCTTTTTTTGGTCTGATTGCTTTGAAAGGCACGAAAACTGCCATAAATACATTCTCCTTCTATACATAGTATTACATATATATTTTTACAACTTTTAAAGTATAAAGTCAATAAAAGTTTAGAATTATTATATATAGTCTGAAATCAGAATGCCATAAGTACTGAAGCGATAAAAGATATCGCAGCAGCTATGTAATCGGTTACAGTCAGCTTTTCTTTTCTTATCATGCTTATAATGGTTGAGAATACCATAACTCCGCCTGTTACAAGGGGATATTGAACGGATGCCGGCAGGTGTATGAGTGAAATTAAAAGCAGCCAGTTTCCTACACCGTTGAAAATACCGTAGCCTGAAGCGTACAGCAGGGCTTTACCTTTAATCAGCGATATTTTTTTGTATTTTGTAAGCATCCATACAGCAGCTGTTACCATACCTGCAAGCGAGGATAAAAACATAAATCCTGTGCTGTCTGTGTGCGGCAGGTCGGAATTCTGGTGGATTGTCGATATAACACCGACACTGCCGTTTAATACGAATACCGCCATATAGTAAAGAAAGGCTTTTTTGCTTTGCTTTCCTACTTTGATATTTAAAAGCACTGATACAACAATCAGTACACAGCATACAATTTTAAACGTTGTCAGTTTTTCGCTGTAGAATACAACTCCGAGCAGGAAGGGCAGAAGCATACCGCCAAGCATTGAAAAAACAGAGTAAACAGATAAGTTTGCTACCGCAAATGCTTTTAAGCTGAAATAGGTCATCAGTATGCAAGCGACAGCATATACAACCGACAGCAAAACACTGAAAGGTGTTACAATGATTTTGAATCCGCTTATTATCAGCATCATTACCACAATAATTGAGTTTTTATAGAGCGTAAATTCCAATGCTGATTTGAGGTCGCTTCCGCGTACCGATTCAAATTTCTGATTGAATAAAAATTGCAACGCAAACAGTACGGTTGCCGCAAACACAAATGAATAATACATTACCATAAATTAAACATCCTTAAAGCATATTTTCATATCATCGATATAGTTTAACAAATTAATCACATCAAAACAATGGTTTTTAAAATATTTTCTTGATTATTATTGAATTTATGTCAAATTTGAATTATAATATTTTCGTTTAATTTTACGGTAAAGGCAGGTAAATTTATGAAAAACAGTAAGAAACTGATTGCGTTTTTAATGTGCGTTGTTATGGTGTTTGGTATGTCGGTCAATTGTTTTGCAGCAGTTGATATCACGACGGCAAAACCCGTCAGATTTGATGGAAACGGCAACCTTCGTATAATGCATGTTACAGATAATCACCTTGGTAAGGATAATGTTGAAGAAACGGTATGGCTTATCGGTGAAGCATGTGACCGTGAGCAACCGGATATCGTTGTTATAACCGGCGATAATGTTGAAAATACGGGCGATAAGGAATGTACAAAATATCTTATAGATGAACTTATGGGCGTGTTTGACGAAAGAGATATTCCCGTTGCAGTAACATTCGGTAACCACGATTCCGAGAATGAAAACGGTTTTACAAGAGAAGAGCTTATGGCTTATTACAACACTTTCTCTTGCTCAATTTCAGTTGATGACGGTGATATTCTTCCCGGTTGCGGTACATACAATATTCCCGTTCTTGCTTCCGACAGCGATAAGGTAAAGTTTAACCTCTGGGTGTTCGATTCGGGCGATTACGATGAAGAAGGCCATTACGCAAGTGTACTTGAGGAGCAGGTTCGTTGGTATAATGCGAAATCGGATATGCTTGCGCTTCTCAACGGCGGCGAGCGAGTTTATTCTCTTGCATTTCAGCATATAATTGTCGGCGAAATTTATGATGCACTTAAGAAAGCTGACGGTAAACAGCTCTTTTCTTTTGAACATCTTTACAACGACGGCGACTATTATATGTTTGATGAATCTGCCGTAAACTACGGTACTCTTAACGAAACTCCCTGCCCGGGATATCTCAACCACGGTCAGTTTGAGGCTATGGTCGATAATGGCGATGTTCTCGGCATTTTCACAGGTCACGACCATACAAATGCATTCGGTGTAAAATATAAGGGTATTGATATTGTAAATTCTCTGAGCACACGTTATAACGGTGACACTTTCTCAACACAGTACGGTTACAGAATTATCGATGTTAATGAAAGTGACACATCCGCCTATACAACAAAAGTTGTTCACTGGTACAATTTGTTTGGGCTTGGCGATATTTTTGAGGTAAGCTCAAGAGGCGACAGCTTCGGTGCAGGTGTTGTTGCAAAAATTGTATTTCTCGGCTTCTTTGAAGAAACCTTCGATATCAATTTAGTACGCGCTTTTGCTCAACTTTTTACAGGCAGACAGATTTCATACGCTGATTGATTATATTTCAAGAGAGCTTTACGGTGTATCAATACCGTAAAGCTCTTTATCTGTCAGTAACTATTGCATATAATTTTTAGTTGTGATAAAATACGGATAAGTACATACAAGGAGTGTGTTTTTTATGAAATGCAGTAATTGCGGAGCCGAAAATGTAAACGATGCAAGATTTTGCTTTAACTGCGGCAGTTCAATTATGAATGATACACAGCCTGTGCCTACCGTGGATGATACACAGGATATTCCCGAAATACAGCAACAATACGATTATGAGCAACCTCAATACGGTTACGAACAACCTCAGTATGTACCTGAGCAGCCTCAATATGTTTACGAACAAAATCAATATTCATATGAGCAGCCTGCTCAACCCAAAAAATCAAGTAAAGCAGGAGTGGTTATTGCTGTTCTGGTGACGGTTCTGGTATTGCTTATTGCAGGCATTGTACTCTGTTTCGGTTATTATGAAGGTTGGTTTGACTCCAAGGCAGAAACACAGGTAACGGAAGAACAGAAAGGCCCGCAAATCATAAGTATTTCCAAAGATAAGTTGTACAAACCGGGAAATGTTGAATTGTGGCTCACCAAATGTACAAGGTATGAGGGCAGTGTAAAACCGAGTAATGCCGATAAAGACTATATCGGTCCGCTTGAAGATATCTCAGGCTCAAAATATTTTGTTGTTTCTATTCGCGTCAGAAACGTGAAGAAAACCGATATTGACTTCAGTAATACATACTTATCGGGAACCTTGGATGATAAGTACAATTTGGAAGATCGTTTGGAAATATACTATGAATCGGACGATGGCACTGAATTTGATAATGATTCGATTATTGAACCCGGTGAAGCAAAAACAGTTTATTTTGTTTGCTCAGTTCCCGATTCATATGCTGATTCATACAGCAAGTTAGCGTTGAACTTTGGCTTTGATTCCAAATTCTCTTCAAAGCCGTATACAAAAGGCAAGGATGCTTGCGATTATTTATTTGAAGTTGTAGCTGTAAAATAAATGCTGAAAAACCCCGACAATTCTTTTTACAAGAGTTGTCGGGGTCATTTTTTATCTTACTACTATGAATGTCATTCTTTCCTGAATGGTGAGCATACCGTGGCCGGTGTTGTATCCGCCGTGATCCGAAGTGATAATTATAAGCCAGTCTTCTGTATCGTATGTTTCTCTTGATTCAATTGCGTCAATAATATCGCGTCCGTCTGTTTCGATATCATCAAAAGCCTTGATATAGTCGGGGTTGTTGATAGAGAAACCCGTATCATGGCCTGCGTGGTCAGTATGCTCAAGTGTGAGGAATATGAAATCGGAGCAATCTGCCTTGCTTATGTCTGAAACAGTGTTGCTGACTGTGCCTGCGTCATCATCAGCATCAAGGAAAGTAACGTTGAGGTTGTTTTCTTCAACATAATTTTTTTCCTGTATGTATGTTGTATCCTCACCGTTGAAATGTCCGTTCCATGAAACATAAAATGCCGATGAATCAACAGTTTTATCCTCTACAAGAGTTGTGAGAAGAGTGAGTGTGTCGTTGCTCTTTTCGATACCGTTGCCGGTAATGCCGTGAGTGTCAGCCCAAGCACCTGTAAGAATTGAGCACCAACCGGGTGCTGTTGAGGTGTCCTGTTTGTTGATGTAGGGATAATTTACACCGCCGCAGTATGCCAGCTCAGCAGTAGCACCTGTTGAGAGAAGGTAGGCGATACCGCCGTCAGAATCACTGTCAAGCAGTGAAAGTGCGTCTGCACGGCAACCGTCATAGCCGATAACAATTGCCTTCTTTTCGGTTTTTCCTTCAGCAAGAGGAGACTCGAAATGATTTTTGATAATGTTGTAAACCTCTGTCTGAGGTGTAGCTGTTTCGAGAGTGTTTGTGTAAGCTTCTACCGAGTTGACACTATCGATATAAGTGTCGGTTTTGTCACCGAAGTTTGTACCTGAAACCAAGCCGATAAGGCTCATGAAAAATGAAACGATTACGCAGATTATCTTGTGAAAGAAGACCATTTTTGTTAAACTCCTTTTTAGTTTTTCGGACGGATATAATACCACATCCTTTGTTGTGTAAATTATATCTAATTTTATGTGATTATGTCAATAAAAATAGTAATTTCAACACTTGAAAAAATGTTGTATTTATGATAAAAATATTGTCGGCGTTTTTATATAATTTTTTGTGAGGTAATTTTATGAAAGAGATACTTGCTCAGGTTTTTCGTTTTGACCTTCCCGGTATACTTAGTCTTCTTTGTTTGTTGCTGTGTATCATAGCGTCTCTTGTCAAGGGTAAGAATATGAAGCTTATCCTTTTCCTTGTTTTCGGCAGTAATCTTTCTATTGCTCTCAGCTATCTTATCGGCGGTCAGGGCATTAACGGTGCGGCTTCATGCTTTATCGGTGCCGCTCAGGCAATTATAAATTACTTCTTTGACTCAAAGGGTAAGCCTTTGCCCAAGTGGCTTATCGGCATATATATGGCTGCCTTTATAGGCGTCAATCTCGTTGTCGGTATGTCTGGCGGATTTGATCCTCTTTGCCTGCTTGCAATTGCTGCTTGTCTTACATTTGTTATGGAAATCGGTCAGGAAAACGGTGCAAAATACCGCTTTTGGGTAATATGCAATTCCGTGCTCTGGTGTACATACGATATACTTTCCAAGGCATGGCCTGCAATGTTTACTCACATCTGTCTTCTTGTGTTTACGGTAATCGGTATGATTATTCACGACAGAAAGAGTAAAAATGAGGTTAAGGGATGAGTACAAAGCAGTTAGTAAATTCGGTAATCGGCAAAAAGAGAATAATTACGCATCAGCTCGGTAAGGCCGCAAATGTGTTTGAGCATACGGTTATCAGCTTTGTAAAAAAGAATGCTGTTGTATGTATCGCTTTTATGGCGGCGCTTATTACAAGTGTAATTGTACCGCCCGATGCTGCTTATAAAGGCTATTTCGATTATAAAACTCTTACTTGTCTGTTCTGTGTGCTTGCTGTTGTGTGTGCACTGAAGAATATCAATTTCTTCTATATGCTTGCGCGTAAGATTGTACAGCTTTTCAAAACAGCAAGAATGAGCGTGCTTGCATTGGTGTACATAACCTTTATAGGCTCAATGCTTATTGCCAACGATATGGCTTTGCTCACGTTTTTACCGCTGGGCTATTTTGTTCTTAACAGTACAGGTAAGCAGAAGTATATGGCATTTACTTTTATAATGCAGAATATAGCCGCTAACCTCGGCGGTATGCTTACACCTTTCGGCAATCCGCAGAATCTTTACCTCTATACTAAGTATACAATACCGAATCTTGAGTTTATGAAGATTATGGCACCGCCGTTTGTGCTTTCGGTTGTCATAATAACGGTGTGCTGTCTGGTTTTTGTCAAGTCAGAGTCTCTTTCTCTTGATGATGAAAAAATAAACCTTGACCCAAAAAGAACAGTGCTTTATCTTGTTCTTTTTGCGCTGTCAATTGCTATTGTTTTCAGGGGTATCCCTTACGGTATAGGTCTTGCGGTTATCCCTTCAGTGCTTATGATTGTAGACCGCAAAGCGCTTAAGTCTGTCGATTATGGCTTGCTCTTTACGTTTGTTTTCTTCTTTATTTTTGCAGGTAATATGGCTCGTATCGATGTTGTACGTGATGTGTTTTCAGCCTTGCTTAATAAGAATACACTTCTTTTCAGTGTTCTTTCCTGCCAGTGTATCAGTAATGTTCCGTCAGCAATTCTTCTGTCACAGTTTACGGGTAATTATGCTGACCTTCTTGTCGGCGTAAATATCGGCGGTGCAGGTACACTTATTGCTTCGCTTGCAAGCCTTATAACCTTCCGCGAGTATACAAAGCATAATCCCGGTAAAACAGCTTATTATGTCGGTCTTTTCTCGGCTTTCAATTTTGGATTCCTTATTATTCTTACCGGTTTTATGTTTTTGCTCAAAGCTATATAAGTTCAAAGGACGGCAACACGCCGTCCTTTTTTGTTGATTTTGTTTTTGATATATGTTAATATTTTATCAATACAGAATTTAATCACTGACGGTGACATTATGACGGTTCATCCTATTTCTCCTGTATACGACACAAATTCAAAAATACTGATTTTAGGCAGCTTTCCTTCTGTTAAATCCCGTGAAGAGATGTTCTTCTACGGTCATCCTCAAAATCGCTTCTGGCGTGTAATTTCGGCTGTTTACGGTAAGGTTGTGCCGACGGATGTTGAATCAAAAAAAGAATTGCTTCTTTCCTGCGGTATAGCTTTGTGGGATGTCATAGCTTCCTGCGATATCGACGGCAGCTCCGACAGCTCAATCAGAAACGTCGTGCCTAACGATTTGAGCGTAATTTTAAATACTGCCGATATAAAACAGATATTCGTTAACGGCAAAACGGCCGAGCGGTATTACAATAAATATCTGCGTGATAAGTACGGTAGGGAAGCAATCTGCCTTCCCTCAACTTCACCTGCAAATGCCGCGTGGAATTTAGAAAAACTCATCAGTGAATGGAAAATAATTAAGGACGGGTTGTGTTAATATGAATTTTGATCTTCGTGAAAAAGCAAAAGAAAATATAATTGTTGTAGCACATCGCGGTGCATCGGGCGGTAATATCCCGTGCAACACTATGGCTGCATACGAAATTGCACTTATGCAGGGTGCTGATATGCTCGAAATTGATGTCGACTGTACCCGTGACGGTGAGCTGATTATTTTCCATCCGGGTATGGAAAAGCCGCATCTCGGCACAAGACTCAGCCTTGAAAAGCTCAGCTACAACAGTGTTAAAAAGATGCGTTACCGTAATGTTGACGAAACTCCGACTCAGTTTGGTGTATCAAAGTTTGATGATTTTCTTGAGCAATTTAAGGGCAGATGCTTTATAAATGTTGATAAATTCTGGGGCAACCCCGAAAAAATTTATAACGCAATCAAGCGTCACGGTATGACTGAGCAGATGCTTGTTAAAAGCTCAATGTCACCTAAGGTTATCCGTGTGCTCGAGGAGCTTGCACCCGAGCTTCCGTTTATGCCGATAGTCAGGGAGCATCATCCGTCGCACGAATCCTTGCTCAAGCGTGATATCAACTATGTCGGTGTTGAGGTGCTGTTTCAGAAGGATGATTCCGAACTTGCAAGCGATGAATTTATAAGCCGTATGCACCGTGATAATACGCTCGTGTGGGTCAATTCAATTATATATGACTATAAGGAGCAGCTTGCAGGCGAGCATAGCGACGATACTGCTCTCACCGTTTCTCGTGATTTCGGCTGGGGCTGGCTTGCCGACCGTGGCTTTGATTTTATTCAGACCGATTGGCCTATGATGCTTATCGATTACCTCAAAAATTCGGGTAAGTATTACCGCTAAAACCGATTGACAAACAGATTGATAAGTGTTATATTGAAAAAAATTACTGAAAGGTAGGTGGACAAGATGACAATGATGATTAACACAATGAATCGGAGAGCCGTTTTGTCCGTTTGCGATTGATGTAATTTATATCTTTCTGTAAATTGCAAGGCATCTCCGTTTCGGAGGTGCCTTTATTTTTTACAGAAAGAGGATTTCAATGAAAACAGTTTTTACATTCACAAATATCACAAAAGAAAACATAAGCAGTTGCAAAAAACTTCGCAAAATCTTTGTAAAATATAAAATTAAATCTTTGCGTAATCAAGGTGAAACACCAGGTAACAAGAAGATGTTTTGTGATTTGTTTGACAGTATTATTTCAAGTGCATCTTTTAGCAATTCTGATTATTTTATCGTTATGAAATCAGACAAGGAACTCATAGGCTTTGCTTCAATTTCAACATTATCAACTGATGTGATTGACATTCCGTATAGTTACGGCACGGTTAAGGATTTTTATATTTCACCCAAGCACAGGCGAAAAGGATATGGCAGAATCCTGAATGATTACATTGAAAACATCTTCAAGGAGAACAAAACAAATACCGTTTTGTTGAGTCCTGACCCTATCAGCGGAATTGATTTCTGGAAAGCTATTGGCTATCGTGATACAGGTGTTCATCAAGGTTGGGGACGGCATTTTGTTTATATCAAGCATATAAATAAAAGCAAAAACTCCACTGAAATTGACAATGCAATTTCAGAACTTGTTACTCCAACCGATTTGATAGGAATTAACCCGTATAATAAGCCGCAAATAAAAGAGGTTTACGGTGTCTGGAAAGAATACTGCAAAGAAATTAACCGAAAGCCATACAGAAAAGATATTAAAAATATGGCTTGGAATGCCAGAAAAAACAGGGACGTCAACTTTAAGGCATTGTATTATGAAGGGAAAATTATTGGCTTTAATTACAATGCTGATGATGAAATAAACTATGTGTTATCTGAATACAGAAAATAGGAGAAATCTGTATGAGCAGTTTGAATTGGACTTTTGATACGGTTGCAGATACCTACGAAGAACTGCGACCCGGATATGTTGGTGAGTTGTATCGGACTATCTTTGATTATGCACCAATCAATAACACAAGCCGTGTTGTTGAAATCGGCATTGGCGGCGGTCAGGCCACTTTACCTTTTCTAAAAAAAGGTTGTGAACTTACTGCAATTGATTACGGTGAAAACTTCTGTGAACTCTGCCGTAAGAAGTTTAAGAGTTATCCGAACTTTTCTGCTGTTTCGGGAAAGTTTGAAGATGTTGAGTTGAACGGCGAGTACGATTTGATTTATTCAGCATCTGCTTTTCATTGGATACCCGAAGAAATCGGATATAAAAAGGTTTATGATATGCTGAAAGACGGCGGTGTTTTCGCCCGATTTGCAAATCATCCGTACCGTGATAAATGTAAACCTGCTTTGACGGAAGAAATTGACCGAATCTATGCGGAATACTATTACAAATACCACAACAAAGAACCCGAAACTCCTATTGAATACAACGAACAACAAGCATACAACAGAGCATTGATTGCTAAAAAATATGGTTTTACGGATATTCAATACAAGTTGTTTTACCGCACACGCACATTCTCCGCAAAGGAATATATAATGCTTCTCAGTACATATTCAGACCATATCGCTATTGAAGAAAAAATCCGAACGGAGTTCTTTTCAAAGATAGAAAATGCAATCAACCGAAACGGCGGAGAAATTACTATTTACGATACAATAGATTTACAGCTTGCAAGGAAATAAAAAGCACAGTAGGGCAGGGGCTTGCCCCTGCCGTCGGTAACAATAATTTTAAATTTTAGTGGTGATAATAATGCAAAAAAATATTTTAGGTATGCCAACGTTGATTGAAACAAGCACGCTCGAAGAATCTGCCAAGCTGTGTGCGGAATTGGGCCTTGATTTCATTGAACTAAATATGAATATGCCACAATATCAGCTTGATAAAATTGATGTGGATTATTTCAAAAGCATCGCCGACAAATACGGAATTTACTATACCATTCACCTTGACGAAAATCTGAATGTCAGCGATTTCAATTCTTATGTTGCTCAGGCTTACATAAAAACTGTTGCCGACACTATTAAAATTGCAAAACAGCTTGAAGTCAAAGTAATTAATATGCATATGGCGAAAGGTGTTTATTTCACCCTGCCCGACAGAAAAGTTTATCTATTCGCGGAATACAAAGAACAGTATCTCAAAAGTATTGTTACATTCAGAAACATGTGTGAAAACGCTATCGGTGATGCCGATATTAAAATCTGCATTGAGAATTGTGACGGCTATGAGAATTTTCAAAAAGAAGCCATTGAATTGCTTTTGGATAGCAAGGTTTTTGCTCTGACTTTTGATGTGGGACACAATCACGGTATTGGCGGTACAGACGAAGAATTCGTTATGAAACACAAAAACCGTCTGCACCATATTCATCTGCACGATGCAGAGGGTACAAAAAATCACCTCGCACTCGGTACGGGTGAAATGAATATTGAAAAATATATTAACCTTGCAAATGAACATAATTGCCGTGCGGTTTTGGAAACAAAAACGATTGACGGATTGAAGCAATCTGTTGAGTGGTTGAAAGGATAAAAAATGACTTTTGAAGAAAGAAAAGAACAGGTTAAATCATATCTCGGCAAAACGGTTAAAATTGAAATTGACCGACCTGTCGGTTATATTCATAAAAAAGAAAAATATTCACTAACTTATCCCATTAACTACGGCTATATTCCGGGTGTGATTGGCGGTGACGGCGAAGAGCTTGACGTTTATCTTTTAGGTGTAAATGAGCCGGTATCTGAATATGAATGTGACATTATCGCAATCGCTCACAGACACAACGATATTGAAGACAAGCTTGTTGGTGCACCTGTTGGTGTGCGATTCTCAAAAGAGGACATTGAAAATGCAATTTATTTTCAAGAGCAGTATTATGATACGGAAATAGAAGTTTTATAATTAAGGAGAAAAGATATGCCGATATTTACAATAACTTTTTGTGCAATAATTCTTGCAATTTATATAATTGATAATTTTATTGTAATCCCCAAAACAGAAACTGTAACACTCAAAGAAAAACTGTGGACGGGACACAATAAAGGCTACATAAACCACGCTCTGCATCTGTCTGAAAAGAAAATCAAAAAGGGACAAGTATGGCGACTGGTATCGTCATCGCTTCTCCATATCGGAACGTGGCACATAATTTCAAATATAACCGCAACCCTCATTGTCGGCTATGCCGTTGAATCCCAGCTCGGCTCGTTAAAAACCGCACTCTGTTTTATCGGATCTGCGTTCATATCTGGCTTATATATGGCGTTTGTGTATAAGCTGCAAGAGGGTGAAGGCGCATCAACAGGAATCTACGGTCTGATTGCTGTATTTGTTATGCTTGCTGTCAAAAACGGTACTGTTCTGTTTTCGGGTTTACCAATTCTTGCCCTTATAGTTCTTGCCGTTTATACAGTCGGCGGAATGTTTATGGGCAAAGCAACGGCTTGGGAGCATATTTCAGGATTTGCAGGCGGTCTGCTGATGGGATTTATTTTGATATAAAAGGGTAATTTCTATGAATACAGATTTAATCAAATCGGTTGTTGAAAAGCAAATGAACACGAAGGTTAGGCAAATCCGCGCTGTCGGCAAGGGTGCAAGCGGAAGCGTTTATCTTGTAAAAATCACAACCGAGCCTTATGAAATTGCGGTTAAAACGAGCAAATTCTATGATGCAATTTGCAAAGAGAAGAAGATGCTTGATTTTCTCTCTCCCAAGGTTTCATATAAGGTTCCGAAAACCTATTTCATCTACCGTGAAAACGATACTGTTTATCTCGGTATGGATTACATAAAAGGAATGAGCGGCAAGAGCAAATATCTTGCGTTTGTTCCGTCACGGAAACGGCTCAGAAACAGCATTATTGATGCGCTTATGAATGCACAAAGTGTGCATAACGACAAGTTCGGCAAATACGATAATCCCGTTTATGACACTTGGGCAGAGTATTACAAAGATTATTTCGTTGATATTTACGCCTTTACAAAAGCGAAATTTGAGAAAAACGAGATTGAACCCGAGATTATGGGAGCGGTTGAGCTTATCAGCAAAAATTTTGATGAAATATTCAGCGTTACCAACAACACCGCTTGCCTTTGTCACGGTGATTTCTGGATGCCAAATCTGATAATTGATTTTTGGAAATCCGAGCTTGCAGGTGCGGTTGACCCGTTTGATATGCTGTGGGCTGAACCCGAATATGAGATATTCTGTCTGACACTCGGTTTCGGTGAAAAGCTCAAGCTTTATGATGAGTATAAAAAGAGAAATCCGACCTCAAAATACTGCGATTTAAAGGTCGAACTTTATGCTCTTTGCAACGAGCTGAACTGGTATATTCTCTTGGGCGAAATGGGACACGATTATCTGATGTTCCGAGCAAAAAGATTGGTAAAGATAATGAAAGAAATGGGATTGAGCCAATGATTGAATTCATATCAAAAGAACCCATAAACAAAGGTTGGTCGTGTGATAAGAAATACTGTGTCACAACTGCTGACGGAACTAAATATCTTCTGCGTATTACACCTTTTGAAAAGAGTGCGAACCGTGAGAATATGTACCATATGCAAAAAGAGGTTGAAAAGCTCGGTATTCCTATGTGCAAGTCACTTGAAATCGGTGAATGTGATGAGGGTATTTACATATTACAGACTTGGTTTGACGGCGAGGACGCAAATGAGGTTATACCGTATCTTGCAGATTCGGAGCAGTATACATTTGGTCTTGAAGCGGGCAAGATTCTGAAGAAAATCCACTCTATTCCTGCTCCCGAAACCCAGCAGGATTGGGAAATTCGTATCAACGATAAGGCAGATTTGAGAATCAGAAAATATAACGAATGTCCGCTTAAATATGATAATGGTGAGGCTTTTATTGACTTCATCAACGCAAATCGTTATCTGCTCAAAAACAGACCGCGGGTATTTCAGCACGGTGATTATCACATCGGTAATATGATGATAGAAAACGGTAAAGTTGTTATTATCGACTTTGACTGCTACGATTTCGGCGACCCGTGGGAAGAATTCAAAAGCATCACTTGGTGCGCACAAGCTTCTCCGCTTTTTGCTTCGGGCATGGTCAACGGATATTTTGACAATGATGTGCCTATGGAGTTCTGGCAACTTCTTGCACTGTATATCAGCCTTGGTACAATCACTTCTCTGCCTTGGGCGATTCCGTACGGAGAAGGGGAGATATGTACTATGCGAAATCTTGCGAGCCAAGTGCTTGAATGGTATGACAATATGCAGAACCCTGTGCCGAGTTGGTATAAAAAATATTATTGTAATGGTTTATAATAATGAAAAAGATAATTGTAATAGGTTGCCCGGGAAGCGGCAAAACAACATTTTCGGTAAAACTTAATAAAGTATTGGGGTTACCTCTTTATCATCTGGATGCAGTATGGCATAAGCCCGACAAAACTCATATATCCCGTGAACAGTTTGATGAGCGGATAAAAGAAATATTTGCAACTGATGAATGGATAATTGAAGGTAACTATAACCGCACAATAAAAATGCGGCTCGAGCAGTGCGACACTGTTTTTCTCTTTGATTTGCCTACCGAAGTTTGCATACAAGGTGCGAAAGATAGGGTAGGTAAATCACATTACGATTTGCCGTGGCTTGAAACGGAAGTTGATCCCGATTTTATAAAATCTATTGAAGAGTTTCCGCTTACATCTCTGCCGCAAATTTATGATTTGCTTGATAAATTTAAAGAAAACAAGCAAATAATTATCTTCAAAAGCAGAGCAGAATCGGATGAGTATCTAATAAATTTCAACGAACATAATTAAAGCTTGTCTGTGCGTTAGAAATTTTGTCAATATCTCCTTTTGAAAGGAGCTGTCACCGTAGGTGACTGAGGATTGCTAAAAAAGAAAGCTGTGTGATACTATGAAACTTGTTATAATATTCGGCAGTCTTGCTGTCGGTAAAATGACGGTAGGGCAGGAGCTTGCAAAAATAACAGACCTCAAGTTATTTCATAACCATATAACAATAGAGCCTGTAATAGAAATTTTCGGATGTTATGAAGGCAAAACGGTACACAGATTGCGTCAGGTGTTTTTTGAAGATTTTTCAAAAAGCAATAACTACGGAATGATTTTTACTTACGTTTGGGCTTTCGACCATCAAGGTGACTGGGACTACATAAAATATGTTTCCGATTTATTCAAAGAGCAAGGTGCAGAAGTTTATTATGTTGAACTTGTCGCTTCACAAGAGATAAGGCTTGAAAGAAACTCAACAGAAAACCGTCTTAACAATAAACCGTCAAAACGTAACCTTGATTTTGCAAGAAAGGATTTGCTTGATACCGATAAAAAATATCGCACCGTAAGCTATGACGGTGAAATAACATTCCCGAACTATATTAAGGTTGATAACTCAAATCTTCCACCCGACGTTGTTGCAGAAATGATTAAAGAGAGATTTGATTTATAATAAGGTGAAACAATGAAAATTATCAACACTTGTGATAAAATAAAAGCACTTTTCTCAGATGGCTTTGATATAACTGTATGGAGAAAATATGCAGGCGAAATATCAAAAGAATTTCCGTCAAAATGTGAAAACGATGCAAAAGATTATGATTTCAAAAAGGATGTTCTTCCTGTTCTTGAAGCCGCATTGAATGCAGATAAGATTGATTTCGTGAGCAATAATTTTCAGATTGTTGTTGACACTCTCAATGCCAATCTCACAAAGCTTTTTGATACAGAACCCGATATAAATATTATTCTTTATCTTGGACTTTGTAACGGTGCAGGCTGGGCAACTACGCTTGACGGCAAGAACGCCGTTCTTCTCGGAATTGAGAAAATTATCGAGCTTAACTGGGGCGACGAAACAAATATGCGTGCCTTGCTTCTGCATGAAATCGGTCATTTATGGCACAAACTGAACGGCAAGCTGTATATCCCTGATTTTACAAAACGAAGAAAAGCCATACAGCAGCTTTATCAGGAAGGTGTTGCGATGGTTTGTGAGCATATTCTTTGCGGTGACAATGACTTTTGGCATCAGGATAAAAACGGTTGGCTCGATTGGTGTAGTAAAAATGAAACTGAAATCAAAAAGGAATATCTCCGCAGACTTGATGCAAATGAAAGTGTTCAGGATTTCTTCGGCGACTGGTGTTCATATAACGGATATTCCGACGTCGGATATTATCTTGGCTGTCGGTTTGTTGAGTACCTTATGAAAAACAAACCTCTAAAAGAGATTGCAAATATGAGCTACAAAAAGCTGAATAAAAGCTTTGCCGAGTACGCAAATACTGTAATTGAGCCTTTAGCGCCCGAAGAATATCATAAATGCTCAAACATCTGGAATATGAAATCTCAGCCGCTTGCAGATAAATGGCTCGATGAAATTAAATCGGGTAACAGACTCGTTTTTATCTATAAAATTAACGGCGAATTTATAGGGGAGGGGGCGCTCGTTTTTGATACAGGCGACCCCGATTATACAGTACCTGACCGCAGAGTATATGTGTCGAGAATGATTGTAAAAAAAGAATACCGCAAACGCGGTATAGGTAGCGAAATTCTTGAATTTCTTATTACAAAAGCTCGTGAAATTGGCTTCAGCGAAATGTCAATAGGTGTTGATAAAGACAATATAAATGCTCTGCATCTGTATAATAAGTACGGCTTTACCGAAGTTTTGTTTGACGGTTCAGACGCAAACGGTGAGTACTTAAAGTTGATGAAAAAACTTAATGATTAATATAATAAAAAATCAGTGAATATTCATTGCTGAACATTCACTGATTTTTGTTTTTTATTTTGCTGCTAATGTTGTTTCGTCAACTATGAGATTTGCATAGTAGGTTTCAACAATATTCTTGTAAAGCTTTTCGCTGAGCTTTGTGATATAAGCAGCATCCTTAATTTTGTATGCATCAGATGCGATAGCGTCATCAATTAACTTCTGGTATGATTCGCTTGCAAGAGTCTTAGAAAGATTGATTTTCCATAAGGGAGCGGTATGCTTCTTGACAAAGTACATTACGTGGTAGCCGTACTTTGTTTCGATTATACCGATATCGCCTTCCTTGCGGTTGGGATCAAGTGACC
>JBGVKJ010000033.1:0-142195 GCA_045123695.1 Acutalibacteraceae bacterium
ATATATAGTACCGATGAAATCACTCTTGATAAAATAAAGAATTTTGCCTCAGAAAACTTCTTTGTCATTTATTCGTTATTAGAACTTATGAACGAGTGTAACGATGAATATTTGATGACGGACGTTAATACAATTATGCGCATTTCAAAAATTGGTATCACGCAAGAAGTTGTACAAAATCTCGAGAATTTATTGGCGACCGAAATATCTGAAACAATGCCAATCAACCATATTACTGTATGGAACAGTTTACCCCCAATTAATATCCCGTGGTCTGAGTGGTTAATTTATAGTGCCATTAACAAATGGGGAGAAAGATTTGAAGTTAACACATCATCAACTATGTTAGTTCAAGCCGTACCATTAATTGCACCCAAGGGAAATTTAAATTCATCTGCATTTTCAACTGTAAAGCCAAACACAAATTCAGCCATATATAAAGTGGATGATTTGAACAATCTTGACACGTTGATAGATGATATTCTCGACGATGATTTTATGGAGGAAATATGAGCTTTCGTGATCTCAACATAAAATTAAGTTATATAAGCTATGGTGATGAAAATATCGCCAACTCTTTTTTGGTACCCGCATTAAAGGAAGCAAAAATATACAAACGTAGTGTCGGTTTCTTTTCATCAGGTGTTTTTTCAAAGTTAACCGATGGTATCATCGCATTATCTCGCAACGGCGGAAAAATGCAAATTGTGGCTAGTCCACAGTTATCTCAAGAAGATATAGAGGCAATAAATCTCGGTTATAAAAAGAGAAATGAAATTATATCTGAATCCTTTTCACGCGATTTTTTGCGAGAGACAGAACAGTTGGCTGACGAGAAATTACATCTTCTCGCAACTCTGATTGCCAATGGGATTTTAGACATAAAAATTGCCACCGTGGGAAGCACAGGGATATACCACGATAAACTTGGTATACTAGAGGATTTATGCGGCAACAAGATAGTCTTCTACGGCTCACCTAATGAAAGTTTAAGTGGTTATGAAAACAACTATGAAAAAATCCGCGTGGTTAAGAGTTGGATTGCATCAGATACAGAAAGCATCGAAGATGAATGCAGAGAGTTTGATGCTCTTTGGAATAACACAAACCCTTACATTGAAACATATGATTACACTCAATGTGCTAAAGCCAACATACTTAAAGTTATCGAAACACGCAAAAGCACAAGCACACCAAACGCTTCACCAATAACTTTGCGCGACTATCAAGAAGAAGCTATTTCAGCATGGATTAACAATGACTATCATGGCTTCTACGTTATGGCAACAGGTACCGGTAAAACATGGACAGCCATCTATGCTGCAAAACGATTGGTAGAAAAGTACCCTGCTATGATAGTTGTTTGTGCGCCATACAAGCACCTGGTTAGCCAATGGGCTGAGGATATTGAAAAAGCTTTTCCCAACGCTTCTGTAATTTTAGTTTCTTCAGAAAACCCATCTTGGGAAAACCAAATATCCACACAAATAATACGCAAAAAATACAAGCCGGACGGTCAGATAATAATAATTTCAACTATAGCTTCATTTAAAATGTCGCGTTTTATGAAATCTATAAGCAAATCTGACGAAGACAAGCTACTTATTGTCGATGAAGCTCATCGTTTCACCGAAAGACCCGATGAGTTGAAGCAAACCTTTAAATATTTATTAGGTTTAAGTGCTACTCCATTTAGCGGTACATCTGCTCAAAAGGGCTTAGATTTGATGAGCTGGTTTGGCGGTCAAATTTTCAACTTACCGATAGAAAACGCACTTGATAGAGGATTTTTGGTTCCATATAACTATTATCCTATTTATGTGTCAACAACCGAAGAAGAGGAAAAAGCATTCCGTACACAAACCAGATTAATCACCTCTTGCTTCCGAGCCAATCGCTGCATTAACCCAGATTTGCTTGTCAAAGCCACAAGAAACCGCTTGCGCATAATTTCGATGGCAGAAGAAAAAAATACACATATAGATTACATCATCGACCAGATAACAGAAAAAGATCATTTCGTTGTTTATTGCGGCGATGGTAAACTTTTTGATAGTGCCTCCGGCGAAGAACTAAAGCACATTGAATCAATTAAACGTGTATTATCAAATCACGACTTCAAAGCAAGCCAGTTTACAGCAACAGAAAACATAAAAGACCGAATGGAGCTGGTAGATGCTTTCAATAAACAAGAAATCTCTGCTCTTGCAGCTATTCGTTGTTTGGACGAGGGAATCAACATCCCCTCAATCAAAAGCGCACTAATACTCTCCAGCAACGATGACTACAGAGAATTTGTACAAAGAAGAGGTCGTATCTTGCGTACTTATAAAGATAAAACCTATGCAAATATATACGATGTTATTGTTTTGCCAAGCAGCGAATTGCAAGGTTGGGCAAAGATTGAATTAAGACGTTTTAGAGAATATGCTCGACTTGCGCTTAACTGCGCAGATTTAGAAAACGAATTTGATTTCCACCTTTCTAATTACGGACTTGCCCGAGAAGATGTGGAAGTTTATGATTTTGAAGATGTTGAGGTGAATATCGATGAGTGATAACCAAATTGTAAAACATATGATAGACTTTATCGAAGAAAAAGAACGTGAACTTCAAGCAAGCAAAATGGGTACCGATACTCAAGCTAAAAATGGTATTATACGGTCAATTATTTCTGAATTGGAGCGTGAACTAAAAAATGAAAATAACGAAAGTTGAATTTGAAAACTTCAGAAATTTCAAAGACCACGGTGAAATCAAGTGCTCAACTGATGGTAAAGTAACAATTATTTACGGAAAAAACGGCGACGGTAAAACTACACTTCATCAGCTTTTACAGTGGGTATTTTACGGAGAAGTTCATTTCAATAAAACAACAACCGATCGTTTATACAATCTTAAGCACGAAGATGAATGCTCTTTAGGTGATACATTTGATGTGTTGGGCTGTATAGATTTCAACCATGCCGGAATAGAGTATTCGCTTAAAAGAACCTATACATATAAAAAGACATTACAGGATTCAGTAAAAATAGCTGAAGATATGGTTCTTTTATATCGAGATGAAGATTACAACTGGCGACGTGTAGATAACCCCAAAGAAGCTGTTGAAAAGCTGCTTCCATCTGGGTTGGCCGATTATTTTTTCTTTGACGGTGAAAGTATGATTGCTGACTTGCGCGTAAAAGGAAAAGATTCTGCAGGTAAACTTCGAAAAGCACTTTATTCTATGTTCGACCTAGATATTATAGAAAATGCTATTTATCATATTGGTCGTACTGATTTGAAAACAAGTGTATTGGGTAAGTTATATTTAAGCAAAGGAGCAATCTCAAGCGGAAGTCAAATCAATGCTGTAAAAACCAATATTGAAAATGCTCAAGCAAAGCTTGAAAAGCTTGAGTCGGATATGGAAGATGCACAACGGAAGAAAGATGAATGCACAGAAATAATCCGTAAGGTTTCCGAACAGATTGGCGGATACAAATCCAAAGCCGAATATGAAAAGCAAAGAAAACAGCTTAAGAATCAACGAGACGCTTTTCTTAAAAGTGTTTCTGATACACAGGCTCACTTTGGTGATGATGCTTTTGATATGTTTCCTAGACTACTCATATCAAAATCAGTTACAGATGCCAAAAGAAAAATACATCTAAAAATTGAGCAAGAACAATTGCCCGTCGGCATATCTAAAGCATTGATAAATCATCTGCTTGATAATACAACAACCGAGTGCATCTGTGGAAGATCTTTGAGCGAATCCGACCGTGAATACATACGAAAATATCTTGACTTATTACCACCTAAATCTTTTAGCAGTTTGTATCAGGAATTTAATCAAACCGCAGAATTGTGGGGAAATGGATATGACCGTAATCGCATAGAAAATTACATTGTTTCCGTTCTAAACTATCAGGAATTGGCTGAAGAATGTGACTATCAGATAAGAGATCTTGACGAAGCAGAAAAGAAAAGCCCTGATATTGAAAACCTTATTATCGCTCGTCAAGAAGCAGAAAACAACATCAAAACATTGGATGAGCAGATGGTTAAAATCGGCACGGAACAAAAGAAGTGTGAATTATACCGCAATAAACAAATGCGCATCTTTGATGAATTAACTAAAGATAATGCAGCAGGTGCAGAAGCTCAGCTCAAGATTGATATTATGGAAGAGGTCGTAGAATACTTCAGAGCAAAGCTTTACAGAGAATCATATTCATACAGTCAAAAACTCCAAATAAACATACAGTCTCTTATCGACTGTATGCTTACAAGTAAACGATTCGTTTCTGTTAGCCCCGAATTTTCCGTGCGAGTAACGGATAGCTTTAACGATGAATCGAAATCAGAAGGTCAATTTGCAGTTGTTTCTTTCGCTTACATTGGAGGTATACTAAAAATGTTACAAAGCGAAGAACAACTTTCAGACAAAGAATATCCTCTTGTTTTGGATGGTCCGTTTTCCAAACTAGATCCCGATCAGCGCCAAAATGTCGTTGATATGATTCCGAAGTTTGCACCGCAAGTTATTCTGTTCTCAAAAGATGATCTTCAAGATGTATTTGCTTCGGACAACATTGGTCGAATCTGGACTATTGTTAGTAATGAAGAAAAGAATATAGCTCGCATTGAGGAGGGTTACTTATGGAATTGACAAATGACATATATCTTCGCGGCACTGCCTGGAACAAGGCAATCGACAATTTATCCTCCATATTTAAAACCAGACCACACTATATGCTGTATATCATTTCTATGACAATAGGAATAATGTATGACCAGCGCATTGAAAAACCCGAAGAAAACAACGAAGAAGTTCGCACCGTTCCCCGAAATGTTTTAAGAAACAACGACAATGGTAAACTTGATTTTATCTTCCAGGCAGCCATACTCTCCACGACAACTGAAAACTTCACTGAAGAAGAAAGGTTGGAATTGGCATTTGGAGAAAAAAGCGAATTCAAAAAGATGGAATTTCTTACCCAGTTTGCTAACTTTGGTGTTACAAAATTAGTTGAACAGATAGGAACAACTACCCTTGAGACCATGGAAAACATAAAGAATTTCCTTGTTTCCTCGGTTGAGGGAACTAATTTTGAGATTGATGCAATACCGGATGACATCTTACTTTCTGATGATTATGAATAACTAAACTTCACTTTTGGTTGACAATACGCAAACGAAAATGGTATACTTAAGTATATGCTTAAGTATACCATTTTTTATTTGAGGTGACCTATGAATTTTTCATACCGCTTCCCCGCTGTCAAAGGAATACAAGCGGGCAGAGAGTACTATATAGCTATGATACCATTGCGCTTACTGTCAAAAATATTTCCTTCGGATGATGAGTATGTTTTGCCTGAATTCAGAGCACAGCGCCGTATCAACGATGTACGAATACCTGAAATAGCTAAATACATCCTCAGCAACAGAGATACCTATGTGTTTTCTGCTTTATCTGCATCTATCGATGGAAAGTTTGATTTTATTTCTATGGATGAAAGCGATTTGGGAATACTTGAAATCGATATGGCTTCTATCTTTCTTATAAACGATGGACAACACCGCAAAGCTGCTATTGAAGCAGCCATGAAAGAGGATGCCTCTCTTGAAAATGAAACTATTTCTATCGTGTTTTTTCGTGATGCTGGCTTACAACGCAGCCAACAGATGTTTACTGATCTTAACAAGCACGCTGTCAAAACCTCAAACTCGCTTGCAACCTTATATAACACACGGGATGAAATAGCCGTAGCCACAAAACAAATCATAAATTCAATACCTTTCTTTAACTGTTTTACCGACAAAGAAAGAGATATCTTGGGTAAAAACTCTTCTCACCTCTTTACTCTAAATATGATATACAAAGCAAACCAACGAATTGTTCACAGCGATAAATGCACACAGAATGATATTGACTTTTTACTCCAGTATTGGCAACTTGTTTGTAACAACATTACAGAGTGGCAAGAAGTCCTAGACAAAACCTTAACAAAAAAAGCATTACGTGAAAACTACATAATCGCTTTGGCAATAACAATAAGCGCACTAGGCAAACTTGGAAGATGCTTTTATGATAACCCGGATTTGAATATGGGGCTGCATTTGTTGCAACTTGCCAAAATTGATTGGTCAAGATCAAATCCGATATGGCTTGGACGAACTATTCGCCAAAACGGAAAAGTTCTTAACAATGAAGAGGCTATATCGTTAACCTGTTCTCAAATAAAAAAGATGATAGGACTTAAGTTAACCAAAGAAGAAAAGCAAAAAGAAAAACAAGTATCGGAGAGAAAATAAAATGGGATACACTGGCGAGTTTGTGGCTTTTGAAAATATTATTCAAGAAATGTCAATTGTTTATCAGCACGATAAAAGACCGTGGATGATTGGTTTCAGCGGTGGTAAAGACTCCACCCTTTTGTGTTGCCTTGTTATGGAAATGCTCCAGCGTTTGCCTAAAAGCAAACGGAACAAAACGGTTTACATAATTTCCTCTGACACTCTTGTAGAAAATCCAATTGTCAGAAACTATATGCATAAAATGTCCAATATGATAAATGATGTTGGTGCAGATCTCAATATAAAAGCAGATATTATCTATCCTAAAGTAGAAGATACTTTTTGGTGCAAGGTAATTGGTTTAGGTTATCCTACACCTGAAGCACCCGGCTTCAGATGGTGTACTGACCGCCTCAAAATACACCCGATGAACGCCTACACTTTGGAAAAAATCAAAAGCAATGGTGAAGTTGTACTGTTACTTGGTGTCAGAAAGGCTGAAAGCACCTACCGAGCCAATAACATACGTTCTCGTGAAATTGAAGGCAAATTGCTTGTGCCGCATAATGATATCGAGAATGCTTACGTTTACAATCCGCTTACGGAAATCCCTAACGAAGAAGTGTGGAAATTCTTATTGAAAGATGATGCAATTTCACCATGGGGATCAGATAATAAATATCTGTTTTCACTATATCAAGGAGAAAATCTTGGTGAAGAGCAAAGCGTTATGGGCGAAATTGACAAAGAAAAAATCCCAGTCACCGGAAATTCTCGTTTCGGTTGTTGGATTTGCACAATGGTCAAAGAAGATAAATCGCTTAAAGCATTTATCGACCGCGGCGAGGATTGGTTAATACCATTGAGAGATTTTCGCAACTGGATGCTTGAACTAAGAACAACACCCGGTGCACGTGAATACAAACGAAGAAACGGCGCTATGTACCGCAAAGCAGATGGCACTTTAGGCGAAGGTCCGTTCACTTTAGAAACACGCCAGGAAATGCTTCGCAGGTTGTTACAACTTGAGGTGGATACCGGTTTATCCTTAATTACTGTTGAAGAATTAAAACAGATAGATATAACATGGGATCAAGAAGGAGATTTGACTCGACGTCGTTTAGTTGAAATTTATCACGAAGTCACTGGTAAAACCTTACCGTGGGATGAATATAAAGTTCCTGTTTTTCCCGAAGAAGTAATATCCGAAATCAAGCATCTCTGCTACGAAAACCAAGTAGAATTTGAACTCATATCCAAACTAATTATAGAGATAGAAAAAAACAAGAACTTTGCAAATAATACTATCGTTTCAAAAGCTTTTGATCGAATTTTGAACCAAGGCTGGCTTCATTTCGACAACATTGAGAAGGGATTCAAAAATGAAAATTAATGATATTTCTTTATATAATTTTGGGTCTTATGAAGGTGAAAACACGTTTAAAACACACTCTTCAACTGATAAGAACATCGTTCTGGTTGGCGGAAAAAACGGAGCAGGAAAGACAACTTTATTTACAGCTATGCGCATTTGTCTTTATGGATATATGAGTATGGGATACAAAAATGCCAATGCTTATTATTCTAAAGCAGTTACCAAACTCATAAACAACAATGCTAAACTCACCAAGCCTACAAAAGCTGCAGTTTCTATGAACATTGATTTCAAGAACACTCACGGTTTTGATAACTACCAACTTGAACGCAAATGGTTACTCACTGAAACGCTTACAGAATCGTTTGCGGTATCCAAAAACGGTGTTGCGTTGTCGGATGATGAATTAGCAGATTTCGAAAAATATCTGTTATCTTTATTGCCACCAGAATTATTTAATTTCTACTTTTTTGATGGCGAAAAAATTGCAGATTTCTTTTTCAATGAGGGTAGCGCAACACGAATTAAGAATGCTTTTCTTACCTTATGCGGATACGATACTTTTGACATAATGCAAAAGAATTTCAAGCGCATAAGCACTGGCTCAACCTCAACAACTCCGGAATTCAGTAAATATCTTTTGGCAAAAAAAGAGTTAAGTAATGCACAGCAAAAATATGAAGATACTGTGTTAAAACTCAAATCGTGTACCGATGAAATACATAATTGTGAAGCTGAAATAACCTCTTTGGAAAACAACTACCGTAACAGCGGTGGTATCAGCATGGACGAATGGAATCACAAACTTGCCGTAATTCACGATGAGGAAAAGAAAAGAGAATCTTACAACGCTTTTTTGAAAAAGTGCGCAAATGACACAGTACCTTTCGTGATGATTAAAGATTGTTTATTATCTTTAAAACAACAGATAGAAGACGAAACAAATACTTTAAAGTATTTAAATTTCTGCGAAGTATTGGATTCAAAAGAAATACACGACAAACTTAACGGAGCTGCAGAAGAAATAAAAGCCCTTGCATATCAATCATTCGGCAATAGCGTTCCATCTATACTCAAACTATCCCTAGAACAAAACGGTTTGCTGATGAATCAAATAAATCATTTTATTTCTTTTGACCCCACCAGTATTTCTGATTGCAAAAAAGCTATAAAAAAGTCCATCAGCCTTTCTGCAAAACTGCGCAAAGAAATGGAACAAAGCAGCATTTCAGGTGTGCAGGAATATATGAAAAAAAGAGCAGAATTATTTGAAGAAAAAAGTTCGTTGTTAGTCTTACAAGTTGAACTTGAAAAAGCACTTGTAACCCAAAAAGAAATTTTAGCAAACACCGAACAAGAATTCGCAAAGATTAAAGGCAAGCTTGAAGAAGATTTAAAAAAAGCTTCTATCAATGATATATCTGTTCGTGCTGTGATTATGTTAGATCAGTTACAGGAAAAGCTTTACCGTCGTCAAATAGATAAAGTGGAATGCTTTTTCCGTAACGAAATCAAAACGCTGATGAGAAAAACAAATTTCATCAATGATATTTACATTGATGATAAGTTCAATATCCATATCTACAAAACAGAAAGCATCTCAAAAGAAAAATTATTATTGACTTTGAATTCTCAAACCGAAGATAGACTTGCTTCAGTTTGGGGAGAAAAAGCTATTTCTCATTTAAAAGAGCTTACAAAAGCCTCTGACTATAAGAACATTATTATTCGCTTGCGCAATAATCAAACACAAGTCTTTGACTTACCTGTTGAAATTGACAAATCATCTTTGTCCAACGGTGAAAAGCAGATATTTATCATGGCATTATATCACTCACTTGTGAACCTATGTAATAACGAAGTACCTTTTGTTATTGATACTCCGTTTGCAAGAATTGATACGGAACATCGACACAACATTTCTCAACACTTCTTTAACAAGTTGAATGGTCAAGTGTTTATCCTTTCAACCGACGAAGAAATCAACAGTTCACATGTGCAAATTTTAAGTGATAAAATATCCGCAACGTTTATGCTTCAAAATTCCGACAATACAAAAACACGTATTGAGAGCAATACATATTTCGAGGTGTAATATGGTTTTTAAAATTAAAACATCCAAAAACACAATGGATATGTTTGAGGAAATCTCATCCAGCACAAATTATGCACCATTTATTTTATCAAAATTAGCACTATCACTTTCAATTAGAAGCAAAAAAGCACTAGAAGAAAAAGATTTTAAAACCGATAACCTTGGCTTAGAACTTAACAGACAAACGATTACTGGAGAATGGGATATACTTTATAAGTGCTTAATTGAGATGTTCGAAAACAGACATATTGAAGAAGATGAATATTTCCAAAAATATCTGAAAGCGCATCTTGACCGCGGTGCAAAAATGCTTTATGGCGAATTTAAATATAATAGTGATTTTTTGTTATCCATGTTAAGTGATAATAAAAGTATATAAATAGTCAAATGTTGCTCTTTTATTTCACATCCTGATATTCTATGATAGCATTATAAACTTTCCGCAAGATAAGAGACATATTCTATCAAGTGCACGCTTGACTAATAGGTTCGTGGGTCGTATTTTCAATAAAGCGGCTCACGAACCAAAACATATTTGACGCTTTGACACTTTGACAGCAAAAATCCCATTTTTATATATTTTTATTTTGAAAAAACACTCATTTCCAATATATGCATATTTTTTCTTGAAAAATTTCCGTGAAAATGCATTTTTATCTGTCAGAAGTGTCAAATCGTTGATATCAAGCGAGGTGATTTGACACATGAAGGAAAATGACATCGTAAAAGCCATCCTTAAACACTTAAAGACAGTCCCTAACTGCTTCTGCTGGAAAGAACACGGTGGTATGTACGGCACTGCAGGTATTCCGGATATCATATGCTGTATCTCCGGTCAATTCTATGCTTTTGAAGTCAAGACATCTACAGGCAAGACCACTCCCCTTCAGGATGCCACAATACGCAAAATAAACAACTGTGGTGGTAAAGCCTACGTTGTACGAAGCGTTAACGAAGTCAAAGAAATTTTGCAAAAACACTAACTCTGCTTACACCGCTCCACTGCCTCTATGAATTTATTAAAATATTTTATGGAGGTATCGTAATGGATACAAAAGATTATCTTTCACAGTTATGGACTCTTGACAAAAACATAAATTATAAACTGCTTGAATTATCAAGACTTCGTTCTATGACAACCAAAGTAACCGCATCCTTCAGCGATATGCCAAGAAGTGCTACAAGAAATGTTCACAGCATGGAAAATGCTATCTCAAGATTGATCGACCTTGAAGATGAAATCAATAGAGATATTGATTATTTTGTTGACCTCAAAGAAGATATCCTTTTCACAATAAATAACATCGATTATCCTCAACATCGACTTGTTCTTGAAATGCGATATATACATAATATGTCCTTCGAGAAAATCGCCACAGAACTGGATTACTGCCCTGCTCACATTTACAGACTCCACAATGAAGCACTCTGTTTATTTGAGATACATCACAGAAAAAGATGAGAGTAAATGAGAAAAAGATGAGAGTAAATGTTATTGATTACATCGAAATCATATGATATACTATATAATAGAAATAGTATAAAAACAGCCTTCGTAGGGGTCTTCCCTGCGGAGGCTTTTCTTATGCTCAAGCGAGGTAAATAAAATGCCAAGAAAGCCCAAGAAACCCTGTCGATTTCCCAGCTGTCCTAATCTTACGGAAAAGGACTGCTGTGAAGAACACAAGGCAAAAGCGAACTATCAATACAACCATTTCTTTCGTGACCCCGAAACAAACAAAAGGTACGGAAGTGAATGGAAAAAGATAAGAGCTAGATATGTAGCCAAGCATCCGCTCTGTGAAGAATGCCTTAAGCACAACAGATATGTACCGGTTGAAGAAGTACATCATAAGACTCCTCTTTCAGAAGGTGGAACACACGATGAAAGAAATCTTATGAGCCTTTGTAAGAGTTGCCACTCGGCAATAACTCTTACAGAAAATAATAAAAAGCGTTCTACTTAATCTTCCTTCCTATTATGGCAGATACAGCTGATTAACTGTGTCTGCCACCCCCTAGGGGGGGTAAAATCTCTGGAACTTTTCATATTTTTCAGCGGCGCAGGGCTTCGCGCATAAATTCGCAAAAGTTTTGAGGGTAATAGGCAAAAAGTTTTTATTACCTTTCAGAGTGGTTGCTTACACAATTTAGCACCATCCGCTTTTAACAAAACTCAAGCAGTTATAGCTAATCTTGATAACACATAAAATCTAAAGGAGGTGGAAGGATTGGCACGAAAGAAGAAACAATATGTACTTGTTGAAAAGCCTGAAATAAAACTTGATAAACCCACGCAGGAAGAGTTCGATAAAATCGTTGTCAATGCTCTGTGTCAATCCCTCTACCAAGCGGGTAAACTGACCGAAGAACAGGTCAGATATCTGGAGAATATTAACCTGAATATTTGGTAAGTAATCGTATTGATATACCTCGGTTACTATGGCACTATGCTCACACAGGAGGTGTTGACATGACAAGTTTTAAGCCTGACAGAATATTAAAAGTTGCGGTTTATTGCCGTGTTTCAACCGACAACAGCGACCAAGCAAACTCTCTTGCAAGCCAGCAGAATTATTTCAAAGAATATATCGAAAGGAATCCGATGTGGGAACTGTTCGATATTTACGTTGATGAAGGTATAACGGGTACAAGCACAAAAAAGCGTAAGGCATTCAACCGCATGATGGTGGATGCACAGCTTAAGAAATACGATTTGATTATAACCAAGGAAATCAGCCGTTTTGCCCGTAACACTCTCGACAGCATTTATTACACCCGTAAGCTCAAGGAATACGGCATCGGCGTTATGTTTGCAAACGACAACCTTTTTACCCTTGACCCTGATGCTGAACTTCGTCTTACGATTATGGCTTCAATCGCACAGGAAGAAAGCCGTAAAACTTCCGAGCGTGTTAAATGGGGACAGAAACGCAGAATGGAACAAGGTGTTGTTTTCGGAAGCAGTATGATCGGCTACGATGTAAAAGACGGAAAGATATACATAAACCCCGAAGGTGCCGAAGTGGTACGAAGGATTTTTCACAAGTACACTATTGAACATAAAGGAACCTGCACCATTGCAAGAGAACTCAAGGAGGAGGGTATTCGTACTTTTACCAACAAGAACTGGACTAACACAGTAATTCTGCGCACGCTGCGTAACGAAAAATACTGCGGTGATTTGATTCAGAAGAAAACGCTTACACCCAATTACCTGACACACGAAAAGGTGCTCAACCGTGGCGAAGAAGAATTGGTAATAATCCGTGACCACCACGAACCGATTATAAGCCGTGAACTCTTTGAGCTGACACAAAAGGAGCTGAAAAGGCGGTCTCCGACCGATGAACAAAAGAAAAAGCTCGGCAACCGCTATTGTTTCTCCGGCAAAATCACCTGCGAGGAATGCGGCTCAAGCTTTGTGTTCCACAACAAAAAGCTTATGAACGGAAATTATTTCAAGTATTGGCAATGCTATAACGGCAGACGGAACGGAAAAACAAAGCATATAGATTCCGTTACCGGCAAAGAGGTCGGTTGCCCGATAGGCCATATTGCTCACGATGACCTGAAGAATATTATGGCTTGCGTTATTGAAATGATGACCGACGATAAAAGCCGATTCCTTGCTATGCTGAAAAAACAGCTTGAAGATGTGTTTACACAAAGCGATAGCAACGATTTTGAGCGTAAAAAAGAACTGTTCGATAAGAAAACCGAACGCAGAAAATCACTTGTGGATTTGTATCTCGACAAATGTATCACCAAAGAAGAATTCAAAAAGATGTCCGCTGAACTTGATGCGGAAATTGAAACCCTGAAAAACGAACTTCAACCGTGTGCCGCCAACACTCTTGACCGCAACAGTAAGGATACGATAATTGCTGAGTGCATTGCTTATGCAAATAAGATACTCACATCAAACGAGGACAACGATGAGTTTATAAAGCACATCCTCGAATCAATGACCATCTCAAAGGACAACATAATAACGATAAAATTAAACCTGCTGCCGTTTAAATGGAAATTTGCATTAACTTCCGTTGCTACGGCAGCGGGTTCTTCTTTTTGTGAGAATATCGCACAATACAGCGAAGAAACACACCAAACCAGCACTAAAAATGCTCAAAGAGACCACACCGTAACAGATGTACCGATATCGGTAAGAAGGCCTTTGAGTTCGCCGTAAGGCATTGCAAAGCGCTGGCTGAGATACCTCATTGAAGCGCCGAGCTCGCCGTCGGGTCCGCCGAATTGTAAAAAGTGAGAAAGCCGCTCATTTTGAGAATGGGCGGCTTAGCTTTTGCGGATTTTAGTATGTATTAGGGTTTTTTAAGTGTTTATTTCTTCCCAGCCGTCGACTACAACTTCTTCGTTTTCGTCAAGGTGGGTAATGATTCTATATTCTCTGCCACTGTCGCCACGGGCTGTGCCGTTGGCAAAGGCAAGTATTCTGTCTCCGTTAGACAGTACCGCTGTGTACATATATTGCTCTTTTGTGAATGAAATTTCGGTTAACATAATCTTTCTCTCCTTTTCGCTTTATCGCAAAAGCCATAGTATTAATCACGACAAAGCAAAAAGAGGTATTATATATAAATGAAAAAAGCCCCGAAAAAAATCGGGGCTTGGAGAATCAGAAAGTCAAGACATTGGAAACATTATCTATTTTCTGCACGGAGAAGAAATTCTTCTTCGCATAATGGATACAAGTTACACGGTACTGATAACCGGAGGGAACGGTAATTACTTTTGCAAGATTGTACACCACTTCGCTGATATACAAATCTTCATAAACTATATAATCGGACCATGAAGCACTGCTGTTTGCTCTGCGCTGAATTACAACCTCTTTGAAGCCTGTCTTTACAGTATCAACGGTACCTGATGTTTTACCGGCAATATACATTTTATTACCGTCTTTGCCTATTGCAATCGAATAAAAATGTATTAAACCGGTTGCACGCTCATTTTCGTTTGCAGAAAGGTTGTTTGGATTCATTGCGAGGATTGCATTAAATTCTTCGTCCGTCAGCTCCACATCATACCATTGGGGTAACTTATCCGGCTCTGCAGCAGAGACATTAGGCACAAGCATTACAAGTGCAAGACAAATAATAAATAACGAACGAAGAGTTTTTTTCATGGTTGAATCATCCTTTGTATTTTTTATTTTATTGACTCGGCAATCTTCACCGCCGTTTCAAAATCACAATTGATGAATATTTCATAATCCGTGTTTTCATCAAGATATTTGATATAAGATTTTTCATCATATCCAAATATCAACACATCCAATTCTTCAACCCGGATTTGCTTAAAGTATTTATGATCACTAGGAATATTTCCTGTGCCAATGCCCGGAAAGTTCTCATCTTTGTACTGTGTAACAACTATATTTCCTGATACTCCTGTATCCTCATTACTGAAATCAACAAAAACAGTTGTCATCAGTTCGTCTTCATGTGACCTTACACTCTTATCATACTTTTCACCGAGTAATTCTTGAGGTAACACAAGCGTATCCAGACTTTCGAGAATCAATTGATTTACAATATTGTCAGAATCGCTGTTTGCAACAGACGGCACCTCTTCACGCAGTTTAATTTTAAAGTGGTCGGAATAAAATTCGACTATTCTATCCGATGTTTCACCGGGTATAAGGCTTGCACCAACAGGAATTGCTATCAATCCGAGCAACGCTATAATAGCTGCAACAAGAAGAATCTTGCCAATTTTTATCTTCCGCTTTGCAGGTTTAGTTTTATTTGGGGCCTCATTGGGAACCGCATTACTTTCGAGCACTGCAACACACAAGTCAACCAGGTTTGTATTCATTTCGGCGGGAGCTTTTTCAAGCTCAGCGTCCATGAGACTAATTATATCGCCTTTGGTAAATTTCATTTCTTTCTCCTCAAGTATTTCCTTGAGTTTAAGGGTATCAATTTTATCAAGCAAATCTGCCATGATGAACTCCTTCTATACTATTTATCGTAAAATTCAAAAAAGGTAACGCTTTTTTTGAAAAATTTTTAAATTTTCTTTTTTGCAATCTTTTTTATCTTGTTGAACAGCCTGTATTTGCGCTGCTTAACACTGTTTTCGCTCGTTGCGGTCAGCTCCGCAATCTCTTTATACGTTTTGTTTTCATGTATTATGTAATAAAGCAACTGCTTTTCGTCAGCAGTGAGCTTCTGTTTTAGTATGCCTTTCAGCTCTTCAAGGGTTTCTTCGTCGAATATTTCGTCTACCATATCATACTCATACGGCAAATCTATTTGAGTATATTCAGCAACATACGTTACTTTTGCCTTGTTTTTCTCGGTATATTTCTGCTTTATCAGATTATTGAGAGTAGCGTACAGCCACGCCTGCGGATACTCCAAGTCGCCGTCCTGGTCAATCTTCTTGCACAGGATAAGGAAAGTTTCGGAAAGCACCTCTTCCTTTTCCTCTTCTTCTCCTATTAATTTAATATTACACACCTTACGCAGTTGCGGCTCATAAAGCTCCCACAGCTCAGCGCACAACTGCTTTTGCGATTCGTTCATACAATAACTCCTCGTTTCATTAATTTTCCACTTTAAAGTATTTAGGTGTAATTATATACAATTCTGCGGAAAAATGCAAATTTTTGTTGAAGAACATCACTTAGAAAGAGGTTCCTTGTATTAATGTGTAAAAAAGCAAAGCTCAATTTTGTGCATATCGACAAAATTTGACAAAGCAGCGTTACCTTTTCAGTTTTTGACGATATATATTATGGAAAAGCGATGCAATATTATTATACAATTTTTGACATTTTAACAGTTATCGTATATAATAATAGTGAACAATGAAATATTTACGAGGATTTATTTTAAATTATGAGCGAAAAACACAAGAGGAATATAACTGAAGAATTAAACGAGCAACAATTAAATCGAGCTTTATCTACGGTAAAAAGCATATTTGAGACACTGGCACCCAAGCAACAACACATTATGGCTGAGTGGTTAGCCACCTGGCTGAACTATATAAAATTTGAAAAGAATTTTCTTCCGCAAAGATTAAAGTATTATAAGCGTGGCGATGTTATTTTAGTTCACTTTGGTTATAATACAGGTAGCGAGCTGGGCGGAAAGCACTATGCAGTTGTCGTTGAAAAAAATAACAACAAATCTAACAACACCATTATTGTTGTTCCTATATCATCGTTAGATGAAGGCAAAACAGAAGCTGATTTGTATAAATCTGATGTTTATCTCGATGTCATTATTCCCTCTTCTGACAAAAGATGTTTTGCCAAAGTTTCCCAGATTCGTGCTATTTCAAAATTAAGAATTATTACACCTAAAACCAAAGATGAGTCTTATTCGAGAATTCCCAAAGAAAAAATGCAAGAAATTGATAACAAGATAATAGAGCTTATCACAAAATAAAATTTTATTTTCCCTCTTGACAAATGTTTGAAAATCGTATAAAATAACTGAGCATCTGTGAATAACTTTGAAAGATGCACATATAATGACTATACCCCCTGCGGGTCTTATAAATATGCTATACCCTTCGCGGGTGGCAAACGGCGAGCATATAGCTCGCCGTTTTGTCTTTGTTCGCTCATTCCCAATATAGATAAAGCCGCTCGAATCCAAATTGGAAACGGGCGGCTTTTACTATGTTTCTTATTCAGGCTTATCGTATTTCATTGCTCTGTCAGAGTCGCTGACACCTTTTGTTGTCGGGTCGACTACGATGCCGAACTGTGCGAGGACTGCAACGAGTGTAAGGAAAAGATTCTGTACTGTGTCCTGCGTGATTGACGGCGCAATTCCCACAAGTGCAAGCACCGAATAAACAAAGGTTATCACTACGGGGATTGTCGCAATCCAGAACGCAGGCTGTTTGAGTCTTACTTTCCAATTGATTTTCATAATATCACTCCTTTAAATTACTTTAAAATAAAACTTACGAATGCTGTTGCGGCGGCACCGATGAGGGCAAATACGAGCTTGTCCCACATCGTGCCGGGTCTGCTCTGCAGCTGAATAACGCTTGCCTTCAGCTCACCGAGCGTGACTAATATGTTGTCAAGCTTGGTTGTGACCGTTGCAAGCTCTTCATTGAATTGGTTTCGGCTCTTGAAAAGTGCCTCGATGTTTTCTTCTGCTTTCAGAAGGCGGTGCTCAATTTCTTCTATCGTCATTTCACTTCACACCCCCTGCATATGCCACAAAGCCGCATTTGGTTGTACCGCCTGCAGAGTATGTGACGAGGTAGCAGCCGTCGACTATCGCAACGCAGGTTGCCGCTTCTTTTGCATCAAGTGAGCCGATGCTGTTTTTCTTTCCCTTGCAGTCTGCAACGGTCTGATATACCTTCTCGGGTGTACTGCCGTTTTTCCAGACTAAAGCCATAAAGTCACCTTCTTTGTCGCTGAATTTCTCCCAATTAATTACGCTGTTGGGATTTATAAGATTCTTGCCGTAACCCCACGTTTTGGAGTTTTGCACTTCAATGTGCAGATGTGTACCGTAGCTGTTGCCCGTATTACCCATTCTGCCGAGTATCTGACCGCTGACAATTCTGTCACCGACCTTAACAGCAGGTTTGTCAGCCATATGTGCGTAAAGAATACTGCGGTTATCGTCGGTGCGGAATACAATGTGGTTGCCGTAGCTTGCGCCGCAACTGTTTACACGTGTAACGGTGCCGTCTGCGATTGCCACGAGTATGCGGTCAGTGTCGCAAACTCTGTCTATACCCGTATGATAGCCGAGCTTCCAACTGCCTTTTTTCTTGAACGCTGTTGTCTGTCGGGATATTGCCCGAAACGGTGAACGGTACATAAAATCACTCCTTTCTTTAAATTTCGTAATGATTGTGAATTTGAGGCATAAGCTCCTTTTGAAAGGAGCTGTCGAGCGTAGCGAGACTGAGGATTGGAAAATGGAAAAGAGATATGCAGGTCAGCTTCAGCAATCCTCCGTCACGGCTTACGCCGTGCCACCTCCTTTGAAAAGGAGGTTTAAAAGCTCCCTTTGAAGGGAGCTGTCTCGAAGTGACTGAGGGTTGTTGTTCAGAGTAAAACGATTTCAAGAAGATGAACAAAATACGCTATGTACAGTCCGAACATAGATAAGAATGCGTGTATCATATTATCACCTCACCCACTGAATTTTGGTTTTTTGGAATAGCATAAAAACCTCGCGGATTTGCTGTGAAATCATAGTTGGCGGCACAAGTAGCCGTATATGTTGACGGTCTGAATCCGAGAATAATTTTGCCTGTTTCTTCCCAAGTTTCCTCGTCATATTCAGGTATATCACACTTATTATCGTGCAGGATGTAACCGTCGTTTGCTTTAACTGTGTAAACTTTGAAAATGCCGTCAAGCAATTTCTTTTTCATTGTGGTATTTTCAATTAAAACAGGGTTTACATCTTCATAAGTTATAATCATTTTTAAACCTCCTTTACATATTCCAACCTATACTCGATACATAATCAATCCAATTCATACCGTCTGGAGCGGTGTCGCCGTCGGCTTCAAGCAACGACATCGCATTATCTGACAGTATTACTGAATAATAGAATTCGGAATCCGTTCCCAAAAAGTTACACAAACCTAACAGTATGCTTTTTGCACTTTCTAAAGTTAGATATTGCGATTGACACACGAAATTGCATTTTATAGTTTGAGGTACAACCTTTAAATTTTCAAGCCGAAAGTTCCAAACAGTCGAAGATATACCGTCTGCGGAGCTGAAGTCCAAAGTTTCGATTGTACGCAATTTGCTGCTTCCCTGCATCAAATAGATCCAATTAATAATGTTTTGAGTGTTTGACAGATATACGCTCTCCAGCCTTGCGCAACGACTGAACGCTCCGCTTAAAGATTTGAAACTTTCACAATCAAAAGTAATGGAGGTGACAGTATTGTTACCGTAAAAACTAACGCCTGTCAGATTGTCTTTGAACCATTTAATGCCGTTTACCTTTTCGATAAGTCTTTCAATCTTTGGTTTCAGTGTCGCTAAACTCATTCGTCAAGCACCCCCGATTCGTCAATCATTGCTTCGATTTCGTCAAGTGAGCCGTTGAGTGCGGCTGTGACATATTCGGTCATTTCGGAATGTGTTACACCGAGCGGAATAACAATCAGGTCTTTGGAATTTGTAACACCGTTTGAATTTTCAATCCCTGTAAGGTAGATTGTAATTTCACTGTCGGTTTTTTCAACGCTTTCGATTACATCACCGTCACCGACATAGCGGATTTGATTACCGTTATATTCAATTCTGTTCGACTTTACAGCACCGCCACCAATAGGAAAATCATTTTCGGGCGGCACATATTCAGCCGCTTCACAATAAAAGCCGTCAAGCGTATCTTTGTTTTCGTGCGTGTGTATTTTGTCCGTCCAATCCTTTATTTTCGCCCAAATGCGCGCTAAAAGGTTGGGATTAGAGTCTGCTTCTACTTCAACTCCGTTGATACTCTGCGTGATAAAACCGCTCACAACGGGAGATTTGGTGATAATTTGAGGCTCTGCGGTATCATATTCTGTTACGTAACCGACTATCTGAAAAGAAATTGCACCCTCTACCGTAAGCTGATTGGTCAAGAGGATGGAAAATGTGCTGTTTTCTTCGTCGTAAATACCTTCAATCGGTACTTTTTCACCTGCGGCAGTACCGACTTCAGCTGTTAAAAAATCGCACTTCACCAACTCCGGCGAAAGTGCGAAAATAATCTTTGTATTATTATGTTCACCGGCTCTACCGACGTTACCAACAGTTGAGTCGGTGAAATCAACATTAATCGTTTTCAGCAGAAACTACCTCCTCGCTTATTCTGTTTTCTTCGCATACTGTGAGCAGATGAGCCACCGCCTGGCGTGCGCCGACAACAGCGTTAAGGTTTGCTTTTGCTTGTTCAACAGCTTTTTCTGCCGCTTTCTGCTGCGTTTCAAGCTCTTTTGCGTATGCTTCAATATCTGTTTTGTTAAGCATTATTTTTTCACCTCTGTATCAAATTTGGTTGCAAGCTCCTGAATAGCTTTCCAAGCCAGAGCTATCATTGAATAAAGGTCTATGTGCTTACCGTCTGAGCTTATAACTTCTTCGGGTGTGTTGTAGCCGTCGCCGATAACAAGGCCGTATCGGGGAGCAAGTGCATTTTGAGATTTATTACAAAGTTCGGATTTATAATTGTAAGAAAAAATCCCTGATTCGCACACTTTGTCAAGCATGCTTGAGGCAGGTTGTATATTAGTTTTTATTGAGGCTTCAGACGAGCCTTCAATTCTTTCCGTAACAATACCACCGCCCCAATACAACTTATCTGCACCTAACTCAAGTCGGCCTGATGTTTCGCTTCCCGCCTTTCCTTGCAAAACTACAAGTGCTTCGCCATCTGACGCGAAACAATCAAGTCTGCACATTATGGTTTCTTGATCGTCCAATAATTCTAATGCTGCTGTTGGTTTTGCACGACTCTCTTTTATTATTACATTATACCAACCTGCATAAAAATCAGAATGTGCAGTATGTGGCTCTACAGCCACACACCATTGTACAGCTCCTTTAGGAATTGCAATATTAGAAAACGTAAATCTGTCATGGTTTTTGCTTTCGTCCCAATAATTGACCAACACATAAGACTCTGATGAAATAAGTGGACCGTCTTTTTCGGTAGTATAAGCGAAATAATATTTTGTCCATCCGTATTTTCCTGCTGTGAATTCTATAAAAAGCTTTGTTATGCCTGACGTATAACGAAGCTTTGACAGCGGTATAAGCTTTTTTTCGTTCATCATCACAACATCATAAGTTCTTCCATCGATATTCTTTTTTGTTGTCGCTAAGTTATTGGAAGCATAATCTACGTTCTCGGTATAAGAAAGATATCCAACACCGGGTTTGAGCATTCCATACATATCACCTGTATATCGTACGTGTCTGTAACCTTCAAACTGATTAGATGATGTTGTTATAATTCCGCCTACATACATATCTTTGGCAAGCTCGATATCACCGTCATATAGAACCAAGTCTCCTATAACACCTATGCTTGTTGAGTTGCCCAAAGCTGCCGCGCCAATATTTATTGAAACGGTACCATTTTCATTTGACAGGGAAATATTATCAGATGTGATAGATGTAGTACCGACACCTTCATATTCCCACATTGAAATAGTGGAAAATGTTTTGCCGCTTGAGTTATCCACTTTTATAGAAGCGGTTGCATATTCGCCGACATCATCCTCAAAATCCTCATTACTGATTTTGAGCATTGCGGTGTCGCTACCGTTGGCGTTCTTGAATTTAACTTTAATATTACCGGTAACACCGAGAGATCCGTTTTCATCGGTGCCAAATATCATTTCACTGCTATCTTTGTCGCCTTTGAATATCTGAATATTACCATTGTATACCTTCACGCCTTCAGCAGATATACTCGTTACGTGCTCGATATCCAAATGATCAGGGTCGTTGAGATCTTCAAACTTTAGGTCGATTTTATCGCTCAATGCTTGTATCGTTGTTCTCATACCGGCGGCATCTTCAACGATGCCGCGTATCAAACCAGCCTGATAATCAACCTCGAGTGCAAGCTTTTTCATTTGTTGTTTTGTTGAGCCTGCAATAGTGAAATTGGTTTCACCTTGCGTCTGCGTAGCAGCACCGATGTTTGACCTTATTCGGGAATTGGAAGAGATGTTGAGGATAACAGTTTCAAACGTGCTGCCGTCTTTTTTCTCGACCGTTATAACATCACCGAGGTCGTATATGTAATCGTCAATGAAATCTGTTACGCTGAACGGGATAATTGACCTACCGATTATGTTCTGTGCAACGTCGGCGATTATATCTGCTCTTATTGCAGGTGTGCCGGCAGCGTTGGCAATAGCACCGTCGACAAATGGGTTATCGTCAATGTGCCAATTTACAGCCGAATCCGTCGCACCTTCAGGGTAAACAATATCGTCAGTATAAGTTGAGTGTCCGAGTGTAACAGCTGTTATTTCGCCGAATTTTGGCTCTTGAGATACTGTTTTATAGTACCATTTACTTACGGTCTTGCCGGTGCTTTCGGGCTTGAATATTCTCAAGCCACCTTCACGTGATATAACTGCAAGACAGCCGCTCAATTCTGCAATGCGTGCGATAATCTCTCTGTCGCTTATACTTGCATCTGAATTCGGTGCAGAGAGTAAAATTCTGTTTGCAAAGGCGAAAGATGTCGTCTCGAGTTCGACACCGTGCCGCTCACATATATGTTGGACAAAATTCAGGATTGTGCACGGATAATCAATATCGTTAACAAATGACGTATCGAAGCGAGATGAACGGTCAGTTCCTTTGAATTTGATTGTACGTTTTGTCAGCTCATTGGTGATGTTATCATCCGTGGCCGAGAAGATACCCATAGGTACCCACTCGGTTTCGCCGTCGATTTCAAAACCTCTGTATACGGTTATCTCCCTGCCATTGAGTGAAATATTGCCGTCACGATTGAGCAGCTCAAACTCACACGTTTTTGCCGGGAATACACCTATCAGCCGCTCAGCAGAGTGACTGATTTTTGGAAATGACATAAGGGCGGTTTCACCCGTATAGGTTACGCCGCCCACTACTATTTTGGATTTAGGTCGCCTGACTATTGAGTCGGCAATATGTGCTGTGTATTTATCGGAAACATTGTTGTACATATTCTGCCTCCTCAATTTGGTATTGTCTGGATGAATCGCAGCTCAAAAGAATCACATACAAATTCGCCGTTTACCAGCATGTGTGCTTTGATTGCATCTGCAACCGGGTACATAGTCTTAGTAAGTCTTTCGCCTGCTCGCAGGTCATAAAAATTAACCGTACATTCGTCAAGTGCTCTGACAGCGAGAATCGTGCGAATTTCAGCCTCTGTTTTCCCTTTTTCAAAGCGTAGAGTAATTTTATCTCTTTCGGGCAAAACCTCGCGGAACATAACGTTTTCATCTGTTGCACCGCTCCCTGCACCGTCGGTCTGCGGATATTCCCAAGACATACCGTCAGCGACAAGCGTTATATTGCCGTTGATGACAACTTCATATTTTTGCATACGTTATACCTCCAATAAGATTCTGCCCTCTTCGAGCTGAGCCTGATTAATCTGCTTGATGATTCGCCTGCCGTCAGGATAGTTGACAACAACCTCAATCATCAGTTTCACATCACGGGCAATATTCCTTGCTTTTTCTACAGCCTCTGTAATCTTGCTTTCAGGTGCGATAATTTCTCCTTCACGCTTATTATCACCGACGATTGCAAGCTGAGGGTTGTTTGCCCTTACCCAGCCGCCTTCAGCAAGCATAGGTATCTGAGGAACGGTAGCTCGCCATGTTAACCAACTGAACGGTTTTATTTTCGCAATCTCAATAGAGGATATTTTATCGAGTACTGTATTAAGACCCTCAAAAGGTTTTTTAACCACAGTATTTATACCCTTAATCAGTGCATTTACGACTGTTTTAAATGAGGTTACTATACCCTCTTTGATACCGTCGAAAACCTTGCCGCCGGCAGAGAATACATTCTTTACAGCGGTCCAGGCGTTGGTGAAAGTAGTTTTAAAAAACGTAGATACGTTAGAAAACGTATTTCTTATACCTGACCATGCTTGAGACGCACCGTTTCTTAAAGAGGTCCAAGTGTTTGAAGCCGATAATGAAACGCTGGACCATAGTCCGGTAAAAAAGCTGCGTATCGGTACAACAACATTATTGTTAAACCAATCTTTTGCTTTTTGCCAGGCTTCTTTTGTTTTTTCCCAAGCAGCAACTGCTGCCGCTTTAATTTCATCCCAGTGCTTCACGCATACTATAATGATTGCTACCAATGCTGCTATAGCTGTTACAACCAAGCCAACGGGATTGGCGTTCATTACTGCGTTTGCTATTGCTTGTGCTGCCGCATATGTTTTAGTTGCAGCCGTTGCCGCAAATTGAACGGTTTTATATGCCGCCCAAGCTGCTGTAATTATACCTATAGTGTATGCAATACCCTCAAGTATAGGCTTACCGTCGGTTTTTAACCATTCAAGTGCGTCGTTTACGTTATCCATCTGTTGGCTAAGACTCGACAGGTCTGCAGAAATTGCAGGAGCTAACCATTCAATAATATCGGCATACAATTCGGAAATATATCCAATTACTATAAGTATTATTTCAGCTATATTACCGGCTATATTTTTTAGTGAAACAAAAGCATCACGTCCGCCGTTTTCCCAAATTTGCTTAATAGATTTTGTAACTCGTTGTGCCGAATTTGAAATTTTTTCAAAGTGGCTTGCTATAGCATTGGCAAACGACTGCGTTTCTTTACTTATGCCTTCATAATCTACACCTGTATTGAACGTAGAATTTGAAGTGATGCCAGTACTTAAAGCACCCGATCCTGCAGAAGAATTTGAGCCTGATGAAAGAACGTTGATTTCATCATAAGCGGCAAAGGCTCGCTTGATTTTTTTTGCTGCAGCTGTAGCTGCACTGCCTGTGTCAGCTATAGAATCAGCTGCAATAGATGCGGCATTACCTGTAGCCGTAATTGACGACACCGTTTCAGTTTTCTTGCCGAAAAGTGAAGCAATAGCAGATGCCGCTTTATTCGCTGCCGTCATTATACGGTTGAGCATCTGAAGCAACGGTGCAAGCACCTGAATAATTACTTCGCCAAGTGTCGCCTTGAGTGAATCGAACTGAAGCTTCAGTATTTTCGTCTGGTTTGCCCACGAATTAGATGTACGGGAAAAGTCGCCATGTGCATCGGCTGTAACGCTCATCAGGTAATTGTAACGCAACAGAGCCTGATTCGCCTGGGTCATGGAATTGTACGACTGTGTAATACCCTGCGACAAAGCGTAAGCCTCAAGGTTAGCAACCGACATATTGATACCGAGCTGTTTCAAAGGCTCGGTTTCGCCCGAAATACCCGAACGGATTTTATCAAAAGCCGTTTGCACGTCGAGATTATAAAAGGATGCCATATCACCCGAAAGTTCAACTAATGAAGTTGACATTCCGAGTGCGGCATCCGTTGAAAAGCCCATTGATTTGAGCATTGCACCCATAGTACCCGAAAACTGCTTTGCACTAAGTTCCGATATACCGAATGCATTTGCGGTAGTTTTAGCCCATGCATTGATTTTCGGTGCAGAATCGCCGAATGTTACATCAACAACATTCTGCACCTCGGTAAGGTCCGAGCCAAGCTCAACACATTCCTTTGCAAAGGCTGTAACTACCTTAACAGAAAAGGCCGCCGTAACAGCTGCGCCGACCTTTTTCATTGCTCCACCCATAATGCTTTGGGCAGAGTTACCTGCTGATTTAACTTGTTTTGTGAAGGCACCGCTGTTTGACAAGATATCAAACGACACGGCACCTACGTTAGTAGCTGATATTCCTGTCACCTCCCAGCAAGTGAGCTGAGAATCTGTTGCAGCTGACCGACAGACATTGTGGGCTTTGTTTCTTTGAGCATTTTTTGTGCTTTAAAAGCCTGCCAGTCGGAACGTATGCGTTTCTCTGTCACGGTCATATTTGCAATCCGCTCACGGTCTGTTTCAGCTCTTATCTGCACTACTTCACCCAAAGGAGTATCTGCCATAAGTCCGCCGAGGAGCTTGAGATACTCGCTCACAGAAATATCTTCCTGAAGGAGCCTGATACCGTACTGCTTGGCAAAGCTCGCAATTATCAGAGCTTCGTCAAACTCAGGGTCATACCAGGTCTCCGTACTTAGTTTTTTGCTGTTGCCTCTTTCTTCAGGCTCTCATAATCCTGACCTGTGATGGCCGCCATAACGTAGAAGGTAAGATTTTGGAAACCTTCAAAGGTAATACCGCCTTCAGCTTCCATAATCTCTTTAAGCTGCTTCTTACCAAGAGCAAGCTCGAGAGCCGCCATATTGGTATCTTCAATGTTGGGGTCTGCCTGAACAGCCTGAATTTTATCCCACGTGCTTTTGCGGTCATCAACCGTGTAGATTTTGTCACCGATTTTGAGTGACGGATGATTGTCGCCTGTAAGAATAGAGCCTTTTGTGTCAATAATTTTCATTTTTTTATTCCTCCGTTATTTGTTTTTGTTATGCCTTTTTAGGTTCGAAAGTAGGCTTGCCGTTTGAAACGCAGTCAAAGGTAAGGGGTGCTACATTGGTTGCGTCGCCGACCATAAAGTCCTTAACCTGCAATACAACGGGTGCTGTAAAAATCGCACCGTCAGGGAAAGTAAGCCTCAGCTTTGAATCGCAATCCCTGCCGTTTGCAAGTGCTTTGCTTGCAATATAATCATTGCCAGCATCGCCGATATTACGCTTACCGCTGAACGATGCAACAAAGGACTTCGCAGTTGCGAGTGCTCTCTGCCAGCCGCCCTCATTGAGTGGGGTCCATGTCTCGACACCTGTTTCAATGGAAAGGCCCATACTCTCCATATCCGCAACGGTTACATAAGTTTCTGATGCACCGCCTGTTGTCTCGATTTCAATATTGATATCGTGGACAGGAAAAACACCTGAAAAGCTCAAAAAAATCACTCCTTATTAAAATAAAAATCAAGTTCAAGTGAGTATTCGCATATACCCTTATCGCCACTGCCCAAATCAATGGGATAGTCATAACGGGATATCACGAACACACGTTTGTTATCAATGACGAATGTTTTCTCGTCAAAAAAATCGTAAAGCTCCTGCGCTTTTTCGGCAGCCTCAACGGGGCTGTTTGTCCAACGCAGGAGCACTGTTACGGGTAGTAGTCTAAAGCTTTTGTTCGCCTTGCCGCCGAGAGCAGATTGCTTCGGTGCAGGATGCTTTGAATGATAGAAGCACACCGCACGGTCGCTGTTTTTATCTATACGGCCGACGGATATGCTGTCGCTCCACCCGTATTCAGTTTTAAAATGGTCTCTGATTGCTTTTAACACCGCTCAACCTCCTAAGCTGTTCTGCATAAAGCGTGCAAACACCTTTTTTGCATAGTCCTTTTTCGCACCGCTGATATAAGGCTCAAACCAAGCTCCGCCTGCATTCGGGTTTTCTTTATCGCTGAAATGATACTCAGGATGAAAATACAACCGTCTTGCATACGGTGTATCGCTGACTACGCTTGCCTTACCACTCGAGGCCTTCGAAGCATCAACAAAAGTTGAACGGTTCTGAAGCTGACCCTTGTCAAACGGCATAGTCTGCGACTGTTGCACATCTGTTTTGACGGCGTCAGCAGTCTTGAGCAACGCTTTTGATATATCAGCCTCAATACGGTTAATATTTGCGGTGTTATACGTTACCTTTGGTGTCAGCTTCATACGAGCTTAAAGACAGTGTGATGCACCGTACCGTCGGGATTTTTAGGCCTTGCAGCTTCGTGTATGTGCATTACACGTTTGCCGACCTGCACCGTACCCGAAGAGATTTCGGGCATATTCGGTGCAATATCGCCCTTGACGATGACCTGACCGCTCAGTATTACCTGCTTGCCGTCAGCGGTATAAACACGCTTTGTATGCTCTGACCACATACATTTTGTGCTTATCGGCTTCGCCTTTTCGGGCTCACCGTCTTTATTGAGACCTTTTGCATCGAGAGTTATCGTGCAAGGTGTTACAAGCAGATGATCGGGGAACGGTAACTTTTTGACTTTTGTTGCCATTATAAAGCCCTCCTCATAAGTCCTGTTTGTTCAAGCAGTTTATATGCCAGCGTTGCCATACCGGCACGCTCTGCATCGGTCTGCTTATTGCTTACGCTCACGCTGATATCGAGTACGCTGTAGCTTTCAATCTGCGGTTCACCGTCGGTATAACCGCCGTATTCCTGAATATAATCGGCTTGGACACACACGGCTTTTCTCACCTTATCCTTTTGAAATTCGGTGAGATTGTCGAAGCCGATACCTCTGATACGATTAAAAGTGACCTCGTCGACTTTCATCTCGGCGAGGTCAAGCAATTCTCTTATATCTTTGGTGCATTCGGCATCAGGCTCACTGCTCTTGCGGTTGGCTATGTAGTAGTCAATATCGACGTACATAGCATCAGCCCTCTACATCAACATAGAGGCTGTCAATTTTGCCGGACTTGCCGTTGGGGAAGGTGAAAACGTCAGAAAGCTCACGCTCCTGGTAGAGGTAACCGTCACCTTCAGTATGTGCACCGGGATTGAAGTAATAAATACTTGAAATCTTGGGCACAAACTTTGTAGTAAGCGGAGAAGCGATAAGAACGTTGAGGTGCTTGGATGCTTCAACACCGTCGCCTGCCTCTACAGGTACGAAGCCACCATCCTCGGAATCAAAGTTGAAGCTGTCATAGAACACTTCATCGTCGATAACCTCAAAAACGGGTACGCCGTCGATTCTTGCCACACGGGTCTCAATACCTGCACCACCCTCGGCAATCTGTGTCATCTCGATTGTCTTTTTAATTTCTTCAGACATTTCGAGAAGATCCATAATCTCACTGCGGACATAGACGATAAGGGCACCCTTGGCTCTGTAAATGCGGAGCTTACCTGCGGCAATCATACCCTTGAGTTTTGAAAGCACGTTTGCTTTTGTCCATGCGGTGAGGGCATTTGTCGAATGATAACCCTCCTGCTCTTTTGCAAGTGCGGCACACTTCGAGAAGAAAAGAGCGTTCTTTTCGGGTGTTGACTGAGTGCGTGTGAATACCTTTGCGATATTCTGAATTGATGCGGTTGCATTGCTTTCGCTGACATCTGCCTTATCGACAAGGAAAGAAATATCACGGTCATGCTTCAGAGTGAAGGATACATCCGTCTGATTGAATGAACCTCTGTTCCAACCGCCGTTGCGGCTATGGCTCTTAAAGCCGGTAGTGCTCATCTGTGTGAAGTGGAAGGTCTTACCATCCTCCATAAATCTTACGTTGTTGGTGATGAACGGAGAAATAAGACTCTCCTGCATAAAGATTTCAAGAAGCTCGGGCTCCCATCTCTCTGCGTAGTTTACATTGTTAGGCATTTGTTTTTTCTCCTTACATATTAGTTAAATCTGTTCCAGCTCTTCTGCTTGGGCTTATCCGCCGGGGCAGGAGCTGTATTTTGCTGACCGTCGCCACCGATTGTAAAGCCGACTGTTTTGCCGTCAGCCTTTTCGGCAAGCTCGGGCCATTCTTCAAACAGCTTTTTGACAGCTTCGGTAGCTTTATCACGGCTGAATTTGCCTTCGTCATCAAGACAATCTGCACGGTCGATAAGCTTGACTGCCCTTGCAACCTTCTCAGCTTTGACGTGCTGTGCGAGCATAATGTTCTCAAGCACAGAGTTTTCAAGGTTTGCTGTCAGCTCAGCAACTTTTGTATCATCCTGACCGACGGACTGACTTGCACCCTCTGCCGCTGCAGCTTCTGCGAGGATCTTCTTTGCCTTCTCTTTGTCGGTGATACCCAGCTCTTTGAGGAGCTTATTTACTGCCTTTTCGCTGTTTTTCTTGCTGATGTTGTTCACATCGTCGTCTGTGTACTTCTTTTCAGGTTCGGTTGCGGGCGGTGTTGTGTTGGGCGGTGTTGTACCGCCTTCGGTACCGCTGCCCGGCTCCTGACCGTCAAGTACTGTGTTGTTGTTTTCTGCCATTTTGTCTCCTTTTTACGGATAAGGTCATCCGCTCCCCGTTTGTACGATACGGGCAAACGTATTTTGATATGAAAAAAGACACCCTGCAAAATGCAGAGTGTCTGAATTCAACTATTTTGTTTTCTTTGCCGGCTCTATAATTTCTCCGGTATTCATATTTATCAACGGATAATAATCATATAGAGGATCCTCCGGAGAAATCCTTCTCATATTCTCTAAATCATATTTAGGTGGCCTATCATCAAGAACAAAAACTGTGTCTTCCGGATAGTTATCCAACTCTTCATCTATCGGAATATCGCCAATATTTATTTCCATTATTTTTTCTCCCATCTAAATTCAAAATCATATTTTTTGCTAAATTCTTCAAAAGTTTCTATCTCTATATCATTAAGATATGCTATTGGAGATATTCCATTTTGTGCTGCAATATCTCTGTATTTACTTCCAACATTTGCGTATATACTATTTATTGCTTTGTCTACAGCATCCGCTGATGTGAATTCAGCAGGCCATTTTTTAGGCGTTTTAATAACAAACGCACCTCGGCCCTCACAAGCTCGCATCTCCGTGATTTTATATTTCTTAGCAAAATATATATCGGCACCTGAAAATCCGCCACCATTTGGATGATTATGCGTGACGACACAGCCTTTCATTTTCTTGCGTTCTTCCGCCGTGAATTTGACCTCATCAGCGGTGCCTTTCTTCTTGAAAACAACATTGCCATCAGCATCGTAAACAATAGCGGTTTCGTATCTATTGCCAGCAAGGATACGTTCATCTCTGTACAGCTTTTCTTTCGTTTTATCAGAAAATAAATCAGAGCCTGTTTTTGCTTTCTGTGTATCTTTTGATTGCGATTTGTCAGCTGTAGATTTTGACTTGGTTTCGGGCTTTCGCTTCGTCTCTTTCAGTATACCATTTTCACCCGAATTGTCAACATTTCCGCTGTAATCATTCAGCCTATTATCCTCTGTCTCATAGCCGTTGATATCCTCTAATTCGGGGTAGTATGTACCGAGGCCGTGACGGCAACGGGGATGATAAAGTCCCTGTTCCATAGCCTGCGACAACAGCATATAATCGCCGTCTTCCTGCGTACCGCCCGAATAGACATCATCAATCAGCACCTTGCCCTCAAATGGCTTGCAGAGGTCACACGAGGTTGAATGACGGGAGATTATGACAAGCGTTTCACCTATCGACTTACGAAACTCGCCCTCGCCTACCATATACGCACGTTGGTTTGCTGTACGCACCGCCATTGAAGCATAATCGGCGATATTAACACGCCTGCCGTCCTTGTACTCGATGCAGTTGAGTCCTTTTTTCTCAAACTCCTCTATAGCCTTTTTAACAGCCTGCTCCTCGGTATAGACACCGTTGCTGACAAACATACCTGCTTTGAAAATTGTCTGTCGGTACTGATCGTTCATCATACGCAGTACGGCAGAGTTTGCACGTGTAAGGTCATTATTAAGTGCATTTATCAGCCCTTGCACCTTCCTGTCATTGATATGAAAGAAACTATTCTTCATAGTAACTGCAGATTTGTAGCCTTTTTTGAGTGCCTTGCGGTAACGCTTGAGCTCGTGTTTTGAGCCCTGGTTGAGCTCATCAATCATATGTCTGCTCACTTCATCCGGCAGGCCGCTCAGCTTTTCGCCCATAATCCGCTCATTCTCACGCTGAAAACGTCTGAGCTCCTTGAGCTTCATTGCCTGCCACTGCGGATATTTCAGCCCCGTAAGTGCTTCTTCTGCCTCATGCAGACCGAGGTTACGCTTCATTGAGCCAATAAGCTCGGCTTCCATTTCACGATAAATATCGGCAATATAGCCGTCGAAATTATCCATTATTCAGTAGCAAAACCGAGAGGATTTTTATTGACCGCAGGCTCCTCGACAACTTCGATACCACGTTCTTCTTTGATGCGTCGCACCTCAGCCGCTTTCCAATTTTTATCCTTGCTGTCGCCGTACAGCTCCTCGACCTGGGTTTCGATTGACATAATGCCGTTTTGCGAAGCCTTACCGATTGTTTCAACCTGTGCCTCAAAGCTCGGGTTTGCATAACCGCCGAAAGAAACGTCAACATTGACATCCTTATATTCAACACCGTTTATCGCATCGCAGAACATAAGTGTTGTTTTAACAAGGGTTTCGAGCGTTGCTGTGAGCACGCTTACGATATTATCACGGGTGTAGAGCGTTGTTTTTTCCTTCTCACGCTGAGCCTCTGCATTGTCAAGCTTTTTGACGTCGATGCCAAGCGTTGACGGAGAAATTATACCCTGCAGGCAAAGGTCGAGTACTGTACAGTAAGTCGAAAGCAGTGCCTCGTGCTGTATCTCACCCTGAGTAGTGGTTATCTTTTTGGTATCACCCTCAGACATAGAATTTTCAATCTGAAAATAATCGTTGTCAAAATCGCTTCCTGCTAAGACTTCACCTGTTTCGTTGTCTCTGGGAAGCAGGTCAAGCGGAATATAAGTTTTAATCTGACCTTTGCGTACTGCCAACATCCATTGCGATACGATTTCGTCGAACGCATCAAAGTTGTCGTGCTTGCCGTCAAATATGCTCTTACCTCTGCCCGGATGAACGACTGACGCTCTGAATCTCATGGGTACGGCAGGAATAAAATCGGAATGATTGTTAATTTCCTTATATGACTCAAAACCTCTAACAGATGTTATATCGTACTGCTGACCGTGCATATCCTCAAGGTCGTAAGAAATACCACTACGGCGGTAATACTCTTTGAGAACATACACTTTACCCCCCGACTCTTTTCGGGTTTTGAACACTATACCCGTAACTCTGCCGCGAGTATATTCATATTCAACACGGTCAGCCTCAAAAAACTCAATAATCGGATACTTTGAAATGTTTTCATCATACGAAAGCTTGAAAACACCGTCTCCGAAAACAAGCCCATCACGCACAGCAGCGGATACAAGATTATCAAGATCGTTTTCAGTAGCTATAGCATCCCATTCACTCTGCCGCTCAGAGAGCTTTATATCGTTAAGGTCGCCGACACTTACATTAGTCAGCGTATCAACGATAAGACCGGGCAAGCCTGTATGTATTTTTCTTATTCGCATACCTTTTGTCGGACTGCTCGCCCAGAAATGATTATTGCCGATGCTGTCGTTAATATTGCTATACAGATTATGCAGCTCATTTGCCTTGCCTCTATACCATATTCGATTGACAAAACACTCTGCATCGAAGCTGAGAAGCTGTTCGATATTGACCGACAGACCATGATTTACATCTATATCGAGGAAATCACGGATTTTCTGCTTTATTTTATCGCTCATTTTCATTTCCTGTCTCCTTTACCTATCTGCTTACGATACGGTATCCACGCATACTGAGAAGAGTTAACCGTATGGTCGTTTGCATCCTCAGGCTCGTTATCCTTGCCCTCTTTCCACGAGTAGGCTTCGAGCTCTTTAATATGCTCACTGCACGTATCACAAACGAAATAATGCCCGGAGTGAAGCCATCCGAGCATAAAGTTGATACGGTCAATTATTGCTACCTTTTTGTATGAATCGTTGAAGCTGTATACACAAGGATGATTACGCTTGTATTTATTCAGCTCAGTTAAAGTCGCCTGGTCAGCCGAATCCACAAACACATTACGCGCTATGCCCCACTCCCTGCCGTTACGGTTGAGGAAATCAACAAAATTAACGGCGGTATCAGAAGGAGCAACGGGCGTTTCAAGCCCTGCATTGTTGTACACCTTCTCATCAAGGTATATCACCTGCCGCTCAGCGGTTATGCCCATAAAGCTCATAGCAATTGTATCGGGCGATTTTGTCGAATAAGCCGTATCAAGTCCTGCAGTGAAGCTGACAAATTTCATCTTGCCGTCCTTCACCTTTTGCCGCAGCTCATCACGCTTTATAATGTGCTTGCTTCGGCTGAAATTCGGGAACACAAGACCTGTCGCCCTGCCACGCAGACCGAGGATTTTGTTCTTATGCAGCTTTGTACCGGGCGGTACATTCTCAATAATCTGTGCCCTTTTCTTGTCGGTAAGTGCTGCGTTATGGTCAAAGCTGAAATACCACCACACCCAGCCTGCTTTTTCATCCTCATTGAGCATATTACGCAGCTCTGCAGGTGCGTCATTATCATATTCGGGCAAAGGCCGTGCATGGTTTATGTATTCTGAGTATATCGGCAGTGAAGGTGTGTCGGGATTGAGCGTTGCCATAAGATAATCGCAACGCATAGCAGCCTCCCGCACATACTCCATATCAGCAATATTTATCTCATCAATGTAAAGGCAGCCATACTGACCGCCGAGAGCCTTTTTCCATCGGCTTTGGTTATCATAACCGAGGATATATATAATCTTCGTGCCGTTCGGTGTACTGTAAGCAATATGCGGCAATCTATGTTCACCCTTGCCTGACGGATTGTATTCGACCAAATCACCGAACACATCAAGGATTCCGCAATCTTTATTGATGATGTTTTTCTCAATCGTACCGGTATCAAGTCCGCTGAGAACATGGAGCTTTTTCGGGCTGTCAGCAACCTTGAGCATATATTTAATGACGCCGACAGTTGTTTTGCCTGCAAAGGTTGTACCTTCGAGGAATTCAACTGCGGCGTCTGTGCGGAGGAATACCTTATACTTATCACTGAGAATAATCTCTTCACTCATCGCTTCAACTGCTCCATTATGCTTTTAAGTTTACCGTCACCTTTTTTACCATCCGCAGGATTCTTACCGGCAAGCTTTGCCTCAAGCTCTTTTTCGCGAAGTGCAATCATACGGTCGTCAATACCCATCTGATGCAGAGTCTGTATGCTTTTTGACATAGCAGACTGTATACGGGTCAACGCATCCTCTGCTTTGACCAAAGCTTCAAAATTGCCTTTTGTGCCCGGCTTTTCTGATTTAAATTTTTCTATATACATAAAGACACGCCGCTCACGGATCTTTTGCAGAGCCACTTCTTCAAGCAGCATATTCCGTTCACTGCGTTCCTGCTCTTTTTCAATGAACTCACGCTCTTCTTCGGTAAGAAAATCAAGCGAAATCGAGCTATAACCGCCGTGAGTCTGGCTGTTTGTATTGCCAATCGGTGCACCGCCACCGTTACCGACAGAATTGACGTTTCCCTTCTGTCCGCCACGCTTCTTTGTCTCGGTTTCTTCCGTTCGGGTGTTCGGGTCATCGGGACGCTCCCATTTGTAGGTGCTTTTCCATCGGCGGAGCGTTCCTTCGGGGATATCCAGCCTTTTAGATATTTTTTCATATGACAGCCCTTTTTGCCACAGCGTCTGGGCTTTAAACCTTTTTTCGTTAGGCTTGGACATTTTCACGACCTCTCTTTAGTGATTCGAGTTGTTTCGCAGCAAAAGCTGAAGGAAAGCTGCTTTTGTGTTTGCTGCTTTCCTCAGTTTACACTTTATCACACATTCATCGGGAATGTCGGGAAAAATTATTTTTGAGCCTTCCAAAAGCGGTCCATCTGCTTACGCTGTGTGGACCCGTCACCTGCAATATCGAGAGTTTCACAGACATCCTCCCACGACAAACCCATAATGTAGTGCAAACGAATAAGGCTGCGGATGTTAGGATCTGCAACCTCATCAAGCCAGAGCTCAACAGCTGCTCTTTGCCGCTCAAGCTCCAGTTTCTTTTTATAGATCTTTGCTTTTGTCTGCTGCTGCAACCGCTTTATCTTGTCGACAGCTTTCGTATCTTCGGGTGCAACGCCGCTCACCTTAATCGTCATAGGCAGATACGGGAACTGCTCACTGCTGCCCTTTACTGTATCAGTCTGATGCAACTTCATTTCATCTTTTTCAAGCTTATCAAGATATTTTTCCAACACAGCGATTTCTGTTACACCTGCACGGTAGCTCTCAAGCATGTATTTCGTCACTTTCATCTGCGTACCTCCTTAACATACATCATCAAGCCAATCATCGTAAGCACCTGGGTTAACAAGCGGCTCACCGGTACCGGCTTTAACCATTATCACACTTACATACCAATTGAGATTGAATTCGTTGAACTTCTTTACAAGCTTAACAAAACGGTAGCCTTTGAATTTTTTCTCCCAGAATTCTTTATCATCAACGCGCTCACGGGCAATCCGCTCAACATATCTTTTTGTAACTCTGCCGTCTTTGGGTTCAAGCACCGTCGGCTGAGTGAGATTTTTGGAATATGCAAAGCTTTTACTTCCGCAGGGGTCCTTTGCTATGTACTTGGCAGCCGCTTCGAATCCAAACTTCTCGGGCTGATAGCGGTTACAGTTGATACGGTACGGCCACATAGCCTCTACTGTCTCCGCATCAAGTCCGCCGCTCATAAACAAATGAAAGTGCCAATTTAGCTGACCTTTACGTGCTCCGCTCTTATACTCCTGACGCTCCATAACGTATATGTACTTAAAAGGCTCAGCAAGCTTGCTGACTTTGTGCCTGAGCTTGTCCAGACGAACTGCGGTAAACTTGCTTTCATTGGCTTTGCAGAATTCTTCAAGTTCGGCCAGCTCTGCATTTGCTTTTTTCAGCTCGCTTTTTCTCTTGGTTTTGATTCGGCGTAGGTAGTTGACTATATCTTTACGTGCCTGCTCTTCAGTCTGAGGTGCCTGAAAGTCCTCGTATGTCGGATGCACGAAGAAATCAGTATTATCGAAATTTGCATTGACGAGGCGTACTATCTTCTTTTTCGCCTTCGCACGGTTGTATTTCTCCTGAGCCTCGGTGGAAGGCTTTGTTTTCGGTGCCCTTGTAGGCACACGACGTCCGTCATCGAATATCGGATAATAATCGACCTCAAGCATCGGACCGCTTATCGTCTTTTTGTTTCGGATTTTCATTGTTTCAGCCTCCCCAATCTGTTAAAACCTGATTCAGCAAATCAAGCTCCATATCCTCAGGTGAGTTATAAAGCGTTGTCCTCATCCATTCATGCGGATTCTGTATTCTGTCTTTTTGGGCACAGTACTTTTCTGCTACCCACTCTATTTCTGCACTTGTAAGCTTTTCGTATACAGCCTGAACGTCACCGGCATACGTCGGCATTTTGTTTACGACAATATAACATTCAGGAGGAATTATCATCACTTTAGCTATCACACCGCATATTGCACGGTAAAGCTTCAGCTTCTCCCGATCACGTGCAAGACACGTTATCTCGAACTTCTTTTCAAGCCCTGCGGCAATCTCACTTACTGACGGACGAACTGACCGATTCATATACGCATACTGCTTTGAATTCATTTCTTTTCTCCTTCTCTTTTTTTGTCGATGAAATACTATACAATACAAGGCCGCCAAGCGAGCCTGACTCGCCTTGTTTTTTGCCGCAATACTGCGATAAATAATGTATTTATATATAAGGTATTATATAGTCCTCACGGCTCCGCCGCATTTGGCAGAGCCGCTCAATGAATTATTTCATATATCTCAAGTTACTGATTATTACTAAAGCGATTAAAGTTAAACAAATAATCAATGTAATTTGTACTGCTGTTGTCACGTTTTTTCATCTCCTTAATCGTATTGGGTAATATCCGCACAACACTAGATATTCAAAGCCGAGTCTTTCATCATGTGAGATAGGCAGGTGTTTCGGCTGACCTATCATTTCTTTGTAAGCTTCGTAATGCGGCTGTATTTCCGGATGATTTACCCTTATCTGATATCCGTATTTGTGGGGTCGAGTCGTGTAAATGGTATTTTTCGCATTGTTGGTCTCATATAACGTCGGCTTGTACGGTTTTTTTGTCATCAGTACCGCCTCCGTATTCCCTGTTGAAGATTTCAAGAGCCGCACGTGCATTCTCTGTGCGTTTTCTGTTGATTTTACATTTCATATTCCTTATTGCAGTTTCACTGCGTTTGAAATATTCCGACAGTTTTTTATCTGTCATTCCGTTGGCGACAAGATATAACAGCTGAACCATTTCTTCTATTGTCCAGGGCTTATATGGCTCGGACCGATGCTGAACAACGCGAGGACCGACGGGCTCTATACCGTTTCGCTCAAGCACATCTCTTATTTCTTTCTCTGTACATATGTTGAGTTGAGCAAGAATTTGAATCTGCTCTTTGGGATTAGCGGCGTGACGGTACATATCGCATATATCTTTATCACTCTGCCATATCGCCACTGCCCTCACCTCTCTCTTTGGTAATTTTCTTGCCGCAGTTTTCGCAGTATTTCACACTGCCGACAAATATGTAACCGCAATTACAGCACTTATAAAACGGATGATTCAGCCAGTCATCAACCCACTCACACTCGGTCGTGCCGGGTGAGTGCTTTGATTTTTCAGCTATGTACATTGCTTTGTAAACTTCCCAACAGTTGAGCTCATCTACTCCGTCGTTTCGCATAACGCTGAAAGCATCGCAGCAGGGACAATTTGTATCACTGCCGATAACAAAGTGCTCACCGCACGCATATCCGATTTTAACCGTGCGGTCACATTCGGGGCAGTAATTCTCCTCATCGAGTTCTGTACGCATAACCGCATACGGCTTGTCCACATAGTTGCAATAATCAAGCTCAAGCTGACAGCCTTTGCTCTCACGCATATTGCCCTGAAACACGACTATATCCGCACTGTCAATCATCGAAAGGCATATACGTGCATAGTCCGCATTACTCAGCCCCTGCGGAAGTGAGGCAGGATTAATAACGACAGCATTCGGGTATACTGCCTTGAGCCATTTCATAACCTTTACAAACTGCAGCTTGTAAAACTTGTTCCCGGTAATCTTACCGGCTATGTATACTTTGATAGGGTCGGTTATCATAAGGACTTCACCTCAAAATCTCTCGCAAAGGATTTAACAAGTGCCTTCATAGCTTCCTGCAAGTTATTTCCGCAATCAGCATCTTTGATAAAAATGCTGTCAAGCGTACTTCTGAGCTTCATCATCTCTTCCTGCACATTTTTAAAATGCACTTTAAACTCAGCGATATCAGGGTTGCTCATCTGCAACTGCTTCTGCAGGTCCGCTGCGGTCTGTTGTGCTTTCGCCGCTTCTCTTTCGGCGGCCTGCTTTGCGAGATTTGCCGCTTCAATTCTGTCGTTTGCTTCGGCAATCTTCTTTTCTATCTGTTCAGACGCTTCCGCTGCGGCCTTCGCTTCTGCTTCAGCCTTGAGTTTATCTGTCACTTCCTGCGGAATTTCAGGGTTTTCTTTTAATTCCTTGAGCTTTGCCTTCGCCTTTTTCTCGGCTTCTTTGGCTTTTTCATATTTCTCTTTGTAAGAAACAACATCTTTGCTCAGCGAATCTGCCTGCTCAGAAAGCTGCTGTGCACGCTGACGCTGATACTCCGCCGCTTTTTCGGCATTTTCCTTTTCAGTCTGCAAACCTTCAGCAGCATCTGCTCTTGCAATCGCATCGTCACGCTCTTTAATGATTCTCTCAAGCTCTCGTGCAGAGATATCATTCACGTTGTTCTCTTCAACAAACTGCTCACGTTCATCCTCAGGGATAGCAAGCAGCTTGAGAGCCTTGGTATACGGCAAATTAATAATCGTTTGTGAATTTGAAACGAACAAACTTTCCTGACTGTCACCGTATTCTTCATAGAGCTTCATAAAATTGATAGCGGTTGACTGTGAATAGTTGACACGTTCTTTCAGCCAATTGCCCCATTCACCGTGTGGCAAAAGAGCCTTTGCTTCAGTCAGATATCCACCGATTTCAATGGCGTATTCAAGAGCAATACGCTGAGCCTGCTGTGTTTTGCGTATAATTTTATTGGCAAGTACCTCAACTTCGTCGTTATGCGACAGCTGCTGTACGGTCTGATTTACGAGTGCGTTTTCCATTCTTCTTGACATCCTTTCCGATTTTGTTGGTTTTCAAATATTCGATCCACTTCTTCTCAAAAGATTCAACTTCAGGTGTACGGGCACAATTTCTCAAGCCTCTGTTTTGGCGTACCCTATATGTTTTTTCATCAAGCTCAAGAGTAAAGAAAGGCTCATCTGGCTTGTCCGTATGACGAATAAAAAATATTGCCGTATTGCCTTGAGCGTGAGACTTAGCATATGTAGCAACGCAATGATGAAGTGTTTTACCTTCTTTTATAAGCTGCGCTTCATCCGGACAGGCAAATATCATAAGCCCGGTTTCTTCATCAGCAAAAGCAAAAGGTGTGAGTTTTTCTGCTCTCTTTGCAAATGCTTCAAGCAGCTCCTTTTGCCGCTCAAATTCTGCAAGTTCAACAAGCTGGTCGTGCTTTGCGATAAGATTTTGAGGATACCTTTCAATAGGTTCTCCTGTTTTCTCAGAGCGTTTTTGCGCCATATTCCAATAGTCGAGCATTTCATTTGCAGTAATTCTGTCTTTGTTTTGGGGATATTTAACTCTCTGTTTTACGAGGTAATTGGCGGCTTTAACCACCGATTCACCTGATTTTTTCAGCACATCAAAGCTTGCACCTGTGCCGATAAGATTCCAAGCATCTTTAAAGTTTTCGGTATTTACGCTTTTGTCATAATCTCTGTATTCTTTGAAGGCGATAACAGCTTTATATTCCCATTTTGCTTTTTTCACCTGCAGGTAATCTTCTTTTGATAACCCGAGTATTTTATGAGGCTTTGCCTCTTTGAAAAACATACCGTCGACAACTGTAGTCCCTCTGCAACATGGGTTACCATAGCTTTGTTTTGCCGCAGATATCAGAGCCTGATTGACAACTTCGCTCATACCCTGCATAACAAGATTTTCAACATTGTGATACTTCTGCCACAGACGAAGATAGCTGACAAGCATAACATCATCCGTTTTGCAGAACATATCAAGCTTGCTGTTTTCACAGTCTGTGCCGACAAGAATATCTGCACTAAAAGGTAGTATTCTTTCTTTATTTACTCTGCAAAGTGTATCGTCACAACGCTTTCGCTGCTCCCAGCTCGAAAAATATCTGTATGAGTAAAAATACCTCTGAGCAGCTACACATCTGTACATTTTTCTGCCGTCTGCTATATATGCTTCAAATGGACGTGCTTGGTAATGAATTCGACCATCTTTATTGGCATATTTTGATATTCTCCACGCAACGATACAGAGTTTTCCTTCTACAGTATCAACATTTACAAAAACATCGTGGTCAATCCACAAATCATCACTAAACGATGAGATAGATCTCGCTTTTACAGGTGAACCGCAGGTGGGACACAATGTATCTGTATAACTGTTAACTGCCTCCCCTGTCCTTGAGTTGAAAAATCTGTACTCACTGCCATATCCATGACACGAGCACCCTGAAACCCATTGAGCAAGAAAGCTGTCACCACAAGCAGTGCAAATGCAGCGAACTCTCTTTTCTTTTATTTGTGTAAGCGGATCAGGATAATATTCCACTCTGTAAATAAGTGCATTGCTATCTACAAAATATTTCTCAGCCATATCCATAACCGCCTGCGGCGGCTCTGTCGGTAACAGTGAGGCATAATCTTTTGTTTCTGCCATATCCGCTCACCTCACATAAAATCTGCCAGATCAATAAGATCCGGCTGTTTAGCGGGTGTAGAATCATCAGCGGTCGGAATACCGTAGAACTTACGTATAATTCCGTCGGCAACACCTGGAGGACAACAACCACTGTTACCGCTTTTATGATTCCGGGCATATTCCTCTATTTTCCGCTCGCACTTCTCAATCGACATATCCGGGTTGTCCAGGTCCGTACTGACAATATCAGCGTTGTGTACATTCTCGCGGCAGATATCTTTAAGCTGCTCGCCGACATACCATACTGAGGTACCTTTTTTGCCCTGCTGTTGGGCTTCTATTTTGGAAATAGCATTATCTGTACTCATTTTTATTCCCTTCACCTTTCTTTGGATATGATTCTTCTTTATCCAATATTGCGAGAGCTTTTTCGATGCAGCAAACAGCTATGCCTATTTTGCACTTGCGGTACTTTATGTATATCATTGCAGCAATATAGCCTACACGGTCACAGAATCGATTGTAAACTTTTGCCACAGCAGCAACAAACTTATCGTTATTCCATAAAGGTATACCGCATAACACTATCAGTGAACACAGTAACAGCACGTTTGCGATTATATAGATTTTCAATTTTAAACGTCCTTTCTTTTTACAGTCTTGCAAATTCATCCGGGTGATTTGAGTAATACTCCGAAAAAGCAGCAGCCATACGCTGCCCCCAAAGAATTGCAAGCCGTTCCTGTTCCTCGGGCGGCAACTCTTTCAGGTTCTCCACTCTTCCGTCCGGATACTCAACCATACAGGTGTATGTATACTGTTTTTTCGCCATTGCTCTCACCTCTTTACATTTGTACTTAAATGGTTGGTTGTCTTATGATTTTTACTTGGTCATTGGTAGATTGTGCTTTACTTGGTCGTTGGTGGGTTGTTTTGTAATTGCACGAAGTGTGCAATTTTTAGGTAAAAAATAAAGACTGTACTGTAGTCTTGTAATAATCGGCAAGTGCAATTTTAACATCGTCTCTCGGTATACGCTCACCACTTTCATACATAGATAGTGCTGATATGCTAATGCCCACTGCTTCAGCAACTACCTTAAGTTCGCGTTTACCTCTTAACTTACTCAAACGCTCACCAATTCTCTGAGGATTCATTTTAAACACTGTTGCAGCCTCCTTTCAATCAAATTTCACATATCGTGCAATTTGATATTAGCACCAATTTCACGCCGTGTCAAGCATAATTTTACAATTTGTGAAAAAACTTTCTTGACATTTCACACAAAGTGAAATATAATGCAATTATAGAGGTGATTTTATGGGCTCATTTGGTAATGTTTTGCGCAGGCTTAGAAAACAAGACGGATTAACGCAAACCGAATTAGGTAAAGCTTTAGGTCTTTCGTACAGTACAATAAGTATGTATGAAAGAGGCGAAAGAGAGCCTGACTTTGAAACGCTTGAAGTCATTGCAGATTATTTTAATGTATCTATGGACTACCTTCACGCCAAAGAATCAAAGAAAGCTTTCGCTGATAATTATATTCCTGCAACCGCTATGCTTCCAATCTACGGATGTATTCCTGCAGGTCTTCCTGCTCTTGCAGAAGAGTGTATAGAGGGTTACATGCCAACATCCGTCCCCAATCCGGACGAATATTTTTATCTGAGAGTAAAAGGCAACAGTATGGTTGGTGCAGGTATCATTGATGGATGCAAAGTACTTATACATAAGCAAAGCACAGCTGATGACGGTCAGATCGTCGCATGCCGTGTCAATGGTGACGAAGCAACACTCAAACGCTTTAAATACCACGGCTCCGTTATTCTTCTCAAACCGGAGAACTCTGCTTACGACGAACGCATTGTACCTGCGGAAGATTTTGAAAACGGTTCCGCTCAAATTATCGGTGTAGTTAAACAAATTGTAATTGATATATAATTTTTGCGTTACCTTTTTGCATTTTTCGACATATATATAATGAGCCTTTTTATATATCGGGCTAAATTTATCCGAGAAGGGATGTATTAACAATGGCAAAATGCAAAAGATGCGGCGGTGGCGGTCTTTTCCAAAAGCTTAACGCAAACGGACTTTGCAACGAATGTGAAGTCGCTGAAATGAGCCGACAAATCTCGGAGCTTTCTTCTCCTGAGTATCAAAATCTAGAATTACTCCGCAGTAAAATTGCGCAGGCACAGAATGAACTTGCCCAAGTGAACAAATTAGTAATGGACCAAAAGATAGAATACAACAGTGTTCATAGTGCTGTACAGCAGAAACGCAGTGAATTAATTGAGCTCGACGACGAAATACTCCTTCAATCATTCGGACTCTATAAGCCTAAATTTGATTTTGTAACTGTTGAAAAATATAAACTTGCACTCGACCAGGTCCGTGAGCAGCAAAAAGCAATGATTAAAAATCAGACCGCTGTTACAGGTGTACAAACCTGGCAGGTAAACGGCAGTGCCGCTCAAGGCAAGAAAATGGTTAACGATATGCAGAAGCTCTTACTCAGAGCTTTCAATACCGAATGTGATGAGCTTGTTGCCAAGGTAAAATATAGCAACCTCGAAGCAAGCGTGAAACGAATTCAAACCTCCTGCGATGCAATAAGCAAGCTCGGTAAAATAATGCAGATTTCCATATCCCCCGCTTATATGAATCTGAAAATACAGGAGATTTACATAGCCTTTGAATACGCTCAAGCAAAGCAAAAGGAAAAAGAAGAGCAAAAAGAACTTCGTGCACAAATGAGAGAAGAAGCTAAACTTCAAAAAGAGCTTGAAGCAGAGAGACAAAAACTCATCAAAGAACAAACTCATTACGCTAATATGATTGCTAAACTCAAGGTACAATTAGCCACTGACCCTGATAATACCGCCGCTCAAGCGAAACTCGCTGAATACGAGGTACAATATGCCGAAACTGAAAAAGGCATCGCCGATGTTGATTACCGTGCCGCAAATCCTAAGGTTGGATTTGTCTATATTATTTCTAATATCGGAGCCTTTGGAGAAAATGTTTATAAAATCGGTATGACTCGCCGTACAGATCCGACAGAACGTGTAGATGAGCTCGGTGATGCATCGGTTCCGTTCAATTTCGACATCCATGCTATGATTTTTTCTCAAGATGCACCAAAACTTGAAGCTGCTTTGCATAAAGCCTTTGAATCAAAAAAGCTGAATCTTGTTAATCATAGAAGAGAGTTTTTTAACGTAACTCTCGACGAAATCAAAGCAGAGGTTCGGAAAAACCACGACAAAACCGTTGAATTTATTGACACGGCAGAAGCTGAACAATTCAGAGTAAGCCAAAAAATGAGAAATATCAACTAAAATAAAAAAACTCCCCGGTGCTACCAACACCAAGAAGTCTAAATACAATCTCCAAATACGCAAAAGGAAGCAGATTGTAATTGATATGTAAATTTTGAAAATAGCGTAACTTTTTGCTCTATTTTGTCATTATATTTGTAAGCCTTTGTATACTGACCATAGGCTACAATAAAAGCAAGAAAGGACTTGTAAAAAATGATTGATTTCAAAAACCCCGAGTTTATCAAACTTAAGGAAGCTCCCAACGCTTTCAACTCTGAGCTTATGCCGTTGCTTGTAGACGGTGAGCAGATTATTTCATCTTACAAATCTATCAGAGACGGTGTTGCATTTACCAATAAGAGAATATTTGTAATCAACATTCAGGGCGTTATAGGTAAAAAGAAGGATATTACTTCTCTGCCTTTTTCAAGAGTACAGGCTTTTTCAACCGAAACAGCTGGTGTGCTCGATATGGATAGCGAGCTTGAGCTGTGGTTCAGCGGTCTTGGCAAGGTAAAACTCGAATTTACCGGCAATACCGATATCGGCAAAATCTGCCGTCTTATCAGCGACCTCGTTCTTTAATTGACAAATAAAAAAACTCCCCAGTGCGCCAACACCGGAGAGCGTAAAGCACAATCCGCCAACGACCAAGTAAAGCAGACTGCAATGTTATTTTAGCACTCTGCTTAAGGTTTTGCAACCTTTTTTACAAGCAGGGTGATATTTTTTTGCAAGAAATCACCCTTACAGGAATAAATAATAGGGGTGATACTATGAAAACAGCTGCAGCATACATCCGTGTATCCGATGAGCGGCAAGACGAATACTCTCCAGATTCTCAGCTGAAGCTCATAAATGAATATGCCAAAAAGAACGGATATTATGTTCCTCAGGAGTACATATTTTACGATGACGGCATATCGGCCAAGACCGCAAAAAAGCGACCCGAGTTTAACAGGATGATAGCTATAGCAAAGGAAAAGAATGCACCGTTCGAGGCTATACTCGTTTGGAAATTCAGCCGATTTGCCCGTAACCAAGAAGAGAGTATAGTCTATAAGAATATCCTTCGTAAAAAAGGTATACAAGTTGTCAGCATATCTGAACCGATAATCGATTCCCCTTTTGGCGAACTCATTGAGCGTATCATTGAATGGATGGATGAATACTACCTTATCAACCTATCAACTGAGGTCAAAAGAGGTATGCTCGAAAAAGCAAGCCGAGGCGAAGCTATGTGTGCCCCTGCAATCGGCTACGACCTTGTCGGTAAGAAATACATACCAAACGAACAAGCTGTTCATGTGCGGCAAATATTCAACGACTACCTCAACGGTATGACTCTGCGGCAAATTGCTCAGAAGCACGCTGCTGCAGGTCTCAAGACACGCAGAGGCAATCCTATAGAATCCAGAGGCGTACAATACATATTATACAACCCTGTATATATCGGCAAAATCCGATGGTCTACCGGTGATAAAACATTTGCCAAAAGTCGCAATTTCGACGACCCAAGCATTCTTACGGTAGACGGTGAGCATGAGCCGCTCATAGATATGGACACGTGGAATGCTGTACAGGAAAAGCTTCAAAAGAAAAAGCAAATGTACGGCAAGTATCAGCGACCGGACCAGCCCTGTGAATGGATGCTCAAAGGTATTATGAAATGCGGCACCTGTGGTGCTTCACTTGTCCGCTCACAAGAAAACTATATTCAGTGCCACCAATACAGCAAAGGTCGTGACTGTACTGTCTCTCATTGTATCAGCATAAAGAAGCTGGATGAAATCATAATCGAAGCTTTACAAGACTGCATACGCACTTGTAATTTCAACATCGAGCAACGTGAAGAACCACACGATGTTATAGATTATGCCGCTCTGATAAAGCGTGAGCAGGCAAAACTTGAAAGAGCAAAAGAAGCTTACCTCGCAGGCATTGATACAGTCGAAGAATACAAAGCCAACAAAAACGCTGTCACTAAGGCCATTGCCGCTATCGAAAAGCAGTGTACCGAAAGCACAGCGAAAAAGGTTGACCTTAAAGAGTTTTCAAAAAAGGTTGAAGAGGTGTTGCAAACCGTCACCTCCCCCACCGCAACAACTCAAGCAAAAAACGAAGCCCTCCGCTCAATTCTATCCCGAATCACCTTCCATAAACCGCAGAATTCCTTCACTTTATTTTTTTATACTTGATTTATCACCTGTTACCATTCAGCCCGCCGAACTGAGTTATAATTACCTGTGCAAGCTTTGCGTTAGGTGTTGCAACCTTAACGGGATACTGGAGCTTTTTTTCGTACAAAAACATCAGCAATCACACCAGCCTTTCTCCCACGGCCACGGGTCTTTAAGCCATTCTACGCCCTGAGCATTTCTTGCCGAGAGCTTGCCGCAGGTTGACTCGTACTCTTCGCGGAGCATCATATATTTTTTGTAATACTTATTGTAAAGCCCTACTGCTGCAAGGTCACCGGGATGTGTATCGAGATAAAGATGCAAATCCCAGAGTGCGAACTCAACCGCAGAAAGTTTTTTGAGAAGATCTGTTTTATTCATGACCTGCACCCTCTCATAAAGGGCTTATCGAGCACGACAAAAAGTGTGCCCTCGCAAAGTGCTTTCATCTCATCATAAACGGTAGTGTCAGTCTGCACCGGCACATACGACATTGCTACGCTGTAATTTTCGGGAAACGGCAGCTCGCTGTGGCGAAACTGTACTTCCTGCCGCTTGCACATTTCACAGTTCATGCTCTGTCTGTCGTTCATGCGCATAAAGCATTTCTCCTTTACAGTTTACTCAAGCGGCCGCAAATAAACTGCCGCTCTTGTACATTCTATGCAGACAATAAAAAAGCTGTGAAAGCCCGAAAAAGGCTTCACAGCTCAATTTATTTGATTTTTTTAGGTTTGAATAACAGCTTATCAACCTGTGTAAGCAGCTTCGAGAACAAGAAGCTGATAACAAACGTTGCAACAAGCGATGCAATAACATAGATGTAAAGGTTGAAACTTTTAATGCCCAATTTGCCGAAAACAATCATCGGCACACGCATAAGGATATAAATTTCAAACGTATACTTGCCCATCCAGATAAGTGCTTTGTTTTTGACTGAAACCTTGAGAGAAGCAGCCACAAAAGCTAAAGCAAACATCAAAGCTTCTAAGATTCGCAAACCAACAAAAAGGTTTTGTCGGCGATGAGTATGCCACCAGCCGAGAGCCAGCACTACCACAATAACAGCCCAGATAATATTATTCTTTGTCAGCAAGCTCTCAATCTTATCTTTGAAAAGCGAATACCAGAGGCCTGCTACATAGCAAAGCACTGTGTCGTACCACCAATAATCTTTTACGAAATACATAACAACGACATACGCTGCTGTAAGCGCGGTCACAACCGCTGCGGCAGCAATCTTGTTGTTTTTGAAAAGTGTAAAAGCAATCCACGTAATGATATACAGTGCAATAACGGCAAAAATATACCAGTTGCTGTTGCCGATGTTTTCCCAGCCGATAAACGAAAGCAGAATACGGTCTACAGGATATTCTTTGCCGATAATCAGGTTGAGCACAAAGAAGACAAATACGCCTGCCGCAAAATGAAGCCACGTTTTGAGCACTCGGTTAGTCGGGAATGATTTTATGTATGCGCTACCCTTTCGTTTTACGGATTCGCCGATTCCGTAGCCTGAATAGAACATAAACATTACAACTATCATCTGGCCGAGAATCTTCGATATTTTTCCGCCCCAAACATCTATTGTTTCGGTATAAGTATAATACTGCATCAAATGGCTTAAGAATACAAGCATTATAAAAATACCGCGCACGGCGTTTGTAGAATCCATTGAAAGATATTCTTTTGTATTGAACGATTTTATACTGATTTTAGCTCCGATAAGAGCCAGCACAAACAGTGCCGCGTATGCAATAACCAAAGTTTTTTCTCCTTAACACAAATCAATTAAACAGAGCCTTTATCTGCTCCATATTTTCCATAGCAATATCGTAGCCGTATTTATAAATCCGCTCAAGTTTAGTCATATCGCTTTCAAACGATGAGATCTGAACTTCTTCGCTCGGACGGAGAATGACAGCCTTACCCTCACGCTCAAGCTGATTGCAGAATTCAACCTCTTTGTTGTAGCGTGTATGCCTTGTGAGGATAAGCTCGGCAATTTTCGGGTACTTGCGCTTAAGAAGTGCTGCCGCAACTTTATATGCCTTTGACTCGGTTTTGACATAGCCTTTTGTGCGTGTAAGCACTATAAGCATTTTTTCGTTACCGTCATCAAGAGCTTTCTTCGCAGGTATTGAGTCGACAAGGCCACCGTCATAATACTGCTTACCGTCATAGACTATGGGCGGAAAAGCAATCGGCAGTGCACAGGTCGCCTGAAGAAGCATAAAGCCGTTCACAGGGTCTTTTTTGTCAAGATACTCTATCTCACCCGTCTCAGCATTTGTAACACCTACAACAAATTTGGCAGGGTTAGCAAAGAAAGTATCGTGGTCAAACGGTATAAGCTCCTGCGGAATTGTTTCGTAAATGAACTTTCTGCCGAAAATTGATTTATCCGTAAAAATATTTCTGAATCCTACATATCTCTTATCATTACGATATTTCTGCAGAATAACAAGATTTCTGCCTGTCTGCTTTGAGAGATAAGAAACGGCATTTGAAATACCTGCAGAAACACCTATAACATATTCAAAGTCAACTCCACTGTCAAGCAGTGCATCCATTACTCCGCACGAAAAAGTCGGACGGAAAGTACCGCCTTCAAGTACCAACGCAGGCATAAAATCAACTCCCGATTAAAGTAGTAATTAATATAGACAAGATTTTAACATAAAAACGTCAAATTGTAAATATCGCTATTGTAATATTAAAGCTGTATTGCTATAATGGAAATATATTTTTTGCGAGGTGTACAAGTTGATAAGATATATATTCCGTTTTATTCCGCTTTTATTTTCAATTCTGATAACATTTTTTTCAACATTCGAAGACAATGCCGCCCGTCTTGAGCTTGATATAGCCGAGCAACCCGAGCGTATCGCTCAGCTTGAGCAAGCCTATCTTAACGGCGAGATACCGCCCGTTGACGAAGCATCATTTTTTGACGGTGACCTCAACGCCGAGCTTGAAGCGGGATTGAAATTCAACGAGATTGCGTTCATAGGCACACACAACAGTTACCAGAAGCAATCCGTTCCCACAATGCATAAGCTCTACTCTCAGCTTTCCGAGCTTACATTCGGTGCGTTCAAAGCAAACACGGGTGAGTTTGAAAGCCAGACACTTACTCAACAGCTCAACTGCGGCATAAGAAATGTCGAGATAGATATTGAAACTTTTGAGCGAGACGGTGAAATTTCTTTTACCTGTATGCACATCCCGGCACTTGATATGGGCACAACCTGCTATGACTTCGAGCTTGCGTTAAAAGAGATTGTGCTCTGGTCAGACAACAACCCCAATCACCTGCCGATTACGATAATCGTCGAGCCAAAGCAAGTTTTTCTGCCGCTCGAAGATATGAAATTCTTCAATATGGAATATGTAGAGGTGCTTGATAATCTGCTGCGCGAAAGTCTCGGTGATAAGCTTTTCACTCCGTCAGATATGCTCCGCGACTATGCAAGCTTTGGTGAAATGCGTGCCGCAGACGATTGGTGTGAGGTAAAAGATATGCTCGGTAAGGTAGTTGTTCTGCTGCACGACACCGGTGTTACGGAGAAGTATATCGACCTTGACCCGTCAATCAAGTCACAGGCAATGTTCCCCATGCTCCGACCGGCAGATATTGGCCGTGATTGTGCCTCATTTCTGATTATAAATCACCCTGAAGAGATCGCAAAATGTAAAGTAGATGTACTTAACACTGCTAACTTAATAGTGCGTACAAGGACAGATGAATTTAACAAAATAAGCAAAGAACGCCTTGAAACCGCAATATATAGTGGTGCGCAAATGATTTCGACCGATTATTCACCCAAAGATAATCTAACACCGGATGACTATGCTGTTACATTTAACAACGGCAAAACCGTCACAAAAGTAAAGTAGTTCAGCTTTACATATACACCAACCGTCGCCAAAAAGCGGCGGTTTTTTTACTGCAAATCAACATATAGTAGTACTGAAGCCACTGTAATTTGTGGTATTTTGTGGTAAACGAGACTATTTCAACAAAATATTGTGTCTTTTTTGTATATAATACCATATTGACACTATATATATTGTGCCGTATAATGTGAGTACACGACATTTGCGGCACAATATATTGTGTGCCGTTTTACAGAAATAAAAACGCTATAAAACAACGAAAATAAAAGAAAGTGAGACAATCGGTATGAGGATTATCAAAAGAAACGGTGCCGAAGAGAATTTCAACGAAGAAAAAATTCTCATCGCTATTACCAAAGCTAACGAATCCGTTGACGAAGACATCCGTATGACCGACCTGCAGATCAAACGAATCACAGAGTCGGTTGTTATTTCGTGCGAGGCACTCGGACGCGCACCCACAGTTGAAGAGATTCAGGACCTTGTTGAAAAGAAGATTATGGCTCACGGTGCATTTGAGGTAGCAAAGAACTACATCACTTACAGATACACCCGTTCACTTGTACGTAAGAGCAACACAACCGACGACAAGATTCTTTCCCTTATCGAGTGCAACAATGAAGAGGCAAAGCAGGAAAACTCCAACAAGAACCCCATCGTCAACAGCACACAGCGTGACTATATGGCAGGTGAAGTATCCAAGGATATCACAAACCGTATCCTCCTCCCCAAGGAGATTGTTGACGCACACAATGAGGGTATTATCCACTTCCACGATTCCGACTACTTTGCACAGCATATGCACAACTGCGACCTCGTCAACCTCGAGGATATGCTGCAGAACGGTACAGTAATCACAGGCACACTTATTGAGAGACCGCACAGCTTCTCAACAGCCTGTAACATTGCTACACAGATTATCGCTCAGGTTGCTTCCAACCAGTACGGCGGTCAGTCCATTTCACTTACTCACCTTGCTCCCTTCGTTCAGGTTTCGCGCGAGAAGATCCGCAAGGCAATCATCGAAGAGATGAAGGAAATCGGTGTTGAGCTTGACGATGCAAAGCTTACCGAAATGACAGAGAAGAGACTCCGCGATGAAATCAGCCGCGGTGTACAGACAATCCAGTATCAGGTTGTAACACTTCTCACGACAAACGGTCAGGCTCCTTTCGTTACAGTATTTATGTACCTTGGCGAAACAAAGAACGAGCAGGAAAAGAAAGACCTTGCTCTCATCATAGAGGAAGTACTTCTTCAGCGCTGCAAGGGCGTAAAGAACGAAAAGGGCATCTGGGTTACACCTGCATTCCCCAAGCTCATCTATGTGCTTGAAGAAGATAACATCCACGAGGATTCCCCCTACTGGTACCTCACAGAGCTTGCTGCAAAGTGTACAGCAAAGCGTATGGTACCCGACTACATCTCCGAAAAGAAGATGCTTGAGCTCAAGGTTGACAAAAACGGTGACGGCCACTGCTACACATGTATGGGTTGCCGCAGCTTCCTTACTCCCTATGTCGATGAAAACGGCAAGGCAAAGTACTACGGCCGTTTCAATCAGGGTGTTGTTACAATCAACCTTGTTGATATCGCTCTTTCATCCGGCGGTGACAAAGAGAAATTCTGGAAGATTTTTGAAGAGCGACTTGAGCTTTGCCATCAGGCACTCCTCTGCCGCCACGAAAGACTTAAGGGCACACTTTCCGATGCCGCTCCCATTCTCTGGCAGCATGGTGCACTTGCAAGACTTGACAAGGGCGAGCCTATCGATAAGCTCCTCTTCGGCGGTTACTCAACAATCTCACTCGGCTATGCAGGTCTTTACGAGTGTGTTAAGTATATGACAGGCAAGAGCCACACAGACCCCGAGGCAACTCCCTTCGCACTTGAGGTTATGGACCTTATGAATGCTGCTTGTAAGGTATGGAAGGCAGAACACAATATCGACTTCTCACTTTACGGCACACCTCTTGAGTCAACAACCTACAAGTTTGCTAAGTGTCTCCAGCGCCGTTTTGGCATCATCCCCGGCGTTACAGACAAGGGCTATATCACAAACAGCTACCACGTTCACGTAACGGAAGAGATTGATGCATTTGAGAAGCTTCGCTTCGAGGCACAGTTCCAGCATCTTTCACCCGGCGGTGCTATCAGCTATGTTGAGGTACCCGATATGCAGAACAATACCGAGGCTGTTCTTCAGCTTATGAAGTTCATCTACGATAACATCATTTACGCTGAGCTCAATACAAAGTCCGACTACTGCCAGGAATGCGGCTACGACGGCGAAATCGAAATCGTCGAAGAAGACGGCAAGCTCATCTGGAAATGCCCCAACTGCGGCAACACAGACCAGGATAAGATGAACGTTGCCCGCCGTACCTGCGGTTACATCGGTACACAGTACTGGAATCAGGGACGCACACAGGAAATCAAGGAAAGGGTGCTCCACCTGTAATATGTATTACGGACAGATTAAAAATTGCGACATTGCCGACGGCGAAGGGGTGCGTGTCACCCTCTTCGTGTCGGGCTGTACAAACAGATGCGAGGGTTGCTTTCAGCCGCAGACCTGGGATTTCTGCTACGGTCAGGAGTTTACCAAAGACACCGAAGAGCAGATAATCAATATGCTCGCACCGAGCTACATCAACGGTCTTACACTGCTTGGCGGTGAGCCGTTTGAGCCTGAAAACCAGCGTGCATTACTCCCGTTTGTAAAACGAGTAAAAGAAACCTACCCCAATAAAAACATCTGGGCTTTCACAGGCTTTACATTAGAACAGCTCAAAGAAAAAGAGCCGCATCCGAGATGCGAAGCGACCGACGAGCTGCTGAGCCTTATCGACATACTTGTCGACGGAAGATTTGAGAAGGATAAGAAAAACCTTATGCTCAAATTCCGTGGCTCATCAAACCAGAGAATAATCGACCTGCCTAAATCCCTCGCAGCAAACGAAATCATCCTCTGGGATAAGATTGACAAGAGATAATAAACAGCAGTAAAAAACTATGAGTTTTTTACTGCTGTTTTCTTTTAAGGGATACAAAAAAAGATGAAGAACAAACAAACTGAGCAAAAATAAGTTATACTTATTTTTGCTTGCCCGAAGGCGTACAAAGGTACGTCGAGTGGCGAAGTTTGTTTGTAGTATAAAACATAAAATTATTCTTATTAATGTTAAAGGATAAAACAAAAGGGGTTCACACAGGCTAAAAAACCTGTTGAGCCCCTAATTCATATTGTTTTATACGGTCTTCGCTTTTTTTGCGATCCCGTCATCAGTTTATCTTAATTGAAAGAATCTGATAAGGTTTGAGTTCTGCGGAGATAACACCTGCCGAAACAGCACACTCCGTAACCTCATTTTCAATAAGGTTGACAACACTTGCGCGCTGGAAACGGAAAGCAGGAGTCAGAGTAAAGCTGCAATCAGCACCTGCGCTCTCATAAACACGCACGATAATGCCCTTACCGTCTTCAGCAGCCTTGATACTTTCGATAACAGCAGAGCCGCCGTTATCAAACTTAATAAGCTGTGTTGAAACACCGGATTCAACCTGACCTTCACTGCCGACCTTAACAACGCTGAGGGGCATATTGAGTGCATAAGCCTGCTCGTTTACCTTTGCCTCAACTCTGCCGCCCTTATGCGGATAGAGTGCATAGGTAAAAGCGTGCTTGCCGTAGTCAGCATTTGTATCGGGATAGCAGGGGCTGCGGAGAAGGTTGATATCAATTGTAGTATCCTTGACTCTATAGCCGTACTTGCCGTTGTTGAGCACTGCAGCACCGTAATCATGCTGAGAAAGGTCAACCCACTTCTGTGCGCAAATCTCAAACTGTGCATACTGCCAACTTGTGTTTTCAGTAGTTGAACGCTCAAGCGAGCCAAACTGAATATCACACTCGACCTTATCTGTAACAACATTTATCGGGAAGGCTGTACGGAGCATTCTGCGGCGCTCACGCCAATCAATCTCGGTATCGAAACGGACAACACCTGCAGAGGTAAGAATAATCTTCTGCTTGAGAAGTGATTCACCGTAACTGAATACCTGAGTACGTACTGCGTTTCCACCCTCGGTAGTGCACTCAACACTCTCAAGCTTCATTGTTTCGCTTATGTCGTTCATATAATCAAAGCGCATATCCCATGCATCGCCGCGGTCGTTATACACATTGATAATGTTAGCAGACTTACCGCTGAGAAGTACGTTTCTGTCGTTCACCTTATCGTAAACCGCTGTAATCTCACCGTTTTCGCCGAATGTAACAACGAGCTTTGAATTTTCGAGCTTATTACCGTCGGATATACAGGGCTCGTAGCTCTCAACGCTTTCGTCAAGGCTCTTCATACCCATAGCAGGGACGGTAATTGTTCTGTAACCGCCCGTAGTTCTGAACTGCTCCGTAACCTCAAACGGAAGAGAATTGAACACCATACTCTCATTCATTCTGCCGACAGTAGCAGCAACCGCAGTGAAGGCCGCCTTCTTGATTTCGGAAAGGCGCTTAAGCATTGCCTTATAGCCTTCCTCAGCTTCACGGTACACACGGTTGATTGATGAACCGGGCAGAATATCGTGGAACTGGTAGAGAAGGTACTCTTCCCAGATTGTGTCAAGCTCTGCCTTCGGGTATTCTGCACCTGCAGCAATTTTTGCCCAAACGCAGGCAAACTCAGTCTCTCTGAGTGCAAACTCGACACGACGGTTATAACGCTTTATTCTCGACTGTGTGGTATATGTGCCCTGATGTCTTTCAAGGTAAAGCTCGCCTACCCACTTGCTGTACTTATCCTTATCAGCGTCGATTCTGTCGAGCATATCGATTGAATAACCCTGCTCACAAGGAATAAGTCCATCGGAATTCTTTATTCTCTTGAGGCTTTCAAGATGGAATGTGCTCGGACCGCCGCCACCGTCGCCGATACCAAAGAGCATAAGAGCCTCTTCGCATACAGCGTTATCTTTATAATTACGCTCAATCTTCTTAAGAGAGCGAGGCATTGCGGAGCCGTTATATGTATCCTCAGGACAGAGATGAGCAAGCACACTTGTGCCGTCAATACCTACCCAGTTAAATGTATGGTGCGGATGTTTGTTATGTTCGCTCCAGGAAAGCTTCTGTGTTACAAAATAGTCAACACCGCTGAGCTTAAGAATCTGCGGAAGTGCGGCACTGTAGCCAAAAACATCGGGCAGCCAGAGTGAACGCGCATCAACGCCAAACTCATCCATAAAGAATTTCTTACCGTAGAGAAACTGGCGTACAAGGGGCTCTGCACCGCTGACATTTGTATCAGCCTCAACCCACATACCGCCCTGACATTCCCAGCGGTTTTCTTTTACCTTCTGCTTTATCTTCTCGTAAAGCTCGGGATAATCTTCCTTAACCCACTTATAAAGCTGCGGCTGGCTTGCACCGAAAACAAAATCGGGATAACGCTCCATAAGGCTGATAACATTAGAGAATGTTCTCGCACCCTTACGCTTTGTTTCACGAACAGGCCAAAGCCATGCAAGGTCAATATGTGCGTGACCTATACCGGTTACACGCAGTGAGCTGTCGCCGCCCTTACGCTCAAGCTCAGTTTTAAGAATACGCTTGACCATATTACGGTCAAAGTCGGGAGACGAAATATAGCAGGCAGCATCGTAAGCTCTGCCGAGAAGTCGCTTATAGCGTGCTGTGTTCTTATCAAGGCACTCAAGCATATCATAGACAACGCAAAGGTCGTAATAAATATCTCTCAGCTCACTGTCGCAAACAGCAATATCGGCTTCCATTACTCGACCGCTATCCTGATATTTGCCGAAAAGGTCATTACAGCCTGCATCAGCCCAAACTGAAACCTCACCGCTCTCTTTGGTTTCTTTATCAAGAATAAAGATACGTTTACCGGGTGCACCGAGGGTTGTATCGTATTCTGAGCTGACGTTAGTAAGGCAGGCTACAGGCACACCTGCTTTGTCAAACACGCACATTTCGCCGCTGATATCGAGCATAAGTACAAGGTTTTTATTTCTTTCACTCTCGGGAATTCTGCCCTCAAAGCAAAACCATGCACAGTCCCAGAGCTTACCCCATGACTGACCGACAGTGAGAATTTTTTCTTCGCCGGAGAAGCGCTCGTTAAATTTTACAGGCTCATCGGTAACGTATGCCTTGATTGAAAGCGGTGCAATTTTGGTGTAGATTGCAGGCTTTACTGTTTTTATTGCATCTTCAATTTTACGAAGCATATATCTTTCGGAATACGGCATTTTTCGCACCCTGCAGGAAGTCCCTGCCCTTTCTTGGTTGAAATTTTAAGGAAAAAGGCCGCATCAAAACCTAAATCTTAAGTTCTGATGCAGCCCGATAAAACAAAGCTGTATTAAGCTGCCGACTCTTCGGTAACACCTTCATCAGGGACTGATGTAGTATTCTCCTCAGACGGTACTGTAGTTTCCTCCTCAGGAGGAGCAGTGGATTCTTCTTCACCTTTAGTAAACCAATCTTCATAGAAAAGCTTATCAGTGGTAGACTCTTCACCCTCACCTGTAGCTGTCTCACCGCTATCGGATGTAGATTCATCACTGTAATCGGGAGCTTTTGTAGACTCAGGTTTATTGTCGTTCTGAGAAATCAACTGTACATATTCAAATACAGAATTACGGTCGCTATCCAGAGTAATGTTTGTGGTGCCGTAAATTGCCTGCTGTACATGCTGTGCAGCTACAGGATAGTCAACAACCCAGTAGAATATATTGTAAGCTTTTCCGCCATGTGTCTCCGGGAAGTGGACTGATTTTCTTGTGGTCTCATCAGGCATTGTAATCTGAACTATTTCGTAGTTGTACCACGCCTGACCTATAGCTTGCTTGGCAAAGTCAAGCACCACATCCTTGGGACAGTTGGTAAGAACATGCGGTAAAGCTGCATCTACTGCTTTATTGAGCTGAGAAATTGAAGCACCCTTAACACTCTTGATAAGTGCAGAAATGAAGGTACGCTGACGACGTGTTCTTGAAACGTCACCGTCGGCATCACACTTTCTGATACGGCAGTAAACCAGAGCCTGGTCACCATTGAGGGTAACGTTACCGTAGTTCGGTATCTTTTTAATTTTTGAAGTGGTACGGTTGATATACTTCTGCTCATACTCCTTGACCTCTACCGTTACACCGCCAAGTGCATCAACAAGATCGGAGAACAGCGAGAAGTCAACCGCAACATAATAATCGATATCTATCTTATAGTTATTCTCTATAACTCTGACAGTACCTTCAGCGCCGCCTCTGCCAAATGCTGAATTCATCTTTGCATAGACACCTTTACCGCTGTTGTCAGCATTATTATAGTATGTGCGGCTGTCACGCATAAAGGATACAAGCGTAATTTTCTCTGTCTTCCTGTTTATTGAAACAAGAATCATCGAGTCAGAATTACCGCCGTTTTTAACGCCGTTTTTACCGTCGATACCAAGAAGGAGTACGTTTGTAACATAATCCTGATCCATAATGCCGCCAAGGTTATACCACTGCTTGAGAATACCGTCAATTGAACTCTGATTACCCATTTCGATAATAGGTTCATTATAGCTGTCGGTGTATTCCTCAAGTTCATCATACGGAGTAGTGTAACCATCTCCGGCACCTGAATAGCCTTCTCCGTGTTTAAGCATCATATTAAATTTTTCGTTGAAAACCGCAGCACCGAATACTATTACCAAACCAAGAACAAGCACAATCAATGCAGCGAAAATAATCTTTGTGTTGCGCTTGTTGTTTTCGAGCATAAACTTCGAAAATTTGGTAGGATAGTAAACCTCTCTCTCTTCAAGAGGTTTATGTCCCTTTTTGTAGGTCGGTTTCTTTTTGCTGTCGGAGTAGATATCCTCAAATTCCGTCTTTTTGTCTTGATTGTTTTCCATATTTCTTTCCCTCTATTTTACGAATCGTCCCTTTATGACTCGGCCGATGTATCCTCTGCCGAAGCTTCGGCAATTGTTTCTTCAGCGTTTTCGGTTTCTTCGCCTTCTGCTTCACGCTCAGCTGTAGTGACTGTTACGAGCTTGTCGCTGTCGCCTACACGCATTACACGAACACCCTTTGATGTTCTTGAGAAAAGGCTTATAGAATCGGCAGGCATACGAATTACTATGCCTTCTGAAGAAATCAGAATAATATCTTCTTCTTCTTTAACCGTCATAAGTGCGGCAACCTCGCCGTACTTGTCGGTCTTGTAGTTGGTAACACCCTTACCGCCTCTGGACTGGCAACGGTATTCGTCACCCGGGCTTCTTCTGCCGTAGCCTGTTTCGGTTACGGTGAGCACGAAGCTTTCATCCGTAATGACATCCATACCGACAACCTTGTCGCCTTCGCGAAGCTCGATTGCCTTAACACCGCGGGCTGTTCTGCCTATCGGACGGGCATCGTTTTCGTTGAAGCGGATTGAGTAACCGTCACGTGTTGCAACGAGAAGGTCGTCATCACCCATTGTAAGCTTAACCCATGCAAGCTCGTCATCATCATCAAGGTTGATAGCTATAACACCGTTCTTACGGATGTTCTTGTATGCGTCAAGAAGTGTACGCTTGATGATACCGTTGCGTGTAACCATACAAAGGTATTCACCGTTTGCCTCGGCAGGCACACGAATCATAGCTGAAATCTTCTCATCCGCTTCAAGCGGCAGAATATTGACAGCGTTCATACCCTTGCCCGTGCGTGAGCTTTCGGGGATTTCGTAGCCCTTGAGCTTATATGCCTTACCAAAGCTGGTAAAGAACATAATATAATCATGAGTGGAGCAGGTGAACATTGTCTGGACAAAGTCCTCCTCACGGCGTGTCATACCCATAACACCTCTGCCGCCTCTGCGCTGGCTGCGATAAGTATCGGCAGGCATACGCTTGAGATAGCCCTTGTTGGTAAGAGTATAAACGCTCTCCTCCTCAGGAATAAGGTCTTCAATATCAACCTCACCGCTGACATTGCAGATTTCGGTACGTCTTTCGTCTGCAAAGCGTTCCTTAGCCTCGATTGCCTCTGCTTTAACAACTGCACGCACATTCTCTTCGCTTGAAAGAATCTCTGTGTACTCGGCAATCTTAGCCTTGAGGGCAGCCATTTCCTCTTCAATCTTCTGACGCTCCATACCTGTCAACTGACCGAGACGCATCTCAACAATCTTCTGAGCCTGAATTTCATCAAGACCGAAGCGTTCCATAAGACGGCCCTTACCTGTCTGCTGGTCGGGTGAAGAGCGGAGAATGCTGATGACTTCGTCAATGAAGTCAAGAGCAATAAGGTAACCCTCGAGAATATGTGCACGGTCCTGAGCCTTTCTCAAGTTGAACTGAGTACGGCGTACAATGACCTCACACTGATATTTGATATAATTCTCAAGCATCTCTTTGAGAGTGAGAATCTTCGGTACACCGTCGACAAGAGCAAGCATAATAACGCCGAAGGTGGACTGCATCTGAGTGTAATTATAAAGCTGGTTGAGAACAACCTGCGGATTTGCATCACGCTTGAGGTCGATAACAATGTGCATACCCTCGATAGCAGAGTAGTCGTTGATATCGGAGATACCCTCAATCCTCTTATCCCTTACAAGGTCAGCAATACTCTCAATAAGTCTTGCCTTGTTAACCATATAGGGAATCTCGGTAATGCTGATACGGAAGCGTCCGTTCTTGTCTTCCTCAATCTCAGCCTTTGCTCTGACGGTAACCTTACCGCGACCTGTTGCATAAGCAGCACGGATGCCTGACTTACCCATAATAAGACCTGCTGTCGGGAAATCAGGGCCCTGGATATGCTCCATAAGCTCGGGAAGGTCAGCCTCAGGATTATCGATAAGGCAGCACATACCGTCAACAACCTCACCGAGATTGTGGGGCGGAATATTGGTAGCCATACCGACTGCAATACCTGTTGAGCCGTTTACGAGAAGGTTGGGTATTCTCGACGGAAGAACCGTAGGCTCCTTAAGGCGATCGTCGTAGTTAGGTGTGAAATCAACAGTATCCTTGTCGATATCGGCAAGCATTTCCATAGAAATCTTGCTCATTCTCGACTCGGTATAACGGTAAGCTGCAGGCGGGTCGCCATCGATTGAACCGAAGTTACCGTGACCGTCAACAAGCGTATAACGCATTGAGAAGGACTGTGCAAGACGAACCATCGCATCGTAAACAGAAGCGTCACCGTGCGGATGGTAACGACCGAGAACAGCACCAACGGTATCAGCACACTTTCTGTATGCCTTGTCGGGATAAAGGTTGTTCTCATACATCGTGTAGAGTATTCTTCTGTGAACGGGCTTAAGGCCGTCTCTTACATCGGGCAGAGCACGTGAAGTGATAACCGACATCGAATAGCTCAGGAACGATGTGCGCATTTCGTTGTTGATTTCAACGTTTATAATTTTTTGATTAGCAACAGATTCTGCATCAAAACCCATATTTAATCACCGTGCGGTTTTTCGGACTTTTCAGCCCGCACCGCATTCCTTATCTAAATATTTGTTCCGAAATTCCTATCAGAAATTTAAAAGCTTTCAGCTTTTAATCAACGGGGAAGAATGCGTTGTGGACAGCTGCAACTGCCTTATCTGCACACTCTGCATCGATAAGTACGGAAATCTTGATTTCGCTTGTGGAAATCATCTGGATGTTGATATCCTTCTCATAGAGTGCCTCGAACATCTTGGAAGCTGTACCGGGGTGAGTTTCCATACCTGCACCGACAACAGAAACCTTTGCAACATTTGTATCGCAAACTACGTCTGTAAGGTCGAATGCGCCCTTGATTGTCTCAACTGCAAGCTCACCGTTTGCCTTTGCAACTGTGAATGTAATATCCTTTGTATCATCTCTGCCGACTGACTGAAGAATGATATCAACGTTGATATTCTTTGCAGCAAGCTTTGAGAAGAGTTTGAAAGCGATACCGGGTGTGTTGGGAACACCGATAACTGATATACGAGCAACATCTGTGTCCTTAGTGACACCTCTGATAAGCATTTTTTCCATTTTAGCTACCTCCTTAACGATTGTGCCGGGTACTCTCTTGAGGCTTGAAAGAACCTCTACCTCGACGTTGTATTTTTTAGCCATTTCAACCGAACGGTTGTTGAGAACCTGAGCACCGAGTGTTGCGAGCTCAAGCATTTCATCGTATGTGATTTCTGAAAGCTTCTTTGTACCTTCTACCTTGCGGGGGTCTGCTGTGTAGACACCTTCAACATCGGTGAAGATCTGGCAACGGTCTGCGTGAAGTGAAGCTGCGATTGCAACAGCACTTGTATCGGAGCCGCCGCGGCCGAGAGTTGTAATATCGTCGAAGCTGTTAAGGCCCTGGAAGCCTGCAACAATAACGATATTGCCCTTGCCGATTTCGTTCTTAAGTCTTTCAGGCAGAACTGTCTTGATTCTTGCTGAACCGTAAACATTGTCAGTTCTGAAGCCTGCCTGCCAGCCGAGAAGAGAAACTACGGGGTAGCCCTCTGCCTCGATAGCCATTGCAAGCAGTGCACTTGACATCTGCTCGCCTGCGCTGAGGAGTGAATCCATCTCGCGCTTTGATGCCTTCGGATTAAGCTCAGCAGCTTTTTCAATAAGGTCGTCTGTTGTGTCACCCTGTGCGGAAACAACTGCTACAACATCGTTGCCCTGCTTATAGGTATCGACGATGATAGAAGCTACGTTACGTACACGGGCTGCATCAGCAACAGAGCTGCCGCCGAATTTCTGTACTATCAATCCCATTTATGATAACCTCCTGTAGTAAACTGCCGCATTTGCGACAGCCTTCAAAAGTAAATTTGAACCTGTTTAATTTATATTATTGCAAAATCAATAATCTGTTACGCGGATAACACTGCCGACCTCAAGACCTGCAGCCGAAACCTTTGCATCAAACTCACGCTGAGTAAGAGGAGCTGTGATAAAGCCCATCTCGTCTGCTGCAGCACCTTCGTATGTGAGGTACTGAACCTCGCCGAAATGCTCTGCAACTGCCTGCTTGTCAGCCTTTGCACGGACAAAGAAGGGATGCTTGATGTCGAGATAATCGACAACATAATCCTCAACACTGTCCTCCCAGCCGAAGAACTTTCTGCGCTCGGTATGTCTTGCACAGTCGATAACATCGGCAACAACAGCGCTTGCTGTCGGAAGCTTACCTGCACCTCTGCCGTAGAATACTACATCGCCGAGTGCATCGCCACGAACAAGGATTGCGTTGAATACATCGTCAACACCTGCAAGCTGGCTGTGATTCTGGATAAATGCGGGAGAAACCATTATGCTGATTTTGCCGTCGCCATAGCGTGTTGCACGGCCGATAAGCTTGATTACGCCGCCCCATGCCTTTGCGTACTCAACGTCTGCAAGAGCAATCTTTGTAATACCCTCGGTGTAAACCGAATCGGGGTAAACATGCTTGCCGAAGCAGAGAGAAGCAAGAATACAGATTTTTCTGCAAGCGTCCTTACCCTCAACGTCTGCGGAGGGGTCACGCTCTGCGTAGCCGAGCTCCTGAGCGATTTTGAGTGCATCTTCAAAGGTCATACCATCGTTAATCATCTTTGTAAGGATGAAGTTTGTAGTACCGTTGAGGATACCTGCAATTTCGTCAATCTCATTAGCGGCAAGGCAACTGATTATCGGACGGATAATCGGGATACCGCCGCCGACGCTTGCTTCAAACATAAAGTTGACATTCTTTTCTTCTGCAACCTTGAGAAGCTCGTTACCCTTTGCAGCTACAAGCTCTTTGTTGGATGTAACAACGCTCTTGCCTGCATTGAGACAATCGAGAACAAACTCATAAGCAGGATGAACACCGCCCATTGTCTCGACAACGATGCCGATTGTTTCATCGTTGAGAATATCTTTAAAATCCTTGGTGAGGAGAGCTTCGTTTTCGTCACCGGGGAAGTCACGAAGATCGAGAATACGGGTCAGCTCAAGTGACTCCTGCATACTTTTTTTAACGATACTTGCGTGGTTCTTTTTGAGCACTTCGGCAACGCCTGAGCCGACGACACCATAGCCCATTACTGCTATATTCATGTATTTTTCCTCCATGGGAATCAGATTGTTTTTTGAGTGTTTTTTATAAAACCATACATTACCCCAATAATACTTTGCTATTATAACATATTATAATAATATAATAAAGAGAAAACCGAAAAAAATTCATTTTTTTATGTATAAAAACAGTAACATAAAAGCTGATTTTTCAGCAATTTTCACTCATAAAAGCATTGCGCCCCCGACATTTCTGCCGAGGGCGCATATCATTTTATGTCAGAGATATTTTTTGAATTTCGGGTCAACATAAACAGAGGGATTGGCTTTGCTTACATTGTCAATAATTTCACGGTAAAGCTGCTTGTGATTGTTCATTGAGCTGCTTATTGCCGCAGGCTGATAAAAGTCATCAGCCAATATACGCAGGTTGTACCGCCAGAAAAACATATCCCTCGCTGACTCGATACGCGTTACCGCCGAAAAAGGAACAATTATATCGCTTGCAGGGTCTGTGCCTACCGAGCCGAAAGCCGTCTTTTTACCTGAATTTACCGTACTCAGAGTTTTTATGCGGAAACCCTTCAATATCAAAGCAGTTTCGGAAACGGTGACCTGCTCTTTGAGCCCCGGTACAAACATCAGCACAAAAAGCACAACAGCAATCACAGCCGCATACTTAAAACCGTTACCCTGATAATCTTTTAAAAAATAATATATAACCGCAAGAAGAATACCCATAAGCACCAACGACACCAAAGCCGAAAACAAGGTAAGCCCTTTGTTTTTTCTGTAAACTTTCATTTCATCATCTCCGCGTTAATTTTACAAGGATAATACAATTTTGTCAAATGTTTATCATTGAAGTTAAAAAGCACAAAATATACAATATTCTTATACTTCAATTAAAGGTGAACACTGATGAAAATAAAAACCAAACAACTAAACTATGACGAAGTTATGTCACTGCCTCGCTCTGAGCACAAACCCCCGTTAAAACCTAATATTTTACTTTCAACAATTATAAGACTCGGCTCAATACCCGATTTGAAAGCAACAAAATTCAGTTATACACAGGAGCGTATGGATTTAGTCAAGAACAAACCCTGTCTTATACTGATGAATCATTCAAGCTTTATCGACCTTAAAATAGCTTCAAAAATCTTTTACCCCAAGCCTTACGGAATTGTATGCACCTCTGACGGATTTATAGGCAAAAAACAGCTTATGCGAATGATTGGCTGTATTCCGACACAAAAATTTGTAAGTGATTTCACGCTTATTGAAGATATTAAATATATGCTGAACGAGAACAATACAAGCGTTCTTATGTACCCTGAAGCCAGCTACTCATTTGACGGCACAGCCACTGCTTTGCCGAGAAAAATGGGTGTGCTTTTCAAAAAGCTTAAAGTACCTGTTGTTACGGTTATAACAAAAGGTGCTTTCGCCAGAGACCCGCTTTACAATATGCTTCAGCTTCGTAAGGTAAACGTTACCGCTCACGTAAAATGCCTTTTTACACCTGAAGAAATCAAAGAAAAATCCACAGCAGAGCTTGACGAAATACTCGATAAAGAATTTTCTTTCGACAATTTCAGATGGCAGAAAGAAAACAAAATCGAGATAAATGAACCATTCCGTGCCGACGGACTGCACCGTATACTTTACAAGTGCTCAGAATGCGGAAAAGAAGGTCAGACCGAAGGAAAAGGAACAAAACTCACATGCAAAAACTGCGGTAAAGAGTGGGAGTTGACGCCGCTCGGAGAATTAAAGCCAAACGGATTCGAGTCAAAATTCACCCATATCCCCGACTGGTATGCATGGGAGAGAGAATGTGTAAAAGATGAGCTGATAAGCGAAAAATACAGCCTTGAAACCAATGTAAAAATCGGTATGATGGTAGACTACAAAGCGATATATATGGTTGGTGAAGGTCACCTGAGTCACAGCAATCACGGGTTTATTCTTACAGGCTGTGACGGCAAGCTGAATTACACGCAGAATCCGCTAGCAAATTACGGACTATACTCCGACTACTTCTGGTATGAAATCGGTGACGTAATCTGTATAGGTAATAAAGATGCTCTTTACTACTGTTTTCCGCAGGACAACACACCCGTTGCAAAGACGAGAATTGCAGCAGAAGAACTGTACAAACTGGCACGAAAAAGCAAAAGAAAAAAGAAATAAAGTAAAAACGTCATTCCAACACACAAATGTTGAAATGACGTTTGTTTTTTATATTTCCTGCCTACCCTCAAGCGCACGCAGAAGCGTAACTTCGTCGGCATACTCAAGGTCTGCACCGACGGGCACACCGTAAGCAAGACGGGTTGTAGCGATACCCATAGGTTTGAGAAGACGCGAAACATACATAGCCGTAGCTTCGCCCTCAACAGTGGGGTTAGTCGCCATAATTACCTCTTTTACTTCGCCGCTACCCATTCTTGCAATAAGCTCTTTTATACTCAGCTGCTCGGGACCTATACCGTTAAGCGGTGAAATAACACCACCTAAAACGTGGTAAGTACCGCCGAATTCGTGAGTACGCTCAATTGCAATAACATCTCTCGGGTCTTCTACAACGCAGATAACGGACTTATCTCTGTCTGCACGGGCGCAGATAGGGCAAAGTTCATCCTCTGAAAGGTTGCAGCAGACCGAGCAACGGTGAATTTTTTCGTGAGCATCAAGGATTGCTTTTGCAAAGCTTTTCGCCTGATCATCACTCATATTCAGCACGTAAAACGCAAGACGCTGTGCTGTTTTGTGACCTATGCTCGGCATACGCTCAAACTGCTCGATAAGCCGTGCAAGGCTGGCTACTTCATATCCCATAATTAAAACAGGCCGGGGATATTGAGGCCGCCCTTAGCCTTTTCCATACCCTGAATCATTGCATCCTCTGCCTTACGGAGAGCCTCGTTTACAGCAGCGATAACAAGATCCTGAAGCATCTCAACCTCTTCGGGGTCAACAGCTTCGGGATTGATTTTGATATCCTTAACAACCTTTGCACCGGTAACTGTTGCCTCAACAACACCGCCGCCTGCAGAAGCTGTGAAATCGGTTGCTTCTACCTCTTCCTGTGTTCTCTGCATCTGGTCCTGCATCTCCTGCAGTCTCTGCATCATTGCTGCCTGGCCGCCCTGGGGTGCACCGGGAATTCTTGCTTTCATATTTATTTATTCCTTTCCAATTAATTTGTTATTTTAACACCGTAGCCCTCTGCCTGCGTGAGAAAAGCTGCAAGCGGATCTGCCTGCACCGGAGCTTCCTCGGGAGGAGGCAACGGAGCTTCGGGTGTTTGTTCCATTGATTTTACACCTATTTTGTATTTTATGCCCGTTATATTGAATATAGCGTGGCGAAGGTCTATTGCGTTGTTTTTGACCTTTAACAATGCCATTAGCGACGGATTATCCGTATAAATTACAACGTGATTGCCCTGCACAAACGCAGTGGAATTATAGAGCACACTTGTAAGCGGAAGGTTGAGATTCTTAAGCTCTGCTATTATATCCGGCCAACAGCCGAGTTCACCGTCGGGAAGCATTTCGGGAGCGGCAGATACAGCAGCCTCAGTCGGCTGAGGTTCTTCGGATGTTGCGGTATTCTGCACGGCAGGTTTCGTCGTAACACCTGAACGCACCTGATTTTCAAGTGCAGCAATACGCTTAAGAAGCGCATCTACACTGCTGTCAAGATTAGGTGTGCAAAGGCGGACAAAAGCCATTTCGGTTTCGACTCTGCGGTTAAGACCGCGGCGGAGATTACCCGAGGTTGATTCAAGCACACCGAGAATGTGTATAATCTGTTCAAGTGAATAACTGAGTGCCTGAGCTTCCATCTGCTTGAGTTCCGAAGCGGTACAGACGATAAGACCCGAAGGGTCGTTAACCGAGCGGATTATCATAAGATTACGGTAGTGCTCGATAAGCTGACTGCAAAGACGCTCCATATCGCAGGAGGAATTATGCAGCTCATTTATAATTGAAAGTGCGCGCGCACAGTCGCTGTTTTTGATACAATCTGCAAGGCTGAACAGATGATCTCTGCCCGTAAAGCCTGCAACACTGCTGACAAGCTGGGCTGTAACTCTGTCACTCTGGCCTGCACACTGGTCAAGCAGAGAAAGTGCATCACGCATACCGCCGTCTGCAACACGGGCAATAAGCATAGCCGCCTCTTCATCAACGGTAAAGCCCTCACCATTTGCTACGACATTGATTCGTGCCGCTATATCTTCAGGCTCAATACGCTTGAAATCGAAACGCTGACAGCGTGAAAGAATTGTTGCGGGAAGCTTATGCACCTCGGTAGTGGCAAGTATAAACTTGACATGCTCGGGCGGCTCTTCAAGAGTTTTGAGAAGAGCATTAAAAGCACCGACAGAGAGCATATGCACCTCGTCGATTATATAAACTCTGTACTTAGCACGTACGGGAGTATAATTGGCTTCTTCACGAAGGTCACGGATATTGTCAACACCGTTGTTACTTGCGGCATCTATCTCGACAACATCAAGTATTGCACCGGAATCAATACCGCGGCAGACCTCACACTCGTTACACGGATTACCGTCAACAGGATGCTCGCAATTTACAGCCTTGGCAAGGATTTTGGCACAGCTTGTTTTACCCGTACCTCTTGAACCTGTGAAAAGGTAGGCATGGGCAAGTTTACCTGCCTTAAGCTCATTACAGAGCGTTACCGTAATATGTGACTGACCGACAACATCGCTGAACGTCTGCGGACGCCATTTTCGATAAAGCGCACGGTACATCATTTGCCTTCACCCCTTCTTACTTTTGTAAACTGTAATCAATATGGTTTTGAAAGGAATATTTTCGCCACAGCTTCGTTAAAATCTTTGCAATAGCCTCGTATTCCTTCAGATTTTTGCCTCGCTGTGACAAAAATCTTCTGTTTCAAAACTGCTTCGCATCTGAAATCTAATATCTTATGTGCAGTCGGGTATTTCTTCTCTGCAGGCATACTGCCGTATGGCAAAGAGAAAAATGCTCGAATGCGCGTGAGATATTGCATTTCAGACATATTGGATTGCTGTTTGCAAAAGTATAGTTTAAAAAATCAGCTTTGCCTTGGTCATGCAGTGTGCAGGCGGACTGTGGCGCACCGTGCGGCCTGCTTAATGCTGCTCGGTTCCCCGCCTGACATGGTTCGCAGTGCACAGTCGCACAGAACCCACACACCACATGACCAAAACAAAGCTGTTGTGGACTGATATAATTATTCAACGCAGTATATTATAATATATATATCAACTATTTGCAAGTATTTCTGTTAAAAAATTAAAAGAAAAAGCCGGAAACAGCTAACTGCTTCCGGCTTTTATTAGGTTTGTTTAGCAGTTAATTATTCGTTGATGGAAACAACAACGCCTGAACCAACTGTACGGCCACCCTCACGGATAGCGAAACGAAGACCCTCTTCGATAGCGATGGGAGTGATGAGCTCAACGTTCATAACAACGTTATCGCCGGGCATGCACATCTCAGTGCCTTCGGGAAGGCTGATAACACCTGTAACGTCTGTTGTTCTGAAGTAGAACTGGGGACGGTAGTTGTTGAAGAAAGGTGTGTGACGGCCGCCTTCATCCTTTGAAAGGACGTAAACCTGACCGGAGAACTTTGTGTGGGGGTTGATTGAACCGGGCTTTGCAAGAACCTGACCACGCTCGATCTCATTTCTCTGAACACCACGAAGAAGAGCACCGATGTTGTCGCCTGCCTCAGCATAGTCGAGGAGCTTACGGAACATTTCGATACCTGTAACAACAGTCTTTCTTCTCTCGTCGGAAAGACCAACGATTTCAACTTCCTCACCTGTCTTGAGCTGGCCACGCTCAACTCTACCTGTAGCAACAGTACCACGACCTGTGATTGTGAAAACGTCCTCAACAGGCATGATGAAGGGAAGGTCAGCCTTACGGTCGGGTGTGGGGATGTAGCTGTCAACAGCGTCCATGAGCTCCCAGATGGGTGCACATGCGGGATCGTCAGCAGAAGAAGCCTCGAGAGCCTTAAGAGCGGAGCCCTTGATGATGGGTGTATCATCGCCGGGGAACTCGTACTCGGAAAGAGTCTCACGGATTTCCATCTCAACAAGCTCAAGGAGCTCGGGATCGTCAACCTGGTCAACCTTGTTCATGAATACGATGATGTAGGGAACGCCAACCTGACGAGCAAGGAGAAGGTGCTCCTTAGTCTGAGCCATGGGGCCGTCTGTAGAAGCGATAACAAGGATAGCGCCGTCCATCTGAGCAGCACCAGTGATCATGTTCTTGATATAGTCAGCATGACCGGGGCAGTCAACGTGAGCGTAGTGACGTGTTGCAGTCTCGTACTCAACGTGAGCTGTGTTGATTGTGATACCACGCTCTCTCTCTTCGGGAGCCTTATCGATGTTTGCATAATCAACGAAGTCAGCCTGACCCTTAGAAGCGAGTGTCTTTGTGATAGCAGCTGTAAGAGTTGTCTTACCATGGTCAACGTGACCGATGGTACCAATGTTTACGTGGGGTTTGGTTCTTTCGAATTTTGCCTTTGCCATTGGAAATTTCCTCCTTTTTGGAAATAATAATTATTTTTAATAACTGCATAAGCAGTTTCATTCTAACAATTCCTGAATAGAATTGCAAGTGTTTTAAGAAAAATTATAGGTTAAATGCTTAGTTTGAGCTTCTTTCCTTAACAACTGCCTCAGCAATTGACTTGGGAACCTGCATGTAGCAGTCGGGTTCCATAGCATACTGACCACGGCCCTGTGTCTTGGAACGAAGGTCTGTAGCATAACCGAACATTGATGAAAGCGGAACCTGTGCATTAACCTGAGTGATACCGTTACGTGTTTCAGTACCCTGAATGAGACCTCTACGAGATGTAACGTCACCCATAACGTCACCGAGATATTCGTCGGGAACGATAACTGCAAGCTTCATCATAGGCTCAAGAAGAACGGGGTTAGCTTTACGCATAGCGTCCTTGAATGCCATTGAACCTGCAATCTTGAAGGCCATTTCAGAGGAGTCAACCTCGTGGTATGAACCATCGTAAAGTGTTACCTTAACGTCAACAACATTGTAGCCTGCAAGTACACCGGTCTGCATAGCGCCCTTGATACCTGCTTCTGCGGGACCGATGAATTCCTTCGGAACGGAACCGCCGACAACAGCGTTGACGAACTCGTAACCCTTGCCGGGGTTGGGCTCGATCTTGATCTTAACATGGCCGTACTGACCGCTACCACCGGACTGACGCTTATACTTAGTATCCTGGTCAGCCATGGTGCTGATTGTCTCACGGTAAGCAACCTGGGGCTTACCGATATTTGCCTCAACCTTGAACTCACGAAGAAGTCTGTCAACGATGATTTCGAGGTGAAGCTCACCCATACCTGCGATGATGGTCTGACCTGTCTCTTCATCAGTGTAGCACTTGAAGGTCGGGTCTTCCTCAGCCAGCTTCTGAAGGGCAATACCCATCTTCTCCTGACCTGCCTTGGTCTTGGGCTCGATAGCGACACGGATAACAGGCTCCGGGAACTCCATAGATTCAAGGATAATCGGATGGTTCTTATCACAAAGTGTGTCACCTGTAGTTGTGTTCTTAAGGCCGACAACAGCAGCGATATCACCTGCATAGCAGCAGTCGATTTCTTCACGCTTATTGGAGTGCATCTGCAGAATTCTGCCCATACGCTCGTTCTGGCCCTTTACAGAGTTGTAAACTGTTGCACCCTGGTCGATTTTACCTGAGTAAACTCTGAAGAAGCAAAGCTTACCAACGAAGGGGTCTGTAGCAATCTTGAATGCAAGAGCTGCAAACGGCTCGTCGTCAGAAGAGTGTCTGACCTCTTCCTCTTCAGTTTCGGGGTTTACACCCTTGATAGCCTCAACGTCTGTGGGAGCGGGCATATAGTCGATGATAGCATCGAGAACCTGCTGAACACCCTTGTTACGGTAGGAAGTACCGCAAACAATGGGAACCATAGCGTTGCTGATTGTTGCCTTACGGATGCAAGTCTTGATTTCGTCGATAGTGAGTTCTTCACCGTCGAAGAATTTCATCATGAGCTCGTCATCCTGCTCAGCTACCTTCTCGATGAGCTCATCGTGGTATTTCTGAGCGATTTCCTTCATGTCTTCGGGAATCTCTTCGATTCTCTCGTCGAGACCCTTATCGTCATAGTAGACAAATGCGCGCATCTCTACAAGGTCGATCATACCCTTGAAGTCTGACTCAGAACCGATGGGAAGCTGAATCGGAACAGCATTACACTTAAGTCTGTCCTTGATCATATCAAGAACATTGTAGAAATCTGCGCCTGTGATGTCCATCTTATTGACGTAAATCATTCTCGGAACACGGTACTTATCTGCCTGACGCCAAACAGTCTCAGACTGGGGCTCAACGCCGCCCTTAGCGCACATAACAGTAACAGAACCGTCGAGAACTCTGAGCGAACGCTCAACCTCAACTGTAAAGTCAACGTGACCGGGAGTATCGATGATGTTAATTCTGTGATTCTTCCAGAAGCAAGTTGTTGCAGCAGATGTGATAGTGATACCACGCTCCTGCTCCTGCTCCATCCAGTCCATTGTTGCTGTACCGTCGTGGGGTTAACCCATTTTATTTGTCTTAACAGTGTATAACACGAAAACCTCCGTGGTTGTAGTTTTACCGGCATCGATGTGAGCCATGATACCGATATTTCTGGTCATTTCCAAAGATACCTGTCTTGGCATATTATCCTCCGTTTGCCGCGCAAAATGGTTTACGCTGAAAGTAGGTTTTCAGTAAGATTACCAACGGAAATGTGAGAAAGCCTTGTTGGCTTCTGCCATCTTGTGGGTATCTTCCTTCTTCTTGAATGCAGAACCTGTCTCGTTTACTGCGTCCATGATCTCGTTTGCAAGTCTCTCCTTCATTGTTCTTTCAGAACGCTGACGGCTGTAAAGTGTGATCCAACGCAGACCGAGTGTCTGTCTTCTTTCGGGACGAACCTCCATGGGAACCTGGTAGGTTGCACCGCCGACACGGCGAGCCTTAACCTCGAGAACGGGCATTACGTTTTCCATAGCTGCCTCAAAAACCTCAAGGGGCTCCTTGCCTGTCTTTTCCTTAACGATATCGAATGCGTCGTAAACAATCTTCTGAGCGACGCCCTTCTTACCGTCATACATTACGCTGTTGATTAAGCGTGTTACAAGTTTTGAGTTGTAAAGCGGATCGGGCAAAACATCACGTTTTGCAATCTGGCCTCTTCTTGGCACTTCGCTTCCCTCCTTCACAAATATAATGATATCATAGGTACTCGAGTGACTAAATTCTCGTGGCGCCAATGAGAGAGCAGATATAATGTATATATATTTAACTCTCGCATTGGTTGCGTTCAGGCCTATGCACTGAACACAGCCTGCAAAGAAGAATTTTGTCTGGTGATTGGTCCGTTAATTAAAAACGGAATTACTTTTTGGCTGCCTTCGGACGCTTTGCACCGTACTTTGAACGGGACTGCATTCTGCCGTTAACACCCTGGGTATCAAGTGTACCACGGATAATGTGGTAACGAACACCGGGAAGGTCCTTAACACGGCCGCCACGGATAAGAACAACGCTATGCTCCTGCAGGTTGTGACCTACACCGGGAATGTAAGCGGAAACTTCAATACCGTTTGTAAGACGTACTCTGGCGATCTTACGAAGAGCTGAGTTGGGCTTCTTGGGTGTTGCGGTCTTAACTGCTGTGCAAACGCCTCTCTTCTGCGGAGAATCCTTATCTGTCATGATGTTCTTGTGGGAGTTGAGACCCTTAAGAAGAGCAGGAGCCTTGGGCTTCTTGACGATAGTTTCTCTGCCGTTGCGAACAAGCTGATTAAAGGTTGGCAACAGTTGACATCTCCTTTCTTGTATATTTTCTATAAAAAAGCCTTACACCGGACGCTCCTTTTTATGAAGAGCGACCAGCAGACTTCTCTAACATGGCACAGTTTACTATTTTAACATTATATATCGCTTTTTGTCAACACTTTTCACAAAGTTTTGTTTAAATTTTCGTAAGTTTAAACAAAATAAAAAACACGATATACTTGTCTGTTCTTTTGCGTACAGATATGCCTATATCGGAATATCGGCACAACGCAACCGATTTATTCACAACCGGAATAATTAATTCAACTTAAAATCGGCACCGTTTTACCGCTATTATCACATAACAAGGAGGGTATTATGCTGCGCTTTTACGCATCTCATAAATACCCTCCTTAAATTATTTCAGTTCGGAATTACTCTGCGTCAACTGTGACAACAGTTTCTTCCTCTGCGCCTGTGGAGTAAACCTCAACATCGCTGTAGCACTTCATACCTGTACCTGAGGGAAGAAGCTTACCGATGATAACGTTCTCCTTGAGACCCATAAGGTTATCTGTCTTACCCTTGATAGCTGCATCTGTGAGAACTCTTGTTGTCTCCTGGAAGGATGCTGCTGACATGAAGGAGTCTGTAGCAAGTGAAGCCTTTGTGATACCGAGGAGCATTGTTGTGCCTGTAGCCTCGCGGAGCTTCTCGCCTGTCTCCTGCTCAAGAGCGTGAATCTTGTTGTTAGCATCGATAATCTCACGAGCATCAACAGTTGTACCGGGAAGAAGATTTGTATCGCCTTCTTCGACAACCTTTGTCTTTCTCATCATCTGGCGAACGATAACTTCGATATGCTTATCGTTGATATCAACACCCTGTCCGCGGTATGTGCGCTGAACTTCCTTGATGAGGTAATCGTGAACAGCTTCAACGCCGAGAACTGCAAGGATATCGTGCGGGTTGCGTGAACCCTCTGTGATATCGTCACCCTTCTTGATGCGCTGGCCGTCCTTAACGCAGATACGAAGACCGTATGTGATAAGGTAGCTGCGCTCCTCACCCTCTTCTGCATTTCTGACAACAACGTACTGGCTGTTCTTAACCTTCTCAAGTGAAACGACACCGTCGATTTCGCTGATGATAGCAAGAGTCTTGGGCTTACGTGCTTCAAAGAGCTCTTCAACTCTGGGAAGACCCTGTGTAATATCGGCCTGAGAAGCAACACCACCGGTGTGGAATGTTCTCATTGTAAGCTGTGTACCGGGCTCACCGATTGACTGAGCAGCGATGATACCGACAGCCTCACCGACTGTAACGGGATCGCCTGTTGCAAGGTTGGAGCCGTAGCACTTGATACATACGCCGTGCTCTGCCTCACAAGTGAGGAGTGAACGGATCTTGATTCTTGCCTTTTCGCCTGCGGGAGTGTGTGCTCTGACAAAGTCAGCAACTCTCTTGCCGTCTTCCTCTGTCATCATTGCATCACAGCTCATTACGAGCTCGCCTGTTGCCTCATCAACAAGGTCCTCAAGCAGATATCTGCCTGTAAGACGCTCGGAGAGGTCTTCAATAACTCTGTGTCCGTCATCGATATCGTAGACGTAAACACCGTCATGGCAATGGCAATCTTCGTCGTGGATAATAACATCCTGTGAAACGTCAACAAGACGACGTGTAAGGTAACCTGAGTCAGCTGTACGAAGAGCTGTATCGGCAAGACCTTTACGTGCACCACGTGAAGAAATGAAGTATTCGAGGATGTTAAGACCCTCTCTGTAGTTTGCTCGAATCGGAATTTCGATAGTCTTACCTGATGTGTTAGCGATAAGACCACGCATACCTGCGAGCTGACGAAGCTGGCTATCGTTACCACGGGCACCGGAGTCAAGCATCATATTGATGGGGTTGTAGGGATTAAAGCCATCTTTAAGAGCCTTAGCAACCTTGCTTGTACACTGCTCCCATGTTTCAACAACGTCTTTATAGCGCTTCTCGTTACTGATAAGACCTTTTCTGTATTTCTTTGTGATAGAGTCAACTCTTGCTTCAGCTTCAGCAAGGTAACCTGCCTTCTCCTGCGGGATAGTAGCATCGAATACAGAAACTGTAAGACCTGAAATTGTTGAGTACTTGTAACCCTGAGCCTTGATCTTATCAAGAACCTCAGCTGTTACTGCTGTACCGTGCTTCTTGATACAGCCTTCGATAACGCGGCCGATTGTCTTCTTCTTAGCAATCATGCTGACAGCCTTCTTGAATGCTGCATCGTCATCCTTGATTGCTTCAAAATCAACGTCGCTGATATCACCGAACTCAAGCTTGAACATATCGTCCTCTGTCTTACGCTCGATAAGACCGAGATCCTGAGGAATGGGATTGTTGAAGATAACACGGCCGAGTGTTGTCTGGAGGAACTTTGTGCAGAGCTTGCCGTTGATTTCTTTTGTCATACGGATCTTGATGATTGAATGAAGAGTGATATCACCCTCATCATAAGCCATCATAGCCTCGTTGACATCACGGAAAACCTTGCCCTGACCGGGTTCATCCTTCTTGACAAGAGTCATGTAGTATGAACCGAGGATCATATCCTGTGTGGGAACAGCAACGGGCTTACCGTCGGAGGGCTTGAGGAGGTTGTTAGCAGCAAGCATAAGGAAGCGTGCTTCAGCCTGTGCCTCAGCCGAAAGGGGTACGTGAACAGCCATCTGGTCACCGTCGAAGTCAGCGTTGAAAGCTGTACATACGAGGGGATGAAGCTTGATTGCTCTGCCTTCAACAAGTACGGGCTCGAAAGCCTGGATACCGAGTCTGTGAAGTGTAGGAGCACGGTTAAGCATAACGGGATGGTCCTTGATGACTATCTCGAGTGCATCCCATACTTCGGGGTTAGCACGCTCAACCATCTTACGGGCTGTTTTGATATTGAGAGCAACCTTTGTTTCGAAAAGGCGCTTCATAACAAAGGGCTTGAAGAGCTCAAGAGCCATTTCCTTGGGAAGACCGCACTGGTAAATCTTAAGCTCGGGACCGACAACGATAACCGAACGGCCTGAGTAGTCAACACGCTTACCGAGAAGGTTCTGACGGAAGCGACCCTGCTTACCCTTGAGCATATCGGAAAGTGACTTGAGAGGACGGTTGTTGGGACCTGTAACAGGTCTGCCTCTTCTGCCGTTGTCGATAAGTGCGTCAACAGCCTCCTGGAGCATTCTCTTCTCGTTGCGGACGATAATATCGGGAGCACCGAGCTCGAGAAGCTTCTTAAGGCGGTTGTTTCTGTTGATAACTCTGCGGTACAGGTCGTTGAGGTCAGATGTTGCAAATCTGCCGCCGTCGAGCTGAACCATAGGACGGATATCGGGCGGAATGACGGGAACAACGTCAAGAATCATCCACTCGGGCTTGTTGCCTGAATGCTTGAAAGCATCGACAACTTCGAGTCTCTTGAGGATTCTTGCGCGCTTCTGACCGCTTGCATTAGCAAGGTCATTACGAAGCTGATCGTCAAGCTCATCGATATCGATTTCGGCGAGAAGCTCCTTGATAGCTTCAGCACCCATGCCTGCACGGAAGCTGTCGCCATACTTTTCGTACCAGTCGCCGTACTCCTTCTCGGAAAGAGTCTGATACTTATTGAGCGGTGTGTCACCGGGATCGATGACAATATACATTGCAAAATAGAGAACCTTTTCAAGGTTTCTGGGAGATATATCGAGGATAAGACCCATTCTTGAGGGGATACCCTTGAAATACCAGATGTGGGAAACAGGAGCAGCAAGCTCAATGTGACCCATACGCTCACGGCGTACCTTGGACTTTGTAATCTCAACGCCGCAGCGCTCACAGACCTTGCCCTTATAGCGGATACGCTTATACTTACCGCAGTGACACTCCCAGTCCTTCATGGGGCCAAAAATCTTTTCGCAGAAAAGACCGTCTCTTTCCGGCTTGAGAGTTCTGTAGTTGATTGTTTCGGGCTTTTTGACTTCACCGTGTGACCATTCTCTGATCTTTTCGGGAGAAGCAAGAGCGATCTGTATAGATTCAAAGGTTATTTCGTTTGTATTGTTATCCATTAAAACGACCTCTTTTCTTTAGTAAAATTTTGAAGAACGGTTTGATTATTCGTCGAAGCTGTCATCAGCGACATCGTCTGAGAAGAATTCGGGATCGAGTAACTCTTCGCCCCAATCATCCGAGTCGTCGCTCTGAGCGTCGCCGTCTTCAAATATGCCTTCGCCCTCCTGTGAGTAGCCCTGAGCATCGCCTGCATCGTTTACGGTGCTGAATGCCTCGGAATCAACAATGTGGAGACCGACATCATCATCGTCAAATGACTGTCTGAGGTCAATTTCGTTTCTGTCGCCGTCAAGAACCTTAACGTCAAGACCGAGTGACTGAAGCTCTTTGATAAGAACCTTGAATGACTCGGGTACGCCGGGCTTGGGTACGTTGAGACCCTTAACAATAGCCTTGTATGTGTTTACACGGCCGACAACATCGTCTGATTTGACGGTGAGTATTTCCTGAAGGGTATAAGCTGCGCCGTATGCTTCAAGAGCCCAAACTTCCATTTCACCGAAACGCTGGCCACCGAACTGAGCTTTACCGCCGAGGGGCTGCTGAGTGATGAGTGAGTACGGACCTGTTGAACGGGCATGAATCTTATCGTCAACGAGATGGAGAAGCTTGAGGTAATACATGATACCGACTGTTACGGGGTTATCAAACTGCTTACCTGTTCTACCGTCTCTGAGGATTGACTTACAGTCGCTGCGAAGCTGGAATACGTCTTCCTCGCGGAACTCTTCACCGTTTTCAAGAGCCTTTGCTCTTGCAGCTTCCATAAGCTTTTCGTTAGCCATCTTGAAAGCTTCGATAATATCGTTTTCGTCTGCACCGTCGAATACGGGAGTCATAACCTTAACACCCATTGACTTAGCAGCAAAGCCGAGGTGAACCTCAAGAACCTGACCGATATTCATACGGCTGGGAACGCCGAGGGGGTTAAGAACGATATCAAGCGGAGTACCGTCGGGCAGGAAGGGCATATCCTCCTGCGGAAGAATTCTGGAAACAACACCCTTGTTACCGTGGCGACCTGCCATCTTATCACCGACAGAGAGCTTACGCTTCTGAGCGATGTAGCAGCGTACAACCTTGTTTACGCCGGGGTTGAGTTCGTCGCAGTTTTCACGTGTGAATACTTCGACATCAACAACGATACCGTATTCACCATGGGGAACACGAAGAGAAGTATCTCTGACCTCTCTTGCCTTTTCGCCGAAGATTGCACGGAGAAGTCTCTCTTCAGCAGTCAGTTCGGTTTCACCCTTGGGTGTTACCTTACCGACAAGGATATCGCCGGAGTGTACCTCTGCACCAATGCGGATGATACCGTCCTCATCAAGGTCTTTGAGTACATCATCACCGACATTGGGGATATCTCTTGTGATATCTTCCGGACCGAGCTTTGTATCACGTGCTTCAAGCTCGTACTTTTCGATATGGATTGATGTGTAAACATCGTTACGGACGAGTTTTTCGTTGATAAGAACAGCGTCCTCGTAGTTGTAACCTTCCCAGGTCATAAAGCCGATGAGGGCATTCTTACCAAGGCTGATTTCACCGAGGTCTGTTGCAGGGCCGTCTGCGATAACTTCCATATAGTCAACCTTCTGGCCTGCCTTGACAACGGGACGCTGGTTGATACATGTGCCCTGGTTTGAACGCTGGAACTTGATAAGCTCGTAGGTGTCAATCTCGCCTTCTGCGGTGAGGATTTCAATCTTGTCTGCGCTTACATAGGTAACTGTACCTGCACGCTTTGCAACAAGTGAAACACCCGAGTCAACAGCAGCCTTGTACTCCATACCTGTAGCAACGATGGGAGCATCTGTCTTAAGAAGCGGAACAGCCTGCTTCTGCATGTTAGAGCCCATGAGCGCACGGTTGGCGTCATCGTTCTCAAGGAAGGGAATCATAGCTGTTGCAACAGAAACAACCATCTTGGGAGAAACGTCCATATAGTCAACTCTGTTGTTCTCGATATCGAGGAACTCGTCACGGTGACGGGCATTGACTCTGGGGTTCTTGAAGCGGTTGTTCTCGTCGAGAGGCTCATTAGCCTGAGCGACGATGTAGTTATCTTCGACGTCAGCTGTCATATAAACAACTTCGTCGGAAACAATACCGGTCTCCTTATCTACCTTACGGTAGGGAGCCTCGATAAAGCCGTAGTCATTGATTCTTGCAAATGTTGCAAGGTAAGAGATAAGACCGATGTTGGGACCTTCAGGAGTCTCGATGGGACACATACGGCCATAGTGGCTGTAGTGAACGTCACGGACTTCGAAACCTGCACGGTCACGGGAAAGACCGCCGGGGCCGAGAGCTGAAAGACGACGCTTATGAGTCAGCTCTGAAAGCGGGTTGGTCTGATCCATGAACTGTGAAAGCGGTGAAGAACCGAAGAACTCTTTGATAGCTGCAACAACAGGACGGATGCTGATAAGTGACTGAGGAGTGAGCTTATCGCTGTCCTGAGCCTGGATTGACATACGCTCGCGTACAACTCTTTCCATTCTGGTGAAGCCGATTCTGAACTGATTCTGAAGAAGCTCACCTACGCAGCGGATACGTCTGTTACCGAGGTGGTCAATGTCATCCTTGCTGCCAAGGCCGTTTGCAAGGCAGTTGAGGTAGTTGATTGAAGCGAAGATATCTTCACGAACAATGTGCTTGGGAATAAGGTCATCGCAGCTTTCGAGAAGCTTTGCAAGAATCTCTTCATCAGTCCAGCCTTCGTCTGCTGCTGCATCAACGATGGGCTTGAGAGCTGTAAAGCTTACCTTCTCATTGATAGCTGCATCTTCGAGCTGTTCCTTTGTAAACTGCGGGAAGTATGTGCCGATATCGACCATACCGTTGGAGATGATACATACTGTCTTACCGTCGAGGTCAACGTAAGCCTTGCTTACACCTGCCTGCTCGATTTCGTATGCCTTCTCTTTTGTGATAAGCTCGCCGGGCTCTGCAAGGATTTCGCCTGTTGCGGGGCTGACAATCATATCAGCAAGTGTGCAACCTGCAAGTCTGTCAGAAATAGCAAGCTTCTTGTTGTACTTGTAACGGCCTACTCTGGAGAGGTCGTAACGGTGAGGATCGAAGAAGAGGTTGTCGAGGTGAGTCTGAGCTGTCTCGATTGAGGGCGGCTCACCGGGACGAAGCTTGCGATATACTTCGAGGAGAGCTTCGCCTGCATTCTGCTTCTCATCCTTCTCGAGTGTTGCGTTGATACGAATATCATCGCCGAACATATCGAGAATATCCTGATTTGTACCCTCGCCAAGCTCTGTACCGCAGAAGAGAGCGCGGATGAAGGTAGTAACAAAAATCTTTCTGTTCTTGTCAATTCTTACATAGTAGAGGTCGTTCTGGTCAGTCTCGAACTCGAGCCATGCACCTCTGTTGGGAATGATCTGGGTTGTGTAAAGCTCTTTACCAACCTTATCGTGGTCGATATCAAAGTAGACACCGGGTGAACGGACGAGCTGTGAAACGATAACACGCTCTGCACCGTTGATAACGAATGTGCCGCTCTCAGTCATAATGGGGAAGTCGCCCATAAAGACTTCGTTCTCTTTGATTTCGCCTGTCTCTTTATTGTAGAGACGAGCTGTAACACGCATGGGTGCAGAGTAGCTTGCGTCACGCTTCTTGCACTCGGCAATTGTGTACTTGGGCTTGTCTTCCATACGGAAGTCGACAAATGTGAGGACGAGGTTACCCGTATAGTCTGTGATTTCATCGATGTCGCGGAAAACCTCTCTCATTCCCTTTTCAAGGAACCACTGATAGGATTTCTTCTGGATTTCGATGAAGTTGGGCATTCCCATGACCTCATTGTTTCGTCCATAGCACAGTCGCTCGATCTTGCCGTGCTTGATCATTTTGGCTGCTTTTGCCATAGGCTAATCACTCCATTCTTTTGTATATCGCAATTAGAAATTTAGCCGGAATTCGCTGTAGTTTTTGTGCGTTTTGCACAATATCAAATGGACTTTTTAGTGAAGTCGCTATAAATCCATTTTAATTGTAATTCGGTATTATAAGGCATTTTTGAGCAAAAGTCAATAGCTTTTTTATAGAAAATCAAAAATTTTCAGCCCGATTTCTCGATTTTTTTGCCGATTTGCACTCATTTTTTGTTTTCTTCGAAAAATGAAAAAAGCACACTTTCGCTCTGTATAGGCATTTGATACCTAAACACGAGGTAAAGTGTGCATAATATTTATTTTGTTTTTATCAGTTCAGCTTATTAAGGAAAGCCTTTGTGCGTTCGGATTTCGGATTAACAAGCACATCTTCGGGTGTACCCTGCTCTTCGATAACACCGTCAGCCATAAAGATGACCTTATCGGAAACGTGTCTTGCAAAATCCATTTCATGAGTAACGATAACCATTGTGCATCCCGTATTCTTAAGACCCTTTATAACGTTGAGCACTTCCTGTGTAAGCTCGGGGTCGAGCGCAGATGTAGGCTCATCGAAGAAAAGAATCTTGGGGTTGAGCGCAAGCGCACGCGCAATCGCAACACGCTGCTGCTGACCGCCGGAAAGCTGACAAGGATAGAAATCAACTTTCTCTTCAAGTCCTACACTTTTAATTATACTTAATGCCTTTTCCTTAATCTCTTCGGAGGTACCTTTCTTAAGCAAGGTAGGTGCAAGCGTAAGATTCTCCAGAACGGTATACTGAGGAAAGAGATTGAAATTCTGGAAAACAAGACCAAAGTTGAGTCGGTTCTCTCTCATCTTTTCATCGGACAGTTTTTCTTTGCTTTCGCTGTCAAAAAGCACATCGTCATCAACCTTTACTTTACCGCAATCGGCAATCTCGAGGAAGTTGAGACAGCGGAGCAGAGTAGTCTTACCGCTTCCCGACGAACCGATGATTGAAAGCACCTCACCCTTTTCAAGAGTAAAGCTTATATCTTTGAGAACTTCGGTTTTGCCGAAGCTTTTTCTTATATTACTTACTTCTAATATCGACATAATTTAACTCCTGAAATAGCTAAGCTTCTTTTCGACCTTGCCGAGTACAATAGTAAGAATACCGACAAAGATAAGGTAAAATACACCTGTAAAGAACAGTGGCCATACCAACGCTTTTGTAGCCGCAAGCTCCTTGGCATTTTTAACAATCTCACAAACCATAATACAGTTAGCAAGAGCCGTATCCTTTATAAGCGTAATAATTTCATTTGACATAGGCGGAACTATACGCTGGATTACCTGCTTGAGGATGATTTTTTTGAAAATCTGTGATTTGGTAAGACCAAGCACATAACCGGCTTCGTACTGACCCTTTGATATTGACTCAATACCACCTCTGTAAATCTCGGAGAAATAGCAGGCGTAGTTGATTGTAAACGCAATCAGTACCGCTAAAACACGGCCGGCATCAGTAATACCGTACTCAATAAACATAAACTTATCTACGTCACCGAAAATCTGGAAATCAAAAAGCAGACCCGGAACATAGTAGATAATAAAGATTTGGAGCATAAGAGGAATACCTCTTACAATCCAGACAAAAACCTTTGAAATTGACTTGACAACTTTAAAACGGCTCATAGAGCAGAAGGCTATAGGCAAACCAAGCGGTGCGCCGCAAAGCAGCGTCACCGCAAAGATAAGCAAAGATATTTTAAAGCCGTCGAACAAAAAAGCCGTGACTTCTAAAAAGGACATATTAAAACTCCAATTGGTATATCTTTAAAAAATTATTATTTCTGGTTTGAGAAATCTGTAACAACAGAGTTGCCTACGCCGTACTTCTCAGCAAGAGTCTTGAGTGTACCGTCTGCCGCAAGAGCTTCGAGCTGCTCGTTAACCTTTGCTGTAAGGTCGCTGCCCTTCTTAAAACCGATTGCATAATATTCAACATCACTTGAGAGACCCTCTACGATTTCGAGGTTTGCATAGTCACCCTTACCTACGTAAGCCTTTGCAAGCTGAGCATCGAGAACAGCGAAATCACGTGACTTACCGTTTACTTCTGTAAGGCAGTCTGTCTGCTTGGGAAGACCCTTGATTTCTGCAGCCTCAAAGCCATTTGCATAAGTCTCACCTGCTGAACCGCTTTCTGCACAACCGAACTTACCCTTAAGGTCAGCAGCTGAAGCGATGCCGGAACCCTTCTTGACAACAACTACCTGAAGGTTTTCCATATAGTTGTACGAGAAATCGACCTTCTCTGAACGCTGAATACCGTCATCTTCATCTGCTACGTTTGCTGTAAAGCCGTTCCAGATACAATCGATTGAACCAGCCTCAAGCTCTGTGTACTTGTCGCTCCACTCGATTTCCTTGAAAACAACATTCTTATAACCAAGGTTCTCGAAAACCTTCTTTGCAAGTTCGGTATCGAAACCAACAAGCTCGCCGTTTGCATCCTTATAGTTCATAGGCTCATAGATTGTGTAGCCTACAACGATTGTATCTGACTTACCGCATGCTGCGAAGCAGAATACCATTGAGAAAACAAGAAGAAGTGCTAATAACTTTTTCATAATAAATACAACCTTTCGTATTTTTTAATGTGTTAGCATTTTAACATATTAGCACGTTAAAGTAAATAGGTTTTTGAAAATTCGCCATTGTGCTTAATTTATAAACACGATAGTCTTACTGTATTGTTCATCAATACTTTGAAAGGCTCATCTTTGATTTAAAAAATCCGTAACAACCGCGTATTCCAGTCCAATTTTTCGGGAGAGCGCATTTATTGTACCGTCTGCCGCGAGTAATTTGGAATTTAGATTTACATTTTAATAAAATTATATTAGACCATCTTTTGTTGAAGATTGCCGGATTGTAATTTCTTATTCGTAAATTAAATTAAATTATCTGACACTATCCGGAAGTTTTATGTTGTCCCATCCGTTAACATCACATCCACCGTGAAAATTACTACCTGCAGCAACAGCTGTACCGTCAGACTTAAGAGCGACTACATAATTACTACCTGCAGACACAGCAACTATATCAGTCCATTCGCTTACTTTATCATTAAAATCGGAAAGCTCCCAACCTACAGCAACAACAGTACCGTCTGATTTAAGACCTATCGTGTGATTTAAACCTGCAGAAACAGCAACTATATCAGTCCAGTTCCTTAATCCTTCATCATTACCGGTTGTAACAACAGTACCATCGGATTTTAGTCCTACTGTATGGAAGGCTCCTGAATAAATCTCAACTATATCTGTCCATGTCTTCGTAACATCAAGGGAATCATAATCCCCCCAAGCAACAACCGTACCATTTGATTTGAGAGCTATTTCAGAATATACACCATAAGTAACAGAAATAACATCAGTCCATCCATATAGACAATCAACTCCACCAGCAACAGCGATTGTACCATCTAACTTGAGACCAAACGTTTTATCTTCGCACGCAAAAATTGCAACCATATCGGTCCAATCGCTTACATTACATTGGCTCTTACTATTATCGCCAACCGCAACCACTGTACCGTCTGCTTTGAGACCTACAGTGTGACTATTACCTGCTGAAACAGCAATAATATTTCTCCAACCGCTTACATCACATTGACCTCTGTAATATTCATAAAATGTCGGGTCATTGTTAGTGTGATTAGTCGCAACCACTGTACCATCCGTTTTGAGAGCTACTGTATGGTAACTGCCGGCAGAAATTGTTTCACGCTGAGCTACTTTATCCCATAGTTCACGGCTTCTTGCGCGTGAATCTTTATATGATGATATTCCACCAAAAACTATAGCAGCCTCTGCCTCTTTTCCGCTTTCAAAAAGAGTATTCGCTTTACTATATTTGGCTTCCAAAATTTTTTCTTCACTGTCCTTATATCCATAAAGTTCTTCAAAGGCAGCTATAGCTTCATCATACTTTTTATTATTCATCAAAGAAACGGCATTGCTATAGTTTTGGTTCGGAATAATAACCTGCGTAATAACACCAGCTAATACCACAAGCAAAGCAAAAGCCGCAACAACTGAAATTACTACTTTGATACTTTTCATTTTATGTTTGATCTCCTTCATTTTATATTTTGAGATTTTTTATTTGCTAAATTTTATCACAATAAAAAGGAAAACGCAACAACAAATATAATCTCATCAGTAAAAATGCCAACTGAAGGAAGAATTGTTTTTTATAAACAACCTTCAGTCTTTTGCTTCGCAAAGCTTAGCTTTCTTAAAAGCAAGTTGCAAATATATAAAAATACGCCCTGCCGAAAGACAGGGCGTATCTGATTTAAAAGATGTTAAGAAGTTAAGTCAGACTTACTTGGAAGCCTTCTTTGCCTTCTTCTCTTCAACCGCAGCATCGTCGTTTACGAGTTCGATGATGCACATCTCTGCTGCGTCACCGCGGCGGGGACCGGTCTTGATGATACGGCAGTAGCCGCCGTTAACATCCTTGTACTTGGGGGCGATTTCGTCGAAAAGCTTTTTAACAACATCTTCCTTAGTTACGAATGCAAGAGCCTGACGCTTTGCTGTAAGTGTGTTGTCCTTAGCGACGGTGATCATTTTTTCCGTTAATGAACGGACTTCCTTAGCTCTTGTAACGGTAGTCTCGATCTTGCCGTTCTCCAAGAGGTAAGTAACCATTGCGCGAAGCATTGCCATACGGTGATCGCTGGGTCTGCCGAGCTTTCTGGTACCGGGCATTTAAATCACTCCTTTGCCGATAAATAAAAGGCTAATAGTTGTGGTTAAAAATTATTCTTCGTCCTTGCGAAGGTCAAAGCCGAGAGATCTGAGCTTTGCAACAACTTCGTCAAGTGACTTCTTACCAAGGTTACGAACCTTCATCATATCCTCTTCGGACTTGTTGATAAGGTCTTCAACCTTGTTGATTCCGGCTCTCTTCAAGCAGTTGAAGGAGCGAACGGAAAGGTCAAGTTCCTCAATGGTCATCTCCAGGACTTTTTCCATTACGTTGTCGTCCTTAACGACCATAACCTCTGTGTCAAATGCCTCGTCTGACAAATCTCCGAAGAGACTGAGATGCTCGTTGAGGATCTTGGCACCGAGAGAAACGGCTTCCTTAGCATTAATGGTGCCGTCTGTCCACACTTCAAGTGTAAGCTTGTCGTAGTCAGTAATCTGACCAACACGTGTGTTCTCTACTGTGTAGTTCACCTTAAGAACAGGTGTATAAATTGAGTCGATTGCAATAACACCGATTACGGGCTGGAGAATAGCCTTGTTACGCTCTGCAGAGACATAACCGCGACCCTTGTCGCAGGTAAGCTCCATGCTCAGGTGAGCATCTGCATCGAGTGTAGCTATAGGCAGCTCGGGGTTGATGATTTCAACCTCGCTGTCAGTGCTGATGTCGCCTGCTGTGACAACACCTGCGCCTGATGCATCGATGTACATTGTCTTGGGGCCGTCGCCATGGATTTTGAGGATTACACTCTTGAGATTAAGCACGATTTCTGTAACGTCTTCCTTGACGCCCTTGATCGTTGAAAACTCGTGGAACACACCGTCAATCTTAACGGATGTGATGGCATAGCCGGGCAGTGAGGAGAGGAGAACTCTTCTCAGGCTGTTGCCGAGTGTTGTACCGTAGCCACGCTCAAGCGGCTCAAGCACAAATTTTCCGTAATCTCCACTGGCACTGAATTCGGCAGTTTCGATTGTGGGCTTCTCGATTCCTATCATTCAAAACCCTCCTTGTTAAATTGAGTAAATAAGACAGAAACTCAAAAACATTATTTCGAGTAGAACTCAACGATGAGATGCTCTTCAACGGGAGTAGCAATCTGCTCACGATCGGGAAGAGCGACAATCTTTGCCGTTGCAGCCTCTGCGTTGAGGTCAAGCCACTGGGGAACAGGACGACCGTCGGACTCAAGAAGAGCCTTGAACTTGTCGCTATCCTTGCTCTTAGCCTTGATGGCAACCTCGTCACCAGCCTTTGTAAGGTATGACGGGATGTCTACCTTCTTGCCGTTGACTGTGAAATGGCCGTGTGTGACAAGCTGTCTTGCTTCTGCACGGGAGTTAGCCCAACCGAGGAGATAAACGATGTTATCAAGACGGCTTTCGCAGATTCTGAGCAGGTTCTCACCGGTAACGCCCTGACGGCGCTCAGCCATAAGGAAATACTTGTGGAACTGACCTTCCTGAATACCGTAGTAACGCTTAGCCTGCTGCTTTGCACGAAGCTGAACGCCGTACTCGGAAGTCTTCTTGCGGCTCTGGCCGTGCTGACCGGGAGCGTACTGACGACGCTCGAAAGCACACTTGCCTGTGTAGCATCTTGCGCCCTTGAGGAAAAGTTTCTTGCCCTCACGGCGGCAAAGCTTACAAACCGCACCTGTATATCTTGCCATAGTAATTACACCTCCTGAAATATAAGGTTATACGCGTCTTCTCTTGGGGGGACGGCAGCCGTTGTGAGGAATGGGAGTTACGTCCTTGATCATGCTTACTTCAAGACCTGCAGTCTGAAGAGCTCTGATAGCAGCCTCACGACCTGCGCCGGGGCCCTTAACGTAAACTTCAACATACTTCATGCCGTGCTCCATAGCAGCCTTAGCAGCTGTCTCTGCAGCTGTCTGTGCTGCGAAAGGAGTGGACTTTCTTGAACCTCTGAAGCCCATCTCGCCTGCACTTGCCCATGATACAGCGTTACCCTGTGTATCAGTAATTGTTACGATAGTGTTGTTGAAGGTGGATTGAATATGAGCAGCACCACGCTCAATGTGCTTGCGCTCACGGCGTCTGCGGGTTGCGCCGGCCTTTTTAACATTAGCTTTTGCCATTTCTTGTTTCCTCCTTCACTTACTTTTTCTTGTTAGCGATCGTCTTCTTCGGGCCCTTACGGGTACGAGCATTTGTCTTAGAGCGCTGACCTCTTACGGGGAGGCTCTTACGATGACGAACGCCGCGGTAGCAGCCGATTTCGATAAGTCTCTTGATATCGAATGCTGTTTCTCTTCTGAGATCACCTTCGACCTTTACGTTGTGGTCGATGTACTCACGGAGCTTGGAAACCTCATCTTCTGTGAGATCCTTAACTCTCGTGTCGGGATTAATACCGGTAGCCGCAATAATATCGTTTGCGGTCTTGGGACCGATGCCGTAGATGTAAGTGAGACCGATCTGGACTCTCTTGTCTCTGGGCAGGTCGACACCTGATATACGTGCCATTTTACAGTTGCACCTCCGTTAATGGTTTGCGTCAGATTAACCCTGACGCTGCTTGTGCTTCGGGTTTTCACAGATAACCATGATCTTACCCTTACGCTTAATGATCTTGCACTTCTCGCAAATTTTCTTTACAGAAGGTCTGACTTTCATTAGGAATACCTCCTTGATAATACGCTGTGCTTATTTTGTTCGCCACGTAATGCGGCCCTTGGTCAGGTCGTACGGTGACATTTCAACCGTAACTTTATCGCCGGGAAGGATTCGGATGTAGTTCATTCTCAGCTTACCTGAGATATGAGCAAGCAGCCTGTGTCCGTTCTCAAGCTCAACCTGGAAGGTTGCATTAGGCAGCGCTTCGATTACTGTACCTTCAACTTCTATCATATCCTGTTTTGACATAACTCTTTACCTCCCTGAGTTCAGGTCAACCGGCCTTATTGCAGCCAGCGCCCTTTTTAAACTGCGATTGGTTGCCATATCGCTGTCTTTAAGTACGATTTCGGTCTGTGCTGCGTGCCGCGGATTTTTACGCTTCGGACTTTCGAGCTTACGCTCTTTGCCGTCACAAAGCAGCAACATACCTGAGTCCGTACCGACAACAACCATCAGCTTGTACTTGTCACGCCCCGCTTCAGAGCGGACGACGCTTCCGATTCCGAGCTCCATAGATCGCCACCTCATTCAAGTGTGAGAATCTTCGGACCGTCTGCCGTTATTGCAACGGTATGCTCAAAATGTGCGGATAAACCACCGTCTTTTGTCTTGATAGTCCATCCGTCTGACAATTGTCTGACTTCGTAGCCGCCCATATTAATCATGGGCTCAATGGCCAGAGTCATGCCCGGTAACAGGCGCACACCACGTCCGGGTGTGCCGTAGTTCGGTACGCTTGGGTCTTCGTGGAGCTTGGCTCCGATACCGTGTCCTACAAAGTCGCGGACTACGGAGAAGCCTCTTTCCTCGCAATAGGTCTGGACTGCGCTTGAAATGTCGCCGATTCTGCCGCCTGCAACAGCCGCCTCGATACCTTTGTAAAGGCTTTCGCGAGTGGTGTTGATCAGCCGCTCTGCTTCAGGGCTTATTTTGCCCGCAGCAAAAGTAGCAGCATTATCGCCGTTGTAGCCGTCCAGCACTGCACCAAGGTCGATACTTACTATATCGCCTTCCTTGATGACTCGCTTCTTGCTCGGAATTCCGTGAATGACCTCGTCGTTTATGGAAATGCATGCTGTGGCAGGAAAGCCGTTGTAATTAAGAAAGTTGGGTTTAGCACCCTGCTTAATTATATACTCGTAAGCTATGCGGTCAATTTCCTCGGTTGTTACGCCGGGCTGTACCGCCTCGCCTGCCACTCTTAATGCTCCTGCCGAGATTCGGCAAGCCTCACGCATGAGACTCAGCTCTCGGTTAGTTTTGAGCACTATCATGCTTAATCCTCCAATGCCTTGAGGGTGAGTGCTGTAGTATCAGCAACCTCCTCCTGGCCTTCAACTATGCGAAGAATACCTTTCTTCTCATAGTAACCCTTCAGCGGCTCTGTCTGCTCATGGTAAACATGAAGTCTGTCAAGAACTGTATCGGGGTGATCGTCTTTACGCTGGATAAGCTCGCCGCCGCAGGCATTACAGATGCCTTCAACAGCAGGCTTCTTATATTCGAGGTGGTAAGATGCGCCGCAAGCCTTGCAGACACGTCTGCCGGACATTCTCTTTGCAATCTTTTCGTCAGCCACCTCAATGCTGATTACTCTGTCAATGGTAACACCCATTGTGTCGAGTGCCTCAGCCTGGGGAATTGTTCTGGGGAAGCCATCGAGAATGAAGCCTGCTGCGCAGTCATCCTTTGCAAGGCGTTCCTTAATGATGCCGATAACGACATCATCGGGAACAAGCTGACCTGCATCGATAAATGACTTTGCTTTGAGACCCATCTCTGTGCCATTGGCAAGGGCTTCACGAATTATATTGCCGGTTGAAATCGCAGGGATTGAAAGTTTCTCGCTGATTACCTCAGCCTGTGTACCCTTACCTGCGCCCGGAGCGCCGAGAAGAATAAGTTTCATAACGTTAGTCCTTTCCGGCTAAAAGCCTTAGTCAAGGAAGCCCTTGTAGTGACGCATCATCATCTGGCTTTCAAGCTGCTTGACAGTTTCAAGAGCAACACCGACCATAATGATGATTGATGTACCGCCGAGTGAGATATTCATACCTTCCTGTACGTCGCCAAGCTTGAGGCAAGCAGTAACAATCTGGCTGAATACTGTCGGGAAGAGAGCTACAACACTCAGAAGGAGTGCACCCATAAGGGTAAGTCTTGACAGAATCTTTGCAATATAATCGGATGTGGGCTTACCGGGACGGATACCCGGGATAGCACCGCTGTTCTTACGGATGTTGTTTGCCATCTCGATGGGATTGTACTGAATCTGTGCATAGAAGTATGCAAAGAAGATAATCATTACGAAATAGAGAACAACATAAACCGGATGTGTTGCCTGGAAAACTGAGAAGAACTTATCCCAGAATGTGTTGGGCTTAACATCAACGAACATCTGAATTGTGGGGGGAAGAGAGAGAATTGATGAAGCAAAGATGACGGGCATAACGCCTGACATATTAACTTTCATCGGAATGTGTGTGCTCTGACCGCCGTACATCTTTCTGCCGACAACGCGCTTTGCATACTGAACAGGGATACGTCTTTCAGCGTTATCCATCCATACGATGAAAGCAATCATAAGCAGTGCGATTACGCCAACGATAGGAGCGAGGGCATAGTAAGCATAGTATGCTTTGCTCATGCCGAGAGTCGCATAGTCACCAAGCTTGAAGTACTGTACCATCTGGAGAACCATTGTGGGAATACGAGCAAGGATACCTGCGAAAAGGATGATTGAGATACCGTTACCGATACCTTTAGTGTTAATCTGCTCACCAAGCCACATAATGAATGCTGTACCGGCTGTAAGGCAAAGGATGATTACGAGAGCCTGGAAGACCTCATAAAATGTCTTTGAACCTTCTGTAGCAGCTGTGATATTCATCAGGTAGTGCTGGTTACGAAGATAGAAATAATATGCGGTGGACTGCATGAGACCAAGACCAACTGTTACGAAACGAGTGATAGACGCAATCTTCTTGCGGCCTTCCTCGCCTTCCTTTGAGAGTCTCTCAAGGGGAGGAATAGCAACAGTAAGGAGCTGCATGATAATTGATGAATTGATGTACGGTGTAATCGACAGAGCGAAGATTGTACCGTATGCAAATGCATCACCTGTCATCATGCTGAGGTAACTCATGAATGTGCCTTCGGCTGCACCCTGAAGGATACCGCCCTCAGCAATGTTCGTAAAGGGAACAGGAATTGCTGCACCGAGTCTGAATATAAAGATGATGAGAGCTGTGAACAGTATCTTTTTACGCAGGTCGGCAATCTTCCACGCGTTGATTATTGTTTGCAGCACCTCAGATCACCTCAGCCTTTCCGCCTGCAGCCTCAATTTTAGCCTTAGCGGACTCAGAAAAAGCGTTGGCCTTAACTGTGAGCTTCTTGCTGATCTCGCCGTTACCGAGAACCTTTACGCCATCAAGTGCCTTCTTAACAAGGCCTGCCTCGATGAGTGCCTCAACGTCAACAACTGCGCCGTCTGCGAACTTCTCATCAATAGCGGAAAGATTGACAATAGCAATCTCTTTAGCGAAAATGTTAACGAAACCTCTCTTGGGGATTCGTCTCTGAAGGGGCATCTGACCGCCTTCAAAACCGGCTCTCATGCCTCTGCCGGCACGAGCCTTCTGACCTTTGTGACCCTTACCGGCGGTTTTACCCTGACCGGAAGCGGGACCTCTACCGATACGCTTACGCTCCGAAGTGGAACCGGGTGCCGGTGAAAGTTCATGTAATTTCATTCTCAAGCACCTCCTTGCTTATGCTTCGCTTACCTGGACAAGGTGAACAATCTTCTTAACCTTGCCCTGAGTAGCTGCATTATCGGGCTGAACCTTTTCATCGCCGATCTTCTTGAGACCGAGTGCGTGAGCGGTGGCAATCTGGCTCTTGTTTGAACCGATCAGACTTTTTACGAGCTTGACCTTAATATCTGCCATTTGTTCCACCCTCCTTAACCAAGAATTTCTGATGCTGACTTACCGCGGATAGCAGAAACTTCTTCGATTGTACGAAGCTGCTTAAGACCGTCGATAGTAGCTCTTACTACGTTGCAGGGATTGTTGGAACGGAGAGCCTTAGTACGGATGTCCTTAATGCCTACTGTTTCAACAACTGCACGAACGGGGCCGCCGGCGATAACACCGGTACCGGGTGCTGTGGGCTTGAGCAGAACTACGCCTGCACCAAACTTACCGAGAACCTCATGGGGGATTGTTGTACCCTTAAGAGAAACTCTGAAGAGGTTCTTCTTAGCATCCTCGATGCCCTTACGGATAGCGTCCGGAACTTCACCTGATTTGCCGAGACCGAAGCCTACGAGGCCGTTGCCGTCACCAACGACAACAAGTGCAGCAAACTTGAAGATACGACCGCCCTTAACTGTTTTGGAAACACGGTTAATAGTAACTACACGTTCTGTGAGTTCTAATGCCGATGCGTCAATTTTAGCCAAAGTTTTACCCTCCTTACTCAGAACTTGAGGCCACCCTCACGGGCGCCTTCGGCCAGTTCCTGAACACGGCCGTGGTAGATATAACCGCCTCTGTCAAAGACACAGCATTCGATGCCTTTTTCAGTTGCACGTTTTGCGAGCATCTCGCCAACCTTACGGGAAGCGGTCTTGTTTCCGCCATACTCTGCGAAATCCTTCTCAACTGATGAAGCTGCAGCGAGTGTTACGCCGTTAACATCATCGATGAGCTGAGCATAGATATGCTGAAGGGAGCGGAATACGCTGAGACGGGGGCACTCCGGTGTACCGGAGATTTTCTTACGCACTCTTGCGTGACGTGCGTCTCTTGCCTTTCTTGTTTCAGGCCTTTTAACCATTTCGTTTCAACTCCTTCAATCTTATTTACCCTTACCGGCTTTACCTTCTTTGCGGCGGATAACTTCATCAACATACTTGATGCCCTTGCCCTTGTACGGCTCGGGGGGACGCTTCTCGCGAACTTCCGCAGCAAACTGGCCAACCATCTGCTTATCGGGACCGGAAATAACAATCTTGTTAGGTGTGGGGCACTCAACTGTAACACCCTCGGGAGGAGTCATGTTAACGTCGTGTGAGAAGCCGAGCTTCATGCACAGTGTGCCTGCCTTAACCTCAACACGGTAACCAACACCGTTAACATCGAGTTCCTTCTTGTAGGACTCGTTAACGCCTGTAACCATGTTTGCGATAAGTGTACGGGTAAGACCGTGAAGTGATCTGTTGAGCTTGTTGTCATCGGGACGAGTAACAGTGATAAAACCATTGTCGAGCTCGACCTTCATGTTGTTGTGTACGGTTCTTGTAAGAGTACCCTTGGGGCCTTTTACAGTAACAGTGCTGCCGTCAATTGTAACTTCAACACCTGCGGGAACCGCGATGGGCATTCTGCCTATTCTTGACATTTTGCAGCACCTCCTTACCAAACGAATGCAAGGATTTCGCCGCCAACGTTGGCTTTGCGTGCATCCCTGTCAGTCATAATACCCTTAGAAGTTGAGAGGATAGCGATGCCGAGGCCTTTCATAACCTTGGGCATATCCTCGCAATTTGTGTAGATACGCAGGCCGGGCTTGGAAACTCTGCGCAGACCAGTAATAACCTGGGACTTGTTGGGGCCGTACTTGAGGGCGATTTCAATCATACCCTGCTTGCCGTCATCCTCAACCTTAAAGCTTTTGATATAACCCTCATCAACAAGAATCTGAGCAATTGCTTTCTTCATGTTGGACGCGGGAACCTTCACTGTATCATGCTTAGCGGAATTAGCATTACGGATTCTCGTAAGCATATCAGCGATTGAGTCAGTGATTTGCATAGCGTTACCTCCTTTGCAATTGCTTACCAGCTTGCTTTCTTTACGCCGGGAATCTGGCCGTCGTGAGCCAGTTCTCTGAAGCAGATACGGCATACGCCGTACTTACGAAGATATGCGTGGGGTCTACCGCAGATCTTGCATCTGTTGTACTGTCTTGTTGAGTACTTAGCGGGTCTAGCCTGCTTTACTTTCATTGATGTCTTAGCCACAGTATTCCCTCCTTACTTCGCGAACGGAGCGCCCATGAGTGTAAGCAGCTCGCGAGCTTCTTCGTCTGTGTTTGCTGTTGTTACGAAGCAGATATCCATGCCTCTGACCTTATCGATCTTATCGTAGTCAATTTCAGGGAAAACAAGCTGCTCTTTGATACCCATTGAGTAGTTGCCTCTGCCGTCGAATGAATTGGGGTTGATACCTCTGAAGTCACGAACGCGGGGAAGAGCGAGACCGAAGAATCTCTCAACGAACTCGTACATTCTCTCGCCTCTGAGTGTGACCTTTACACCGATGGGCATGCCCTCACGAAGCTTGAAGTTTGCAACGGACTTCTTTGCCTTACAAACGATGGGCTTCTGACCGGTGATCTGTGAAATGTCGGAAACGATAGCATCGATAGCCTTGGGGTTAGCGATTGCCTCGCCTGCTGCGACGTTAATGATAACTTTGTCAAGCTTCGGGATCTGCATGACGCTCTTGTAACCGAATTTCTTCATAAGAGCAGGCGCAATCTCGTTCTTGTACTGTTCTCTAAGCTGTGCCATTTCAGTCATGTCCCTCCCTTAAAATTCTGCTCCGCAATCCTGCTTCTTACAGGTGCGTACTTTCTGACCTTTAGCGTTGATCTTGCTGCCGGTTCTTGTGGGTCTGCCGCACTTGGGGCAGATAAGCTGAACCTTGCAAGCGTAGAGTGCGCTCTCAGCCTTTACAAGGCCGCCGGGCTCACCCATTCTGCGGGGCTTTACGTGCTTGGTTACAAGGTTAACGCCTTCAACGATAACCTTACCCTCTGAAGGGGAAACTTCCATAACCTTGCCTCTTGAGCCGCGATCTTTACCATTGATAACGACGACTTCGTCGCCTTTTTTAACGTGAAGTTTATTCATTGTCCAAGTACCTCCATCAAAGCACTTCGGGTGCGAGAGAGAGAATCTTGAGGAAATCCTTCTCACGAAGCTCTCTTGCTACCGGGCCAAAAATACGGGTGCCTCTCGGGTTCTTGTCTTCCTTGATGATAACAGCTGCATTTTCGTCGAAACGAATGTATGTGCCGTCATCACGGCGGATGCTGAACGCTGTACGAACTACTACAGCCTTTACAACATCACCCTTCTTGACAACTCCGCCGGGTGCTGCTTTCTTAACAGAAGCAACGATGATATCGCCTACGTGAGCGTATCTTTTCCTGGTACCGCCGAGAACACGAATGCACATAATTTCCTTTGCGCCCGTGTTGTCAGCTACTTTCAGGTAAGTCTGTTGCTGTATCACAGTGTTTGCCTCCTTACACTTGCGCCAAAATTATTTAGCTTTTTCGATGATCTCGACTACGCGCCATCTCTTGTCCTTGGACATGGGGCGAGTCTCCATTACGAGAACACGGTCGCCGATGCCACAAACGTTGTTTTCGTCGTGTGCCTTAAGCTTGATCGTGTTGTTGATGATCTTCTTGTAGAGCGGGTGCTGAATCTTGTCCTTAACGGATACGACAACTGTCTTATCCATCTTGTCACTTGTTACAATACCAACTCTTGTCTTTCTAAGGTTTCTTTCGCTCATTGAACTTGACCTCCCCTTCTTTAAGCCTCTGTGCCGTGAAGTTCGATATCACGCTGAACAGTCTTGATTCTTGCAATATCCTTCTTTACAGCACTGATGCGCATCGGGTTGTCGAGCTGATTAACGGCTTGCTGGAAGCGCAGTTTAAACAGCTCGTCCTTCAGCTCAAGCAGCTTAGCATCCAGCTCTTTAGCGGAAAGCTTTCTGATTTCACTGGCTTTCATTATTGCTCACCATCCGTTTCTTCTTTAGTTACAAACTTGCACTTGATAGGAAGTTTGTTTGCAGCGAGACGCATAGCCTCACGTGCTACAGCTTCGTCAACGCCGGCGACTTCGAACATAACTCTGCCGGGCTTAACAACTGCTACCCAATATTCCGGAGAACCTTTACCTGAACCCATTCGAGTTTCAGCGGGCTTCTCTGTGATCGGCTTATCGGGGAAAATCTTGATCCATACCTTACCGCCACGCTTTGTGTAACGTGTCATAGCGATACGGGCTGCCTCGATCTGGTTTGCTGTGATCCATGCGGGCTCGAGAGCAACAAGACCAAACTGACCGTAAGTAACCTTGTTACCACGGTGTGCGGCGCCCTTAAGGCGACCTCTGTGGACTCTGCGGTATTTTACACGTTTCGGTAACAGCATTATTTTGCTCCCCCTTCCCTACGAGGCTTGCGAGTGTCGTGAAGAACCTCGCCTTTGTAAAGCCATACCTTGACACCGATGATGCCGTATGTGGTATGTGCCTCTGCAAAACCATAATCAATATCTGCACGAATTGTCTGCAGCGGGATTGTACCCTCATGATAACGCTCTGTACGAGCGATTTCTGCGCCGCCGATACGGCCGGAAACCTGAGTCTTGATACCCTTTGCACCAAGCTTCATTGTACGGCTGATAGCCTGCTTAAGAGCACGGCGGAAGGAAACTCTCTTCTCAAGCTGAGCAGCGATGTTCTCTGCAACGAGCTGTGCGTTGAGGTCAGGCTGCTTGATTTCTACGATGTTGATGAAAACTTCCTTATCACCGGAGAGCTTCTTCTCGCAGATCTTCTTGAGCTTCTCGATTTCAGAACCGCCACGGCCGATAACCATGCCGGGCTTTGCGCAGTGAATGTTGATACGAACGCGCTTAGCGTCACGCTCAATCTCTACCTTCGGAACACCTGCAGGAGCAAGTGTCTTGAGGAGGTATTCACGAAGATTGTAGTCCTCGACGAGTGTATCGCCGAAAGAGCTCTTGTCCGCATACCAGCGGGATTCCCAGTCTTTAATGACACCGATTCTAAGACCGGTAGGATTGATTTTCTGTCCCATTTTTAACCTCCTCCTTTCTTATTCTTTCTCAGCCAGAGTAATTGTGATGTGCGAAGTTCTCTTGTTGATTCTGTTCGCACGGCCCTGTGCTCTGGGTCTGATTCTCTTGAGGATGGGGCCGGGGCCTACATTGCAGGATGCAACGTAAAGCTTGGATACATCCATATCGTTGTTATTCTCAGCGTTAGCGATTGCTGACTTGAGCAGCTTGCCAACGGGCTCACACGCGGCCTTGGGCGTGTATTTGAGAATTGCAATTGCCTTATCAACAGGCTGATTGCGGATTAAATCAAGCACGATCTGTACCTTGCGGGGTGCGATACGCACGAAGGTAGCCTTTGCTGTTGCTTGCATTTCTTACACTCCTTTCGACCTTATCTGTTTGATGTTTTTGAACCGGCGTGACCTTTGAATGTTCTCGTCGGAGCGAATTCACCGAGCTTGTGACCAACCATATCTTCTGTTACATAAACCGGAACATGCTTACGACCGTCATGTACAGCAAATGTGTGACCTACGAACTCGGGGAAAATTGTTGAGCTGCGGCTCCAAGTCTTGAGAACGATCTTCTCACCGGCAGCATTCATAGCGTTGACTCTTGCTGCAAGCTTAGCCTGCACGTAGGGTCCTTTTTTAACACTTCTACCCATTATAAATAGCTCCTTTCGTCAACTTATTTGCCGTTACGACGCTTTACGATAAGCTTGTCGGAAGGCTTCTTGTGAGCTCTTGTCTTGAGACCAAGAGCAGGCTTACCCCAAGGTGTGACAGGGCCGGGACGGCCGATGGGGGATTTACCCTCACCACCACCGTGCGGGTGATCACAGGGGTTCATGACGGAGCCACGGACTGTGGGTCTCCAGCCCATGTGGCGCTTACGGCCGGCTTTACCGATCTTTACGTTCTCGTGTGTACCGTTGCCGACAACACCAACTGTTGCCATACAAGTTACGGGAACGTTTCTCAGCTCACCTGAGGGAAGTCTGAGAAGAGCGTAAATGCCTTCCTTAGCCATGAGCTGTGCAGAGTTACCTGCTGATCTTGCAAGCTGGCCGCCTCTGCCAGGATAAAGCTCAACGTTGTGTACGAATGTACCAACGGGGATGTTAACAAGAGAAAGTGCGTTACCTGCAACGATGTCAGCATCTGCACCGGATCTTACTGTTGCACCAACCTTAAGACCTTCGGGAGCAAGAATGTATCTGAACTCGCCGTCCTCATACTTGAGGAGTGCAATGTGAGCTGAACGGTTGGGATCGTACTCGATGCTCTGAACTGTAGCGTTCATGCCAACCTTATCTCTCTTGAAATCGATAATACGGTACTTTGTGCGATTGCCGCCGCCACGATGACGAACGGTGATTCTGCCGTAGCTGTTACGGCCGGACTTCTTGTTCATAGGAGCGAGAAGACTCTTGTGAGGTGCTACCTTTGAAAGTCCTGAGTAATCTGTAACCGACATGTTACGTCTTGCGTTTGTTGTCGGGCTATAGACCTTGATAGACATAACTTTCACTCTCCTTAAAGCGGCTTTGCGGAGTATGTCTGACTCCATACCTTACCGCCGGATAATAATTGTTTTAAATATTTATTACTTTATATAATAAACATTACATCATGCCGTCGAAGAACTCGATTGTCTTGGAGTCCTCTGTAAGGGTAACGATTGCTTTCTTCCAGGAAGCTGTCATACCCTCGAAACGGCCGTATCTGCGGAACTTACCGTTGCAGTTAACTGTGTTAACCTTTGCAACCTTTGTGCCCTCGAAAAGAGCCTCGACTGCCTGAGCAATCTCAATCTTGTTGGCATCCTTAGCAACTACGAAGCTGTACTTCTTGTCTGCTACGCCAGCCATGCTCTCCTCAGTGATGAGGGGGCGAATGATGATATCCTGTGCTAACTTGCTCATGCGTAAACCTCCTCGATCTTAGCAACAGCATCCTTGAGAACAAGGAGTGTGTCACAGTTAAGGATGTCGTATACATTCAGAGTGTTTACAAGGCTAACCTTAACACCTGCGATGTTACGTGCGCTTCTGTAGATGACGTCATCCTTCTCGGGGAGAACGATGAGTGTCTTCTTGCCGGTGTTGAGAGCGCCGAGAACCTTTGCAACTTCCTTTGTCTTGATTGCGTCAAGCTTGAAGGAGTCGAGAACTACGAGCTCATCACCTGCTACCTTAGAAGAAAGTGCAGACTTCATTGCAAGTCTTCTGACCTTCTTGTTGATGTCGCCGCCGTATGTGCGGGGCTTGGGTCCGTGAGCGATACCGCCGTGATACCACTGGGGAGCTCTTGTTGAACCCTGACGAGCACGACCTGTGCCCTTCTGGCGCCACGGCTTCTTGCCGCCGCCGCTGACTTCTGAGCGTGTACGGGTTGACTGTGTACCCTGACGCTGGTTTGCCAGATAGTTGACTACTACGAGATGCATTGCGTACATGTTCGGCTCGATAGCGAAGATGCCGTCTGCAAGCTCAATATCGGAAACTTTCTTTCCGCTGATATCAAATACTGATACTGTAGGCATTTAGTACACTCCCTTCCTTACGCTTTCTTGCAAGTGTCTTTGATTACGACGTAGCTGCCCTTGGGGCCGGGGATGGCACCCTTGATAGCGATGAGGTTGTTCTCAACGTCGATCTTGACAATGCTCAGATTCTGAACTGTTACTTTCTCATGGCCGAGGTGACCTGCGAGCTTCTTTCCCTTGTAAACGCGGGAAGGATCACTACATGCACCGAGGGAACCTGCGTGTCTTGCAACAGGACCTGTACCGTGAGTTTCCTTAAGGCGAGAGAAGTTCCATCTCTTGATTGCGCCTGCTGTGCCTTTACCCTTGCTTGTGCCGGTAACGTCTACACTGTCACCAACAGCAAAGATGTCAGCCTTGATAACGTCGCCAACGTTTACTGAAGAGATGTCGGAGAGTCTGAACTCTCTGAGAACCTTCTTGGGAGCGACGTCTGCCTTAGCAAAGTGACCCTTGAGGGGCTTTGTAAGACGCTCGACCTTTACATCCTGGAAGCCGAGCTGAACGGACTCGTAACCGTCGTTCTCAAGTGTCTTCTTCTGTGTTACGGGGCAGGGGCCTGCCTCAACAACAGTAACCGGAACGACTTTGCCGTTTGCGTCGAAGATCTGTGTCATACCGATCTTCTTGCCGATGATACCTTTTTGCATTTTGACTTTTCTCCTTTCGGTTATTGGTTGGCATTCAGCCAACATGACCTGTGAGAGCTATATTATGATGTATATAATATAGGGAACAGGCAATTTTACAGCTTGATTTCGATCTCAACACCTGCGGGAAGTTCAAGTGCTGTGAGAGCCTCAACAGTCTTGTTTGAGGGTCTTACGATGTCGATAAGCCTTTTGTGTGTTCTCTGCTCGAACTGCTCACGGGAATCCTTATACTTGTGAACAGCACGGAGAATTGTGACGACCTCTTTTTCGGTCGGCAGCGGAACGGGACCGGAAACCTGAGCGTTTGTACGTCTTGCTGTTTCGACGATCTTCTCTGCTGCTTTGTCTACGAGGTTGTGATCGTAGCTCTTGAGTCTGATTCTGATTTTGTTTTTGACTGCCATTTTTGCGCCTCCTAAAAATTTGGCGGGCAACACTTTCGCACACGCTGCCGGGTGTTTCCAACAGCTACATTCAAAATCCGGAAAAGTATTCTTCCCTGAGTACTTTCCGGCTGGCTAAAGTGCAATTTCACCTATCCGCATCCGTGAGATGAACGCGCAGTACACCCGTGAGATGAGCGCACCTGAGGTGAGAACTATTACTAGTCGCCCGGTTCAATGATCGGACATGCTCCACGGAAATTCCCTGCTTCAGAGAGCAGCCACCTTCCGTTTCCACGCATATCTGCACACTATCCTATTTAGCATGCTCTCGTATTGTATCATAGTGCACAAAGAATGTCAACTAAATTTGTAAAAAAAATAGAATTTTTTTGTTTTCTATTATTATATATAAACGAGTGAATTCGAACTGCTATTTTTCCGTCAAAACCGACAAAACGCACAACTAAACTCATTACTAAACACCAAGATAAATTCGTTGTTTTTGAAATACCGGTTAACAGGAAAGCTTCTAGATGTATAGATCGATATAAAAACAGATTGACCTCGATTAAAGCACAAGGTCAATCTGTTTTTATATCAATTTTACAGGATGTGTTTGTTTTGCCTAGTTTGTGAGTTTTAAAATCCAAAGAGTGAAAGTATCAAAACGAATGGAAAAGAAATGATTTTGAGCGGTATACCGATAATCGCGCCTAAGATATAACCCAATCCTTCAAAAAAGCCTCCACCTTGAGTTGCACTGCTTGAACCACCTGAGCTTCCTGAGCCGTAATAGCAATAATCGCAGTATCCGTCGCCATTTCTGTCACTATGTACCTGTTCGTGTTCTTCAATATGAACCACACTACCACAATTTGTACAGATATATTTAATTCTTAAAACGTGACAAATCGAATCGTAAGGATGATATGTCTGCTGTGCTTCGTATCTGGCATTGTGGCTACATGCCGCTGTGGAAGTTATTGAAAAACAAGAAACCACAATCGCAACTAATAAAACAACTGAAATAAATTTTTTCATATAAAATTCTCCTAATTAATTATTTTTCGCTTGCATTGAAAATCTCTCTTTGAAACCGACATAATATGAATAACAAACATCCAAAACACTCCTGTATATTATAGTTTTGCACCTATATAGGTGCAAAACTATGTTATCACACCGATAGAATAAAGTCAAGAAAATTTGCACTTATACAAGTGCACAGGAGGCTTGATTTTATGGATATACTTTGCGAAAAAAGAATAGGAAATAACATAAGAAAAATACGCGAAAGTCAAAACATGACACAAGAAACCCTTTCAGCAAAGTTACAGGTCAGAGGTTGCGACATCACAAGAAGTGCAGTCGCAAAAATCGAAGTCGGGCAACGTCACTTATACGTCGACGAACTGATACATCTCAAAGAAATTTTCCATGTTTCATTTGATGAAATACTTAAATAAAAAGTATTGTAGACATTTTTATGAAACCGTGTTATAATCCATTCTGTTATCACATTTTATACCATTGAGATTGGAGATATCAACCTATGAAAACAGATATTGAAATAGCTCAGTCAGCCGTAATGCAACCCATTACAGCAATTGCCGAGGCGGCAGGTATTCCTGTAGATTGCCTTGAGCCTTACGGTAAGTATAAGGCAAAAATCAACCTTGGCGATATTCCTGCAGATTTTGACAAGAAGGGCAAGCTTGTACTTGTTACCGCTATCACCCCCACACCTGCAGGCGAAGGTAAAACAACAACAACAATCGGTCTTGCTGACGGTATGAAGAAAATCGGCAAGAATGTTATGGTCGCCCTCCGTGAGCCTTCACTCGGCCCCGTATTCGGCATCAAGGGCGGTGCCGCAGGCGGCGGTTACGCTCAGGTTGTACCGATGGAGGATATTAACCTTCACTTCACAGGCGACTTCCACGCAATCGGCGCAGCAAACAACCTGCTTGCCGCAATGCTTGACAACCACATCTACCAGGGCAACTCACTCAACATCGACCCGAGAAGGATTACATGGAAGCGCTGCGTTGATATGAACGACAGACAGCTCCGTTTCGTTACTGACGGTCTCGGTGGCAGAATCAACGGTGTCCCCCGTGAGGACGGCTATGATATTACCGTTGCTTCCGAAATTATGGCTGTGCTCTGCCTTTCAACCTCAATGACCGACCTTAAGGAAAGACTTTCCAGAATTATTGTCGGTTATACATACGACGAAAAGCCCGTAACTGCAGGCGAACTCAAGGCTGCAGGCGCTATGGCAGCACTTCTCAAGGACGCTATCAAGCCCAACCTTGTACAGACACTCGAGGGCACACCCGCACTTGTACACGGCGGTCCTTTCGCAAACATCGCACACGGATGTAACTCCGTTATGGCTACAAAGCTTGCAATGAGACTCGGCGACTACGCTATCACAGAGGCAGGCTTCGGTGCAGACCTCGGTGCAGAGAAATTCCTCGATATCAAGTGCCGTTACGCAGGTATCGCACCCAGTGCATCGGTTATCGTTGCTACAATCCGTGCACTTAAGATGCACGGCGGTGTACCCAAGACAGAGCTTGGCGCAGAAAACCTTGAGGCACTCGAAAAAGGTATCCCCAACCTTCTCCGTCACGTTTCCAATATTAAAGATGTATATAAGATTCCGAGCGTTGTTGCAGTCAACCGCTTCCCGACCGATACCGATGCAGAAATTGAGCTTGTTATCAACAAGTGCAAGGAGCTTGGCGTAAACGTTGTACTTTCAACAGTATGGGCAAACGGCGGCGACGGCGGCATTGAGCTTGCAAAGGAAGTTATAAGACTCTGCGAGCAGCCGAACGACAACTTCACATTCGCTTACGAGCTTGAAGGCAGCATCGAGAGTAAGATTGAAGCAATAGTCAAGAAGATTTACAGAGGTGCAGGCATCAGCATTCTTCCTGCCGCAAAGAAGCAGATTGATATGCTCACCAACCTCGGTTATGCAAACCTTCCCGTATGTGTTGCAAAGACACAGTACAGCTTCTCAGACGATGCAACAAAAATCGGTGCACCCGAAGGCTTTACAGTTACAATCAAGAACATCAAGATTTCCGCAGGCGCAGGCTTCATAGTTGTGCTCACCGGTGATATTATGACAATGCCCGGTCTGCCCAAGGTACCTGCCGCAGAGAGAATCGATGTAGACGAAGCAGGCGTAATCACAGGCCTGTTCTGATAAAACCGAATAACAAAAGTAAGACCTCCGATGAGTACATCGGAGGTCTTTTTGTTCTGTGAACCTTTGAATTTATTTATGCTGCGAACAAGTTTTTAACCCAATCGATAAAGGAAGTTTCAGAGTCATACTTAGGTGTATCGATTGAAGAATCCTTTACGATTGCAAAAGAATCGATACACTCTGCTTCACCGTCGATAATACCGTATGAATCAAAGTAGAGTGAGTCGCCCTCGATGCGGATTGCCGCAAATACGGGATATGTTGCGTCGACAATAGCCTCTGCTCTCGGGAAGAGCTCATCTGTATCTGCAGGGTCTTTTGTCTGGTAGTACTTGACACCTGAACAGCCGTTGATTGCATAGATTGTACCGTCGGGGTTGACCTTTGCGGTGTATGTCTTGCCGTTGTTGTCAACGCTCATTTCATAAACCTCAACAACCTCGTTGTTGTTCATAGCATCTGTTCTGAGGTATACGTGGTCGTGACCCTGAAGCACCATATCAATGCCAAGCTCGGGCATAAGTGCTGAAAGAGTTTTACGAAGCTCGATAACATCGCTGTCATCATAGTGTGAGCCGTTTGAGTAAGGAGCCTTGTGAAGCATAACAAACTTCCAGGTTGCATCGCTCGCCTCAGCATCAGCCTTCATCCACTCAATCTGCTCATCAGAGATACCGTTGTCCTCATCATCATTTGAGTTGAGCACTATAAAGTGTGCATTGTTATAATCAAATGAGTAGTAAGCACCTGAAATTGTATCCTGCTCGGGCACATTGGGAAGAATGAAATTATCATCAAGCGCATACTCGCCGTGATTTTCGTGGTTACCTGCAGTAGGCATAAGCACGCTGCTCATAAGGTGGTCGGAAGCTGAATTAAACATCCACTTCCACTGTTTGAAGTTATCACCGTGGTCAACGTGGTCACCTGTGTGCATAAAGAAAGATGCATCAGGATACATTTCAAACGCTGTATCTACAAGGTTTGCCCACTTGTCATAATGTCTTTCGGAGCCGCCCTGGCTGTCACTTACGTGGAAGAAAGTGAATGAATCGGAGTTGTCAGCAGTTGTGATTGTTGCAACATCACTCCAGAAGCCCATTTCAGCATCGCCTATACGGTAGTAATAAGTAGTACCGGGCTTAAGGCCTTCGATTGTTACATAGTGTCTGTTTACATCAAACTCATAAGTAAGAATACCTGCAAGACCGATATCGATACCGGGCATCTCACGTCTTACAAGCTCGGTCTTTGCTGTAATTTCAACACCGTCGGGTGTTGCGGTAAGGTTGTTCTTGTCGAGTGAAATCTCAATGTCCGTACCGTCAACGCTCTTCTTTGTATACCAGCTGATGTTTCTTGAAGTTGCCGCATCCTCGCCGAATGTAACAACTACTGTTGAAGGCAGACGAAGATTATCGGCAGTTGCAACTACCTCGTAGCCGCCATCTGTATTTGCTGTAAGGGTAAGGTCATAGTCGCTCGGCTCTTCATCTACGCAGAAAGCCTCGACAAAAGAAGCAATCTCCCAGTCAATTGTTTCCATCTGGCTGGTTGTAATATACTCTTCCATAAGATGCTCAAGCAAGCCGTTGAGAGTTGACTGCTCAAGCACACCAACTGCATTGAGGATTACAAATGCCTTGTTGATGATATTTGTAAAGGACATATCGTTAAGGCAAATTACGCGAAGCAGAACATTGACCGCTCTGATAAGCACGAATCCGAATGTGCCAAACGGGAAAGCAGAGGGAAGATTAAGCTCAAGTGTTGAGAACAGCTCGCCAAGCAGGAAATCATTGAGAACATACTCAATAATACCGTCGAGAAGTGCACTTGAAACAGCGCCTGTCTGAAGCTGGGCCATCATATCTGTCATAAAGGCATCATCTTCAAATGTACCCTCATTACCGTACATATAAGCAATTACGCTTGAAACAAAGTCACCGAATGTGCCACCCTTTGTTGCATCGCCGAAGCCGTATGAATCAAGGAACTTTGTACAAGGCACTTCGGAGAACTGCATATTGAGCAGATTGTCAAGCAGGTCGCTTACAATGCCCATAAGTGCATCTGTATCGGAAAGGTAAGCCTCATCAATCTGGTCACAGAGATTTTTGATAAGACCCATAATATTTTTAGAGCCGAGAACTGTTATACCTGCAAAGCCGATGCCGCCGCCGAGAAGGTCATCAAAAACAGTCTCGAGGTCAAGCATCTCGCAAAGGAAGTTGTAAAGACCGCCTGCAGCCTTGATTTCCTCTGCGTAAGTGTCAAGATAATAGCCTGCAAGATCCATAAGCATACCCTTTGCAGAGTCGCCTACAAAGTTGATACCGAAGCAGTAGTTGCTGAAAGGCTGCTCATAAGTCTTGCCGTTGTATGTAAGGGGCTCAAGTTCATCGAAAGCGTGGCTCTCAATCTGAGCGGTAAGCACACCCTTTTCTGTGTTGTCAAATGTTACGTTTCTGATAAGGTTGGGGAAGTTGATAACGGAAGCTGTTGCGATATCGTAGATGATGTTGCCGTTATCTGATATGTGCTGAGCGATATCGTGAATATGCATATGACCTGTGAAAACATACTGCATACCTGCATCTGCAAGACACTCACTTACATATTCACAGTCTTCGATAAGGAAGTCTGTAAGTGTTACAAGCTCTTTCTCATGGAAATGAGAAACCAGATTCCAGTGAGTCATACCGATAACACTGTAGCCCTTGTCTGAGCTTTCTTCAACCTGCTCAAGTGCCCACTCGAAAACAGCTTCAGAAAATCTGCCCGCAGTTTCTTTCTCGTCGAGTCCGCTCTCTGTAGCATCTGCAGAGTAAATACCGCCGTCAATTACAACAAGACGGTAGCCGTTTTCAAGCTCGGCAACATAAGAAAGACCGCCTGCTTTTTCGCCTGCAGGGGGAGTAAACTCCTCAACAGCAAGGTCAAAGCCGAGGTTTGCATAAATCTCGCGGAACTCTTCGGGTGTAGTCATACGTGCGCCCTTGACAAACTTGCCGTTTTCAAAAGTCTGTGCATTCGGGTTGTTTATATCGTGGTTACCGTTGGTAACAATAACAGGAACGCCTGTTTCCTTCTCCCATTTTTCAAGGATACCTGCAAGCGTTGTATGGCTTACATAGTCACCATCCTTTGTAAGGTCGCCGGGAAGAAGCAGATAATCAAGCTTACCCTGCTCAGCCTGCTTCTTGTAAAAGTTAAGTGCAGTTCTGAGAATTGAATCGGCAAGGTGAGATGTGCTTATTGTCTTTTCGCAAACCTCTGTTGCTTTATCCTTGTCGTCAATATTTGCCTGTGCATAGTAGTGCAGGTCGGTCATAACGCCAATCTGAATTTCGCCAAAATCCGAATTCTGTGCAAACACGCTTGCAGGCACTGCGCAAACGAGCAGTGCAACCACAAGAATTGCAGAAATAATTTTGATAAATCCCTTTTTCATAATCAATACTCCCTGTTACTTTTCTGTACGGTCAATAATATCTTTGAATTCTCTTGCAATAACGTGAGTTATCTCGACACTCAGACCGTTTGTTTCGTGGTAATGGTTGCGGTCAAGATTATCTCTGTAGCTTGAAAGATAAGCCTGAGTCGGGTGAAGAACAGCATTATTGGAGGGTACCATATAACCGGTCATATCGTTTGTAACACCGAAAACGATAAGGTTGGGGTCATTCGCAATCTCTGCAAGAGGTGTTGCGTTAACCTCGGGACCGATACCTGTGCCCGAATGCTCTGCATCAAAATAACCGCCGTATACATTCTCGGCAAAGGCTTCACCACCAAGGGTAAGTATCTTCTGCTTGCCGAGCTTGATGTAATTCATCTCGGTAAGAAGGCCGAGACCGAGTGAGCTTTCAGCGCAGTGATATGCTCTGGAATTACAGAGCTTGAGAATGAACATAAATGCAAGCACATAGTTTTCAATCGGAGCATAATAGGGCTGGTGCACGAGAGTAATCTCTGCATCAAGCTCCTCATCATTGTCAATTTCGAGTGCAGCCTTTGCAAGCATTTCGCCGCCAAGCTTTGTACGCTCGGCTCTGTCCTCTGCAACATCCTCAATGTTGACGGCTGCAATTGCGCCGACACTGAAAAGAACATTTACGGGCTTGACCTTATTGATTGCCTCACGCAGATAGTAAGGATAGTCTGCACTGACCTCTGTGCAGTCGCCGCCCATTGTATTGGGGTGAGCACCGCAGTTGATGAACCATGTTTCCGCACTGCCGTCATTGGGAACAAAGCGGAATCTGGAAAGCTTGTCGTCACTTGCAGCTCTGCCCTCGCTGATTACATTGGGAACACGAACGGAGCCGATATAGAGCTTACCTTCCTTACGGTTTTCGTATGCCTCGATACATACCTGCTTGATTTTATCGAAAATAAGCTGCATATATTCCTTATCCATACCGCTCTGGGGAGGCATAAGTCTGCCCCAATAGCCTACTGTATCGATACTTGCGTGGGAGTGTGAGCAGCTGATGTTGATAAGCTTACAGCCGGTCTTCTTTGTGAAATCGCTGAGTGAATCACGTATCGTCTTGACATCATAACCTGTAAGACCGATGATATCAGCACTTACAAGCACAATACCGCCGCCGTCTTTACAGTCGAGCCACATTGCACGCACCGTAAGGGGATCGTGTACACCTGTAACGGGATGATTCATCTTATAACCTGCTATGTAATATTTCTTTGCTGTTACGTCTGCAGGCATAATCTCTGCACAGGCAAAGCCTGCGTTGTAGAAATTATCGGTTTTGTTTTTCATTCTGATAGGCTGAGCTTTTTCAATAACAGGTGCATTACCCTTCTTTGCAAATTTCTTGCCCTTATTTGTCGCAACCTTCTTTAACACTTTGGTTGCAAGATCGCCGAGATCCATAGTTTTATCCTCCTTTATATTTTTAGGTAAATATTAGACCAATTATAATATAACATTTTAAAATATAAAAAGCAATAAAATAAATATAAAAAAGAGATGCACTTTTAAAAATGCATCTCTTTTCGATTGCTGTTATTTTAATCAAAGACCCTGAGGATTGTTCTTCTGCCAGTTCCAGCTGTCGGCACACATTTCGTCGATGCCGAATTTTGCTTCCCAGCCAAGCTCTGCCTTTGCCTTTGAGGGGTCGGAGTAGCAGGTTGCGATATCTCCGTCACGTCTGGGACCGATTACATACTTGACAGTCTGGCCGCTTGCCTTCTCGAATGCCTTGACAACATCAAGTACGCTGTAGCCGTTACCTGTGCCGAGGTTGTAGATATTGAGACCTGTACCTGCACAAGCCTTCTTAACAGCGCAGATATGACCCAGCGCAAGGTCAACAACGTGGATATAGTCACGCACGCCTGTACCGTCGTGTGTCGGATAATCGTCACCGAAAACATTAAGATGGTCGAGCTTACCGATAGCAACCTGAGTAATATAAGGCATAAGGTTGTTGGGGATACCGTTGGGGTCTTCGCCTATAAGTCCGCTCTTGTGTGCACCGATGGGATTGAAGTAACGGAGAATTACAACACTCCACTCGTTATCCGATGCATAAAGGTCGGAAAGTACTGTTTCGATATAAAGCTTTGTTGTGCCGTAGGGGTTGGTAGTGCCGCCTGCAGGCATATCCTCACGCAGAGGTGACGGATTGTTACTGCCGTAAACGGTAGCAGACGAGCTGAAAACAATCTTCTTGCAGCCCGCATCACGCATAGCCTCGCAAAGAGTAACTGTACCGCCGATATTGTTTTCGTAATATTCAAGAGGCTTGCGGCAGCTTTCACCTACAGCCTTAAGACCTGCAAAGTGAATTACAGCCTCGATATCGTTTTCTGCAAAGACTTTGTCAAGACCTGCCTTGTCACGGATATCGCATTCATAGAACTTGAAATCGCCGCCTGAAATTTTTTTGATACGATTAAGCGCTTCGGGCTTGCTGTTATAGAAGTTATCGAGTATAATAACATCATATCCGCTTTTAATAAGCTCGATGCTGGTGTGTGAGCCGATGTAGCCCGCACCGCCGGTTACAAGAATTGCCATATCATTTACCTCGCTTTACTCATTATCTGAAATAGTATTATATAACGATTCGGTCAATAAGTAAAGTGAAAATAAAAATTTTCAGGAGCAACAGTATGCAGAATTTATCGGATATTTCAGTTGTAAAAGATTTACTCAACCGTCACGGCTTCAAATTCTCCAAGGCACTCGGTCAGAATTTCCTTATAAACCCTACGGTTTGCCCGAGAATGGCTGAAGCCTGCGGTGCAGACGAAAACACAGGCGTAATAGAGGTAGGCCCGGGTTTCGGCGTGCTTACGGCAGAGCTTGCAAAAAGAGCTAAAAAGGTTGTATCAATCGAGCTTGACGAAAGGCTTTTGCCCGTGCTTGACGAAACACTTGCAGAGTTTGACAATGTAGAAGTAATCAACTCCGATGTGCTCAAAGTAGACCTGCACAAGCTGATTGAAGAAAAGTTCAGCGGTATGAAAGTTGCCGTATGTGCAAACCTCCCCTACTACATCACCTCCCCCGTAATAATGCATCTGCTCGAGAGCAAGTTGCCCGTTGAAAATATCACCGTAATGGTACAGAAGGAAGCGGCACAGAGGCTGTGTGCACCCATTGGTAGCAGAGATGCAGGTGCGGTCACCGTAGCGGTAGATTACTATGCAGATGCCGAAAAAATATTCGACGTTTCGGCAGGCTCTTTTATGCCTGCACCCAAGGTTGACAGCAGCGTAATCAGGCTCAACGTCAGAAAACAGCCCCCAATAGACCTTTCCGATGAGAAGCTGTTTTTCCGTATGGTAAAAGCTGTTTTTGCCCAGCGCAGAAAGACCGCCGCCAACTCAATCAGTGCAGGAATGTCACTGCCTAAAGAGACGGTTTACAAAGCTATAGAAGCTGCAGGTTACAGCGAGAATGTAAGGGCGGAGAGCTTTACACTTAACGAATTAGCATCACTTGCAAACGAAATTTTTACCGTTACCCGACAATAATAACAACCGCCGTTATATCGTCAGGACGGTGTAAATCCGAATATTTAAGAGCAATTTCAACGACCCTTTCCGCCAATACGGAGGGGTCGTTTTTGTTGAAACTACTGAGTTTTTCGGCAATTTCACCGTAAGCCGCCTGCGGCACTCCGTCTGACATCATAAGCAAGCGGTCGCCGCGCCTGAGCTTCAGCTCTGCCCTGTCAAACTCAATTTCGCGCAGAATGCCCAAAGGCATCGATGCTTTTCCGATTTTGTAAACCTTTTTACCTTTACAGACAAAACTTATTCCTGCGCCCGCTTTGAAGAATTCTGTTTTTCCCGTGTGAAGATTTATGCTCACCGAATCTATTGTTGCAAGCGTTTCATCGGCAGATTTTACAATCAATGCAGAGTTGGCAAGCCTTAGCGAGCTTTCAAATCCGAGACCCGAAGCAATCAGTTTTGAAAAAAGCCACGATGCAACCGTACCGTCAACCGCCGCCTTCGGCCCCGTACCCATTCCGTCGCTGATAACTATAATTCTGTTACCCTCTCTGTCGCTGAAGCTGTCGATTTTATCGCCGCAAAGCTTTCCCTCCGCTATATGCTGAGCCTGTCCCGTACGCAGATTATATTTCGGCTTTTTCTCAAAGCTTATCAGCGTCGCATCATCCGTATGCGTAACAGACGGTGTGGCAAGCTTATATCCGCAGGCGTTTTCCATATCATCCGTCAGCGCCGAGCGACTTATTTTACTGTTTATTTTTTCCGCCTTTATATCGATTTTTGAGCGTGCACCCGTAGTTGAGCAAACCACCTCTTTCGGGTTTATCCCGTATCCCGAAAGCACCGCGGTGACTCTTGCACTCGCCTGAGTATCAAACCTCGTTTCATCCGCAAAGCTATGCGATATTTCTTTGACAGCGGTTGACAAAACAGAAAACTGGTCACGCACAAGATGTCTTGTCTGTGCCGTCACGCTTTTTTCATCTTCGCCCGCTCCGAGCTTCACCATTTCGTCCGCAATTCTTTCAACAGTCTGCGACACCTCTTCAAGCCCTTCGCCGATGCTTTCAAGCTCAAGCAGGAGAGCTTTTTTCATTGTCTCAAACTCGGGCAGCGTATCATCCGAAACAAAGAATCTTGAATTCATCTCAAAGAAACCTTTAGGAATAAGAGCAAAAATCAGAAGAGAAATGATAGTTTCGTATATAATAGTAATCACGCTGTATCTGTCTGAATTTGCAATAACCGTAACTGCGGCAACACCGGCATAACCCATACAAACCATAGCCCTGCCAAACCGTGCAAGCAAGCCCGATACAAGCCCTCCGAAGGTATAGAGTCCCCCGAGCAACAGATTTGACGGAGTTATGCTGACGGCAAACCCCATAACACCGCCTGCAACACATCCGCCCGACACACCTGTCATCTGTGCGGAAAGCAGAATAATCACCGCTGCGGCAATATTAGAAAAACTGATACCTCCGAGTGTAAGTGATTTCAAAGCTACCGTCAGCATCGCCGCAAAAACAAGTGCACCCGAAAGGCTTCTGATATCCAACGGCTCTTTGCCCTTGAAGAAGCCTGCAGGGAAAGTGAGTCTGCTCAAAAAACAGGCACAGCCCGCACTGATAATACCTTCACACAGATATGTAATCAGACCGTCAGCATCAAATCCCTGTGCCACCATTACCGTTAAACCCGTCAGCAGACTGCAAAGTCCGCTGCTCAGCGGTGCTGTCAATCTGTTATTCTTTATAAAACCCGAACGATACAAGCAGTAATTAATAAGCCCCGTACAGGCCGTAACCGCAATAAGCCTTGCTGTATAAGCTCCTTCTGTATTCAGCAGACAGCCGCAACAGCCTCCGAGCGTTGCCGCTATGCTTCTTCTGCCCGGCACCGATGCCGCAAACGCCGCAACAAAAGGTGACATATCCCATACTACCCTTGCATTGGCAAGCACAAATGCCGCAGCAAAAGTGAGTGCATAACTGTAAAAACTGCTGCTCGCAGGTGGCATTAGCTCGTGTATTCTCTTAATCACAACCGATTTTATACTCATTTATACGTCCTCACTGTTACTTTTGTACATTAAATCGCATACAAAAGTATAACTTTTTATACAAAGAAAAAAATGTCGCTATTTTGTGTCTTTTTTTGAAAAAGTGTTGGTTTTTTACTATATATATGGTATAATACATCTATATATGTTGTGTAAGGAAGATTGGGATTATGGAAGAAAAGAACAATGACCTCATAATCGGCAGAAACGCCGTTTCTGAAGCACTCAAAAGCAACCGTGCTATAGATACACTCCTTATTGCAAAGGGTGACAGAGGCGGCAGCCTCGGCAAAATTATTGGCGAATGCCGCGAAAGAGGCATCGTCGTAAAAGAGGTCGACCGCAAAAAGCTCGACTTTATGTGTGGCGGCGGCAGTCATCAGGGCGTTGCCGCTTATGCAGCCGCTCACGAATACGCAGATGTAGACGATATCTTTGCCGCAGCCGAAGCAAAGGGTGAAGCACCCTTTATAATCGTATGTGACGAAGTTGAAGACCAGCACAATCTCGGTGCAATAATCCGTACAGCCGATGCGGCAGGCGCACACGGCGTAATCATACCCAAGCGCCGCAACGCAACTCTCAGCTACGTTGTAGGCAAAACCTCTGCAGGTGCTGTTGAGCACGTACCGGTAGCACGCGTATCCAATCTCCCCTCTATGCTCGATGAGCTTAAAGAGCGTGGAGTATGGGTATACGGCGCAGATATGGACGGTCAGAGCTGGTGTGAGACCGATTTTTCAGGCGGTGTCGCACTTGTTATAGGCTCTGAAGGCAGAGGCCTCGGCAGACTTGTTAAAGAAAAATGCGACTTTATAGTTTCCCTGCCTATGAAAGGCAAGGTCAACTCCCTTAACGCCTCCGTTGCGGCAGGCATACTTATGTTTGAGGTTTCCAGACAAAGATAACCACCGGAAGGATTGAAGCAAGCATGGATCTGAACAATTTAACATTTGACGAACTGCTTGACGCAATCAGAAGCGACAGTGGCTATCAGAATGCTCAAGCTCAAAAAATAAAGAAAGAAAAAACAACCGCTGCACCTATCAAAGAATTGCCGACAGAAAAAATCCCCGAAGTTTCCGAAGAACCCGTTGCGGAAGCTGTAGAGGAAGCCGAGGTTGTTTTCGAAGCACCTCAGGCAGAGGAAATTCCCGAAACAGCTGAAGAATCTGCAACAGAAGTTATCGAAGAAGCTGATGAGGAAGTTACTGAAGTTACAGAAGAAAACTCAGACGATTTTGATGAGGTTACGGACTTTTTCGATGAAATTGTAATTGAAAACCCCGTTGAAATCAAAGAAAACCCAACGGTAATAATTTCCGCATCTGAAGAAATCACAGCTCCCGTAACATCCGAAGTCACCGAAAATGATACGGTACAGATATTTACTCCGCCCGCAACACCGCTCAGCCTTTTTGAAACAGAGCAAACCGAAGAAGAGGAGCTTCCTGTATGGCGTATGCCCGACTTCACTGCAGGAACTTATCGTCCCGCAGTTCAGGCTGAACCGAATGTAACAGCTGAGGTTACCGAGAGTGTATACACTCCGCCCGTAACGGCAGAGCCGATTGAGCTTATACCGCCTGAAGAAAAAGAGGAAGATGAGCCTATCAGGATTTATACGCCGTCAAAACCGGGTGAAATAGATTTCGGCGGCTTCAACATAAGCGCAGATGTATCTTCACTTTTCCCCGATATATCAGAGGACGACTTTGACTCAACTGCCGATATCAATATCGACAACAGCGTAACCGTAGGCTCTGCCACGGAATCACAACCTTCAATTGACAAAACCAGGGTAATAACGCCCACTGCAGATGACAAAACAAAGGTAATCGCACCCGCAGTTGACGATAAGACAAAAGCTATACCTTCCACAACAGATGAAAAGACAAGAGTAATAACTCCCACTGCAGACGACAAAACAAGAGCAGTCGATTTCGGTGCTGTTTTTGAGCGTCCGGGTATTGTTACAACAAGTAGTGCTTACGACAAAACTTCCGACCTGAACGCACTGCCGCACATATTACCTGCCGACGAATTCATTGACAGCGAGCCGAAAAAATTCGTACGCACGGGTGAAATACCCAAAATCACACAGCCGCCCAAAACTCCTGTAGTAAGGCACGAGGAAGACGAGCAGATGGTGTTGCCCGGTTTCTTCGACAAGGAAGAAATCATACGTGTTGACGAAGATGTTGTTGAAGAAGAGCTTAAGCGCACAAGAAGCCGCAAGGTCAACAGTTTCCGCCTTGAAGGTGCGGAAATCGAAGAAGCTTCTATGAGCGACGATGTATCGCAGGAGCTTGCACAGGGTAACAGCGATACTAAAAAGCGCAGATTTTCTGCAACAAAAACGCACCATCGCCTTGCCAGACAGCGTGTTGAGTTCAACCGCCCCTCAGACGGAAAGGCAGTGCACACCTTTATCACAAACAAAAAGCTGATGGCATTGCTCGGCACAGCAATATCGGGAATCTGCTCACTTGTACTTCTGATAACAACCGCTATTCCTGCGGTTGCAGATAAAATAAATGCAGGCTCAGCCGATATTCCCGCAACCTATTTAATATCACTCATCTGCCTTCTTGTTTCAATCGGCGGTGCAATACCGAGCTGTATTACGGGTATAACCTGCTTCTTCAACGGCTCAGGTAAGCCCAATTCACAGACACCTGTAATAATCGCTGCTATCGCGGCACTGATACAGAATATAGTGGCACTGAGCACTTATAACGGCGAAACATATCCTCTGTTTGCACTTGCGGCAACTTTTCTGCTTTGCTGCTGCTCATTCGGAAACATACTCGTTTATTCACGCACTGGAGCAAACTTTGCATTCCTGTATAAGCAGGGCCGTGAAGGTCTCTACAGTGTGCGTTCAATAGATAACGCAATAGACGCAAACCGTGTCAGCCAGAATGTCGTTATGGGTAATGCAGATATACGTTACTCGGGCAAAATCAGATTTGCCGACAGATTTATGGCTTACTCACTTTCAAGTGACTCTGCAGATGACCTTTGTGCAAAGCTTGTACCGATACTCGCAGCCGTAAGTTTGGTTATTGCAATAATCGGCGGCATAATTACGAAAAGCGTTATCGGTGCTTTCACCGTATTCAGTGGCACGATTTGTATGGGTGCACCTGCCTGTGCACTTATTGCGGCAAACCTTCCCTTGTTGCTTGAAAACAAAAAGCTCCGTGAAGACGGCGCAATAGTTTCAGGCTATGCCGCAGCTTTTGAATATGAATCAACAAACGCAGTTGCAATTGACGCATCCGAGCTTTTCCCCGGCGAAAACTGCAACATACACGGTATGAAAACATTTAACGGCGTACGTGTTGACGACGCTGTACTTACAGCCGCATCAATGCTGATTGCCGCAGGCGGCCCGATAAGCAGTTTGTTTAAAAACGTCATTATGGAGCATAACGAGCTGTTGCTCACGGTTGAAGACCTCAAATATGAGGAAAGGCTCGGTCTTACGGGCTGGATAAGAAACCGCAGAGTTTTCGTTGGCAACCGTAAACTGCTCGAAAACCACAACATCGAAATACCGATGAGTATTGACGAATCCAAATACATCGGCGGCAACAGACAGATTATCTACCTTGCCGACGCAGGCAAGATTGCCGCATTCTTCGTAGTAAGCTACGGCAGAAACAAGAAGATTGCAGAATATCTCAGACAAATTGAAAACAACGGTATCAATATTCTTGTACGCACTACAGACTCCAATATAAACGAAAAGTTTATAGCACAATGCTTCGACCTGCCGCTCAACTCCGTAAAGGTAGTAAGCAACACTGCAGGTGAGGTGCTCAGAAATTATGCAGAGCACACCATACCGCGCGAAGGTGCAAAGCTGATACACAACGGCACTGCCGCCGCATTCCTGCACGCAGTAAGCTCTGCAAGCAGACTTTGCGCAATCGCAGGCAAAATCAGCACACTGCAAACATTCTGTATGGCCGCAGGTCTTTTACTCACTGTGCTTATAATGATTTTCAGCGGTCCTTTAAGTCTGACTGCTCTGCCCGTTTGCATATCACAGTTTGTATGGCTTGCAATTGCCGCAATAATACCTCTCTTTGAAAGAGAATAACAAGAGACTATCGATAAAGTCACCGAACAATATTTAATACAATAAAAAGCAAAAATCAGGAAGATTTGTTTGAAATCCTCCTGATTTTTATTACTTTGTTTTGCGGAACGGTCGAAGATTTTTCCTGACATTTTTGTGCGTGTTCTCGGTGACTTTCTCGAAGTCTCTCAGTTTGTCGATAAATATGTCTATTCGTGGTTTCTTATTTTCAGCAGTGCACCTTTTTCGAGTCTTGACACCTGTGCCTGGGATATACCTATTTCGTTTGCAACCTCAATCTGTGTAAGTCCTTTCATAAAACGCAGGCCGAGAATTCTTTTTTCGCGTGCAGACAAATCCTCTATCGATTGCCTTATCAGAATTTCGTCAATCCATCCCTCATCGTTTCCGCCGTCACCTATCTGGTCCATTACATATATGGTGTCGCCGCCGTCGTTATATACAGGCTCATAGAGCGAAACGGGGTCAACAATAGCTTCAAGCGCAATCACAACCTCCTCTTTTTTTACCCCCATTTCGTCGGCAATTTCGTTTATTGTAGGCTCTCTGCCAAGCTCGTTTATAAGCTTATCCTTCGCCTGAATCGCATGGTAAGCAGTGTCACGCATAGAGCGGCTGACCCTTACGGGGTTGTTATCACGCAGATATCGTCTTATTTCGCCTGCAATCATCGGCACAGCGTAAGTCGAAAAACGCACCTGCTGATTTATATCAAAGTTATCTATTGACTTAATAAGTCCTATGCACCCTACCTGAAACAGGTCATCCATATTTTCACTTCGGTTTGCAAAGCGCTGTATTACGCTCAGCACAAGACGAAGGTTACCGTTTACAAGCTCATCCCGTGCCCTTTTGTCTCCACTCTTTGATTTTTCAAGAAGCACACGTTTTTCGCTCTCTTTGAGTACTTTTAACTTCGCCGTATTCACGCCGCATATCTCAACCTTGTTAAACTGCATTTATCCCGTTACCCTCCTTGGTTTTATAAGAAAAGTATGGGATGAGAATCGGGTTATAATACCGTTTGGGCTATGGAAAAATTTATAAAATCGATTGACCGCAGTGTTTATAAATATTATAATAAAAAAGATATCAATATAAAGGATGGTGCATATTTGTGCTTTATATAGGTGTTGACCTTGGTACCTCCGCCGTAAAGCTGTTGCTCGTAAATGAGCGTGGCGATATTCTCGGCGAGGTTTCAAAGGAATATCCCGTTTACTATCCTCACTCGGGCTGGTCAGAGCAGAATCCTGCCGATTGGTGGACAGCCGTAAAAAGCGGTATTACCGAGCTTACTGCCAACTGCGATAAGTCAGAAATAGCAGGTATCGGTGCAGGCGGTCAGATGCACGGTCTTGTCGTGCTTGACGAAAACGACGATGTTATCCGCCCTGCAATCCTCTGGAATGACGGCAGAACACAAAAACAGGTTGATTACCTCAACGGTGTTATAGGCAAGGATGTGCTCAGCGAAAACACTGCAAACATCGCTTTTGCAGGCTTTACCGCACCGAAAATCCTCTGGATGAAAGAAAACGAGCCTGAGCTTTTTGCAAAAATCAGAAAGATTATGCTCCCGAAGGATTACATAAATTATATGCTCACGGGTGTGCACTCCTGCGATTACTCCGATGCTTCGGGTATGCTTCTGCTCGATGTGAAGAACAAGTGCTGGTCTGATAAAATGCTCGAAATCTGCTCCGTTACCAAAGAGCAGATGCCCTCACTTTTTGAGAGCAGTGACGTTATCGGTACAGTAAAATCTGACATAGCAACAGAGCTTGGTCTTAACAATGATGTAAAGGTTGTTGCAGGTGCAGGTGACAATGCCGCAGCGGCAATCGGCACAGGCACTGTCGGCAACGGCAAGTGCAATATTTCTCTCGGCACTTCGGGTACGATATTTATTTCAAGCACCAATTTCGGTGTGGACCCCAACAATGCGCTTCACGCATTTGCTCACGCAGACGGCTGCTATCACCTTATGGGCTGTATGCTCTCTGCCGCATCGTGCAACAAATGGTTTATGGAAGATATACTTCACGATACCGATTACAAGTCAAATCAGGCTGAGATTACCAACGAAAAGCTCGGCACAAACAATGTGTTTTTCCTGCCCTACCTTATGGGTGAGCGCAGCCCGATTAACGATACTTCTGCACGCGCTACTTTCCTTGGTATGAGTATGAACACAACCCGTGCCGATATGCTTCAGGCTGTTTTTGAGGGCGTTGCATTCGCAATCCGTGACAGCTTCGAGGTCGCAAAATCACTCGGTATAGATATCGCGCGCAGTAACATCTGCGGTGGCGGTGCAAAGAGTGAGCTGTGGAAGAAGATTATGGCAAACGTGCTCGGTATTCCGCTTGACACTGTTAAGACGGAGCAGGGCCCGGGCTACGGCGGTGCAATACTTGCAATGGTCGGCTGCGGTGAATTCGAGTCAGTTGTTACCGCTTGCGAAAGCCTTGTCGAGATATCCGATACGGTTTATCCTGACGAAAAGTTAAGTTCACTTTATAACGAAAAGTACAGCACATTCAAAGCAATCTATCCGTCACTTAAAGCAATATTTAATAAGGAGATATAAAAATGAGCGAGATTTTTGCAGGCATTTCAAAGATAAAGTACGAAGGTGCAAAGAGCACCAATCCCCTTGCATTCAAGTTTTACGATGCTGAAAAACTTGTTATGGGCAAGCCCATGAAGGATTACCTTCCCTTTGCTATGGCTTGGTGGCACAACCTCTGTGCCGCAGGTACAGATATGTTCGGCAGAGATACAGCCGATAAGGCTTTCGGCGCAACAGAAAAAGGCACAATGGAGCACGCAAAGGCAAAGGTTGACGCAGGCTTTGAGTTTATGAGCAAGCTTGGCATCGAGTACTTCTGCTTCCACGATGTAGACATCGTACCCGAGGCAGACGATATAAATGTTACAAACGCAAGACTCGACGAAATCACCGACTATATGCTCGAGAAGATGAAGGAAACAGGCATCAAATGCCTTTGGGGTACAGCAAATATGTTCTCCAACCCCCGCTTTATGAACGGTGCAGGCAGCACAAACTCTGCTGATGTTTACTGCTTCGCCGCAGCACAGGTCAAGAAAGCTCTCGAGCTTACAGTCAAGCTCGGCGGCAAGGGCTACGTTTTCTGGGGCGGCAGAGAGGGCTATGAGACTCTGCTCAACACAGACGTAAAGTTTGAGCAGGAGAATATCGCACGCCTTATGAAAATGGCTGTAGAATACGGCAGAAAGATAGGCTTTACAGGCGACTTTTATATCGAACCCAAGCCGAAGGAGCCTATGAAGCACCAGTACGATTTTGATGCCGCAACAGCAATCGGCTTCCTTCGTCAGTACGGTCTTGATAAAGATTTCAAGATGAACATTGAGGCTAACCACGCAACACTTGCAGGCCATACATTCCAGCACGAGCTTCGCATAAGTGCAATCAACGGTATGCTCGGCAGTATCGACGCTAACCAGGGCGACTACCTGCTCGGTTGGGATACAGACGAATTCCCCTTCGATGTTTACGAAGCAACAATGTGTATGTACGAAGTCATAAAGGCAGGCGGTCTTACAGGCGGCTTCAACTTTGACGCAAAGTGCCGCAGACCCAGCAACACTTATGAAGATATGTTTGAAAGCTACATCCTCGGTATGGATACTTTTGCACTCGGTCTTATCAAGGCTGCCGAGCTTATTGAGGACGGCAGACTCGACGGCTTTGTAGCAGAAAAGTACTCAAGCTTCAACAGCGGCATCGGCGCAAAAATTGTCGCAGGCGAAACCTCACTTGAGGAGCTTGCAGCATACGCAGCAGAGCTTAAGAATACACCTGCTCCTATCTCAGGCAAGCAGGAAAGACTCGAAGGCATCGTCAACAGCGTGCTGTTTGGTTGATAATCACCATAAAGCAAAAACTCCTTGCTCAGCAAGGAGTTTTTTTATTGCGTTTTTTCATTTATAAATACTCTGAAAAGCGGCAGGCAGGATGTGAAGAATTTTTTATAAGCTTTGCAGTAATCTTCACTTTGCTGTGTTCTTTTACATCCTCCGCCTCTGCAGATTGGGTACAGCTTACACTCTTTGCACCTTTCGGGTATTGTGAGACTTTCTCTGATGAAGTTTACAGCCGTTTCGCTGTGCTCCATTTGCGTAAAATCTGTATCGTGAATATTGCCGAGCAGGTATTCATCCGTACAGTAAAAGTCGCAGGGATATATGTTGCCGTTGGCTTCGCTTACAAACTGGTGCGAGCAGTGGCCCATAATTCCGCACTGCTCTGTAGGCTGACCGAGGTACAGCCTGACCCAGTTGTCAAACTGACGGATGCTGACATATTGATGCCGCACATAATCCTTGACATAAAGATTAAACAGCTTTATAAGGAAATCACCATACTGCTCGGGAGTCATATACAGCTCGCTTTTTTCCGTCGAACCGAAAGGTCGCAGGCAGGGTATAAACTGCAGATAACCAAAATGCTGAAAACGGAAGAAGCTGTATATCCGCTCAATGTTTTCGGCACAGTAGCCCGTCAAAACAGTAAGAATATTGAAATCAACCTTGTACTTTTCCAGAAGGCGTGCAGTGTCGATAATAGTGTAAAACGAGCTGTCACCGCCGGGCTTTTTGCGGAATTTATTCGCCTCAAAGTCGCCGTCAAGGCTTAAGCCCACAAGAAATTTATTCCGACTCAAAAAGTCTGCCCATTTTTCATCAATAACCGTTCCGTTAGTCTGCATACTGTAAAAAACGGGGCTTTTCTTAATATTGAGCTCATTTACCGTATTCACAAAATACTCGAAATAACCAAGCCCTGCGAGTGTCGGCTCACCGCCCTGAAAAGCAAATGCAACAGCCTGACCGTTTGCATAACTAAGTGCCTTTTCTATAAGCACACGGGCTGTATCTTTGCTCATAACACCAAAGCCCAGGTGCTCACGATGCTCTGAAACGTCACGGTAAAAGCAGTATTCGCAAGAGAGGTTACACAGCGATGAAGCAGGTTTTATCATCAGTGATAAAGGCGGCATATTATGAAATCACACCTCGTCTGTTATTTTTGAAATCGTCTGTAATTTCGTGAAGCTTCTCTCTGAACTGATCGGAAATTTCGGGATATACGGGGGTACGGTTGTAGTTTTCCGCATAGTCATCGTTGAGAATATGAAGCCAATTTTTGCGGTTTTTGTCAAAGAAAGCAGAGTTATCATTCTGAATTTTTTCAAAGTACTTGAATGAAATATATTCGTCATCCAGCACAGTGTAATCGTAATCGGGATAAAGCACTTTCACTTCAGATGTCGGTACGGCATACTGAATAGCTTTTATCTTCTCACGCTTCATGTGAAGAATCGGATGCTCTTCGGTATGAATAACCTTGTCGTTCTTTATAAGCTCAAGCATTGATATACCGTCAATCACACGGTCGGTCGGCATATAATTCTTCTGTCCGCCGTTACCCGTTATACCGCAAAGCTCAACCAGTGTCGGGTAAAGGTCGACGAGTACTGCACTGCTCTCTCTTTCGGTCTGTTTTTCGCCGAGTGCACCGTTGTCGTTATCCCAACGAATCATAAACGGCACCTTCTGACCGCCCTCGTAGGCAAGGTATTTACCGCCTCTGAGGTCGCCGACAGAGCCTTCAAGTGCAGGGCCGTTATCGCTTGTGAAAATAATTATCGTATCGTCAAGCACACCGAGCTCTTCCATTTTTGCAAAAAGAATACCGAGGTAATAGTCAAACTCCGTTACGCAGTCGACATACGTACCCATACCGCTTGTGCCGTCAAAATCGTCACCTGCAAAAACAGGACCGTGCGGCCACGGTGAAGCATAGTAAGCAAAGAACGGCTCGTCTTTTTCTGCCTTATCTGTAATCCATTCGGTTATTTCGTTGTGAATCCACTCGGTTGCCATGCTCTGATCCTTGAGCTCGTCTGTACCGTGTACAATCTGCCACTCGCCGTTTTCTTCCCTGACGTGGTAGAAGGGCTTCATATCATTTACATGGTGGCTGCCGTAGAAATAGTCAAAGCCCTGATTTGTGGGGAGATACTCGCCGTAGTCGCCAAGATGCCATTTACCGAAGCAGCCTGTTGAGTAGCCTGCAGCCTTGAATGTTTCTGCAATAGTGATTTCGTCACCGAGCATACCGTCGGCATTGTTGCCCATTTCAATGGAATTGAAAATTCTTGTCTGTGCAAACGGAGAAAGAGTTGCAACGGTAGGATAGATTACATTATCCGCATAACCTCTGTAGGGATATCTGCCCGTAAGTGCGGCAAAGCGTGCAGGAGAGCAAACGGAGTAAGCCGAATAGAAGTTAGTGAAATTGAGTCCGTTTTCGCCTATTGAGTCGATGTTCGGTGTATCGTAAATCGCACCGTTGAGTGACACGTCACCCCAGCCGAGGTCATCCATCATAACAACAAGCACATTTGGAGAATCAGCGGCATCTTTTTTATCAACGCCGTTGAGATATTTGTCGTGACCCTCCCAAAGTCTTTCGGTATTGGGCTTTGAACGCAGATTCATAGTGAGCACGTAAAGCACACTTGTACCAAGCAGACATACACACATAACTGCACAGACGGTGAGCTTTATGCTGCTCTTTTTAAATGTATGCTTTGCAGAAAGGTACAAACCAATCAGGGACAGAATCCACGGGGATGCAATAAGAAGGTTACCGAGAAGTCGGGTAAAGAAATTACCCTCGCCCGTAAACAGCGGATGCTCTGCAGAAGAAAAGCCTGCAAGACCCGAAGTAAATGCACCGAAGCCTGCATCTGCACCGAATATTATGTAGTAAAGCACAACACCCAGACCCGACAGCGCGTAGGCGAGCACCATAGGTGTGTAGACTTTGCGTTTTATAATAAAACTCAGCGTAATAACCGCCGCCATAATGCAGTTAAACGCAACCAATACAACCGCAACAATATTGAGGCGGATAGCAAGAAGCGACACCGCAAGCAGTGCACCTATCGCCATAAGAATAATCGGAAAAATCTTTTTACCGGAATCGAGCTGAATCTCTTTTTTCATCACAGTTCCTCCGTAGTTTTATTATATTTTAATTATATTATTACATTAAAAATTGTCAAGGGAGAAAGAATTCCCCCATTTGCAAAATGCAAATAGCATCTTACAAACAAGGGAAATACCTGTAATTTAATTTCACAAATTATTTTCTGTCAAGAGTATTATTGTACCGCATAGCACAAAAGCAACAATAACACAAATTGTAACGAAAGTAGATTTTTTGAAATTCGTGTTCAATAAAAACTGCTGTTCTTTAGGTGTCATAGCCAAAAGCAAAAACATAACACTTAAAATGCCAAAAAACACCGTCATAGAGGAAACCATATATTCACCCGTAATCAACGCCGCCCAAATATAGACCAAAGCAAAAACAGAGCAGACACCAGACCATATTTTCATGCTTTTTCTCAGCTTGCTTTGAGGTTTGTTGCTTTTAACGTGTTCATCTTTTGAAACCGTTTTTACAGAAATATGTTTAATATTCAATTTTTCTTTTTGCATATCAGCATTATTTTCAGTAGCTGTCTTTTTTTCAGCACAAGAGTTTTTTGCATATAAAATATTTGCCTTATTTATCATATCAGACAGCTTTTCTCTGTCCCAAAGCAAAACGCCCGTTGACTCAGCCAACTCTTTTGCACCTTGTGTAAATTTCGAATTTGTCATTACAACTGCAACGTGACAATTATAATGAGTTTTACCCGCATAAGCTTCCTGAATCGGAGTGTTTCCCAAATGTGTAGAATAGTTCTTACACTGAACAGCATATTTTATTCCGTCTTTACTTGCTAATATGTCAACACCTTGATCCCCTGAACCTTTGGTTACATAAACATTCAAGAAACCGTTTCTTTTAAGTATTTCCGCACAAAAATCTTCAAATATATGACCATCCATATAATCGATTTCCGATATATCCGAAATCCTAAAGCCATTAATCATATACCCTAACCACCTCGAAAGAAATATAACATACTCACTTATAAATATCAACTTATCCTACTGATTCACAGTCCCATTTACGGGACTCAGGGATTCGGGCATATTGAGTTTGCTTTTTTCAAGTAATATAATGTATATGAACACTGAAAGGAGCTGACATTATGCCTGACTTTGATGACTTTTTTGCATTTCAAATAACATCCTCCGACAGCGATTCTGTTGGTGAATCGGGCTGTTCGACGGGATTTATTGTGTTAGCCGCCGTAGTTTTTATACTGTGGCTTATCGGTCTGTTCTACGGGTGATTTGATATTGTATCTTTAGTTTACAGTTTTGAGTTATAAAAAAGCCTTGCGGCTTTTGTTATGATATATTCGCCTTCAAACTGCCCGAAGGGCAATATAACGATGCGAAGCATCTCATAACTGCGAAGCATCATAACTCGCCGCAGGCGAATATAACTGAAAAAAGACCTTGTCTTGCGACAAGGTCTTTTTTCTTGGTGGAACAATGTTCCGTGTGTGCGAGTCAGTGTTCGTCTGACTTGTGTTTGGTGGAACAATGTCCGAAGAGTGCGAACATTGCTCCATAGCAGCCTTTTCACCGTTAAAGGCGGCTTCAATATCATCAAACGGAATGTCATCCACGGTGACGGGCTTATTGCTTCCGTTGATAATCAGGGTAAGGTGGTCATCATAAAGATATATTGAATGAACGAAGATATTTATGATGGCTCTTCTCTTCATCATATCGTTACCGGGCAGCTCACAGACATAATTGAGAAAGGCTAACACCTGAGCCTCGGTGAGGATTACTCTCTTGTTCTGCTCTTCTGCAAGCTGTGCCTCGAGCCTTTCCTTTTCCTCCTGACGGCGGTTGATTCGTTCCGTAAGTGTTATTGCATCACCGCCCTTTTCAATAGATATCCACATATTTTCGATAGCATCATCAATCTCCTTGATTGAGCTTTTGAGATATTTTATTGACATATTGTCGGGATTTCTGCTGCATTCATCGGAAACCTTTTTGGCAATATACTGCATCCTTTCGTCTGTCAGAAGCTTAAGACACTCGTCGATAACAAGGTTTTCAATAAACTGCTTATTGATTGACTTCTTATCGCAGTTCTTTTTACGTGCACCCTTGCAGGCATAATAGTAATACATCATACCTGATTTTCCCGTTCCGCTGACACCAATCATCATTTCCTTGCAATGTCCGCAGAAAAGCTTGGTGGTTAAAATATAAGCATCATCACCTGTTGTTTTTGCCTGAGCATGTCTGTTTCTTTCCAAAATTTCTTGTACCCGATAGTATAAATCATCCTCGATGATTCTCGGCATACCACCGGGAGTCTCCTTTCCGCTGTATAAATAATAGCCGATATAGCGTTTGTTACTGAGAAGCCTTGTGAGGCTTGTTAAGCTAAATGGGTTTCCGATTGAGGTTTTTATCTGCCTTCTGTTAAGATCCCTGATTATTTCAGTTTTAGGCTCACCCCGTGCATAGCGTTCATAGATTTCTCTTACGATTTCCGCTTCAGCCTCGTCAATATAAAAGGTTCTGTCCTTTTTATTTACCTTGTAGCCTAGTCCCGGATTGCTTCCGTTTGAAAGGCACTTTTCTGCATTAAGTGCAAGACCTCGGTTTATCTTCTGTGCAAGCTCAACGGAATAATATTCAGCCATGCTTTCAAGCAAGCCCTCGACGAGAATACCCGATGCATCATCCGTTATATTTTCTCTTGCCGAGATAACACGGACTCCGTTTTTTCTCAGCTTGTATTTGTAGGTTGCACTTGCGTATCTGTCACGGGCAAAGCGGTCAAGCTGATAAACAAGCACACCCTCAAAGGTGCGTTTTTCACTGTCGGCAATCATTCGCTGAAAGTCCGTGCGGTTATCCGTGGTACCGCTTTGGGCTCTGTCAATATATTCACCGATTACCGTATAATCGTGAGCCTTGGCATATTCATAACACACCTTTAACTGTCCTTCAATTGATTGCTCCGTCTGTCTGTGACAAGAGAAACGGGCATATATTACAACATTCATTTTAGTCCTCCTTAATTGATGTTTTCATTTTATTTCTTTTTATATTTATTGTCCAATGTGCGAATTTCCCCGATACCGTAATGGTATCGGGGAGCTGTATTTTAAGCATACTGAGGATGCTGTTCTATCCATTTATTATAGTAATTTCTGCCTTCTTCACTTTCATAAAATGCCTTTATTTCAGAAACCACCGCCGATGCAAAGGAATCAAGCATTTCCTTTGACACCTCAACCTGATTGTAATCAATATTACTGCGAGTGCTTACTCTTGCCTTATCGTCAAAACCGACACAAATACAATTTATCTTGTTATCTGACATTGAATTCCCCCTTTCTCATCGTGCATCACGGTCACGGGTTTTCTGACGCTGAAGGAACTTGTAGTAATACTCACAGGCCTTCAGCACGAATTCTTCATAATCCTTATCCCGAATCTTGGGTGCAATTTTCTGAAGCTTTTCAACGGGCACCTTGCACATCGGCTTCTGATTCGGCTTTTCAGCCATCAGCATACTTTCAATGCTCTCAGCAGTAAGCGTGCCTGAATTAAAATCCTTGTGCATATGCCACGCCTGAGAGTATGACGGTGTACAGTCTTGTTCCTCAATTACACGAAGCAAGTCATACTGCATTTGCTCATCAAGGAACGAAAGCTCAACACCGACGGAGAAAGCGATTTTCTCCTCGTCCATCATATTGAGAAGTTCAGGGATAAGATAAGTCAGACGGATATATCTTCTAACTGTATTTTTACTTTCGTTAATCTGTTCTCCTATAATTTCGGCTGTTTCTAACTTCCGCCCAACTTGGGTGGAAGTTAAATCTGTTCTCTGACCCTGTCTGCTCATCGCATCCATTTTTAACTTAAGCGCAAAGGCTTTTTCCGACGGCAGAATATGCTGTCGGTGCAGATTACTGTCCACGAGCATAATTGCCGCCTCATCACGGGTGACGGCATAAATAAAAGCAGGGACTTCTTTCATCCCTGCTTTGACTGTTGCGTGTAAGCGTCTGTGTCCGCTTATCACTTCGTATTCTTCTGTATTTTCAATAGGTCTTAACAGAACGGGAGACAGAACACCCTGCTCCTGAATGCTTTCAATGAGTGTATTCATCTCCTCGTTATCTAAAACCTTGTAAGGATGCCCCTCAAAAGGACGGATTTTTTCTACCGGGATGTTTACCGGTGATTTTAACTTGTTATTCATTTATTTACCTCCGTAATAATATAATCTTTTACTTTCATTTCTCTGTCTGCGTTCATCTTCTGCAAGTCTTAAATACTTTTTCACAGAAAACTGTTTAGTGCCGAAATACTTATCAAGATACTCGTGCGATGACATTTCACGTTCATACTCTATCTCACCAACATTGTTATCTTCATTGCATTTAATCATCCTACATAATTCCTCTGGATGCATACTTATCACCTCTCTTCATAATGTTTTTCTTTGTCACGTGTTCTCTCAGGGAAGTACCATTCACGGATAAGTTGTTTTTCCGTTTCAAGCTTCTCCTCAAGAGCGGGACTGTCTTTTATAATTCTTTTAGCAAGATTCAACTTTTCACGAAGCTCACCGATTTCTGCCGTTAAAAAATCCTGGCACTCCACAAGGCTTTCCTTGTCCGTCGGGTCATTGCATCTTCTTATCTGATTGTAAATTCTACCTCGCTGACTTTTCAGTTCCTCAATACGAAGCTCTGTTTTTGAAATAAACTTGTCAACCTCATTGAAATCATAAAGCTTTTCATTGATTGCAAGGTCAATCTGGTCCTGCATAAATTCAATCCTTGGTGGTGAATATTTCATGTTGGGTGTAAACGGATGCGGGTTGCAGTTATTTTTCTCGGCTATTGCTCCTGCAAAAAGCAAGGCAAGAAACAAAAGTGAAATAACAGGTGCATTAAGCACAGCACCGCTCACAAGCAACCTTGTAAAATCAGAAACCGTTCTGCTGAAATACTCAGGATGTCGGTAACACTCTCTTGATTCTTTGAATTCATATCCCTTGTAATTAAAAACGAATATCTGCCTCTGCAAAAAATCATTAGCGTATAAATAATTTCTGAAATTGTTGTTTGCCGTAAATTTATCCTGAGAATAAATCCGTTCTCTGATTTTTTCATAGGTGTAATTGTCACCGAGTGTTGTGAGATTTACTGCGTGCTCATCATTGCGATAAGCTATCTTTCCGTTATCAAACCAATAACCTTTCTGTGTCATTATTCTGAAAAACTGTTTTTCGTTTGCACTTCTCACTACTGCATAATCAATATCGTCACGCATATAATCATATTTTGTTTTGATACCTTTCTGCATCGCCTTGTAAATGTTATAGGGTATTCGTCTGCCTTTCGGTTTTTCGATTACAGACAAACCGTGTTCAAGACAAACCTCATCACTTGTTTTTCTGAAAAGCTGATACATAGCTTTGTTTTCATTCATCTTTCTTCCGTCTGTCATTGAAACGGAATTTATTACGATATGACAGTGAACACAGTTAGCATTCAGGTGAGTTGCAACTATCACTTCATAATCCTTGCCCCACATTTTATTTGCAACCTCCATTGCAACCTGTTGTGCTTCTTCAGGTGAAACTTCACCGGGCTTGAAGGAAATATATGCGTGATAAGCAACTATGCCGTCTGTCTTTCCGTAAATCTCTTTGGTATCAATCATTTGTCTTGCGGCAATATCAGGGTCACAGTTGATCCCCTCAACGAGTAGCTTCTGCTCGTTGTCGAGATTGGTTTTCTCTTCATCAGCAGCGTAATGAAGCGTATCAATCAGGTCAGAGTATTTTGATAAATCAGTTTTGCTTTTATTCGAAGCATAATCAATAACCTGATGAATGTTATTCTTTATAGACCAGATTCTTGTTACAGCCATTCTCGGTTTTCATCCCTACCGGGTTTGAAATATTTCGAGATATCAGCTTCAAGCTTTCTGACATCATTCAGAACTGCTTTACATTCATCACGGTCAATATAACCGATTGAGTTAGCCTTTGCAGTTAACTGATTAAGGTTAGTACCTACTCTGCGAAGCTCAACGATAAACTGCTTATAGTCAACAGGCGGAGCCTCAACCAACCTTTTGCCGAGAATTAAAGCGCGGATGAGAACGCTTCTATTGACTCTTAATCTACTGCAAAGATTTTCTAATATCTGATTTTCTTCTTTACTGAGATACACATGAAAGTCTATATCTCTTGTTCTTTTACTCATAGGAATTCTCCTTTCTTTATTTTCTGTGTTGTAAAAAACGGATGTTTTTACGGATTTGAGGATACAAATCCAATGCTTGCTAAACTTCGGACAGGGAAAACTCAAACATTGGTTTGTCCTCGTTTTAATACCGACCGGAAACAAGATTAACGACCGTATTAAGTGTCTTTCTGATTTTTTAGATTCTTACTGTTTCTCTTACCGTTTTCGGAAAAAGCCTTTTTGGTTTTTTCTGACTGCGGCTTTATAGTTCTGAATGTTAGCCTTGTAAGCTTAACTGCCGCACGAAGAAAGCCGTGCTCTTCATCATCAATGATTACCACTTCATCAGGTGCTGTTTTCTGCAAATCAAGAATTGCTTCATTAAGTTCTTTCCAATAGCTTTCAACCTGAATTTCATCATCACCGTTTTCGAACCATAAATGAGTTTCTTTTACTCTCGGCATCTTTCTTGCCTCCTTTCATAAAATTTCAGCACGCCTGTTTTCGGCGTATTTTTATCGGACCATGCTCCGTATTTTTAGCACTTTATCGGATAGATTTTTCCTGAACGATGATTTGTTCAAAGAAAAATTTCTATCGGCTAAACGGAAATTCCGATAAAAAAAGACCAACTAAAAAACAGTCGGTCTTAAAGTTCGGTTATTCGTTTCAGCAATGCTTTATCACCCGGCAGTACGGAATGGAGAAAATATCTGCAGACAATGTGACTCGGTGTTATGAACTGAGGGCAGATGTGAACTTCTCCGTCATCAAGCAGCAGACAGTTTTCTTCATAACAGTTACAGCACTCCGCTTTGATTAGTGTTGATATCTTCTCAAATAACTGCGGGTTGAGTTTTAATTTTTGCATGAGGCGAGCCTCCTTTCTTTTGAATTTTAGATATAAAAATACACCCGTCAAACCTGACGAGTGCTATGTAAAAAATATTGAAACTGAAAAATCTAACGCAGTATTCATATACCAAAATCTGCATTAGTGGGGGCAGTTATTATATAATTGGATTGTGTTGAAAGTTATAGTATGAGCATGGTATAATAAATTAGAAAATGTTGCAGCCATATGTCCATAGTTAAATACAATCACGCATACTTGTGTTATACTTGTGGCAACAAAAACGAAAGGTTGTGAATGCAGTGTATGAATATCAAAGCAAAAAGATAAACAATTATTTTGAATTAAAAGATATTATCAGAAAGGCTACATCTTATTTTGTTGGTTCGTTTACTCTCGAAATGCTAATGAGAAGAGAAGAATGGGAAAATCCTGAAACAAAAACAGCTTTTATAGAAAGTCTGCACCAAGAATATTTTGCATGGGATGAGAGAAACACTCTTGCCCAGACAAGAAACAAAGTTAACTGTGTAATCCGTATTATTGAATCTCATATGGTTGAAGATGCAATGAGATATATTATTGATGCAAATGATAAAAAATTGGGTATACCTGAAGTTAAAGAATGTGCCGAAGATACATTAGCTCGTATTGAGTCAGGTAAACTTAAATATTGAATAAGGAGAAAAATATGGATTTAATCAGAACTCTTAACAGTGTAGGTAAAGCTACATTTGTAAAATACTATTTTAACTTTAAAAATGAAAGTCGAGATAAGTGCATTTTAAAATTTGATGAAAACTATACCGACAAGGCTAAAAGCACACGCACAGGACATGCTCAAAGAATTTTTCGAGAAAACAAACATATAGAAGCACTGAACATAATCATTAATTCAGCACGTGTTGATGATTTCACAAGAAAAAAAGCAAAAGAGATTTTATTGTTTGAAACCAAATGAGATTATTATAATATTGTGGCTTTAGGGAACAAATTGCACTTATTTACAGTCAGTTTGTTCCCTAAAATTTTGTTGCGAGCTAAAAAAAATCAGACCGACTGAAAATCAAAGGGTCTTCTTGGCACTTTGATTTTAGTGTAACACTTCACTCACAAAAAACCTTCCGTTACGGTTGCTATAAGTGGTTTAAAATACCACTTACTGTTTGCGTAACACAATATCGTTACAGTTATGGTACATGATACTTTTTATCAAGTACCACATCCGTAACACCGTATTGATAATTTATCGTTACATTTATGGTGATTCATCATCATGATGACTTGCCTCATCCGTAACACGCTCACGGTAGGCTTTTTGTCTGCAGGCATTACTGCAATATACTGCACCCGACCTCCTTGGCGTAAAGGTGTTCCCACAATTTTTGCATACTGTGTTTTCACGCTTTTTAAGACTTTTTCTCCGCTTTACATACATAGCACCGATATTATCAAACCTACACTCATAGCAAAACTTTACACAGTGAACCTGAGTGAAATATACCCGTTCACACCCTTTGCATTTAATCCTCCTGACGGGTGCATATTCTGTTGCTCTGCCTATAGTCTGTAGATACCAAGTGTGTTTAAGATCTTCCTGATTTTCGTATTCATATTCAGCACGTGTCATTTTTACATTCTCCTTTGTTGATAGTTTAGTGATTCGGAAAACTACTGTGTTAACCCCTTTAAGCTGTTGCCCAAAGACGAATAACCTTGTGTTTTCCCTCCTCTGATTATTTAATGTAGAAAAAATCGAAAATCATACAGAATCACGAAACAGTAAAAAACGATGTGCGAAACAAGGCTCAAAGCCTTATATATCAAGGATTTTCAGCATACATATAAATTTAATCACAATAATCGAAACAAAATTTTTTATAAAATTATCTTAAACACCATAAAACAAAAAACTACCTCGCAGGGTGACTGTTCCTTGCGAGGTAGTTTGCAATTATAAGGATATTTATAAATCACTTCAGAAGAGTAAAGTCCGTTTTATTGGACAGTAAAATTTGTATAATGACTATGGACTATGATATAATTTCTGTCAGGAGGTGGTAAAGGATGAATGACAAAGGCTTCTTCTATGCCGATTACAGTATCGGCAAGGTAACCGTTGCTTCAAAGACTGTTGATGCGGGACAGTATACGGTTGAGCTTCTTAATCAGTATTACAAGGATGATACTGCCGTAAGAATATCCGTTTTCAGAGCCGGAAACTGGGAGCTTGAAGATATGCTCTCCAAAGGCTATTTAAATCCCCGACTTTTTGTTGAAGCCGTAGCTGTAATCAACAATATATTTACTGTCTTGCCGAAACTGAAACCCTTTAATCTGATTGACATTGACAAAGAAAGGGAAAGAATCGCAAAGCTTTTCACCTATGAAAATGCAGAAATTTTAATTGACTACTTCCACCGTAAAGGAAAGCTACAGAACATCAAAGAGGAATATATCATCCTCGGTATACTGCCGCCAGAATACGATAAAGACTTTTTCACTAAGGCAGAAAAGCTGCTGAACGACGTAAACACAACGCTCGGCTTTTACGATAACCTAGGTGATGATATTACTCTTGCATTCAATAAGCTCAAAAGGTTCGTGTCAAGGCTCGATGAAATGGAGAAATTCAGCAAAGAAAATCTGTCGCAGCTTGCCACTGATATTTTTGGTGAAAAGGTTATTCCGACGAACACGGAATACACCTCAGAAAGTCTTGTCGCACGAAGACTGTATTTCAACAGCTTCTACAGCTTTATCATTACTGATTTGTTTGAGGGAATACAGTACGGACATTATCCGAGGCAATGTGAAATCTGTAAAAAGCATTTTCTTATGCTGACTGCAAGACGGCAGAAATACTGCAACGGATACGCACCCTTCAAGTACAAGGGTAAACGGATCGCCTGCAGAAGATATGCGGCATACATAAACCTGAAAGAAAGATGTGAAAACGACCCGGCACTCAGAATATACAGAAACCGTTGCGGTGCAATTCGTGTAGATAAAAGCAGAGGCAAAATCACACCTGAGTTTGCAGAATTAGCAACAAGGCTAGCCGAAGACAGAATGTACCATGCAATGGAAGAAACGGAATATGAGCTAACCCAATATCCGAGGGATATGGAAAAGAAGAAGCTGTATGAGGATACGGCAAAATCAATGAAGTAAGGAGGTGTCACCCGTGAGAGAATGGCAACAGGACCTTGTAATGTATAGAATAGCACCTGCTCCGCCGAAAATGGAGCTTCAGGAATATATTGAGCTTTATTGCAAGGAGAAGGATGAAAAATACTTCTTGTGGTTTCTTCATTATTATGAAAACACTCTCAATATGAAGGTTATGGGTTTGGTGCAGAACTATGCAATGCCCGGTCATTTTCAGGATATGAAGCAAGCCTTCATTATAGGTATGTGGAAAGCCTTGCAGGAATACGACCTTTCACGGGATATACCTTTTGTGAAATTCAAGGAAAATACGGCAAAGCGCGAGCTTCACGAGTACATCCGAAAAATGAGACGAGGCTTTACGGTACAGAGCTTTGATGAGGATTTAAGGCTTCGCAAAGCAATGCGTCTGTTCTATGAAAATGAAGAAAAATCCGATGATGCAACAATGCAGAAAATAGCCGATGAAATCGGTGTAACAAAAGAAAAGGCAGAAGAAATCATCCGTTCAGGCTTACAGAACACACAGTTTGTTGAGTTTTACAGGCAGTACGCCGACGAAGATGGTGAAGAAAGCCGTGAAGAGGTTGCAGCTGACGAAACCTCTCGTCCCGATATTCTGTGCGTTAATTTTGAGCGTGCTAATCTTGTAATGGATGTATTTGAAGAGGTGCTCAACTACCGTGAGCGAGCTTTGGTATCGGAGCACCTTGCCTTTTGCAGAGAATGCTACTCAACCGAGGTTCCCGACTATGAAAATTCTGACTGTAAGGGTAATCCCACCTACAAACCACGCAAGCCCAAAACCTTTGAAGAATTAGCCTTCGACCACCGAGTTTCATCCCCCGCAACAACAGACTCAAACTACAGAAAAGCACTTGGCAAAATGAAGAAAAAGCTGCTTGAAACAGGATATGATTTTTGAGAAAAGGAGCTGACCTATGTCTGACCTAAATGATTTTTATGCATTCAAGATGATAACTTCCAGTGGTGGTTCGGGTGGTGGAAAAAGCAATAACTCAAACAATGGTAATAGCGATTCAAACGGTTGTAGTACAGCGTTGATTGTGTTGGCTGTTATCGGTTGGGTATTGTGGTTTATTGGGAAGTTTTTAGCGTAATATGTTGAAGCATATACATTAATCGTGATATAATTGTTTTATTGTAAAAGGAGCGATTTATAATGGACAGAAGATTGAATCCTCTCGATGGAAAATTCCGAAACGATAGATTAAAATTTGAGCCGATAAAAAACAAAAATCTTGTGTGTAAAGACTGCAAGAAAAGATATGATGATACAGAACTGCCTTGTAACACGAGCAAGTGTGAAGCCTTTAAAATGAAACCATCTGAGGTTTTCGATGGCGGAGATTGTATTGAATATGAAAAAGAGGGATAAGAAATGCAATTAGGATGGATTGATTTTTCAAAAACAGAACGCAATAAGATTTTGAGCGTTTTAGATTTATTATCAGAAAGCGGAACTCTTGACGAGTTAGGTGTTGCTCCTATTCGTGATGGGTTTGCTAATTTATTCTTTCCCGGCACTTCTACCATCCAAACAAGAGCAAAGTATTTCTTTTTGGTTCCCTATGCACTCAAAGAACTTGAATTATCAAACGAAACCAATCCTAACAGATTTTTGCGAGCACTTAATGAAACCGAAAAAATGTGTGGCGAAACATTGTTAGAGATAAATCCTAATGAGAACGGAATCATCGGCAAGCGTTCATTACAAGGCGGTAAATGGGTCAAGCGAACTCCTGCAGATATATATTGGGCAGGACTTAGAAAATACGGAATTTTTACTGGTGGCAATATTTCTCTCAGTGAGTATGCAAGAGCTTCTTGCGCTATAAAAAATCAAAAGTCAAATTTAACCAAGCTTGGTAACCGTAATGATTCTGCTGAAGAAAATGAAACTGATGATAAAAATGCAGGTAATATCTTCAAAATGCAGTTTTGGAAAATGCCTCTTTATCAAAGAGCGTGGCGAGACAAAATACAAATGTCTTTAACAAAGGAAGAAGGAGAATTTTTGCGTGAGCAAATTATCTCTACTTGTCCCGATTCTATGCTCTCTTATATTCTTGAAAACAGAATGACAGAAGTTCTCGATTTAGAAAACTTTTCAGATTTAGGCGCAATCATCAATAAATTCCCGAAACAAATGCAGGATGAATATATGCTCGCATTATCTTTTTCTGATTTTCTGTTTGTTGCAAGAACTTTGTATAACATAATTATCTCTGATGGTCAGAATGTACAGGCTAATGATATTTTTGAAGAACTGAAAGAAACAATGGCTGAACTTGCAGAAATTGATATTGACCTTATTTTTGCAAAGCTATATATATACAAAACGGACCTTAAAAACTTTATTAAAAAACTTCAGGACTGTATGTGTAACAATGATGTTGAAGAAATGAAAAAAGTTATTAAGGCACGTGAAATCATGTTGAAAGGTCAGAACCGTGCCAAGACAGCTCATCCGGGAGAATTTAATCCCAACGATTGGATTGGCGGTGGTGAGCTCGATTATCGTTTTAATAACGCAAAAACAATCATAAGAGATATTTTTGAAAGTGAGGGGTTAATTGATGCTGAATCCTAATAACGACAGATTAGACTACGGACAGATTGTTGCTCCTCCTGTTGATTATAAGCTTGATTTTGCGATTGGTACTACATATTCACTTGATTTGGATGCACTTGTAGGTGCTTGTATTGCTCTTGGCTTAGCAGAAGAAACTGACAGCGATTTAATGAAAAATCCTATTTGTTTGTTAGAGGCATTAAGAGCAACCGGCGATAAAATAGCATTATTCTGCGAAGGCGGACAAATTCATTTGCCAAACAGTGTAACATCGTTATACATACTCTTGGAAAAAATGGTATTTCCTGTTACAACGGCCACAAAACGAGGCTTAGCAAAATATCCGTCATTTCACCCGAAATTTTGGCTGATAAAATATGTAAACAATAAAGGTGAAGCTTTATACAGAGTTGTTGTTTTAAGCAGAAACCTTACTTTCGACAGGAGTTGGGATGTTTCATTCTGCATAGACGGCAAAAAAGTAAACTACGAAACCGATAAAAACAATCCTGTTTCTGATTTTGTTTCATATCTGATAAAACAGCTTCCCGACACTGAAAATGCATCTGAAAAGCAAAAGAAAATGCGTTCCTTGCTACGAGAATTAAAACATGTTGAATTTTCACTTGATTCAAAGGAATTCTATGATTTTGATTTTATTCCGGTAGGTATCAGCAATAAGTACAACAGCAAACAAGATGCGTTATATAACCTTCTCGAAGACAGTTTCCACGAAGTGCTGATTATGTCTCCGTTTTTAAGCAAAGGTGTAATCAAGGACTTCAATGACAGAAACAAGTATATTGAACATTCAGAACATGTTCTTGTTACCCGTGCTTCCGAGCTCGGAAAACTAAAACCGACAGATTGTTCTAACTTTGAAATCTACACAATGAAAGATGCTGTAATTGACGGCGAAAGCCTGATTTCAGAAGAAAATGCATCTGTACAAAAGCAGGATATTCATGCGAAATTTTATATGATAATGAAATATCCTAACACCTATTTATATCTCGGTTCATTGAATGCATCCCATAATGCGCTCAACGGTAATATTGAGTTTATGGTTAAGCTCCATACTAAAAACCGTTACCTCAATTTGTCAAAGCTCAAAGATAGTCTGTTCGGAACTGATGAAGCAGAATGTCCGTTTCAAATTGCAAGCTTGAATAATGCACAAGAGGATACTGCAGACGAAAAAACGCAAATGCTTGACAGTGTTATTAAAGCTGTCAACAGGCTTAATGCATCTGCAGTAATTAAAGAAAACGGTGAAATGTTTGATATTAACCTCTCTTTTGAACCTTTTGAAAGTGAATACAATACAACAGTTTCTCCTTTGTTATCAAATAAAACGGCTCATTTAAGTGAAAATATACTTTTCTCTTCAATGGAGTTAACACAGCTTTCAGAGTTTTATAAGATTTCTGTTTCTGACGGAAAACAAAACGTCAGCAGAGTAATTATGATACCTACCGAAAATATGCCCGCGGACAGAGAAAAGGCTGTGGTATCAAGTGTTGTTAATGACAGAAGCTGTTTCTACAGATATATTGCTTTTCTTTTAGGAGATAATATGGTAATCAGTGCATTAGAATCTAATGATTCTGCTGATGAAGTAACCGGCACAACAAAAGCAAACAAAGCTATTCAGCTTCCTGCGCTTTATGAAAAAATGCTTCGTACTGCCGCAACAGCACCTGAAAGATTTAAGGAAATCGAATACCTTATAAAATCCGTTTCAGCTGACGGAGTAATTCCTGAAGGCTTTGAAGAATTGTATAATACATTCAGAAAAGTGGTGAAAGTGTAATGGCAACAGAAAAAGTTTCTGATAAATTAGATCAAATTGAAAAGAACATAATGTCCGGCTTAAAAGATTTTCAGAAAGCTACGGTAAACAGAATTGCTAAATTATATGTTGACGGACAAAAAAGAATCTTGGTATCGGATGAAGTGGGTCTCGGAAAAACTCTTATTGCAAGAGGAACAGTTGCTAAGCTTGCGAAAATCAGAAAAGCTGAAGGCGACAAATTGGTGAAGGTCGTGTATATATGTTCAAATATTGCCATTGCAGACCAAAACCTTAATAAGCTCAGAATATCCTCCGAGGTGCGGAAAGAAAATGCGGGATATTCTCGTCTTTCTATGCAGCATTTAAACATTTTCAATCAGGAAAATGATACTGAATTACTTAATGGTTTCATTCAGCTTATTCCCTTAACTCCTGACACATCATTCAGAATGACGACAGGTGCAGGAACAGTATCTGAAAGAGCATTAATGTTTGCAATATTAAGAAGACTTCCTGAATTACAAGATATCTTACCTCAACTTGAGGTGCTTATGAAAAATGATGCTTATTCAGCATGGAATGGGGAGAAACAATATTATGAAAATGCGGTTGTTTCTTGTGATATAAAATCAAAAAACAGATACTTAAAATATATGAGTAAAAAAGCTTCTTCTTTGCTCAAAAAGAAACAACAAAAGAATCAAACAGTTTTAAGTGAACTGCTTGAACATTGCAAAAAAATAAAATCAAATGGCAATCAAAGAATACCGAGCAATGAAATAATAAACAAATTGCGCAATATTTTTGCTCAAATCAGCCTTGATAAACTTGAGCCGGACCTTGTTATTATGGATGAGTTTCAGAGATTTAAATATCTGATAAACTCAGAAAATAACTCTGAAATTAATATGCTCACAAACAAATTTTTCAATTCTGATAAAGTCAGAATGCTCCTGCTTTCTGCCACTCCGTACAAAATGTATTCAACACTTGAAGAAATAGATGAAACTCAGGTTGATGAGCACTATAAAGAATTTCTCGATGTTATGGACTTCCTTAATGTTACGGAGGAAGAAAAGAGTAATTTTAAAACTGTATGGAGCGATTATTCTGTAAAGTTAAAAGAAATCACAAAAGGTTCCACAACGGTAATTGAAGCAAAAAATGCTGCAGAAGGTGCTATGTATCAGCATATATGCAGAACCGAGAGAATATCTGCAACAGAAAGTGCTGATATGATTAACGATAGTGACATAAAAGATTCTCTTGAGGTTTTAGAGCAGGATATTAAATCATATATGCAAGCACAAGCTTTGCTCGAAGAAATTGCGGCACCTTTTAATGTGCCGATAGACTACATAAAATCGACTCCTTACATTATGTCTTTTATGAAAGACTATCAGTTAAAAAAACATATTGAAAAACATTTCAAAGACCATCCTGATGAAGTATCAAAAATGAATAAGGATACTTTTTGGCTGAAAAGACAAAACATTGATAAGTATGAAAAAATACCTTGCAATAATGCAAGGCTTAATCGAGTTATGTCTCATGTCTTTAAAGAGAATGCAGAACAGTTGTTATGGGTTCCACCTTCATTTCCTTACTATAAACCGCAAGGCGTTTATAAGAATGCGGAAAACTTTTCAAAAACATTAGTTTTTTCTTCTTGGGAAATGGTACCCCGAATGATAGCAAGTCTTCTTTCATATGAATCGGAACTAAGAACAACGGGCAAGCTTGCAAATATGAGCAAGGATACGGATGCACATTATTTTCACAAAGGAGAAAAACGTTATCCCGTTGCTCGTTTGAACTTTTCTGTCGGTCTTGACAAAAAGCCGAGAGCAATGAATCTGTTTTGTTTGCTGTATCCCTCACAGTTTTTGGCTGATTGCTACAATCCTGTAGATTGTCTGAACAGAGGTTTATCCCTGAAGGAAATCGAAGCGGAAGTCAGCACAAAAATCAGAGCAAAGCTTGACAAATATGAAGCTCCCGAAAGTGGTGCGCCTGATAACACATGGTATTATTTGGCGCCGTTATTGCTTGACAGTGC
>JBGVKJ010000034.1:0-10919 GCA_045123695.1 Acutalibacteraceae bacterium
GGTACTACCTGCAAGCCGAAAAAGACGGCAGAGGCTTCCGCAGAAGCCGCATACCCCCTCGGAGAGCCCACGGTACTTTGCAGCCGTAGGATGAAAGTATCATAGTGGGTTATTACACTTTCGCAAAAGTGTCTCTCCGAACCGCTACTCCCTACAATACCAAAAAATGCAGGAGGAAAATGCCTATGGCAAGAGGCGATGGTATCCATCGTACAAGTGCAAGAAACGCAAGACTTCCCGACGCTGACATCGGGAAAACACAAGGTCATAATGAACGAGAAAATGAATCGTATTCTAACCAAGATATAGTTCCGGAGCGAACTTCGCTGAATGTCCATTTCAAAAAACCGACTGCCGGTTATGCTGAAATGTTTGAGCAAATGAAAGCGGATGGCACGATCTCCACCCGTGGTCTGAAGGCCGACGCTGATAAATTCGGTGAGTTGGTTTTCGATGTAAACTCCGCATACTTCTATAACCACGGTGGGTATGATTACGCAAAACAATTTTATGCCGATGCTTACAAAGCCGCTGTGGAAATCGTTGGCGGTGAACAATATATCCTCTCTGCAGTGATGCACGCTGATGAACGAAACCGAGCCATGTCGGATGCTTTGGGGCAAGACGTGTATCACTACCATATGCACGTTGTCTATGTGCCGGTAGTCGAAAAAGAAGTCCGATGGACGAAACGATGTAAAGACCCGTCTTTGGTCGGAACTGTGAAAGAGCGAATCATGCAAGTCAGCATGAGCAAGAAATGGGACTCCAAGCCTGTTATCGGTGAGGACGGAAAGCCTCTGAAAACAAAAACCGGGAAAGCCGTTCTCAAACAATCCTACTCCATCTTACAAGATGATTTCTTCGAGCATATACGCTCTGCCGGATACACCGATGTGGAGCGTGGTGAGCGTGGCAGCTCCGAGGAACATCTGACGGTCACACAGTTTAAGGTGATGAAAGAACAGGAGCGTTTGAGCGAACTGCAGGAAACGAAAACGGAGATACAGTCCGAGATCGCAGAATTACAGGAAGCTCACGCCAAGGAAACCGAGAAACTGGACAAAACCAAAGAGCGCATCCAAAAACAAAAACTTGACCTCAAGCGTATAGACGAGATTGAAGCAAAGCCCACTTTGATCGGCAACAAGGTCACGGTGGATAAGGATGATTTCGATATGGTTATCGCGGCGGCAAAGAAGCATATCACGCAGGAGAAAAAAGAATCCGCTTTGCAGAAAGCCCTGGATGCAGCACACAAGCTGATCGTAGAATTGAAGAACACCGTAGCTGATCTCACAAGGAAATTGGCTGCGGCAACTAAGGAACTGTCTGAATACAAATCTGTTCGTGGCAAACTCCGCACAGCGGATCTGGAGCAGGAAAATGACCGTCTCCGCAGCAGAGTCCGAACCTATGAAGAAGTAATTTCCCGCAATAATCTGTGGCATTTGTTCAGCGGAAGCCGTAGCAAAAACCGCAACAGAGACGATGCCCGCTGATTCCCGTGTAGAGCTGGAAAAAACGCAAAATTTCAAATGGGAGCGTTCAAATCGTACAGTGCATCATTTGGACGCTTCCTATCCAAAAATCAGCCCACTTTTACAGGTGATGAGCTGAGTAAAATTCGTGAAAAACAGGAGGTTTTATGAAAACAGGTATTTCTAAGAAAAACAAGACAACCAACATCTATTTTAATGAAGCCGATGATATGATCGAGGTCAGCACCTACAACACTTCTCTCAAAAATCGGCTGACAGATTACGCCGGAAAATATCCGTCCGAGTGCAAGCTGATTGACGATGATGAAAACGGTTGTCTGACATTTGAAATCAAAAAGGGACGGTTCGGCTTCAAGCTGACTGCACCGTATAACGAAGAACGTCGGAAAGCAGCAAGCGATCTGGCACAGAAAAACACAGAAAGATTAAGGAGGAAGTCACAATGAGAATATTATCCTGCGAGTTCAATATTGATACCGCTTGCGTGGAACTGCGGCTGGAGGATGGAACAATGATCTCCATCGACTGTACCGCTGTGGAGAATGAAGTAGCTGATAATATGTATCAGCGGTCAGAGCTTGATTGGTTGATCTATAACGCTCCATTGGAATACGCCAATCTGATTTTGAACGGCAACCCGGAAACGTATTTGAAAACTGTGACGCAATATAAGCCGATAGATAGCTAAATGGTAATGTCGCCCGTGGGAGCATCATTGCTCCTGCGGGCAAAACTTAATAGCGCAAAATGTAAATTATGTGCGAACTATCGCAAGAAGTATTGACAAGCAGACTACAAATGTGCTACAATATATCATGTACAATACTACACTCAAGAGGTGTTTTCTATGGCAGACAAAAAGCTCGTTATATCTTCAAAGAAATTTCGCGGTGAGTCTTCGGTGGTATCTGTCAGACTGCCAAATGATATGATTGAAAAACTTGATACAATAGCTACACAAACAGGACGCACACGCAACGAGATCATTCAGAAGTGCCTCGCTTATTCCATTGAGAACCTTGAAATTATGGACGATAACAAATAAGGGAGGACATCATGGCAATTTTTAAGTGTAAAATTTGCGGTGGTTCGCTTGAAATAGACAGTTCCCAATCTGTTGCCACCTGTGAATATTGTGGCACGAAGCAAACGCTTCCGAAGCTCGATGATGAGCGTCGTGCCAATCTTTATGACAGAGCTAATCACTTCCGTCGCAACAACGACTTTGATAAAGCGATGGGAATATATGAGAATATTCTGAACGAGGACAACGCCGATGCGGAAGCGTATTGGTCGATTGTTCTTTGTCGCTATGGAATCGAATATGTAGAAGATCCTGGAACCCACAAGCGTGTTCCGACGGTAAACCGCGCTCAATTTACATCTATTTTCGATGACGAAGATTATAAATCCGCATTAGCCAACGCAGACAGCTATCAGCGTGAAATATACGAAGCGGAAGCAACCGCTATCAATGAAATTCAGAAAGGCATCCTTGCGATTTCGCAAAAAGAAGAACCTTTTGATGTGTTCGTATGCTATAAAGAAACCGATAATAACGGCAGAAGAACGCAGGACAGCGTATTGGCTACCGAACTATATCACGAGTTGACCCGTGAGGGTTTTAAGGTCTTTTTCTCTCGCATTACGCTGGAGGACAAGCTCGGCATAGCCTATGAGCCTTACATATTCGCTGCACTCCACTCTGCCAAAGTAATGGTTGTTCTCGGCACTCGACCCGAACATTTTAATGCTGTATGGGTAAAGAATGAATGGAGCCGTTACCTTGCGCTTATCAAAAACGGCGCAAAGAAAACACTTATCCCTGCATATAGAGACATGAATCCTTACGACCTGCCCGAAGAATTTTCACACTTACAAGCGCAGGATATGTCCAAGCTTGGCTTTATGCAAGACCTTACGCGCGGCATCAAGAAGATCGTTGAAGCGAATGCACCTAAGACAACCGTTAAGGAAACCATTGTATCAACTGCAGCTACGCTTAATGTTTCTCCCCTTTTGAAGCGTGCGTTTATGTTTCTTGAAGATGGTGACTTTGATCGTGCTGATGATTTCTGTGAACAGGTTCTTAACCAAGACCCCGAAAACGCACAGGCATACCTCGGTAAGTTAATGGCTGAGTTGCACGTAAAACGGCAGGACGACCTTGCTAACTATGCAGAGCTGTTTGACAATAACAAAAATTATCAAAAGGCTGTTCGATTTGCAGATGCCACACTTGCTGCAGAATTAAAAGGTTATATCGCTGCCATCAAAGAAAGAAAAGCGAGAATTGCAGAGGAAAAACGCAAAGAATCTTTATACAACGGAGCAATGGATGATTATAAATCCACCGACGTTGCCCGCATTCAAAATGCCATTAAGGTGTTTACCTCTCTTGCGGGATATAAGGATTCCGATGACCGTATTCGTCTTTGCCAAGCTAAGATCGATCAGATTCACATTAAGGAAGAAAATGATCGTATTGAGCGTGAGCGTTTGGCAGAACAGAAACGTATTGCAGATGAGCAGGCTCGTTTAGAGAAACTTCGCCGTGATGAACAAAGAAAGATCGAATCAGAAAAACGTGCAAAAAAAGCCAAGAAAGCCGCCAAAAGGATTTTTATCGGCGTAGGAATTGTAATTGCGCTGTTTGTTGCACTTGTTATAGGAGTTATCGTATATCTTAATGTTACGGATAAGCCCATTGACAACGATTTCAATCAAAAAGAAAGCCAACAGATCCGTGGGCTTACGTACTATGTTCCGGCAAATTGGGTATACGATACTGAGAGCTCAAGCGAAGACACAAAGTATTATGTGAGATATAATAATTGGGACGAAGTTATTGCGCTTATGTGTCTCGATTATATTGGTGAGACCAAGATAATAACCGTAGATGAGGCTGTTGAGGATTATACCGAAGACTATACGGATGCTTCAGTTACAGATCAGATGATAGACGGACAAAATTTTGCAGTTGTTTCCTACGTTCGGGAAAGTGATGATTATTGCAGTATTGTCTATATTACAGAAAAGGATTCTTCCGTTTTCCAAGTATATTTTAGATTTACAAGCGAGAATAGCGGAAAAGAAATTTTTGAAGAAATTGTTTCCGCCGTTGAGTTTGATAAGTATGTGAATCCCCAATATATTACATCCAAGGAACCTATTACAGAGCAAACTCCTGGAATGTTCTTAGATTATCAGCTCGGTGATCCCGTTTTCCCCAGTTATGTAAGTGAACAGACGATCACAATAGACGAGGTAAATGGTCATCTATACGCTGATTCTGTTGATGATACAACTATCAATTCTTTGTATTGGGTATCTGCCAATAGCAATGGAAACAGGCAGGAAATTGTAGACACTGCACATAGTAGAATTATAGGTTATTTTGAAAGTCGTTATGGTCTTGGCGAACAAGTGAGTGTCCCCAGTGGAGTTTTTCCGCGTTATTGGGGATTTGATGACGAACCTGTAACGCAGTTTGTTACTGAATCCGGATTGGTATATCTGGTTGGTCCAAATTCCGAGTACAACATTTATGTTGTGCAGATTGCAGAACCATACTAATGATACGACAATACAATCATTAGTTATATTGTTTTATTGAGTAAAAGAAAAGAGGAGTTGCGATGCTAAGTCAAACAATACTGAATGCACTTAATGAGTACAAAATGTTTATTCAAATTCAGCCTGGAATGAGAACACAAAAAGGAATAGATCTTACGCTCCAGAAAATTAAGTGCTACGAAGAATACATAAGCGCCGGAAATGAAATTAACATTTCTTGGTTACACAGTAATTATGAGGTTATTTCTAAAGCGGTCAAGCATATGCATGACTTGATTCATCAAGCAGACGAAATGGACGATGAGCATCGAGAACTAAATCAGTTAATGAGATTGTATACTGATTTTTATACCAAAAACGGCATTGATATAATATATATGTCAATATAGGAGGACATCACAATGTCACAAATAGCAGATATTATTAAATACGAGGGTGACAACAGCACCTTTATATGGAAGCATCCTTGCGAGGACTTCAATTCATTGACACAGCTTGTCGTTCACGAGAGCCAGGAAGCGATCTTCTTCATGAACGGACAGGCACTCGACTTGTTCGGTGCTGGTCGTTATACACTTGAAACACAGAATATTCCCGTACTGGGGAAGCTTCTTAATCGCACCACCGGCGACAAAACGCCTTTCCATTGCGAGGTATATTTTATCAACAAGACCGTACAGATGGCTATAAAATGGGGTACGGAAAGCAAGGTTCGATTTATTGAGCCGACCCTCGGTATTCCGTTTGAAATCGGAGCGTGCGGCGAAATGAACTTGATGGTTGCCGATTCGCGCAAGCTTCTTGTTAAGCTCGTCGGTACCATGCGCGGTATCGCATGGGGTGAAAACGGAAATGGATTTACAAAATCCATTCAGAACTCTTTCCGTCCTCTTATTACCTCTGCGGTGAAGGCGAATTTGCCTACTGCCATTAAAGCGAATAACATTGATATTTTTGAAATTGATGAACATCTTGAAGCTCTTTCTAAGGTAATTCATCAGAATATTATCGGCGGGTTTGAGGAATACGGTCTTACGATCCCGCAGTTCTACATTACCAATGTTGCACTCCCCGAAAACGATCCCAATTTCAAGAGAATGCGGGATTTACATACTGTTTCCTTCCAGACGAGAATGATTCAAGCAGAAGCATTCGTTAAATCTGCCCAGGCAGATGCTGAAGCCGAGGTTACGGCTGCACGTCGTAAGATTGAGCTTGAACGACAAATTACGGAAACCGAAGTTACTAAGCGTGAAACCGAGCGAGAACTGATCCGGGCACAGGCAGGGGCACAAGCTACCAAAATGGCAGGAATTGCTGAAGCTGAAGTTATGGCGGCTAAAGGATACACGCAGAGGGATGTGCTGGCGGCTGATGTTCAGAAAGCTTATGCCGAAGGTCTTGGTAATATGACTATTAACGGAAGCGGTGGCGGCGTTGCAGGCGATATGATCGGTCTCGGAGTTGGTATGGCAGCAGCCGGTGCTGTTGCGCCGCAGCTTGGCGAAATGTTCAAAGGGATTACCACCAATGCATCCACCGAAGCACCTAAACAGGAAGTTAAATGTACTAAGTGCGGAGCTGCGCTCCCTGCAAACGCGAAATTCTGCTTGGACTGTGGCGAAAAGATTATTGCCGCAGATAGCGTAGTATGCCCCAAATGTGGCAAAACAGTAGCAAAAGGCAAGTTTTGCCCCGAATGCGGTCATAAATTTGTGACCGTCTGTCCTAAATGCGGCAAGGATGTAGTCGCAGGTGCAAAATTCTGTTTTGAATGCGGCGAAAAGCTTTGATGGAGGGTTGGACGATGAAAAAAAGAATAGGCTTATACACAACAGCGTGGATAGTGCTGTTTGCATTATTTAACGTAATCGCCTTTGTCTCAGTAGGTTGGGAAGGTCAAGAAAAATATACTCCCGCCTTTTGGATTGGATACATATTTATTACTTTAACCTTTATCGGACAGTTTATTTGTGCGGTTAAGGCACTCAACGAAGACGATGCAAAAAAATTATTCTATAATGTTTCCTTGATAAAAACGAGCTATGGTGGGCTTATTGGCTCCTTTATTGTCGGTGGGCTTTGTATGCTCATATCGCCTCTGCCTTATTGGATTGGGGTAATAGTTTGCATTCTCATTCTTGCCTTTAATATTCTCTCTGTTGTAAAGGCAGAAGCAGCAATCGACGAAGTTGAAAAGATTGATAAGAAAATAAAGACTCAAACTATTTTCATCAAATCCTTGTCAATTGATGCAGAATCCCTTTTAGCACAGGCAAAATCGGATGAAGTTAAATCCGAATGCCGCAAAATATGTGAAGCGATTCGTTATTCTGATCCTATGAGTGACAATGCGTTGGCATCTGTGGAATCTCAAATCACCATTCAATTTCATTCATTTGTCGAGGCTGTTGAAAACGATGATTATGAATTAGTTTCCGCTGTTGCAAAGAATCTGAGCGTTTTGATTGCCGACCGAAACAAGAAATGCCAACTGTTAAAGTGAGGGACTGATATCATGCTCAAATTTCATTGTAAAATGTGCGGCGGTCAAATAATCGTAAAAGACGATGAAACCACCGCAGAGTGCGAATATTGCGGAACCAAACAAGTTGTACCATCCGAAGGCTGCGAATTTATTGACGGTAGCAAGGAATATAAAGAAGCCGTAGCGATTACAAAAAAGAAAATTGTTAGAAAAAAGGTACTTGTTACAGGCGCAATCATCCTCGGTATCATTGCAATAATCGGATTGTTATTTGCAACGCACATTATTTGTATCCATAAATATTCCGAAGCAACGGTGCTTGAACCGCAAACTTGTCGTTATTGCGATAAGACAATAGGAGACCCCAAGCCTTTAACTCAGATAGTTTACCCCAACAAAGGATTAGCTACTTTGTTACCCACGCCAAAATCTGATATGGGCTTTATCGACAACGACAGCACCACATATATCGAAATTTACATTGGCGAAATGTCTATGAATGATTTCAATGCCTATGTCGATGAATGTTCGGATATGGGTTTCAACATTGATTACAGAAGATATGACAGTTCTGCGTTTGGTTATGAATATTACCATGCAGAAGATACTAACGGAAACTCTCTTGATTTAAGGTATTACGAAAACCTCGAAATACTGGAAATAAGAGTGTATGCCCCGTGAATAAAATAATTTTCCAAACATTTATGTGTTATAATAGGAATAACACGGAGGGCAACCTATGAATGAATTGATAAGTAACGATCTTGTTGAGCAAATCAAAACCTTGCTCGAAGCATCCCGGCAAAAAATTGCCGTTGAGGTAAACACGACTCTGCTCCATACTTATTGGCAGATCGGTAAAATTATCGTCGAGGACGAAGCTCTGCATATCGGTGATGTGGAATATGAAAAACAGTCCCTGCGTCAGCTCTCAAAAGCGCTTACAACTGAGTTTGGCAAAGGCTTTTCACGCTCCAACCTTTCCAATATGCGGCAGTTTTATCTAACACACAAAGATGTCCAGACAGCGTCTGGACAGTTATCGTGGTCGCATTATTGCGAGCTGCAGGCGATCTCGGACGAGCAGAAACGCAGTTTTTATGAAAAAGAGTGCGTCCGCTCCCGTTGGTCAGTTCGTGAGCTTCGCCGTCAGATCGACAGTTCTCTCTTTGAAAGATTGCTGCTCTCAAACGGTGATGCAAACAAAGAAAAAGTGCTGTCCCTTGCCTTGAAGGGCAATGAGATAGCTACTCCTGCGGACATCATTCGTGATCCGTATGTGTTTGAATTTCTTGGTTTACCGGAAGATAAACCAGTAATGGAAAGCGATCTTGAAAAGGCGCTCGTAGAGCAGATCGAAAAGTTCCTGCTTGAGCTTGGGCGTGGCTTCATGTTTGTCGGCACACAGCAGCGTGTAACTTTTGCGAATCACCACTATTATGTGGATATGGTGTTCTACAACAAAATCCTGCGTTCCTATGTGTTGATCGAGCTGAAAACAACGAAGCTCATGCCGGAAGCTGTTGGACAGCTCAATATGTATCTAAACTACTATGCAAACGAGGTCAATGACGAGGACGATAACCCACCCATCGGCATTATCCTCTGTACCGACAAAGGTAACTTTGATGTGCAGTATGCCCTTGGCGGTTTGTCTAATCAGATCTTTGCTTCAAAGTATGTACTGTATATGCCCGACAAGGAACAGTTAATTAGACAGGTGGAAGCCGTTTTGGAAAAGTGGCATGGAGAAGATCGTTTATCTGAAGACTGCGAATAAACAATAGTTTATAAAGTAGCGAGATGAGGTGATATCACAGATGGGAACAGAAAGCGGTACAGGAATCAATTCACATATTCAAATGCCGCGAGTTCTTCTTAAGCGTTTCCACAATGAAAGCCAACATTTCTTCTATTATGATGTAGAAAAACAGATTATCGGTAATGGTGGCACCGCTAAAAAAACTAACACTGAATTAGGCTATTATTCAAAAGCTGTTGAGGATTATTTTAGAGATTATATCGAAACTCCCTTTGGTAATATGCTGGCGTATATTGAGAAAAAAGACATACATGGCGATGTTTTTTCAATTAGCAGTAATGCAGAGAAAATCATAAAGAATTTTGTTTGCGCTCTTGTTGCACGTGGGCCCAATTTCAGCCAGCACATGAATGAAGAAAAAGAGTTTTGGCAAGAATTTCCGCCGCAATTTCAACACGACTATATTGCAAAAACAGGTCTGCAAATAGCAATAGAACACGATATTTTTTCTGATTATATCGTAACCTTTATGATAAACAGCACAACAATTCCATTTGTTTTGTCAATGGATGGTATCTACAACTATACATTGAATGGGCATCAAGTGATAAATTTACCAATACATCCGTTTGTAACCGCAAGTATGATACATAAAAGTTATACTGAACGGGTTGTTAGAGAAGACGGATCCTTATCAATGTTTGATATAAACAGGACTGATAACATTATGTTTATGAACAACTGTGCTTTCTCTGCCCAACTCAAACGCAAGTGGGGATATGTTGTTTGTCCAGAAAAAGACGAATTAACTCGTCTCAAATGCAAATTTTGTTAGCCATTTGTGCCGACAGATTCTGTTAATTTTAATGATACTACTTGAAAAAGCACCTACAATCCGCTATAATTTAACTGTACCATCGTGATACGATTTTGATACTAAAAAACGGAACACTCTGTGGAAATCAGAGAATGTGCTGCCGTTTTCCCCTCAAAATCCGTGTCCGTAGACCTCATCACTCACCATATTTTTTGAACTTAAGCGAGTGGGAATGATCCCACAGGTCGAAAAAGCCCAGTCATCACAGGACTTTTTAAGGATTTGAGCCATTCGTGGCAACGAAATGGCAACAAAACTTCATTATTCAACAATAAAGAGCTAACTGATTTTGATTAAGTCAGTTAGCTCTTTTTGTTTTAGATTATGTCGTTCAAATAATACATCGGTGTGATAAGTGCTATTTTGCCACCTGTGTCGTCTGTCATTGTTCGGGCCCGGCGGAAATCGCCAATTAGGGGCCAGCTAAATTAACCGATCTCAGCTCAAAAGAAAAAGCCATTACTTTTTCTTTCGAATCCTTTATACTGGAAAGTGCCAACAACCCAGTGAAAGGAGCAGCATGAAAGAAAATAAAAGTAATGGCTTGGAAGATATTATAGCACAAGCCATAGCGGAAATGAAGTCCGAGCAGGGAAATAATTTCTCCCTGGAGCGGATCAATCTGGCCGAGCTGGAGCGGCGCACCGGAATCTCCCGGTCAAAGCTCCGTCGGCTCAAGGCCAACAACTTCAATGAGAAACCCCATGGTCTCGT
>JBGVKJ010000035.1:0-3017 GCA_045123695.1 Acutalibacteraceae bacterium
GTGTGAACTTGATGCTGCTTTGAGCAGAGAGCAAGAAAAAGAGTTCCCAGAAAACACAGCCGCCGAAAAGAAAGAGCAGCAAAGTGCTGCTTGGTTAGATAATTATATCAATAATCGCTGATGAATGAAAAATAACACTTCGACAGCAGCAACACCTCCCCAAAGTTCGTTCGGCAGCAGCTATAAGCTCAATTTGCAGAAAAGAGGGTTTTATGAGTAAAAAGATTACTGTACAGGAACTCGCCGCCTATTTTGATTTGCTTAATGAACGCAATAAGATTCAAACAGATCAATACATCCGCGAACTTCGCGCAGAGTCTATTAAAGAATGTGTCTTATTTGATGGTGCTGCAGACGATGCTACTGTAAATGCCGAGGCGATAATTTTCAAAGAAGGAGTCGAGGAGATCGCGCCCGGTGCCTTTGCCGGCGTATCCTCACTCAAGACTGTTTTCATCCCTAAATCACTTCTCTCCATTGGAGCTGAGTCCTTTGCAGACTGCATAAACCTTTACTCCCTGTACATCCACCGGGATTGTAAGCCTGCAATCGGAGACCGCTGCTTTTATGGCTGCATAAGCCTCAAAGACAGAGGAGCTACTTTTTTCTTTCCGTCTATAGGAAAAAGTGCATTCGAAAACTGCACCGCGCTCGAGGAGTTGACAATCTATACTAATAGTGTGGGAAGCTCAGCTTTTGAAAACTGCAGCGCTCTCGAAAATGTCTGGTGGTGTAGCCATGCGAACATACCTGAAAAAGCATTTAAAAATTGCGTAAATCTAAGAAAGGTAGCTTTTGTTGATGATTTTGAAGCTGTTGGGGATGAAGCTTTTGACGGCTGTATCAACTTTACGGTGACCCCGAATATTACGTTTGTAAGCGGCGTTTCAAATGGTAAGCGTACCGGCTTTATCGATGAAGAAGATTTGCCGTTGCTCTTAAAAGACGGTTTGTTAAGCATAGGAAGGCATGCTTTCAGAAATTGCTACTCGCTGCACAGCTTCGAATTGCCTTATACTCTTCAGCACATACACGAAGGCGCCTTTGAGGGCTGTGTAAACATTGAGCTTGTAGGCATATACCCTAAGGCTAAGTATGCGATCCCTATCGAACTCGGCGAAAAATGTTTTAACAGATGCGATAAGCTGCGTGTCAAGTTTCTGCGTGAATCTACTCCGTCACTTGTTTCTTATCTCAAGAAGAACAAAATCCTATTTCAGGACTATCCGAAATGGTGAGCAAAACGGTAATAAAACTGCAGCCCGAGGTAATTCCCCTCGGGCTTTGCTTGTCAAGAGGGTAGGGGAGGAGTGGAATTATGGAAAAAAATACAACCGCCAAATATGAAGGTGCATATGAACACCTATAACCCCAAGCACATAAGGGATATGAGCGGTGTCTCTGCTGTTGATGGTATGAATGACATTAATTTGAATATTTTTGTGCAGAGCTGCTTCGAAAAGCTGGTTTTTCGCAGGTAACTGTTACTTCTGGATCTGGCGATCAAGGCGTAGATATTTTGGCTGTAAAGGATGGTATTAAGTATGCTATTCAATGCAAAAATTATTCTACTGCACTTAGTAACACACCAGTACAAGCGGTTTCTGCAGGAAAACATTTTTATGGTTGCCACGTAGGAGTTGTGATGACAAGCTCCTGTTTTACGCTTGGAGCTATTCATCTTGCTAATGGAGTCTTCAGCTTCCTCATATTCATTTATATATGCAAGTATATACCGATCCGTCGGCTTTTCGAAGTCAATAAATACACCACATACTTCGGTTGTATAATGCAGGCATAAAAATAAATTATAGAAAATCGCACTTGCTAGACAAAAAATGTATATTGTGTAAAAATGTGAGTTTTAAATGCAAATTATACTACATATTGTAACGCAAAAAATATCAGAAAAAATTTTAAAAAAGTGTTGACAAGTGCACATCATCGTGCTATTATATACAAGCTGTCGCGAAAAAGACAGCACTGAGTACCTTGAAAATTGAACAATGTAAGAAAAACAGCTTATGCTAAATAAGCACCAGAAAAGGGTTTTCGGTTGTCGATTGAGACAACTTAATTAATTTCTTTTGAGAGCTAGTAAGCTTCAATATTGATTTGAGCGAGACTTCGGTCTTGTTTAGATACAACTTATTGAGAGTTTGATCCTGGCTCAGGATGAACGCTGGCGGCGTGCCTAACACATGCAAGTCGAACGAAGCACTGTTAACGGAGATTCGTCGAAGTTAACTTTGACTTAGTGGCGGACGGGTGAGTAATGTATGAGCAACCTGCCTTTCAGAGGGGGACAACAGTTGGAAACGACTGCTAATACCGCATAATGTATCGAGGGGGCATCCTCTTGATACCAAAGGAGCAATCCGCTGAAAGATGGGCTCATATCTGATTAGTTAGTTGGTGAGGTAACGGCTCACCAAGACTGCGATCAGTAGCCGGACTGAGAGGTTGAACGGCCACATTGGGACTGAGATACGGCCCAGACTCCTACGGGAGGCAGCAGTGGGGAATATTGGGCAATGGGCGAAAGCCTGACCCAGCAACGCCGCGTGAAGGAAGAAGGTCTTCGGATTGTAAACTTCTTTTATGAGGGACGAAAGACGTGACGGTACCTCATGAATAAGCCACGGCTAACTACGTGCCAGCAGCCGCGGTAATACGTAGGTGGCAAGCGTTATCCGGATTTACTGGGTGTAAAGGGCGCGTAGGCGGGGATGCAAGTCAGATGTGAAATCTATGGGCTCAACCCATAAACTGCATTTGAAACTGTATCTCTTGAGTGCTGGAGAGGTAGATGGAATTCCTTGTGTAGCGGTGAAATGCGTAGATATAAGGAAGAACACCAGTGGCGAAGGCGATCTACTGGACAGTAACTGACGCTGAGGCGCGAAAGCGTGGGGAGCAAACAGGATTAGATACCCTGGTAGTCCACGCTGTAAACGATGAATACTAGGTGTGGGAGGACTGACCCCTTCCGTGCCGCAGTTAACACAATAAGTATT
>JBGVKJ010000036.1:0-5499 GCA_045123695.1 Acutalibacteraceae bacterium
ATGCTTTCCTAAGGAGCTGCGGTTGGGCGAATATTGTATAGAACAAATGGATAAAAAATTAGGCATTAGAATGTCAAAAGATGAAGCCGGCTTTATTGCAATGCATATAATAAATGCACGTTTAGATACGAACATCGGCAATGTATATGATATCACAAAAATGATAAACGGATGCATTGAAATATCCGAACATTATTATAAGAAAAGCTTTGATAGGACCAATCCCTGCTATGAGAGATTTCTTACACACTTAAAATATCTGGCAGGACGTCTTTTTGAAAACAAACCCTTACCCGAGGCGTTAAGCGAAGATGATGCTTTCGCTTCAATGATTAAAAAAACGTGTAACAAACATTATAAGTGTGCATTATGCATTATGGAGTACATTTTAAAAACTTATCAGAAAAATATTTCCGAGGACGAGCTTTTGACCCTCACCATCCACCTTAAAAAAGTCAGTTCGGTAAACTGATTTTTCATATTGATTGCAGTATCGGCATGATCAGGCGCCGATCATAACGATGCTGCACAAAAAAATAAAACGGAGGAAACGATTGTGAAAGACAAAATTTTCGGGGTTTTACAACGAGTCGGACGATCTTTTATGCTCCCGATCGCTTTGCTCCCCATTGCGGGCTTGCTACTCGGGATCGGAAGTTCTTTTACAAACCCAACCACTCTTGAAGCGTACCATCTTACCAACGTCATCAAGGAAGGCGGAGTTTTATTTACCCTTCTTGATATCATGAGCAAAACCGGCAGCATTGTATTTGATAATCTTGCGCTACTGTTTGCTATGGGCGTTGCCATCGGTATGGCAAAAAAGGAAAAAGAGGTAGCAGCGCTGTCTGGTGCTATTTCTTATCTTATTATGAACACGGCTATAAGCACGCTTATTTCCGCCAAAGGCGGTGTAGACGCAATGGCCGCAAATACCACCACATCTGTGTTGGGCATTACCACGCTCCAGATGGGTGTTTTCGGCGGAATTATTGTGGGACTCGGTGTAGCGGCACTACATAACCGATTCTACAAGATACAACTGCCACAGGTATTATCCTTTTTCGGCGGCACAAGATTCGTGCCCATCGTGTGCAGCATCGTTTATCTGATCGTGGGCGTTGTGATGTTTTTCGTGTGGCCTTTGATTCAAAGCGGTATCGCCGCGCTGGGCCAGCTTGTGCTTGAATCAGGCTATGCCGGAACCTGGATATACGGTGTGATCGAACGCGCTCTTATTCCCTTTGGCCTTCACCATGTTTTTTATATGCCCTTCTGGCAAACCGAGCTTGGCGGCGCATTGTTGATAGACGGCGTCACCGTTACCGGCGCGCAAAACATTTTCTTTGCAGAGCTCGCCTCTAACTCCACCGTGCATTTCTCTGTATCTGCTACAAGATTTATGTCGGGCAAATTCCCCTTTATGATATTCGGTCTGCCCGCGGCGGCCCTTGCTATGTATAAAGCGGCTCGCCCCGAAAAGAAAAAGGTGGTCGGCGGTCTTCTGCTTTCGGCGGCTCTTACCGCCATGCTTACCGGCATTACTGAGCCGTTAGAGTTCACCTTCCTATTTGTGGCCCCCGCTATGTATGTAGTGCACTGTATTCTTGCCGGTCTCTCATATATGCTTATGCATATTTTCAATGTGGGCGTAGGCATGACCTTCTCAGGCGGTGCAATAGATCTTACATTGTTCGGAATTTTGCAGGGTAATGCTAAAACCAATTGGATATGGATAGTGATAATCGGCCTTATTTATGCCGTAGTTTATTACCTTGTTTTCTACTTTATGATCACTAAGTTTAATTACAAGACCCCCGGCAGGGAAGCCGATGACGAAGAAACAAAATTATTTACGCGCAAGGATCTAAATCTTCGAAATGAGGCGTTAAAGGCCGCCGACAAATGCACCTCAGACACGGTGAGCGCCTTAATACTGGCGGGGCTGGGAGGTAAAGCTAATCTTGTTGATTTAGATTGCTGTGCAACCAGACTGAGAATATCCGTCAGCGATCCTGCTCTCGTAAACGATGCACTTTTAAAGCAAAGCGGTGCTTCGGGTATTATTCACAAGGGTCAGGGCGTGCAAATAATTTACGGACCACAGGTGTCGGTAGTTAAATCCAATCTTGAAGACTTTTTAGATTCTCCGAAATCAGACGAGCCATTCAAATTCGAACCCGATAACACCCTATTAAAAGAAGAAAATCCCGAAACTCAAAAAGATGCGACAGCTTCATTTGAGCTAGCGGCGCATATGAACGGCACCGTTGTTAATTTGGAAGATGTTGAAGACGAGGCATTTTCCTCTGAGGTTCTGGGAAAAGGTATCGCCGTTGAGCCGATAGAAGGAAAGCTTTATTCTCCCTGCGACGGCAAGGTGGATATGGTTTTTGATACCAATCACGCCGTCAACATCGTATCCAAAGAGGGCTGTGAAATACTTCTGCATATAGGCATAGACACCGTAAAATTAGGCGGGAAATATTTTGAAGCCCATGTAAAAGATGATTGCGAGGTCAAAAAGGGCGATCTGCTCATTTCTTTTGACCTTGAGGGAATTAAAAGCGAAGGCTACAAGGTGACCACTCCTATGGTTATATGCAACACCGACGATTACACCTCGGTTGAAGCTGTTTCCCAGGGCGAAATATCCAAGGGCGATAAAATACTTGAAATTAAATAAAATCAAAGGGGCTGTACATTATGAAACAATTCAATTATACAATTACAGACGAAGTCGGCATTCACGCAAGGCCTGCGGGTATGCTAGCTAAGACGGCGAAGGGATTTCAGAGCGAGATCATCATAGAAAAAGATGGAAAGACCGTAAACGCCACCAAACTGATGATGCTTATGGGCATGGGTATAAAATGCGGTGATACCGTCACCGTCACCGTCACCGGTGAGGATGAGGAAGCGGCGACCTGCGCATTACAGGACTTTTTTGCCGCAAACCTTTAAGCTGAGAGAGGAGGCGGCGATATGTTGAAGTTTACAGGAAAAGGTGTATACGGTGCAATTGCTGTGGGCAAAGCTTCTGTTTTTTTCAAAAAGAAGAAAACCAAGATTCGCCGCACCGGTATCGTTGATATCGAAGCGGAATTTGCCCGTGTGGAAGCCGCAAAAGCCAAAGCGGCGGAGGAGCTTTCTCTTATCTATGAAAAAGCCCTCAGAGAGGTCGGCGAAACAAACGCACAGATATTTGAGATACACATGATGATGCTTGAGGATGACGATTATAACGAGTCTATACGCCATATCATTGAGACTCAATCGGTCAACGCCGAATATGCGGTACATATGACCGCCGACAATTTCTCTTCGATGTTTGCGGCTATGGACGACTCTTATATGCAGGCAAGAGCCACCGATGTTAAGGATATTTCAGATCGTCTAATTGCCTGTATGACCACAGGCGGCGAGGAATCGGTATCATCCGACGAGCCTTCGGTAATATGCAGTGACGACCTTACTCCCAGCGAGACAGTATTGCTTGACAAAGAAAAGATTCTCGGCTTTGTAACCGCCTTTGGTTCTTCAAATTCTCACACCGCCATTCTTGCGAGAACTATGAACATCCCCGCTGTTATCGGCGTAGGCCAAGAGTTTTTGACATCCATCAGGGAAGGCGATCTGATCGCTGTTGACGGATATTCCGGAGAAGTTTTTATCGATCCAGACGAAGAAACGCTGGCGCATATTGAACGCAAGAAAAAGGAAAGCCTTGAAAAGAAAGAGCTATTAAAAAAGCTCAAAGGCAAGGAAAACATCACCCTTGACGGCACAGAGATCAAAATTTATGCCAATATCGGTGGCACAGCCGATATTGGCGCGGTGCTTGCTAACGACGCCGGCGGCATTGGGCTTTTTCGCAGCGAATTTCTCTATCTTGAGGGTACCGACTATCCTACTGAACAGCAGCAGTTTGAAGCCTACAAAAAGGTGCTCGTCAGCATGTCGGGCAAAAAGGTCATAATCCGCACCCTCGATATCGGCGCGGATAAAAAGGTTGGCTATTTTAACTTAGACGAAGAAGAAAACCCAGCCTTGGGACTCAGAGCCATTCGTATCTGTCTAACCAGACCCGATATCTTTAAGACCCAACTGCGTGCCCTGTTTCGCGCATCGGTTTTCGGCAGGCTGGGAATCATGTTTCCGATGATAACCAGCACTTCGGAGCTTCAAAGTATACTTGACATATGCGATCAAGTGAGATCCGAACTAAGCGAGGCCGACATCAAATTCAGCAACGATATTGAAATAGGCATTATGATCGAAACTCCGGCTGCTGCATTGATCAGCGATAAGCTGGCTGAGATGGTAGACTTTTTCAGTGTGGGCACCAATGATCTTGTTCAATATACTCTTGCATGTGACAGGCAAAACCCTCATTTGGAGCAGTTTTGTGATCCGCATCATGAGGCAGTGCTACACCTTATCGAGCTTTCCGCCAAAAACGCCCATAAAGCCGGTGCATGGATAGGTATTTGCGGTGAATTGGCGGCCGATACATCCCTTACTGAGACGTTTCTGCGAATGGGTATTGATGAGCTTTCGGTTTCGCCCTCCTTTGTTCTGAAACTGAGAGATACCGTGAGAAAGATTGATCTTTCCGATAAAAAATTATCAGAGGTAACGATAAATGAATATCTGGCATGATGCTTCACCCAAATCAATTTCAAAAGATAAGTTCACCGCCGTCGTAGAAATACCCAAGGGATCAAAAATCAAGTATGAGCTTGATAAGACAACGGGGTTGCTGAAAATGGATAGAATACTTTATACCTCTACCCATTATCCGGCAAATTACGGCTTTATTCCCAGAACCTTTGCTGAAGACGGTGACCCGTTGGATGTTCTCATTCTCTGCTCAGAAACTCTGGTTCCGCTCTCTATTGCAGATTGCTATCCCATAGGCATGATAACAATGGAGGACAGCGGTGCGGCTGATGAAAAAATCATCTGCATCCCGTTTAACGACCCCACATACAATGTCTATAAGGAAATATCGGAGCTTCCGGCACATATCTTTGACGAAATGAAGCATTTCTTTTCAGTCTACAAGGCGTTGGAGCACAAAGACACAGTTATTAACGACATAAGAGGAGTAGATGAGGCAAAGGAGACCATCGAAAGCTGTATTGAAAGATATATTGAATGTTACTGTAAATAGATGTTAATATCTGCATTACACCTTTTTAAATACAGACATTATTAACCTAACTCGATAAAATTTTGTTTTGGTATTGACAAAAATAAATTTTAGGCGTATAATATTTGCAAATGAGCAAAGGCGTTCATTTCAGTGTAGAAGAAACTCTACATTGAGATGAGCGCCTTTTCTTTTTATTTAATCCCGAAAGGAAAGGAACCGATATGAAAGTAGAAGGCCAAGTACGAATCCCCTCCGGATGTGCAATTGCAGCTGTCATTTCCAAAGAAGGAAACAGAATGTCCGGCGAGATGATTTATAATGCAATGAAGCCGATGCACGAC
>JBGVKJ010000037.1:0-4332 GCA_045123695.1 Acutalibacteraceae bacterium
AAATCCCAAAGTAACGTTTCGGGATTTCGGTTAAGATAAATCTTTTGGTCTTGCTGATCTCTGCCCGACACTTCAAGAGTGGCGGCATTGCTTGTGCGTTTTTCCTTTTGCAAAACAAAGCCGCCGTCTGCCGCACCAAGCAAACCCGTTGTGCCGGAAATCATATCGAACTTATCATCAGCGGTCTGCTTTCGGGTGTGGTGTACGATTAAAACGCAAATGCCATAGTGGTCAGTAAATTTCTTGATACGGTTAATAATTTCATAATCGTTAGCGTAACTGTAATTATCACCGCCGACCTCACGCACCTTTTGAAGCGTGTCTATGATTATGAGTTTGGTGTCGGGGTGTTCGGTAACGAAACCCTGCAACTGTTCATCAAGTCCTTTGCCAATCTGACTTGCCGAAACAGAGAAGTGCAGATTGTCTGCACTCTCCGTTCCAAACATTCGATACAAGCGTTCCTGCAGGCGACGGTAATCATCTTCAAGAGCGAGATATAATGCCGTTCCTTTCCGGACGGTATAGTTCCATAGCGGCGTTCCCGTGCTGACGTGATATGCCAACTGCGCCATCAGAAAACTTTTGCCGAGCTTCGGTGCGCCTGCAAAGATATACGTTCCCGGATAGAGCAAGCCGTCAATCAGCGGCGGCTTGCTTTGGTAAACGGTGTCATACAGTTCGGTCATTGATACAGTTTTGAGGTAGGACGGGTCCATCATCTTAATCATTTCACGCTGAATTTCCTCAAAACTCTTGAAATTTTCATCTTCGGTGGTTATAATATTTGCAGTATATTTTTGAGAAGGCTGCTCCGTATCTGCGCCAACAGATACATTCGGGGCAGTCTTTTCCGTTATATTGGTCATTCAGATCCCTCCTTTAATCCATATAAGGTTTTATTGATTTGGTCGATAACTTCAAGCAAGTCATCGCTGACGTTACCGCCGCTTTCGATACGCTTCAGTTCATCAAGCACGGCGGCAAGTTCAACCTTGAGTGCCTTATACACTCTCGGATTACCCTCCACGATTATTTCACGGTCAGTACACTTGCGGTAACAATATTCCTGCTTTGTGAGTCCTGACAGCGCCACAATACGGTTTATCGTTTCGTGTTCTTCGGGCGATACCCGAAACCCTACAGTGATACATCTGAAGCGGTCGTGTTTGTCTAAATTCTTAGCTGACATTTTGTGTTGGCTCCTTTCGGAAATTATTGAGTTTGTCTGCCATATCCGTCTGTGTTGACGGGAACAGATGAGCGTAGTTATAAGTGATATTGATACTTTCGTGTCCTACACGGTCAGCAATCGCAACCGCAGAATAGCCCATTTCAGTTAAGAGAGAAATGTGGCTGTGTCGCAAATCGTGGATACGGATACGTTTAACCCCTGCTTCATCTGCGCCCCTTGTCATTTCACGGTGCAGATAATTCTTTGTGATATTAAACACTCGGTCGCTCTTTTGCAGACCGTAGAGCTTAGAAAGGTATTCCTTGATTTCCTCTATAAGAAAATCGGGCATCTTTATCACACGGTTGCTTTTCGGCGTCTTCGGCTCGGTAATAACATCCCTGCCGTCAATGCGCTGATAGGACTTATTGATTGTGACCGTACCACGCTCAAAATCGAAGTCGCCGGCAGTTAAGGCTAACAGCTCGCCCTCACGGATACCGCACCAATACAGCATTTCAAATGCGTAATAGGATATGGGTTTGTCCATCACCGCAAAAGCAAATTTCTGATATTCCTCTTGTGTCCAAAAGAGCATTTCACGGCTTCTCGCCTTGCCCATATTGCCGACCTTAGCGGCGGGATTTTCTTTCAAGCCATAGAACTTAACGGCGTGATTGAAAATGGCGCTGAGCTGATTGTGGAGCGTTTTAAGGTACACTGGAGAGTATTTCTTACCGTTCTTATCGCAACCTTTAATCATTTCATTTTGCCAAGCGATAATATCTCTCGGCTGAATATCGCTGATTTTGCGTTTGCCGAAGTACGGCAGAATCTTCGTGCGGATAATATGCTCTTTGGTCTGCCAGGTGTTCTCTTTAATGCGATTCTTCATATCCACCGTATAGGTTTCAATAAAGCTCGCAAAGGTCATACTCAGGTCTGCCTGAGTCTTGTTCAAAAACTCACGTTCCCAAGCAAGTGCTTCTCGCTTGGTCGGAAAGCCTCGCTTTGTGCTTTGCTTTCGATCTCCCTTCCAATCGGTTACTCGGTAGTAAACCATCCAAGTATTTGTTTTTTCATCTTTATAAACAGCCATTTTTATCACTTCCTTTCCTTAACTTTGGCTGCATCATAGCAAGTCTTGTCTAAAAAGAATTGTTTGTTGACTTTCCCCGCCATTGTAAAAAATCCTTGTTCTTGCAGTTCGGCATTCATTTTCCGAATCACCTTATAGGCGAATGATTTGGAAATCTTGAGCGCTTTTGCAACATCGTCTGCGGTCATATAATAATCTTCAAACATTGCAGTACCTCCTTTCTTAGTTTTTTTGTGCTGTGTTTGGATTTGCCGTTCTCCCCAAGTGCCGTTCCTGCCCCTGCTTTTCAGCGGCGTTTTCTCGCTCGCTTCCTTGCGGAAGGTCTTGGCAAAGTATCCCACTTGGACGGTCGTTTAGTTGTAAGAACTTAACTGTATTTGTTTAAGTTATCCTCATTATACTAAACATATTCCGTTAAGTCAAGTGGTTTTCGAGAAAATATTAAACTTTTTTGTTTATATTATCTTGACAGAACTTAAACATTTGTGTTATACTCAATGTAAAGCACATAAGTAAGGAGTGAAATTACTATGGCAATTGGTGAAAGAATTAGATTTTTTCGTAACCTAAAAGGTATGACACAAAAGTTTCTTGGTGTAAAAGTCGGTTTTCCGGAGAAAACTGCTGACATCCGCTTGGCTCAATATGAGTCCGGTACAAGAACACCCAAATCAGATTTAACCGAAGCACTTGCCGATGCTTTGGGCGTTTCTACTATGGCATTGAATGTTCCTGATATTGATACGGATCTCGGCTTTATGCATACGCTCTTTGCGTTAGAGGACATTTACGGCTTGAAGATTGACAAGCTCGATGACGAGGTTTGTATTCGCCTTGATAAAAACAGAGGAACATCTTACATTTCTTTGCTTGAGCGTTTTACCGCTTGGCAGAAAGAAGCTGAGAAGTATCGTAACGGTGAAATTAGCAAAGAGGAATATGACCGTTGGCGTTATACATATCCCGAAGTAGAGGAACAGCGTACAAGGGAAGCTCTTGATGAACTGCGCAATAATCACAACTAACTTATAGCGAGGTATATCTATGAATGATATAGATTTCAGAAATACGCTTATAAAAGCATTAGAGTTAGATAGGACACCAATGGCTGATAAACAAAAGGTTTTATCTACACTATTGAAAAGCAATACTTACATAGAATACACAAGTATTTTCACACGCCGAGAGTGGAATACATATTGTGCCTACCTCCATATTCAAGTACCCGTCGAAAACTACGAACTGATGAAGAGAAGTGAATCCAAAATCTTATCCGTTGCAGAAAAGATTTTCGGCAGACAAGAGGACCACTTTTTAACGGACATTGAAACAGGCATTATCATTTCTAAACACGAAGTTATTGATTTTACCGGCATTTCTGTGACGGATGTAATCGCAAAAGCTATTGAAGATGCTGAACTGTTTATGAGCGATGGTAAATATGATTCTGCATTTGATCGTGTGCATACCGCTTTTCACGGCTACTTGAGAAAGAAACTCGACGATTTAGGGGAATCTTATGAGGAATCCGATACTCTCAATCAGCTGTATAACAAACTCCACACATATGTAAGTTCGAATATTGCTAACGACCAATCCGGAATTATAAAAACTGCTTTGCGAAGTGCATCAGGGGTAATAAGTGCAATAAATGATTTGCGAAATCGTCATTCACTTGCACATCCTAACGGTAGCATTATTTCAGTCCGAGAAGCTAATTTGTGTATACGGCTTGTAAAAGAGTTATCCGACTACATTGAAAAAGTAGTATAAAAGAAAAAAGAGCTAACAGACTTTGTAACAAAAATCTGTTAGCTCTTTATTTATGAATAATCTGAAATTGTTGTCAAAACGTTGTCACGAGGCTTTTTCAAACCTCAAAAACCCAGTGTTTATGCGGGTTTTCAGCGTTTTTGGTATTATTCCCACTCGCTTTTGAAATCCATAACTTAAACAATTTTGTATGGGTATTTTAGTTCGTGGTATCTGTCACATCTGTATTATCCATAATGTATGGACTATCAGATTTTTTGTTGCCATAGCGTTGCCACGCAACATA
>JBGVKJ010000038.1:0-5301 GCA_045123695.1 Acutalibacteraceae bacterium
AAAGAACGACCGAGTGTTTAATATCACAAAGAATTATCTGCACCGTGAAATGACAAGAGGCGCAGATGAAGCAGGCGTTAAGCGTATCCGTATCCACGATCTGCGACACAGCCATATTTCCCTCTTAATTGAAATGGGATATTCGGCGGTGGCGATTGCCGACCGTGTAGGACACGAAAGTATCAATATCACTTATAACTACGCTCATCTGTTCCCGTCCACACAGACGGATATGGCAGACAAGCTCAATAATTTCCGAAAGGAGCCAACGCAAAATGTCAGCTAAGAATTTAGATAAACACGACCGCTTCAGATGTATCACCGTAGGGTTTCGAGTATCACCGGAAGAACACGAAACGATAAACCGTATCGTGGCGCTGTCGGGACTCACAAAGCAAGAATATTGCTACCGCAAGTGTACCGACCGAGAAATTATGGTGGAAGGAAATCCGAGAGTGTATAAAGCTCTTAAAATGGAACTCGCCGCCGTACTTGATGAACTGAAGCGTATCGAAAACGGAGGCAACGTCAGCGGTGACTTGCTTGAAGTTATCGACCAAATCAACAAAACCTTGTATGGATTAAAGGAGGGATCTGAATGACAAATATAACGGAAAAGACTGCCCCGAATGTATCTGTTGGCGCAGATACGGAGCAGCCTTCTCAAAAATGTACTGCAAATATTATAACCGAAGAACCCTCCAATTTCAATAGTTTTGAAGAAATTTGAAAAAGGAGGTAACGCCTATGGCAGAATTAAAAATCATCAGTATGGATGAAGTTACCGTCGAAGAAGTGGAATGGCTGTGGTATCCCTATATCCCGTTTGGGAAACTGACAATTATTCACGGGGACGGCGGCGAAGGAAAAACAACGCTTATACTGCGATTGGCGGCGCTATTGTCAAGGGGAGCAAAACTCCCCTGCGACGATACCGAGCGTGAGCCGATTAAGGTGATCTATCAGACCGCAGAAGATGGGCTTGGCGATACCATCAAGCCACGTCTTCTTGCCGGTGATGCAGACTGTTCGCAAATCAAAGTGATTGACGAGTCGGAAGCGGCGCTGACGATGCTTGACGAGAGAGTAGAAAGAGCGATAGCGGAAACGGGCGCACGGGTGATTATCTTAGATCCGATGCAAGCCTATATCGGCGCAAGAGTGGATATGAACCGAGCAAACGAAGTCCGTGCTATTCTCTCTCAGCTCGGCAGAATTGCGGAGAAATACAGTTGTGCGATTATCCTTGTGGGGCACTTGAACAAAGCACAGGGCAACAAATCCAATTACAGAGGTCTTGGCTCGGTGGACTTTCAAGCAACGGCAAGAAGTGTTCTTGTTGTCGGCAGAGTAAAGGACAAGCCGGAGATACGAGTGGCGGCACATCAAAAATCTTCTCTCGCACCGGAGGGCAAGCCTATCGCCTTTGAGCTGAGCGAAGCCAACGGTTTCCGTTGGCTCGGCCACTACGATATTTCTATCGACGATCTTCTCAGCGGCGTCAGCCGTGAGAAAAAATCCGATATGGCTGAAAGCCTTATCGTTGACTGCCTTTCCGATGGAAAGTATCTTCAACAGACCTTGCTTCAAAAAGCAAAGAGTTTGGGGATTTCCAAACGAGTGCTTGACGAAGCAAAGAAAACGCTGAACGTGCGGTCTGTGAAGGAAGGCAGTCAGTGGTATTGGCAGTTACCCGAAAAAGAGTATGGCGACCTGTAAGGTTGCAACATTGCAAAGGTGCGGGACTTTCGCAATCTTGCAATGTTCTTTTTCGGAAGGTATGCCAATGCCAAGTTTAGGCGGGGTGCAGGGGGCCCTTTTCAAAGGGCGGCTCTGCTGGGGTGTTGTCCGCAGACAACGGGGCAACGCCCCACAACCCCCTCGGAGAGCGCAATGGCACCTTTTGATAGACGAAGGCTGTCGAAAGTGCTTTTGCGTTTACTTTTGACAAAAGTAACAAAACCCGCCGCAAGGCGGCGAAGGAAAAAGGAAGTGATTATTTGAAAAGAACGATAAGCGGAATGGTTGGAAAAGGCTCGCTCAGACACAACAATCGCACCTTTCACGCAGGCAATGTTGACCCCGAAAGATCGCACCAAAACATTGCCTACTGTGATGAAAATATCCGTGATGTTTACCACGAATTGTTTGATAAAGCACTCGAAAAATACAATGCCAAGCAAACGAGAACCGACCGTATGATAGATGATTATTACGAAAAAATACGCTTCGGAAAACAAGAAAAACCGTTTCACGAAATTATAATGCAGATTGGCGATTGGGAGAATACCGCCGTCGATAGCGATACCGGAAGGCTCGCCACCGAGATACTTGACGAGTATATGAAGGGCTTTGCCGAGCGCAATCCCAACCTCAGAGTATTCTCGGCGCACTTGCATTTGGATGAAGCAACACCCCACTTGCACATTGACTTTGTACCCTTCATCAAGACCGACGGCAAACGTGGACTTGAAACAAGAGTATCCCTCAAGCAAGCGTTGAAGGCGCAAGGATTTGTCGGCGTTCACAAGAAGGACAGCGAGTGGGCAAGGTGGATACAAGCCGAAAAAGAACAGCTCGCCGCCATTATGGAACGGCACGGAATTGAGTGGGAACACAAAGGAATGGAACGCCCACACCTCGATGTTCTCGATTATAAATTGCAGGAACGTCAGCGTGAATTAGCCGAGTTAGATGCGGTTGTCAAGGAGAAAACCGATGAAGAAAATATCCTTGAAAAGCAGATTGAGAACCTAACCGAGAGTGCAAAGGTTATCACAACCATCTCACAAAATTTTGAAAATGAGCCTGAATATCAGTTGCCCGAACCTACAGCAATGATGTCGGCACGGAGCTATAAAACCAAGTTTGTCGATCCTCTGATAAAGCGATTAAAGGCACTTGTTATCAAAACTCTGAGTCGGTATTTTGAAGCGAGAACTGATTTTGAATGGTGGCGCACCGCCAACCATTCCCTTGCGAGTAGCAACGAGCGATTGAAAAATCGGGTGGCGGTTTTGGAGAATGAAAACCAATATCTCCGTGAAGATCTGCGTGATTATAAACTGCTCAGAAAGGTATTTGGCAGTAGGCAGATTGACGATTTGCTTGAACAAGCAAGAACAAACAAAGGTAAACGGCGTGATGAACGCTCAAGATAAAATTTAAGGAGGACAACACAATGAAACAGCATTTCACAGACGAAAGAACGGGTATCAGCTACACCTTACAGGGAGGTTATTATCTGCCCGACCTTGCATTACCCGCCGAAGAACAAGTCGAAGTCGGCATTTGGGGACAGCGGCACTTGCAGTATATCAAAGCGCACCGCAAAGGTTTTTATACGACCTTGCTAACAAAATGCGAACTGAATAGGCACCTTGCCGATGTAAACAAGCAGGCTGAGGATATGTTTTTTCGGCTCGTAAAACAGATGGCAGAGCGTGAGGGTGTGACCGAACAACTCAAAGCAGATGATCAAATGGAGTGGGTTGCTCGGATGAACAACATCCGTAGCAGAGCCACAGAAATTGTAAACACCGATTTGATTTACACCTAACAGAGAACAGCGGCAGGGAGATAATTTTCTTCCTGCTGTTTTTCTGTGTTAAAGGTAGAAAAGGTCATATCGATACGGTGAATAGAGTTATAGAATTTTATATATTGACAATCTAACGACTGTTAGGTATAATATATCTAACAGTCGTTAGGTAGAGGGCTAATATGAATATAACAAAAAAGAAAATTTTGGATGTTTCTTTAGAATTGTTTTCACAAAAAGGATATTCAGCAGTTTCGATTAGAGATATTTGTAAGTATGTAGAGATCAAAGAAAGCTCTGTATACTATCATTTTGAACATAAGCAAAGTATTTTTGATGAACTATTGAATATGTTTACTGAAATTGCAAAAGGTATGATGACACAGCTTGAAAACGGTCTTGCAGATGGTCAGAATTCTTTTTCAGATGGTTTTAATAGCGTTGCCAATTGCTTCTTTGAGCAATATCTTATGGATGATTTCTGCAATAAGGTTATGCGGATTATGTTTATAGAGCAGTTTAATAATGAAGATGTCCGAAAACTGTATCAACACTGGCTTATGGATGAGCCCCTTAATTTTCAAAGAAAAATCTTTTCAGTGTTGACAAGTGCCGGTATGATTACAAATTGTGACAGTGGGTATCTTGCAATAAAATATTATGCTCCAATTTATTTCTACGCACAGAAATGGTTGTTCAGCGGAGAATTAACTGAAGAAAACAAAGCATTATTCCGTACAGATGCATATAAACATATGCAGATATTTTTTGAGGAAATAGGAGGTTGTATTGGCTAATAATATTATTATCACTGGAGCAAATCAAGGCATTGGTTATTATATGGTGAAAAAGTTACTTGCAGATGGAAATAAGGTATCGGTTTTAGATATTGAAACGGAAAATTTAGCAAATCTTAAGAAGCAATACAGCTGCCTTATTTTTCACAAGGTGGATTTGAGAAACTACGATGAAATAAAGGTGGCAGTTGATGAAACAGTTGCAGAGTTTGGTGTCATTGATATTGCTGTCCATAATGCGTGCAAATGTACGTTTGAAAGTGAAAGCGAAACAGATTTAGATACATATAAAGATGTTTTTGATGTTAATTATTTCGGTGCATTACGTTTGGTAAAATGCGTTATTCCATATATGTCAGTACAGAAAAAAGGACGTGTGATTTTTACAAGTTCAGGTGTAGGTGTGACAGGATTTATGAATATTTCACCTTACAGCTCCACAAAGGGGGCATTAGAAGCGTTGGCAAAATGCATGAGAATTGAGTATGCAAAAGATAACATTACATTTCATATCATGCATCCGCCTCTTACCAGAACAGAATCAGCGTCACCCCTTCCTGTTCCGGATGAGTTTAAGGCATTGCCCGAAAAGGTCGGTTATGGACTTGCGAAGAATATAAATTCAAAGAGGTTTATTATATGTCACAGTTTTAACCAGAAGATACAAACACTCGTCTGTTATTTGTTTCCGACCCAAATGGGTGACTTGCTTTCAAAGTTGACAGCCAATTGCACTGAAACAAAAAATTGAGCCAATATCAAGACGGTTCAATTTTAGTTATGCGGGGTGATTGAAAGCAACGTGAAACTTTCAGTAAGCCAGTGTGTTTAACTGAGAGACGAATTTGAATTTGCGCCTACAATGATAATAAACATATAAATCTTAACGACAAGGAGGAACAACAGTTATGGATAACAAAGAACTGGTAAGTCGCTTTTTTGTGGAAGGATATATCAATCACA
>JBGVKJ010000039.1:0-2232 GCA_045123695.1 Acutalibacteraceae bacterium
CTGAGGATTATGATGTAGTTGTTCGTTTTCAGGGCGGTGGCAATGCGGGTCATACCGTAATCAATGAAAAAGGAAAGTTTGCGCTTCATCTGCTTCCTTCCGGTATTTTCAGAATCGGTGTTGTCAACATTCTTGGAAACGGCGTAGCTGTAGACCCCGAAAATCTTTGGACAGAGATGCAGGATGTTATTGGAAAAGGCGTTGCGATTACGCCCGACAATTTGAAAATCAGCGACCGTGCTTCACTTTTGCTTCCATGGCACCGTGATATGGATGAACTTGAGGAAAAACGTCTTGCTGACAAAAAATACGGTTCCACTAAGCAAGGCATCGCCCCTTTTTATTCGGATAAATACCAAAAGAAGACTATCCTTGCCGGCGAACTGTTCTATCCCGATGAATTGAAAGCTCATCTGACAGATCTTATGGAGTGGAAGAACCTGACTCTTACACATGTGTACGGTGCAAAACCGTATACGATGGCAATGTTGGAAGAGTGGCTTGAAACTTATTGCGAAAAAATAAAACCTTATGTATGCGATACTGGTGTGTTTTTGAAAGATGCACAGGCAAACGGCAAAAACATTCTTTTTGAAGCACAGCTTGGCTCTCTCAGAGATCTCGATTACGGTATCTATCCTTATACGACTTCATCCAATACAACCGCCGCTTATGCACCTATCGGTTCAGGACTGCCGAGTGCAAGGATAGATGATGTGGTGGGCGTTGTAAAAGCATATTCCACTTGTGTTGGTGAAGGCCCGTTTGTATGTGAAATGTTCGGAGAAGAAGCCGAAGAACTCCGCAAAAACGGATTTGAGTATGGAGCTAAAACCGGCAGACCCCGAAGAGTCGGTCCCATTGATATCGTGGCGACACGATACGGCGTTGAGGTGCAGGCGGCAACGGCGATTGCTCTTACCAAGCTGGATGTGCTCAGCTATATGGATAAGATTCCTGTTTGTACCCATTATCTGTTGAACGGTGAGCAAACAGACCGTTTCCCGTTTCCATCCGCGCTGAAAAATGCAAAGCCGGTCATCGAATACTTTGACGGCTGGAAGTGCGATATCTCCGGTGCACGTAGTTGGGATGATCTTCCGGGAGCGGCACAGGAATATGTGACCTTTATAGAAAAACAAATCGGCTGTCCCATCAAGTATGTTTCGGTTGGTCCCGAAAGAGACAGCATCGTTATCAGATAAAAATAAGGAGATAGATCATGACTAACAGATACGAATCCCCATTATTCTTGCGAGCGCAGACGGAAAATCAGCAGAGATCAATTTGTAAGAAACGAGGTGACACAGTGGATAAGATTCTTGTTTTGGATTTTGGCGGTCAGTATAATCAACTCATCGCACGGCGTGTTCGTTCTGAGCAAGTGTATGCCGAAATCAAGCCCTACAACAAAATTACGCCCAAGGAAATTAAAGAAACCGGCTACAAAGGCATTATCTTTACCGGTGGACCGAACAGTGTATATGATGAGAAATCCCCTCATTACAATTCCGCTATCTTGGATTTAGGCATCCCGATTCTCGGCATCTGTTATGGTGTTCAGTTGATGGCGTATATGGCGGGAGGTGAGATCGCTTCTGCAGAAAACAGCAGTGAATACGGCAAAACCTCCGTGTTTACCGCAGAGAATGTTTTGTTTGTAGGGCTTCCAAGCGAAAGTATTTGCTGGATGAGCCATACCGACTTTGTAAAAACGCTGCCGAAGGGCTTTATTACCATTGCTCATACCGCAAAATGTCCTTGTGCCGCTATGTGTGACGAGAGCCGTAAGCTCTACGGGGTGCAGTTTCATCCTGAAGTTACACATACCGTTTACGGTAAGCAAATGCTTCACAACTTCATTTTTTCAGTCTGCGGTTGCAAGGCAGACTGGAAAATGGAGAACTTCGTTGAAACCGCCGTGGAAAAGTATAGAACTTCACTTGCCGGCAAAAAGGTGCTTCTTGCACTTTCGGGTGGCGTGGATTCATCGGTTGCCGCAGTTCTTCTGCATAAAGCAATTGGCAATAATCTGACTTGTGTTTTCGTGGATCACGGACTGCTCAGAAAAGGTGAGGGTGATTTTGTAGAAAACACCTTTGGCAAGCAGTTCGGAATCAATTTGATAAGGGTCAATGCCGAGGACAGATTTCTTGATAAACTCAAAGGCGTTACCGAGCCTGAGCAAAAGCGAAAAATCATCGGCGAAGAGTTTATCCGTGTGTTTGAAGA
>JBGVKJ010000040.1:0-67605 GCA_045123695.1 Acutalibacteraceae bacterium
GGAGAAGTCCCTTTCAAGTGCCTTTATTCTGTGACCGACATCAAGTACGTCAAAATTGTGCTCAGGGTGTATTTTTGACAGGTAATTTATTGTTTGCAGAGTAATGCTGTATTTGCCTTTCGGGCTTCCGTTAAGTACCAGAATATTCATATTTTTTTCCTCGGAAAAATTTTTGTTTGTGTTTTTATAATACCATACAATACAACTGTTTAGCAATAAAATAATTACTTTGTTAAGTTAATAATTTTGTTGAAAAAAAGCTTGAAATATTGTATATTAATTAAAGATTTTTTAGGTGGTAATATTATGGAAAAAGTAAAATATGTTGATACTATAATAGGCACCGTGGCAGACGAGCAGGGTGACGACTGTCACGGTGGAGGCAAAACTTATCCGGGTGCTGCAGTACCCGGAGGAATGGTTCAGCTTTCTCCCGATACAGTAACAGGCGGCGATAACGGCAACGGTTATAACTATTGCCATAATACAATCGAAGGCTTCAGCTTTAATCATATGAGCGGTATCGGTTGGTATGGTGATTTGGGTAATCTTCAGATTATGCCGGTTATCGGCGAAACAGACTTGAGAAGCGGCAGTAACTGCCACGTTGAATTCAAAAAAGGAAAACAAGGCTGGAAATCCGAATTCAGACACGAAACCGAAGTAACGCAAGCAGGATATTATGCTGTTGAATTAGACCGTTATAACATTTTTGCAGAAGCTACTGCAAATGTCCATACAGGTATGTTGAGGTTTACATATCCTGAAAATAAAAACGCAAGAATAATAATGAACTTTTCTCGCAGAATCGGCGGAAAAGCCGATTTTGAAGAGATTAATATAGTGAACGAAACTACCGTTGAAGGAAAAATTATATGCACTCCCAAGGGTGGCGGATTCGGTCACGGCGACGGTAAAATTACATATGATTTTTATTTTATATGCGAGTTGTCTCATAAACCGTCAAAAATGCAGTTCTTTTCAGATGAAGAATATCAGGCAGAAAATCTAACCGAGTTTTCAGCAGAAGATGTCGGTTTGATTCTGGATTTTGGCAATGAACTCGGCGAGCCTGTGGTTTTAAGATGTGGTATCTCTTATACAAGTCTTGAAGGTGCGAGGTTGAATTTAAAGTCCGAAATGACCGATTTTGATTTTGACACCCGGAGAAAACGTGCCTCAAATTTATGGAGTGAGGTATTTGATGCCATTGATGTTGAAGGCAGCAACGAAACTGATTTGAAGCTGTTTTATACCTGCCTTTATCACGTACTGTTAGACCCGAGAGTTTCTGCAGATGTTGACGGCAGTTTTACACTCAACGGCAAAGCCATAAGGGATGACGGCTACACTCACCGTACTGTTTTCAGCGGCTGGGATGTTTACAGAAGTGAGTTCCCGCTTCTTGCAATTATCCGACCTGACATTGTAAATGATGAGGTTAATTCGCTTTTAAAAATCGCAGAGGTTAATAATTCCTCTTTCCCAAGATGGGAGCTTTTGGGAATAAACGCAGGCTGTATGGTCGGTGATCCCGGGCTTATAGTTGTTGCCGATGCTTATCTTAAGAACATAAGAAATTTCGATACTCAGAAGGCTTACAGAATAGGTGTTGCTTCCGGCAGGGGAGAAAAGGAACTGTTTAACAAGGAGTTCCATACAATAAGACCTCTGGCTGAAGAGTATTTAAACAAAAGCTATGTTCCCGAAAAATTAAGCGACACTTTGGAGTATTTGCTTGCGGATTATACAATGTACCTTTTCTGTAAGGAAAAAGGCGATAGTGAGAATGCAGAGTTCTTCTTTAACCGCGTTAAATCTTACAAAGATAATTATAATGAAAAGCTCGGCTTTTTAGCACCCAGATACAAAAGCGGCGAGTTTGTATTTGAAGAAAATGAGTACGATGATGACGGATGTGTTGAAAGTAATATCTTCCAGCAGTCGTGGTTTGTTCCTTACGATGTACCCGGTCTTTTCAATCTTTTTGGTAATGAAAGAGCGCTTGTGCTTTTAGAACGATTTTTTGAAAAAGCTGATCTTTCAAAGCTCTGGAATGATGACTATAACCATTCCAACGAGCCTTGCCATAATCTAACCCATTATTTTGATATTACAGGCCTTGCACATCGTACACAGTACTGGACAAGAAAAGTACAAAAGGAAGCTTACAGAACGGGTGCTTTCGGCTTCTGCGGTAACGAGGATGTCGGTCAGCTTTCAGCGTGGTACGTTCTTTCAGCTTTGGGCTTTGCTCAGGTTTGCCCGGGCCATCAGGATTATTTTATTAATACTCCTTTGTTCAAAAAGGCTACCGTTAAACTGAATAAAGAATATCATACTTGTACCACCGCTGATACTCTTACGGTAATCTGCGACGAAGATCCGCTTGAATATCCGTATATCAGTAAAATGGAGTTTAACGGCGAAGTGATAAAAAGACCTTATTTATCATATTTTGAAATCACATCAGGCGGTACTTTGAAATTCTATCTTTCAAAAAATCCTGTTGAAGATTATTTTGAAAAAATTGAATCATCGTTTTTGGATTGTTAAGTATGTCCCCAAAAAGAAACGGATACCATAAGATTGCTAAAATTATTAAGCTTTTTAATCAATGATTAAGGGGTTAACTCTGTGTTTGGTAAATCTACAGGCACACGGAATACAGCAAATAAAATGAAAAAACACGGCTTATTATTGCCGTGCTTTATTCTTGAAATTGTTGATATATAGCCGTTTGTAGGGGATATGGCACAAAAGAAAACCACTACGAAATTGTATCAAAATCGTAGTGGTTTCGTGGCTGGGACGGCTGGATTCGAACCAGCGAATGACAGAGTCAAAGTCTGTTGTCTTACCGCTTGACGACGCCCCAATATTCAGTTTCATATTGTGAAGAAAAAAAGCACTTCCGAAGAAGTGCTTTTTTTATGGGGTGGACAATGGGAGTCGAACCCACGACCTCCAGGGCCACAACCTGGCACTCTAACCAACTGAGCTATGTCCACCATAAATGGCGCGCTGGAAGGGACTCGAACCCCTGGCCTACTGCTTAGAAGGCAGTTGCTCTATCCAGCTGAGCTACCAGCGCACAATGGAGCGGGTGATGGGAATCGAACCCACGCGACCAGCTTGGAAGGCTGGAATTCTACCATTGAACTACACCCGCATGATTGACAACCTTACACCCACAAAATTGACAACGGGAATATATTATCAAATTTAGTTAAGATTGTCAATACAATTTTTAACTTTTTTACTTATTTTTAGTTTTCGTAGTCAACTACGCATCTGTCGGTGATTACAGAGTGCACAAACTCCTTGACTTTGAGGTGCTCGGGGTGCACTTGATAACCCTCAAGAGCCTCTTTGCTCTCAAATTTGCTGTAGAGAGCAAGGTCATATCCTTTGGGGTTGAAGTTAAAGCCGACTTCTGCTGAAATAAGGCCGTCAACCTTGCCGACAAGGGCAGTGAGAATCTCTCTCATGTGCTCCATATTTGCCTGCTTCTTTTCGTCATCTCTTACTTTCCAGAATACGATATGTGTAACCATAGCTGTTTATTCCTTTCAATATAATTATTCTGCTTGGAATGCGGCTGTCTGCATCTTCATACGGCAGATGTCGTAGACGCAAAGTCGCATTGCATTGCCCATACCTATCGGGTCTCTCCAATAAGCGAATTTGAGTGAGAGAATTGTCTGCGGTGCCGATATAACATAAAGCATTGTAAGTATACCGTCGTTACGTGCGTATACGGCAAGTACGGGGTCGAGATATCCGTTGCCTGTAAGGTCGATACTTGCGTCTGTGATGACAAATCCGTCAAAGCCCCACTCATTTCTTAAAAGGTCTGTGATAAGAGCTTTACTGCCGCCACACCATTCAGCACCGATTCTGTTATATGCGGACATAATACCTTTTGCGCCGCCTTCCTTGACCGAAATCTCAAACGGTTCAAGGTAAATTTCACGAAGTGACTGCTCACTAAGCCATGTATAAAGGCCGTTGGACTGTCTGTTGGTTTCCTGCTCATTTGCGGCAAAGTGCTTTACTGTAACAACAATGCCCTTTGACTGTGCACCTCTTGTTACCGCTGCTGACATTCTGCCGGAAATCAACGGGTCTTCTGAGTAATACTCATTGTTTCTGCCGCCCTGAGGGCTGCGGTGAATGTTGCAGCCCGGTGCATACCATACATGTGTGCCGAGCTGATTGGCTTCGTCACCGATTATCTCGCCGAATTCTTCCGCAAGCTCGTCATTCCAAGTGCAGGCAAGTGCCGTTGCAACAGGGAAAGCAAGACCTGAATCTGAGTAAAGCAGACCGCCTGAGCCCTTAACACAGGAAGGACCGTCGTTGTACGATGTTGCGGGAATTCCGAGTCTGTCAATAGCCTCTGTTTCGTAACCGCAGTCTGCAATAAGTTTAATCATTTCATCTACCGTAAGCTGGTCGAGAAATGCATCCCAGAGTGATTCATCCTTTGCGACGTCTTTGAGCGTAATAACACCGTCAGCGTATTTAACAGCTGTTTTGGGTGCTGTGCCTTCGGTAGTGGGAGCAGGTCTTTGGTCGCTGTTTTTGACAATGTCGGGTGCATTGTAATCGGTAGGAGGAGCAGGGTAGGGGCCCTCTGCATCACTGCGTGAAAGGTATGTAAGGTCACCCTCTGCGTGCTCAAAAAGATTGCCGATTTCGTTACCCGAATTATTATCGGTCTTGTAAACTGTCTTTTGGTTAACGGTATATGTAAATGACTCTTCGAATGTTCTTGCATCGTGTGCGATATGGATTTTATATTCGCCCTCGTCAAGTACCCATGCTTCTTCGATTTTTGAGTCGTAGGACGCCATATCTTCTGTGTTGAATGTCAATGTCAGTGTCTGGCTTTCGCCGGGTGCAAGGAGCTTGGTTTTGCCGTATGCGGCAAGCTCTATTGCACTCTTTTCAATTCCGCCCTCGTAATACGGTGCAGAGAAATACATCTGCACAACTTCTTTACCTGCAGTATTGCCAACATTTGTGACGTTTACTTTTGCGCTGATTTCTTTATCGTCAGCTTTAAAATCGGTAACATCCCATTTGAAATTCGTGTAAGACAGACCGTAACCGAAGGGATACTGTACCTTTTCGGGTGCAAATGTCTCAAAATATCTGTAGCCGACATAAATACCTTCACTGTAATTTACAAAGTATTTCGGAATTCCGAAAATGCCTTTGTACATATAATTACCGAAGTTTTCGGATGCAGGATGGTCTTCAATATCGTAGGATACGGTATCAACAAGCTTACCGGAGGGATTTACTTCGCCTGTAAGCACTTTACCTACGCTGTCTGTTGCAACTTCACCGGGCAGCCACATAATCATAGCGGCCTTGATACTGTCATAATCTTCAAGCCAGGACATATCCATTATATTTGAAATATTGAATACAACTATAACGTCAGAGAAGTTTTCACAGACCTTTTCAATCATCTGCTCTTCTTCTGCAGTGAGATTCAGCGTTTCAATACTGAGGTCTTTCATTTCTGTACCGACTCTGCCGATTACGATAATCGCTGTGTCGGAATATTCGCGTGCTTCTTGCCATGCAGAATCGCTGATTCGGCTGATAGGCATTTCGGATTGACCGTCGCCGAAAAACTGTTTGAGTACGGTAATAACATAACCTAAAAGTCCCAGGTCAACCTTAATGCCTGCAAATGTCGCATAGGTGTTATAGAGGCTTTCGTTGTACTCTATACCTGCGTTGGTAAGTGCATCGTAAAAGCCTACAGCATCGGATGAGCGAACTGCACCCGAGCCTGCAGCACCTGCAAATGCAATTGAGCAGGAAGCGGCACCGAAAACATTTACCTTGCGCGTTTCAAGCGGTAATACATCATCATCGTTTTTGAGCAGTACGATGCCTTCGGATTCAATCTGATTGGCTATTTCGATTGCTGTTTTCCTGGTTTCCTCGTTTATCATATCCGATGCCGCAAAGGCACATACGGAAGATGATAAGATCATCATTGCAATAATAACAACCGAAAGTGTGCGTCTGAAAAAAGGTTAACTTTTTTCATACTGACAGCCTCCTTGAAGAAGATAAAAACATTATACCATACTGTAACGCTGTTTGCAACGGATACAGGTGTATATGAAAAAACGGATGTAAAAATCGCTTTTTACATCCGTTTGCAAATAATATTATTATCTGTTAATCATCGTCATCATCGTCGTCGCTGTCATAGTTCGTATGAGCGGCAAATGCTTCTTCTTCTTTTTTGCCGATGTTGTATATGAATTTCATTGCAAGGAAGGCGATAAGTGAGCCGATTGCAAGTACGATAAAGTAAAGATTCTTGACATCTTCGCCGAAGCCTTCGGGCTGAACAGCTGTTTCGCCCTCAACAAAGCCGATCGCACCGAGACCGAGCGCAACAACAGCCTGACCTATACCTTGAGCAAGCTTGCGGAAGAATGAGTAAATCGCATACAGTGAGCCTTCTTCACTCTTGCCTGTTTTTCTGTAGCTTACTTCGATACAGTCTGCGACGATAGCCCATACGGAAATCTGGAAGCCTGCGTTACCGAGGTTAAGGCCCATAAGGCAGACAACGTAAATTATCATACCTGTTGCATTGGGGGCAATAGGCATAAAGATGGCGACTAGACCTGAAATTGCGCCTACAAACATTGAGGTTACAATTACTGCTTTCTTGCCGAATTTTTTTGTGAGTTTGCCGATGAAAGCCATGAACAGAATCATCGGTGCGTAGCTGCCGACCATAGCTATGCTTATTTTATCGGTAGCGTGGAAGAAGTACTGGAAAACCATATTGTTGAGTGCCATTGTGGAGTTGAAGAGAGCAACAGAGGCAACGGAAGCGATTGTTGCACCGACCATAGCACGGTTTGTGAAGAACGATTTTGTAGAGGATATCATTGCCTTGAATCCTACTGCGTTATCGCTTGAGTTGTGGCTGACACGCTCTGTAACAAGCTTTGTTGTTCCCCAGAGTACTACCATTGCGACGATAGAGAGGACAACGGCTACGGGCAGAAGTGAGCTACCCTTGAGTACTTCTATCTCTTCGCCTGCAGCATTAATTTTCTTATCATAAACTATATTCGGAAGTACTATCATAATTACGATAGCGGGAAGTGCGGCGCCGATGCTGCGGAAGGTTGAAAGCGAAACCTTCTGCTGTGGGTCATCGGTAATAACGGAATGGAGTGAACCGTAAGGTACGTTTACCATTGTGTAAGCGATTGACCACAGACAGTATGAGCCGAGGCACCATGCATATTTGCCCCACTGTGAGAAGCTCTGTACAGGTGCAAATATCATAACGTTGAATATGACAAGTGTAACGGCACCTATCAGAATCCAGGGCATATATTTGCTCTTTTTGCCTATTTTTTTGGTGTCTACAAGGTTACCGATAACAATATCGTTAATGGCATCGAAAACCTTGGACAAGATAATAATGATTGCATATGCTTCTTCCGATACGCCGATATATTGCATATAGAAAAGCTGCATAAAAGTTGCTACGAGCTGGAATGAGAATCCACAGCCCATGTCACCCATAGCGTAGCCGAGTTTGTCTCGCCAGCCAAAGGGGCGAAGGTTGTTTTTGGCACTCATCTTCTTTACCTCCCGTGTATTATAGTTTGCATAGCAAGGTCTGTAATACACTGATTTTTTAAACTATTATAGCTTATTCGAATAAAAAACGCAATAGATGTTAGCGTGGATATATTTGTATCTCGAAAAAACGATTTATATTTTAAATAAAATAACAGAAAAGTAGTGACATTTCACAAAAAGCGTGTTATAATTCTGTAAGTTTATACTATTTTTTAATCAGCTTGGTTAGGAGAGTAGCCTTTTGTTTGAACAGACGGTAAATATTGACAGAATGGAGCATGCCGTAAGCCTTTTCGGCAGCTTCGATGAAAATATCAGAAAGATTGAGCACGAGTACGGAGTTTCCGTTGTCAGCCGCGGCTCTGAGCTCAAAGTTACGGGTGAGGCAGACGGTGTGTCCAAAGCCGTGCGTGCCATTAACGGCCTGCTTACGCTCATTAATAAGGGTGAAGCACTTAACGAGCAGAATGTGCGTTATGTTATGACTCTTGTAGGTGAGGGCAACGAAACACAGATTTCATCAATGGGCAATGATTGCGTGTGTATTACCGCCAAGGGCAGACCTGTCAAGCCCAAGACTCTCGGTCAGAAAAACTATATCGAGGCAATCCGCAACAATACGATTGTTTTCGGTGTAGGTCCTGCAGGTACGGGTAAGACTTACCTTGCCGTTGCAATGGCTGTAAATGCTTTCCGCGCCAAAGAAGTCAACCGTATTATACTTACCAGACCTGCTGTTGAAGCAGGTGAGAAGCTCGGCTTCCTGCCCGGTGACCTTCAGCAGAAGGTTGACCCTTATCTGCGTCCGCTTTACGATGCTCTTTTCGATATGCTCGGTGCAGAGAATTTTCAGAAATATCAGGAGAGGGGAAGTATTGAGGTTGCTCCGCTTGCCTATATGCGAGGCCGTACGCTTGACGACAGCTTCGTAATTCTTGATGAGGCTCAGAATACTACTCCGGAGCAGATGAAAATGTTCCTTACACGTCTCGGCTTTAATTCAAAAATGGTAATTACCGGTGACGTTACACAGATTGACCTTCCCGACGGTAAGCGTTCAGGTCTTGTAGAAGTAATCAGAATCCTCAAAGGTGTCGACGATATCGAAACAATAGCTTTCAATGATAAGGACGTTGTCCGTCACAGACTTGTTCAGGATATTGTCAAAGCCTATGCAAAATATGAAGAACGTAAGAAAAACAGATAAAAGAGAGGGGTTAAAGAGAAGTGAAAAACAAGGTAATTATTTCAGATGAACAGACAAAAGTAAAAATTCCTACAGGTTTGCGCCTGCTTGTCAGACGAAGCTGTACGGCTGTGCTTGTAAACGAAAATTTTGAGGGCTCAGCAGAGGTAAGCGTTACGTTCGTTGACGATGAGCGTATACAGGAGCTTAACAGAGAGTTTCGTAATATCGATGCTTCTACAGATGTGCTCTCTTTCCCTCTCGGTGAAAACGGTGTTTACGATGAAAATCCCGAAACAGGTGCTAAAATGCTGGGTGACATTGTGATTTCAATGGAGCACGCAGTTGCTCAGGCAAATCTTTATGAACATAGCCTTCAGCGTGAGGTTGCTTTCCTCACTGTACATTCAATGCTTCATTTACTCGGATATGACCATGTTAACGGCGGCCTCGAGCGTGTGCGTATGCGCGAAAAAGAGGAAGAGGTACTCGTAAAGCTCGGTCTTCACCGTACAAGCAGTTATTATCTCGGCGAGGATGAAGAGGGTTAAGCTATGCTTTCTTTTCTCAAGAGTTTTGTTTACGCATTTAAGGGCATAACCTTCGGCATACTGAATGAGCGTAATATGCGTGTGCATTTTACTTGCCTTGCATATATGATATTCTTCTTGCTGCGTTACGATTTTTTTGTTGTTACACGTACACAGGCGGCAATTCTTGCTCTTGCAGCAGCTCTCGTTATTGTTGCCGAGTACATCAACACTGCCGTTGAGCGTGCGGTTGATACGGCGTCAAAAGGTGAAATAAGCGACTCGGCACGTATTGCAAAAGATACTGCGGCAGGTGCAGTGCTTGTTGCGGCTTTGTTTGCTGTTGCTGTTGGAATTATAATCCTTTATCAGCCCGATGCCTTTAAGGCTATGTTTGCCTATTATGCCGCAAATCCTCTCAGTGCAGTAATTTTTGCTGTCAGCTTTGTGGTTGCTGTGCTGTTTGTGTTTGTAAGTCCCAAAACTTATCTCAGAATATTCAGGAGAAAATAAATTTATGAATGAGCAGAAAACTGCGTTTATAGCTATTGTCGGCTGTCCGAATGTCGGCAAATCTTCAATTCTCAACAAGCTTCTCGGTGAAAAAATCGCAATCGTTTCCGATAAGCCGCAGACAACACGTACCCGTATTATGGGTGTGCTTACCGTTGACGAAACCCAGCTTGTCTTTACCGATACACCGGGTTTTCACAGACCCAAGACAAAGCTCGGCGAAAAAATGATAAAAGCTGTCGACGAAACAATTTCGGGTGTAGATGCCTGCCTTTTTGTTGTTGAGCCTACGGGCGAGCTTCGTCCCACTGAGGAAGAGCTTCTCAAGAAGTTTGCTCAGCAGAAGGCAAGGGTAGTACTTGCTATCAATAAGGTTGATACAGTGCCCGAAAAAGAGAATCTTATGAAGAGAATTCTCGAGTTTTCACAGCTCTACAATTTTGAGGCAATTGTGCCCGTTTCTGCAGTAAAGGGCGATAATATGGAGCCTTTGCTTGATGAGCTTATGAAGCTCGCTGAAGAAGGCTACCATTTCTTCCCCGAAGATACACTTACCGACCAGCCTGAGCGTGTGCTTGCCGCTGAGATGATTCGTGAAAAGTTACTCCGTAATCTCGATAAGGAAATTCCGCACGGCACAGCTGTCAGTATCGAGCGTATGCGTGAGCGTGACGATGCTGAAATTATCGATATCGAAGCAATCATTTACTGTGAAAAAGAGAGTCACAAGGGCATAATTATCGGTAAGCAGGGTGCTATGCTCAAGCGCGTTTCAACATGTGCACGCGAAGATATGGAACGCTTCTTTGACTGCAAAGTCAATCTTAAATGCTGGGTTAAAGTTAAGGAAGACTGGCGTAACAGAGAGGGACTTATTCACAATTTCGGCCTTGACTGATATTAATTTCCATTCATAAAATAAAGATGCATTCATACCTTATAAACAGAAAGGATGAATGTGTAATGGATAAAAATGAAGCATGGGAAAAATTCACAAGAAGCGGAAAAATAACGGATTATTTGAAGTACAGGGAGATAGCCAATGAGGCTCAACACAGACGGACTGATAATACGCGAAATTCAGACGGGTGAGGCGGACAGATTAGTTACTGTCCTTACCCGTGATATGGGCGTTATCAAAGCGTTTGTAAGGGGAGCGAGGAGCATTAAAAGCCGCTCGCTCTCTGCTACACAGCTTCTGGGTTACTCCCGTCTTTCTATATATATGAGTCGTGATGTCTACACTATAGATGAGGCTGAACCTATCGAGGTGTTTTTCGGTATCAGGGGTGACTTTGCACGTACTTCGCTTGCAATGTATTTTTGTGAACTTGTATGTGAGCTTGCGCCCGAGGGCACCGATTCACAAGAGCTTCTTTCACTTGTGCTGAATACACTCTATAAGCTATCCAATAACAAACTTCCGATTCATCAGCTAAAGGCAATTTTTGAGCTGCGTATTCTCAGCCTTACCGGCTATATGCCTAACCTTATCGGCTGTTCGGTTTGTTCAAAATATTCCGATGAAACAATGCTTTTTGATATTGAGCATTCCCAGCTTTATTGCGAATCTCACCGTCCGAATCATCATACAGTGCCCGTTACGGCGGGTGTTGTTGCGGCAATGCGTCATATCTGCCTTTCCGACCCCGATAAGATTTTTTCGTTTACTTTGTCAAATACAGGGCTTAAAAGCCTTGCCGATATATCTGAAACATATCTGCTTGCCCGTACACAGCGCAGGTACAAATCACTTGAATTCTATAAATCATTTACATAAAGGAAACTGTTACTATGACCGTCAAAGAGAGAAAAAGATACATTGTCAACCGTTGCTATTCGGCACACTATGCAAAGCTGCCCGAGGCATTCAAGCAGATAAATATTCTGCGTTATCCGGGTTTGTGGATAAGCATTCTGGCAAATTCCGAGCTTTATAATATTCAGAATCTGACACCGGAATGTACAGATGTTCTGCTTACAACCAAATCAAACGGCGGAAGTTATGAAGCTGATTACGAGAATCTTGAATATACGCTTCATGTGTTTTATGAGCTTAACTACACTATGGCAAAGCTCCGCTTTATCGGTGATGATCCGTTTTTATACGGTAAACTGATTGATATTGTAAAGGTAGTTCTTCGTGAAATGCCTAAAATCAAGCACATTGAAGTAGTAAGCGACGGTAATACAGTGCCCGATGAAGACATTATTAATGTTTTGCGTAATCCCGGTATGACGGCAGTTATTTACAGCGACGGTGAAAAGGTTGATGAAATAAAGGCTGTTTTTGAGGAAAAAGAAGTCAACTATGAAATTGTTGACAGGGAAAGCTTTTGTAAATACTGCAAAACAACACACACTGTTTTTGTTGAGGGCAAAATTTTCCGTTGCCCGATATCTGCCGAAAAATATGCAAATGGCGGTGAGGTAGAGGAGAAATCATACGTCGATATCGTTGCACGCAAGCTGGAAATTAAAAATCTCAGACTTGCGATGTTTGATATCACAAATGATCCGCCACCCGAAAATTGTAAGGATTGCCCGAAGGCAGAATGATAAAAAGTCATCCCACAAAGAGTGGGATGACTTTTATTTTACATATTAACAGTGTTAATCGGTTTGCCTGCGAGAAATGCTGTGATGTTTTGTTCAAGTATGCTTATAAGTCTCTGTCTTGTTTCAAAGGCTGCCCAAGCGATGTGCGGTGTTATGAGGCAGTTTTCACAGCTGAGCAGGGGATTGTCTGCAGCCGGCGGCTCTGTTGAAAGCACATCAACACCTGCGCCTGCAATTCTGCCGTTTTTAAGGGCATCAGCTACATCTGCTTCGTTGAGTACAGGGCCTCGTGAAGTGTTGATAAGATATGCACTACTCTTCATTTTTGCTATAAATTCAGCGTTTACCATACCTCTTGTTGCAGGTGTGAGCGGACAGTGAAGAGTTACGATATCAGCTTTTTCAAGAAGCTCATCGAGTGATACAAAATCGACATCGTTAACATCTTTGTATTTATCGGGGTTTGCTGTATGTGCAAGAATGTTCATGCCGAATGCACTGCCGATTTTCGCAACGGTTCTGCCGATACTGCCGAAGCCGACGATTCCAAGCGTTTTGCCGCCAAGCTCCTGTAGTGGAGTTCTCCAGAAACAGAAATCCTTACATTCGCTCCATTTGCCTTTTTTTACTTCAGCGTTGTGAATTGCAACCTTGTTGCAAAGTTCAAGAATAAACGCAAAAGTAAGCTGTGCAACTGCATTTGTGCTGTATGCAGGTATATTTGATACGGGAATTCCTCTTGCTGCGGCATATTCACAGTCGATTATATTGTAGCCTGTGCTGAGCAGTGCGATAAATTTGCAATCGGGAAGCTGCTCTAAAATATCTTTGCTGAGGGGAGTTTTGTTGGTAATTATAATATCGTAACCCTTGCAGCACTCTGCGGTTTCTTCAAAAGGAGTTCTGTCATAAACCGTGAGTTCACACTTTTCTTTGAGCCAATCCCAGCTCAAATCGCCCGGATTTGTGGTGTATCCGTCTAAAATAACTGCTTTCATAAAAAAATCACTCCGTTTTAGTTGACCTGACGTTAATTTTTATATATAATTATACATATATTTTTGTAAAATGCAATAACTGCGCAAAGAAAGGCGGTGAGAATCAGTTTGAAGAAAAAAGAGGTAAAACGAAGCTCGGCTCTTTCGTTTACCGGTGTACTGCTGCTGATTCTTGCGGCTGTGCTTGTAGGCGTATATTTTGCAACTACAGATGAAAATATTCAGCAGTGGTATGCTATGTATGAAGATCTTTTGCTGAAAATGGATCTGGCGATTCTCTCTATCGGTGATTTCTGGATTATCGTCTTTGTTATTTTTGCACTGTATGTTTTAAGGTGTTTTGTGCCGGTGATTACCGTGCCTGCACTTTGCGTGCTTTCCGGTATGGTTTATCCTACTGCGGAAGCGTTGTTTGTAAACGTTATAGGCTGTGTTATAATGCTTACGGTCAAGTATAAATTCGGTGAACGTTTCGGCGGCGGAAATGCTTACAGACTTTTGCAAAAAAATTCCGTCAGTACTATGCTTATCGAGCAACAGGGTACGGGCAATCCGTGGGTACTGTTTGCTTTTCGTTTTATTCCCGGTTTTCCGATAAACCCCGTCAGCCAGATATACGGTGCGATGGGCTTCGACTATTGGAAATATCTGATTATTTCAATGTGGGGTTTTCTGCCTAAGCTTTTTTCTTATACATTTATTGGTGTTTATGTTTTCGACCCGTTGTCGTTCGAGTTTTTCCTTCCGTTTATTATACTGTTTACGGTTTCGGGTGCATCAATACTAATTCTCAATGCGGTTCTCAATAAATTAGAAAAAAAATCATAAGTTTAAAATTCTCGAAAGGGTGTAACATAATTATGTTCAGCTATGATGTTGTAAAAAAAGGTCTCGAAGGCGTAGAGTTTGACTCTGCCTTTACTTCTCTCTACGGTGCAGGTGCTGCTGCACAGAAGCCTCGCTATCTGCGTGTGCTCAACTCTTTTGTCGAGCTTTTCGGCGATAAGAATGAAATCGGCTTTTTCTCTGCTCCGGGCAGAAGTGAAGTAGGCGGTAACCATACTGACCACAATCACGGCAAGGTGCTTGCTGCTGCAATCAATCTCGATGCTATTGCCGCAGTTGCAAAAAACGGCAAGGATGTAATACGACTCAAGTCCGAGGGCTACGATATGGATATGGTCGATATCACCGACCTTGAGCCCAAGACTTCCGAATACTCCAAGTCTAAAGGCCTTATCAGAGGTGTCTGCGCAGGTTTTGTTGCAAGAGGTTATGAAATCGGCGGCTTTGATGCTGCAACAGCAAACGATGTTGTTTCAGGCTCAGGCCTTTCTTCATCAGCATCTTTCGAAGTTCTTGTAGGTACAATTCTCAACCATCTCTATAACGACGGCAAGGTTTCTCCCGTTGAGATTGCTCAGATTGCTCAGTATGCCGAGAATGAGTTCTTTGGTAAGCCCTGCGGTCTGCTTGATCAGATGACCTGCTCGGTCGGCGGCTTCGTATTTATGGATTTCAACGATCCTTCAAAGCCGATTATCAAGCCGGTTAAATTTGAGTTTGAGTCTTGCGCTCACGCTCTTTGTATTGTCAACACAGGCGGCAGCCATTCTGACCTTACCGATGAATATGCCGCAGTAAAAAATGAAATGATATCTGTAGCACAGCGTCTCGGTCACAACTATCTCCGTGAGGCTGACGAGGCTCAGTTCTTCAATTCAATCGACCTTATCAGAGAAGTTGTAGGCGACAGAGCAATTCTTCGTGCAAAGCATTTCTTCGCTGAAAACTCAAGAGTTGATAAGGAAGTTGCTGCGCTCGAAAACAAAGAATTCGGCGAATTCAAGAAGCTTGTTGTCAAGAGCGGTCAGTCATCCTATATGTACAATCAGAATGTATTTTCTGTAAAAGACCCGATTTCACAGCCTGTTTCACTCGGTCTCTGCCTTTGTGAAGAGCTTCTCGAAGGTAAGGGTGCATGGCGTGTACACGGCGGCGGCTTTGCAGGTACAATTCAGGCATTTGTTCCGATGGATATGCTGGCTGATTTCAAACGCCGTATGGAGCTTGTTTTCGGTGAGGGTAACTGCTATGTGCTCTCAATAAGACCTGTAGGCGGTGTAAATGTAATATAAATTCAAACAGGGCGGTTGACCGCCCTTTTGGTTTTTGTTTGAGGTGAAAAAATTGGAAATGTTTGATATGCTTTGTGCACTCTGTCACGCAAACGGTACTCCGGGTAACGAAACCGATGCAGTTTCCGTTGCGTCAGAAATGCTCAGTAATTATATGCCTGTACACACCGATGCAGCAGGTAATCTTATAGGTGATACAGGTGTTAACGGCAGTAAGATTCTGCTTGATGCTCATATCGACCGTATAGGTTTTGCCGTTACCGCTATTGATGAAAAAGGCTTTCTTAAGGTTGCTCGTGTCGGCGGTATCGACCCTATTGTTCTCTCCTGTGCAGAGGTAACCGTACATGGTAAACAGAAAGTGTACGGCGTTATTACTTCAACTCCTCCGCACCTTGCTTCAAAGGGTGAAAAGAAAGCACCGAAGATTGATGAGATTGCAATAGATATCGGTATGAGTAAAGAGGAAGCCGAAAAGATAATATCCGTAGGCGACAGAATTACAATGAACGGCAACCTTAAGATGATGCTCGGTAAGCGTGTGAGCGGCGCTGCACTTGACGACAGATGCGGTGTTGCATCAATTCTGCGTTGTCTCGAAATTCTCGGTGATAAGGTAGCAACTCTGCCAATCAGAGTAATGTTCTCTGCTTGCGAAGAAACGGGTGCCGCAGGTGCTGTTGCAGGCGGCTTCAATGCCGAGGCAGACGAGGCTATTGCCGTTGATGTCAGCTTTGCAAAAGCTCCCGGCACAGACAGCAGTATTAAAGCAGAGCTCGGCAAAGGTACGCTTATCGGCTATGCCCCGTCACTTAATTTTGAAATGTCACGTAAGCTTGAAGAGATAGCTAAGCGTGATAATATTAAGTATCAGGTTGAGGTAATGGGCTCGGGTACGGGCACCAATGCAGACGATATTGCCAAGTCACGCGGCGGTAAAAAAACCGCTCTGCTTTCAATTCCTCAGCGCAATATGCATACGGCTGTCGAGATAATCGACCTTGACGATATAGAAAGCACTGCACAGCTTATGGCTGCATATATTCTCAGCAGGGAGGACAAGACCAATGCTTGAAATGATTAAACAGCTCAGCCTTATCGGCGGTCCTTCCGGCAGAGAAGAAAATGTAAGAGATTATATAATTTCAAAGCTCCCCGAATCAGCCGAATACTCTGTTGATGCTATGGGCAATCTCCTTGTATTTGTAAAGGGTAAAAATTCTGCAAAGAATAAGGTTATGCTTGCAGCTCATATGGATGAGGTCGGTATGATAGTAACCTATATTACCGATGACGGTCTTATTAAATTCAGCAACGTCGGCGGTATCGAAACTGCGGCTCTGCTCGGTAAACGTGTCAAGGTAGGCGATAGCGAAATCAGCGGTGTAATCGGTGTTGTGCCGATTCACCTCAGACGCGGTGACGATGAGCTTAAAATGCCCGAAAAGGATGCTCTTTATATCGATGTCGGCGCTGACAAAAAAGAACAGCTTGAGGGTCTCGTTTCACTCGGTGATAAGGTTGTTTTTGACAGCGAATGCGTTGAATTCGGCTCTATGCTCAAGGGTAAAGCGCTTGATGACAGAGCAGGCTGTGCGATAATGCTTGATATGATTATCAGCGGTGTTGAGTACGATACCTGGTTTGCGTTTACAGTGCAGGAGGAGGTAGGCTGCCGCGGTGCTTTTGCGGCGGCATATAATATCAACCCCGACTATGCTGTTGTTATTGAAACGACAACTGCCGCAGATATTTCGGGTGTAAGCGGTGAAAAGCAGGTGTGTAAGCTCGGTGAAGGTGCTGTAATTCCGTTTATGGACGGTGCAAGCGTATATAATCTCGACCTTTATAAGCTTGCGGGCAGACTTGCCGAGGAAGAAGGATTTAAAATGCAGACTAAAACGGTTATTGCAGGCGGTAACGATGCAAGAGCCATATCAAACAGCACTGGCGGTGTAAAGACACTTACGGTTTCTTTTGCTACCAGATATCTTCATTCCGCTTCCTGCGTTATCAGCAAGGATGATGTTTCACAGATGAGCCTTGCAGTAAAATCTATTTCAGAGGAATTTGCAAATGCTTAAACTTATTGAAAATAAAGAAGAGGCAGAACTTCTTGAAGAATTCTGCACCGACAGCTTCGGTATAAATATTGTATCGATGCTGCGTGCATATCCTCCCGAAGAAGATATCTGTCGCTATTGGATACAGATTACAGGCGATTACCTTACCGCGGCGGTGTGTAATTATAACGGTGAGGTTGTTATCAGCACTACTCTTAAGGCTGATTTTGAAGAGCTCAGAGAATTTCTTGAGGCTTCGGGCTACAGTGACATTCTCTGTCAGGCAAGAGATGTTGTAAGCCTTGAAATGTTTGCCTGCGGTTGCGGTCAGGTGCTCCGTAAAGAGGATACCGATGCTGTGCCGTTTGATTTTGAACGACCCGAAACCACAGCCGACTATGAGGCGGTATATAATCTTCTCGATATAAAAGGCGAGTTTGCCGATTGGTTTGCAGATATAAGCCGCAGAATCAACAAAGGCACTGCAGATATGAGAATTATCCGCCGTGACGGTAAAATAGTTTCTACAGCCTCTCTGCTTCATATAGCAGGTGACAGGGCAGTACTCGGTGCTGTTGCAACCGATAAGGAATACCGCGGTCAGGGTCTTGCCTCAGGTCTTGTCAATTCATTCGGCGGATATACAGTATATCTTCGCTGTCTGCCTGCGCTCAATGCTTTTTACGAGCGTATGGGCTACAAAAGCGTTGATGTCTGGGCAGAAATAAAGAACAGATAAAGGAATACTTATGAACAGCTTTTTTAAATATGATGATATAATTGCAAAGGCAGGCGAGAAAGCACTTGAGGCTGCTTCAGCTTCTTTTGCAAGAATTGACGAAATACGTGCATACAATCAGGAAAAGGTGCTTGCCGCCTTTATCAAAAACAGTGTAAACGAGAGCCATTTTACCGAGTCTACGGGTTACGGCTACGGTGACAGAGGCCGTGATGTGCTTGACAGTGTGCTTGCTGATTGTGTCGGTGCTGAGGATTCTCTTATCCGTCACAGCTTAACTTGCGGCACACATACACTCGGTGTTGCTCTTTTTGGTATGCTTCGTCCGGGCGATACAATGCTCTGTGTTACGGGTACACCTTACGATACCATTCATTCCGTTATCGGTATAAAGGGTAGCGGTATGGGCTCACTCAAAGATTTCGGCGTTACATATAAGCAGGTCGATTTGCTTGAGGACGGCACTGTTGACTATGAGGGCATCGAAAAGGCACTCAATGAAAAGATTGCAATGGTATATATCCAGCGTTCAAGAGGCTATTCTCTCAGACCCAGCCTCGGTGTTGAGGATATTGAAAAAATATCAAAAATCGTCCGTAATAAGAGCGATGCAGTAATTATGGTAGATAACTGCTACGGTGAATTTGTCGAGCGTACAGAGCCGGTTTCTCACGGTGCAGATATTATTGCAGGATCACTTATCAAAAACCCCGGCGGCGGTATTGCAAAGTGCGGCGGATATATTGCAGGCCGTGCAGACCTTGTTGAGAAATGTGCTTACCGCATGACTACACCCGGTCTCGGTCGTGAAGTAGGTCCTTCTCTCGGTCAGACGAGAGGACTGTTTATGGGCCTTTTCAATGCACCGCATATTGTTGGTGAAGCCCTCAAAACTGCAGTATTTGCCGCAAGCCTTTTTGAACAGCTCGGCTATGAAACAACACCTCACAGCAGCGAAAAGCGTGTCGACATAATTCAGGCACTCAAGCTCTGCAACAGCGAAACACTCGTTGCTTTCTGTCAGGGTATGCAGAAGGGTGCACCGATTGACTCTAATGTTTGTCCCGAGCCGTGGGATATGCCCGGTTACGACAGTCAGGTTATTATGTCTGCTGGTGCGTTTACGGGCGGTTCATCTATTGAACTTTCTTCTGATGCTCCGCTTCGTGAGCCGTTTGCCGTATGGATGCAGGGCTCACTCAATTTTGACAGCGGTAAGGTAGGCGTAATGCTTGCCGCACAGGAGATTTATAAGAGAGGTCTGCTTAAATGAGCTACAGATATGACGGAATTACTCCCGAAACCCTTATGCTGCTCAGTGAAAACCGCTTTCGCAACAGCAGAGATTTCTATGAAGATAATAAGAAAAAACTTAAAGAGGGCATAACCATTCCGCTTCAGCAGGTTATTTGCGCACTGTCCGATACTATTATTGAAATTGATGAGGATATTCCGATAATTCCTCAGAAAATGGTTTCTCGTATAAGACGCGATACCCGCTACACCAAGGACAAGCATCTCTACCGTGAGAATCTCTGGACTATGTTTACCCGTGATAAGCACAGCTTGCCGCATTTTCCCTGTATGTGGTTTGAGGTTGCACAGAACGGTTATTCGGGCGGTGTCGGCACTTACTATGCACCTCCCCGTATGATGGAGCTTTTCCGTCAGGAGATTATAGCGCGTCCCGATGATTTTTACGATGCTGTTATTGTTGCCGAGCGTGGCGGTGCGAAGTTTTACGGTGAATTTTACAAGCGTGCCAAGGATGGTTGTCCGATGCCTGTACTCGAGCCGTATTATAATTGCAAGAGCCTTTGTTTTATGTTCAACTTTCCGAATCTCAATGAGCTTGGCAATGCGGAATTTATCGAAAAAATCCGACCGATTTATGTTTCTTTCAAGCCGATGTACGATTTTTTACTTGATGTTGCAATCAAATATTCAGCAGAGCAGGCTTGAGTTATATTTTCGTTGACAAAGTTTGAATATTGTGCTAATATAACAATTAAAGTCCGTAAAGGAGGATTTTATTATGAAAAATACTGTAAAAAAACTCTCTTGTATTGCAATGAGTGCAGTTATGCTGTTTTCATTCTGTGTTGTCGGTTTTGCCGCTGATACAGATGTTGATTACACGGTAACAAATCCTTATGCAAACGTAAATTTTGACACGTACAAGGCTTATAAGGCTGACTTGCATAGCCATACAACCTTCAGTGACGGTCATGATTCTTTGCCCGAGCAGGTTGAAAGACACTATGAACTCGGCTTTGATATTTATGCAAGAACCGATCACAGCACAGTTTCCTACGGCTACAAGGCTCACGATTATGTTCCTGCAATGAAGGTTCTCGGTCTTATCAAGAATGGCGTTCTCGGCGGTGAAGTTCTCGCTGATAACGGCACGGCAGATAACGGTAATACATATACAGTTACAACATCAGACGCAGGCGATGAGTTTTATGCACAGGCAGGCGGTCATCAGATGCTTTCCGTTCCTTTCGGCAACGAGCAGAACGGTACTTCTTTCACAAACTCACACGTAAATACATGGTTTGTTGACTACGGTAACGGCAGACTCGGCGGTACCGCAGAGTACGAAAGCGTTATTAAAGACGTTCACGAAAAGGGCGGTCTTTCTGTAATCAACCATCCCGGTGAGTATACAAATGCACGTGACGAAGTTTATACAGCAGATGCATACAATAAAGACGACGTCATGTATAACTACAAAATAAAGAAGTTCGAAAATCTTCTTCTCAAGTACGATTCCTGCATTGGTATAGATATCAACAGTAAGGGTGACAGCAGAACACGTTTTGACAGAAAGCTCTGGGATATTATGCTTGCAGATATTATTCCTAACGGCAGAAATGTATTTGCTATTGCTACATCAGATGCTCATAACCTCGATATTGTTGACTCAGGCTACACAATGCATTATATGGAGTCACTCACTTCCGAAAACCTTAAGAAGAATATGCAGGAAGGTGCATTCTTTGCAGCAAGTAAGTATGTAGGCAACTATGATGAGCTTGTAACTCTCCGTGATGAGCTTAAGGAAATCGGCGGCGAAGAAGCTCTTGCTTTTGCAGCTCAGCTTGATGCTATTATTGCTCAGAGTGAGGCTGAAATGGCAGAGGGTGACAGCGGTCAGAAGTACGAAGCTCCCGAGGGTGCTGCAAGACCTCTTTTCACAAACGTAACTGTTGACGAAGCAGAAGATACAATTGCAATGCAGGCTGATAACGCACTTGTTATTCACTGGATTGCAAACGGCAAGGTTATCCATGTTGGCGATACAATCGACCTTGACGATTACTCCGATGAAATCGGCAGCTATGTCCGTGCAGAGGCTTATGGCACAGGCGGTGTCTGCTATTCACAGGCATTCGTGCTCGATTACGACGGTGCTCCCGAAGCACAGGATATGGGCTTCTTCTTCGATTGGGGCGTTATCGCAAGCTTTATTTGCGATAATCTTGTAAAGTTCCTTCTCGGTATTCTTCCCCTCAATCTTATTGCTGAAATCTTTGGTTAATAAATGAATTGAAAAAACCGCTCTGCTTGATTTTTCAAGCGGAGCGGTAATTTTTTTGTGTTTTATTTAAGTGGCTCAAAGTCTGATGCAGGGTGCTTGCACCACGGGCAGACAAAGTCGGGCGGTAATTCTTCGCCCTCGTGTACGTAGCCGCATATTTTGCATACATAGCCCTTTTTCTTTTCGGGCTGGGGCTTTGGCTTGATGTTTGCAAAGTAGTATTCGTAGGTAACGCTGGTTTCGTCGCTGAGCTTAACTGCTTCGGCCAATTCAGCAATAAACATAAAGTGTGAGCCGCAGTCGATTTCCTGTTTTACTGTTGCAACAAGGTATGCGTTGCAGTTTTTTGTGAGGTAGGGAAGACCGCTTTCTGTAAGAGCGTAATCTGAAAATCTGTCAAACTTATCAATATTTCTTCCGCTCTGGAAACCAAAGCGCTCAAATACTGCAAAAGGTGTGCTTGTTGTGAGTATGCTTACGCAGAATTCTTTACTCTTGCTGATAAGCTCTGCGGTATAGTTTGCTTTGTTTACACATACGCAAATCTGCTTGGGGTTATCGCTTACCTGCATACAGGTGTTGATTATACATCCGTTTGTTTTATCGAAATACTTTGTTGTGAGCACAAAAAGTCCGTAAGACAGTTTGAACATAGCTGTGTTATCAATACCGGGCATATAAATTACCTCCTTTTCTTGTTTCTATTTTACCATATGATTTTTATTCTATCAATAAGTTTTATTATTTTTATAAAAATATATACAATCTATAGTGCTTTGTGTTATAATACCACTATATGCCTTGAAAGGTGGTGCATGTATGCGTCTTCTTCTTGCCGATGACGAAAAAGAACTTACCAACGCTATATCTGCAATATTAAAACATAACAATTATACTGTTGATACTGTTTATGACGGCAGGTCAGCTCTCGACTGGGCTCTTACAGGTAATTATGACGGTATTTTGCTTGACCTTATGATGCCCGAAATGAACGGACTTGATGTGCTTGCGGCGCTCAGGTCAAAGGGAATTGATACACCGGTTATAATTCTCAGTGCGAAGTCAGAGGTTGAAGACAGGATAACGGGTCTTGATGCAGGTGCTGACGATTATCTGCCCAAACCTTTTGCTATGGGAGAGCTTCTTGCCCGTGTACGTGCCATGACTCGTCGTAAGGCTGATTTCAAGCCCAATACACTTACCGTAGGCGATCTCAGTTTCAATCGTGAAACTTATGAGCTCAGTTGCGGTGAAACTTCTATCCGCCTTGCGGGTAAAGAGTATCAGATGCTCGAAATGCTTATGTCAAACCCTAACAGACTGGTTTCTGTTGAGCAGTTTATGGAAAAGGTCTGGGGTTACGACTCCGAAACAGAGAGCAGTGTAGTGTGGGTATATATATCTAATCTGCGAAAGAAATTGGCTTCTCTGGGCACTTATGTTGAAATCAAGGCAACCCGTAACGCAGGCTACTATCTTGATGATACAAGGGGTAGTGAGTAATGATAAAACAGCTTAAACGGCGCTTTGTTACGGGTATTATGGCGTCTGCACTTGCGTTGCTTGTTGTTGTGCTTGCTCTGGTTAATTTGTTGGTTTTTATAAAAACAGATGCAAAAGCTAACGAAATGCTGAATGTCATAAAAAACAGTAACGGTGTAATCAACTATATGAGCGATTCGGATATTAATATTCTCGATTATTTTGACCCTACCGGTCAGTCTGAAAATCAGAGCGTATATGCCGCGCGTTTTTTCTATGTCCGTTTTGCCGCAAACGGTGAGGTGCAGACTGTAAATACCGAACATTTTGAAACTCTGAGCGTTGAAACCGCAGAGGAACTGGCAAAAAGAGCTATCGAATCCGATAAAGAGAGTGCATATATCAACGGCTCATTTAAGTATATTATCGACAAAGGCGAAGGAGAAAGCTCTACGGTATACTTTTTGAATATGAGTAATGAGTTCAAGTCGGTAAGTTCAATTTTAAGGTCTTCTTTTATTGCCGGTTTTACAGTATATGCAGTTATGTTTGTCATCGTTGTACTTATTTCCGGCAGAGCTGTACAGCCTATTGTTGAAAATACGGTTCGACAGAAACAGTTTATTACCGATGCGGGCCATGAACTTAAAACTCCTATTGCCATTATCTCGGCAAACGCTGAGGTGCTTGAAATGATGAACGGTGAAAGCGAATGGACAACTTCAATCAAACATCAGACAGAGCGGCTTTCCTCTCTTATCAAAAATCTGCTTGTCCTTTCAAAGGCGGAAGAAAAATCAAAGAATGAGTCCTTTTCCGAGGTTGCAATAAGTGATATTGTTTCTGCTACTGTTGCTTCGTTTTCGGCAGTTGCTTACCGTAACGGCAAACGTCTTTTTGCCGAGGTGCAGCCTACACTTACTCTTTGGGGTAATGATAAAGCTATTGCCGAGCTTACCAATATACTGCTCGACAATGCCGTAAAATATGCGGCAGACGGTTCTAAAATTGAGTTGAATCTTTATCAAAAAGGCAGGCAGATAATTCTGCGGACAGAAAATGTGCTTGAAAAAGGCACTGTGGTTAATACTGACCGTCTTTTTGACCGTTTTTATCGGTCGGATAAATCGCGTTCCCGTGAGACGGGTGGTTACGGAATCGGTCTTTCTATCGCAAAGGCGATTGCAGATTCCCATAAAGGTACGATTCACGGTGAATCAGTTGGAAATAAAATCAAATTTACTGTAACATTCAATATAAAGAAAACAGGAGATGCAAGAAATGAATAAACTTTGGTACAAAAAGCAGGCAGGTTTGTGGAATGAAGCACTGCCTATCGGTAACGGCCACACAGGTGTTATGATTTACGGCGGCAGAAAGAATGAAACTCTCTGCTTTAACGATGTGACACTCTGGTCAGGCTATCCGCAGGATCAGAACAATCCCAAGAGCCTTGAAAGACTTGAAAAGGTACGCGAGTTTATTTTTGCAGGCAAGCAGGACGAAGCTCACGGTATAGTCGAAAATGAGATGGACGGCGGCTACAGCGAAGCTTATATGCCCCTTGGTGATCTTAAAATAAAGTTCGGCACAAAGTGCACAAGAGGTTATCGCCGAGAGCTTGATATTGACAATGCAGTACATACCGTATCAATGAACGGTGAAGTCCGTACAGCCTTCGCATCAAATCCTGATGATGTTGTAGTATACAGAATGAAGGCTGATAAGGCTACCGATGTCGTGTTTGAGGTCAAGTCAAAGCTCAAAGCAACAGGCTTTGTAAAAGACGGTGTTCTCTGCCTCGCAGGTAATGCACCCGATGTTGCTATGCCCAGCTATCTCGGTAAAATTCCCAATGCTGTTATGTACGACCAGGGTAAGGCTATGGCTTTCTGCCTTGCTGTTAAGGTTGTTACCGACGGCGAGGTCAGCGACAACGGCAAGAAAATCACCGTTAAAAAGGCAAAGAATGTCACCGTTTATGCTACAACTAAAACAGGTTTCCTCGGTTACGATAAGATGCCCGAAACTGACAGAGAAAAGGTTGTTGCTCAGTGTATTGCCGCACTTAATTCTGTCAAGACCGATTATGACGAGCTTCTCAGCCGCCATATCGCAGACTACAAGTCAATCTTTGAGAGACAGACTTTCTCAATCGGCGGCAGCAGTGAAATCAGCACTGTTGAGCTGCTTAAAACCGCAAAGAAAGGTACTCCTGACCCGAAACTTGTCGAGCTTTTCTATAACTTCGGCAAGTATCTTATGATTGCAGGCAGCCGTAAGAGCGGCCAGCCGCTCAACCTCCAGGGTATCTGGAATGCAAGAGTACGTCCGCCGTGGAGCAGTAACTATACTGTCAATATCAATACAGAAATGAACTACTGGCCTGCAACCTCAAGCAATATGGCAGAGTGTGCAGAACCGCTTGTAAATATGGTTTACGAGCTTATGCAGCAGGGTAGAGAGACTGCAAGAGTCAACTACGGCTGTAAGGGTGCTTGCTGTAACCACAACTCCGACCTCTGGCGTAAGACTTCACCCGTACAGGGCGGTCCCTGCTTTATGTATGCTCCTCTTTGCGGTGCATGGCTTGTAAACGAAGTCTATACCCACTATAAAAACGGCGGTCTTGATGAGTATAAGGATAAGATTTTCTACGCTGTCAAGGCTTCTGCAGAGTTTATCAACGATTACCTTGTAGAGCATAACGGCGAATATGTTATAGCTCCCTCAACTTCACCTGAAAACGAGTATAAATTCAACGGCAAGGCTATTGCTGTTGACTATGCCTGTGCTTTTGATATGGCTGTTGCAAAGGCAGGTATGCTTGCATACCTTGATTTCGAGTCCGAGGGTGAGCTTGTAGAGCAGATTAAAGAAAAGCTTGCAAAGCTCCGTCCCAACAAGCGTGACAGCTACGGTATTATGGAGTGGTCTGAAGAGCGTGAGCTTCACGAGCCCGGTCACAGACATTTCTCACCCCTCTACGGTCTTTATCCCTCAAATACAATCAAGTATTATGAGAATGAAACCGAGCGTGAGTGGGTGCGTGAGCTTTATCACTTCCGTAAGAAGAATTGGGAGCGTTATATAGGCTGGTCTGCAGCATGGGCAATCTGCCTTGCAGGTACACTCCACGAGCCTGATACAGCTCAGGAGATTATCGCAAATATGCTCACTTATTCCGTATTCTCCAACCTTTTCGATACTCATCCGCCTTATCTTTTCCAGATTGACGGTAATTTCGGCTTTGTAGCAGGTGTCAATTCGCTCCTTCTTTACTCCGAAAACGGCAAAGCAGAGCTTCTCCCCGCTCTTCCGTCAGCTTGGAAAAACGGCGAAGTAACAAACCTCGTAACAGGCGGCGTACAGCTTTCCTTCAAGTGGGAAAACGGCAAGGTTACATCTGTTTCAGCAGATAAGCCCATCACTGTTATGAATCTCAACCTCGCAGATAACTGCACAGTCGGTGCAAATGTAACTGTAGAATAAAACTAAAAAAAGCAGAGTTGACGTAAAAATCAACTCTGCTTTTATCATTTAATATTAAACAGTCTGTATGTGTTTTCTCTGGCTGTATCTATAACTTCCTGTGCCGTAATTCCACGCAGCTCTGCGATTTTCTCCGCTGTGTGAATTATAAGCGAGGAGTTGTTTCTCATGCCTCTGAAAGGTACGGGTGTCATATACGGGCAGTCTGTTTCAAGTAAAAGTCTGCTAAGGTCAATGCTTGCCGCAACCTCGGCAGGCTTTTTTGCGTTTTTGAACGTAACACTGCCGCCAAGACCTATATAAAAACCTATATCGGTCAGCTGTTTTGCGGTTTCAACACTGCCGGAAAAGCAGTGCATAACGCCTTTGGGCTTATGCTTTAACAGCATTTCAACGCAGTCCTGATGAGCCTCTCTGTCGTGCACGATTACGGGCAGATCAAGCTTTTTTGCAAGCAATATCTGCTTTTCAAAATATTCAATCTGCATATCTTTAGGTGTGTAATCGTAGTGATAATCAAGTCCGATTTCACCGATTGCTACAACCTTTTTGTGCCTTGCAAGCTCCTCGATTTTTTGCAGTGCGTCTGTACTTTCCTCTGCCGCATTCTGCGGATGAATACCGACCGCCGCATAAATCTGCGGATATTTTTCTGCAAATGTTATGCTTGTCTTACTGCTTTCCACAGTACAGCCGCAGTTTATTATACCGCTCACATTTGATGCGAGCATTTCGTCGAGCAGCTCAAATCTGTCCTCGTCAAAACACTCGTCATCATAGTGTGCGTGTGTGTCAAATATTCCCGTGTACATCATCTGATTTTTGTACCGGGCTCAAGGTAGTCAACAAATACTACCTTAACGTCATCTTCGCCGCCTGCGAGAATCATACCTCTGCTTTCAACACCGCAGAGTGTTGCGGGCTTGAGGTTAGCTACAACAATTACGTTGTGACCTATAAGCTCTTCGGGCTTGTAGTAGAGTGCGATACCGCTTGCAACCGTACGCGGTGTGCCTGTGCCATCGTCAAGGGTAAGCTCAAGCAGCTTCTTTGCTTTCTTGACGGGCTTGCAGTCTACAACCTTTGCTACTCGCAGGTCAACCTTTGCAAAATCGTCTATAGCAATCGGGGGCATCTCTTCAAATGCAGGCTTCTTCTCTTCTTCTTTTGCAGCCTTTGCAGCGTTTTCTGCCTCAATTTCTGCAAGAAGCTTTTCTGCATCAATTCTGCCGAAGAGGGGAGCTGCCTCACCCATAACTGTGCCTGCAGGTGTTGCACCGAATTCGTTCAGACTCTCATAGCTGTCAATATTACAGCCGATCTGTGCAAAAATCTTCTCAGCTGTTTCGGGCATATAGGGCTTGAGCTGTACAGCTATGAAGCGGATGCTCTCGATAAGATTGTACATTACAGTGCCCAGACGCTCTTTCTTTTCTTCGTCCTTTGCAAGTGCCCAGGGCATTGTCTCGTCGATATATTTGTTGGAGCGTTTTGCAACAGCCATTACTTCGTTAACAGCGTCAGCAATGCAGAAGCTGTCCATCTTTGCAGCACACTTACCAACGGATTCAAGTGCAACTGCCTTGAGCTCATCGTCAAGTGCTTCGGGTGCTGTGGGAGCAGGAAGCACACCGTCGAAATACTTCTTAACCATAGCAACACAGCGGTTTACAAGGTTGCCGAGTGTGTTTGCAAGGTCGGAGTTGTAACGCTCAATAAGTGTCTCGTATGTGAGTGAGCCGTCCTGTGCATGGGGCATTTCTGCAAGCAGATAGTATCTTACTGCATCTACACCGAAACGGTCTGCAAGGTCGTCTGCATAAATAACGTTGCCTCTGGATTTACTCATCTTGTCTGCACCGACCATCAGCCACGGGTGACCGTAAACCTGCTTGGGAAGCGGCTCACCGAGTGCCATAAGCATAATCGGCCAGTAAATTGTGTGGAAACGTACAATGTCCTTACCGATGATGTGTACATCGGCAGGCCAGTACTTTTTGTAAAGGTCACCGCTGCCGTCAGGGTCGTAACCGAGACCGGTGATGTAGTTTGAAAGTGCGTCAATCCATACGTAGATAACGTGCTTGTCATCAAAGGTTACGGGCACGCCCCATTTGAATGTTGAGCGTGATACGCAAAGGTCCTGAAGACCGGGCTTGATGAAGTTGTTGAGCATTTCTTTTTTGCGGCTCTCAGGGTATATGAAGTTCGGATTTTCTTCAATATACTGTTCGAGCTGCTTCTGATACTTTGAAAGGCGGAGGAAGTATGTTTCTTCCTTCTCCTTGCGTACTTCTCTGCCGCAGTCGGGGCATTTGCCGTCAACAAGCTGGCTGTCTGTGAAAAAGCTCTCGCAAGGTACACAGTACCAGCCCTCGTAGACGCTTTTATAAATATCATCCTGGTCGTACAGCTTCTTGAAAATCTTCTGTACGCACTTTTCGTGATAATCGTCCGTTGTGCGGATAAACTTATCGTATGTTGTGTTGAGTCTGTCGCAGATGTCCTTGATTTCGCCTGCAACCTTGTCAACATACTCCTTGGGGGAGATACCTGCTTCTTTAGCGTATTCCTCGATTTTCTGACCGTGCTCGTCAGTACCTGTCTGGAAGAATACGTCATAACCCTGCATTCGCTTGAAGCGTGCGATAGCATCGGTTAAAACAATCTCGTATGAGTTACCGATGTGCGGCTTACGTGATGTGTAAGCGATAGCGGTTGTGATATAGTATGGCTTTTTTGACATAGTGTTTTACCTCCTTTAGGGTAACAAGAATAATCCAAACCATGTTTTTGTTGGATTATTTTCGCTGTTTCTGTGTTAAAATACTCGCAAATCCGTTAAGGATTTGCTCCGTTTTTGCCTTGAACCATCTGAAAATACTCTCAACAAAAATCTTTGACCCGAAATCAAAGTATTTTCAGATGATTTTTGGTGGTTGAGGGTGACGACAGGCTGACGCCTTTCTAACCCGAAACCCCGAAAAGTGCTGAAAAGACTTGTTTTCGGGCAGGGTTGGATTGTTTTTGTTACCCTTAGCCTTGATTGTAAACATTATCCATATTAGTATAACATAATTTGTAAAAAATACAACACCTATATTTTATAATGTTTTATTGACATATATAATAAATAGGTCTATAATTTATTGGTAAAAATTTTATTTTACGGAGGTTTAGAAATGATTCAGTTTATTAATTTCCTCAAAGGCTCTTTTCTTCAGAAGATGATAGCCGCACTCATCGCATCACTCCTTTCACTCAACCTCGCATTCAATACTGCTCTCAACGGCGGTAAGACCGAGCTTGACCCCGGTGATTACAAGAACGTTATTCTGCTCATCGGTGACGGTATGGGTTTCAACCATATCGATTGGATGGAAGAGGAGTACGGCATTGACGAAGCATATATGTTTGCTATGACAGAGGTTCACGGCAAGTCACAGACAAGATCATCCAGTGCTGCTGTTACAGACTCTGCAGCAGGCGGTACAGCTCTTGCCTGCGCAACACGTACTACAAATGGTGCTCTCGGCGTATTCCCTCAGGATCAGTTTGGCGTAGCTTATGTTGCTATGAACCTTTGCGAGCTTGCTCATTCATACGGTAAAATGACAGGTGTCGTTACATCCGACTACAACTCAGGTGCTACACCTGCTTCTTTCTCCGCTCACGTTTACGATCGCGGTGAGGATGCTGAAATTACAAGACAGCAGATTGAAGATTCCGAAATCGACCTTATCTGGGCACAGGATAATGGCCTTGTTACAGACGAATGGGCAAACGAGTACGGCTGGACTCTTGTTAATGACAATGCTGAGTTTGAAGCTCTCGAAGAGGGTGAGCGTTCATTCGGTGCTTTCGCAGGCGAGCTTTGGAACTCAAACACAGGTGCAGATGTTCCCAATCTTTCCACTCTCACTGCAAATGCTATCGATATGCTCGACGACGATGAGGACGGTTTCTTCCTTATGGTTGAGGGTGCTCATATCGACAAGCATTCACATAGCAACGACGAAAAGAATATGAAGATTGCCGCAAAAGAGTTTGACCTTGCTGTCAAGGCAGCTCTTGAGTTTGCTGAGGCTGACGGTGACACACTTGTTGTTATCACTGCTGACCATGAGACAGGTGCTATCAAGCCCGACGGTGACAGCTTTAAGTTCACATCAGGCTCACACTCTGCAGCAGATGTTCCGCTCCTCGTATACGGCAGCGACAACTTTGTTGTAAGCGGTGAAGCTATCAAGAACAAGGAAGTTTCACGCCGTCTTGCTATGGCAATGGGTGCAGCTCCCGACGAGTTCCCCGTAGCGGTCAAAGCAGTTAAATAAATATTTTTAAGGTTGGATTTTTAAATTGACAGAGATTATCAAAGCCGATGCGGCTAAAGAGTTTGATGCGTTTGTTGCAAGTCACCCCAAGGGTCACTTTATGCAGCAGAGTGCATGGGCAAAGGTTAAAAACAATTGGATTTGGCGCGGTATAATCTGCCGTGACGAGCAGGGCAATATCAAGGGTACAATGGCGGTTATTATCCGCCGTCTGCCCGGTGGTCTGCCCTTCAGTATGCTCTACTCACCCAGAGGTCCCGTATGCGACCTTCACGATAAGGCTGTATTTGCCGAACTTATGGATGCCGCAAAGCAGCTCTCAAAAGAGTTCGGAGGCTATGTGCTTCAGGTCGATACAGATACTAAGATTGACGACACAGAATACGAAAAAATTGCCGTTGACTACGGCTTTAAGGTTGGACCTCGTTCAAAGAATTTTGAGGGTATTCAGCCCAGATTTGTTATCCGTCTCGATGTTGAGGGCAAAACAGAGGATGAGGTTTTTGCTTCATTCCATTCTCGTCACCGCTATAAGGTGCGTGTTGCAAAGAAAAACAATGTCGAGGTTGTAATCAAGGGTGCTGAAGCAGCTGAAGAATTCCATAGGATAATGGTCGAAACAGGCGAGAGAGACAATTTCTCAATCCGCCCTGCAGATTATTTCCGCCGTATGGTCGAAGCCTATGGCGAAAACGCACGTATATATATGGCATACAGTGAGGGTAAGGCTATTGCAGGTACTCTTGCTATCCTCTGTGGTGATAAAGTGTGGTATCTCTACGGCGCATCTTCAAATGAAGAGCGTAACAAGATGCCCAACTACCTGCTCCAGTGGGAGATGATTCGCTGGTCAGTCGAAAACGGTTGCCGACTTTACGACTTCCGTGGTATTTCGGGTGACCTTGACGAGAATAATCCTCTCTACGGTCTTTATCGCTTCAAGAAGGGATTCTGTCCCGAGATTACCGAATTTATCGGCGATTTCTACTATGTTTATAAGCCCCTTGTTTATAACGGAATGGAGTTCGCACAGAAGCTCCGCAAAAAGTTACGAAAGGGTCACTGAGTTATATAATGAGATACGTTGTACAAAAGGAAAATATAATTACAAACCTCAATAAAATGCGTGCTCACTGTCCTACAGCTGAGGTTGTAGGCGTCATCAAAGGCAACGGCTACGGTCTGGGTCTTATCCCTATGGCAAAGCTCCTTTGCGAAAACGGTGTTCAAACCCTTGCTGTTTCAAGGCTTGATGAGGCTGTTTCACTTCGTGAAAACGGTATTGATACAGATATTCTTCTGCTCAGCCCTCCTTTTGATGCAGACTCTGCAAAGGCCTGCGTTGACCTTGATATTACAGCTACGGTTGACAGTCTTGCCACCGCCAATCTTCTTAACAGTGCTGCTTCCGATAAAAAGGCAAAGGCACATATTATGCTCGATACGGGCTTTGCTCGTTTCGGTTTTATGCCTGGTGAAGAGAACGATATTATTACTGCACTCAATACCTGCGGCAATATCGCTTTTGAAGGCATTTATTCTCATTTTTACAACGCATTTTCACCTGATTCTTCATCTGTAAAGCTCCAGGTCAGCCGCTTTAATACGGCTGTTGCCACTGTTGAGGCTGCGGGCTTTACAGGTCTTAAAAAGCATATTTGTTCATCTGCTGCTGCCGTAAAATATCCCGAGTATCATTTTGATGCAGTGCGTCTGGGTTCGGCATTACTCGGCAGAATAGCAGTACCCAATAAGCCCGGTCTTGAAAAGGTCGGCTTTATGGAGTGCGAAATTATTTCAATTAAAACCTTGCCGGCAGGTCACTTTGTCGGCTACGGTGAAGCGTATAAAACAACCAGAGAAACCAGTGCTGCCGTTGTGCCGCTCGGTGTTTGCGACGGCTACGGTCTGAGCAAAACAGAGGTTGCTTTTACAAGCGGTGACAAAGTAAACTCTCTTCTCCGTAAGGTCAAGCGTTTTAATTCTGACCAGACTCTCAGCTGTGTTGTGTGCGGCAAAAAAGCACAGGTAATCGGCAAGGTTGGCCTTACTGACCTTATTATCGACGTTACAGGTATTGAATGTAAAGTCGGTGATGTTGCGGCATTTGAGTTTAATCCTACTCTTGTTGATGCGCTTGTTAAAAAAGATTTTGTTTGAAAGGTTTGGCTATGTCTACAGATTTTCTTGAAAAAGCCGTTGCTACGGTGCCGTCCAAGCGTCAGCTCGATTGGATGGATGTTGAATACAGCGGCATAATTCATTTCGGAATGAATACTTTTACCGGTCGCGATGAAGGTACGGGTTTTGAAGAGCCTGACCTTTTCAATCCTACCGCGTTTTCTGCTGAGCAATGGGTTAAAGTTGCAAAGCGTTCCGGTATGAAAGGTCTTATACTCAACTGTAAGCATTACGACGGTTTCTGTTTATGGCCGACCGAATATACCGACCATTCAGTTAAGTCTGGCAAATGGCTTGACGGTGAGGGGAATGTCGTAAAAGCGGTCAGCGAAGCCTGCCGTAAATACGATATAAAATTCGGTATTGCACTTTCTCCGCTTGATTATCATGAGCCAAGTTTCGGTACAGGCGAAGCTTACAATAAATTCTTTATGAATCTTCTTCGTGAGCTTCTCACAAATTACGGTGATATTTTCTGTGTAAGTCTCGACGGTGCTTCCGACCACAGAAAAAATGCGAAGTACCAGCCTTACGATTGGGTAAGCTATTTCAAACTTATCCGTGAGCTTCAGCCCGATGCCGCTATTACCAACTGCGGTCCCGATGTCCGTTGGTGCGGTAATAATTCCGGTGTTTGCCGTGTCAGTGAATGGAGTGTTGTGCCAGCTTATTACAGAGCGGTTGATGTTGACTCCGATAAAAACATATCTGTACCCAAAGGTGAAGTTAATTACACGCAGACAGATATCGGCAGCAGACGCAAAATTAAGCGTTGCGACGATTTTATCTGGTATCCTGCCGAGGTATCCTTCCCTCTGCGTGACAGTTGGTTTTATAAAAAAGGCGGCGTGCTTTCCGTAAAGCCGCTTTCAAAACTTCAGAAGATTTATGACGGCTCTGTCGGCGGTAATGCTTCAATGCTTCTCGGTATTGCACCTCAGCCCGACGGTCTGATTTCCGAGACCGATATCGAAACTCTCGTAACCTTCGGTGCAGTGCTTTCGCTTCATTTTGAAGATAACCTTGCAAATGATTCAACGATGCAGGGTAACTGCAAGCTTGATGACCTTCACGCTCCGTCGAGAGCTTTGCCCGATAAACAGGGTTATTGGCATTCTGGTAATGACCCTAAGAAGGCTGAGCTTATACTCGATATGGGCGATGAATATGATGCCGACCGTGTTGTTCTTTGTGAAAACATTGAAACGGGTCAGCAGATTGAAAAATTTGAGCTTTACGTCGAGAAAGACGGCAAGTGGAAAAAGGTGGAATCGGGTACGGTTATAGGCCGCAAACATATATGCGAGTTTGATGTTGCAATCCGTACACGCCGCATAAAGCTTGTAATTCTCAAAACAAGAAAATTCGCCACAATCAAAGAATTTTCAGTATATTAAAATTAAAGCGGTAACACGATTGGTCGTCGTGTTACCGCTTTTTTTATTATTATGCGACTGTTGTAAATGTTAGCGTAGAATCAATCAATCAGTTAAAAAAGACTTTTAATTATACTAAAAATACGCAACAGAACATTCTTGATTAAGTCTGCAGCAAAAATTAAAACTTTTTTAAGTGTTTTATAAAATTTTTCAAATTTTGACAGCTCTTCAATTTGTTCACCGCAGGTATCACATACACCGTCATCGTTCACGCTGTGACCTGTTGCATCTGTGTAGTTATCAGCATAAGTTTCACCGCATTCGCAGGTGTATGTTGTGTAACCCTGATCAGTGCAAGTAGGATCTGTAACAGTTGATATGTAATTGTGGCAAGGCTCTGTCATCACACCTGTTTCATATACCGAATTGCAGTCATTACAGAATCTGTCACCTGTATAGCCGTAATCGGTGCAGGTACATTCTGATTTATTTCTGATTTCCGTGTTATGTGTGCTGTGGTCTGTAGTATCTTTAACACCGAAGCCGTAGAATTTTGTGACGGTAAATCCTTTCCAGAGTCCATTAACGTCAAATGTCCACTTATTCTCCGTGCCTGCGAGATAATACATATTTACATTGCCGATAACAAAATTGCCGGCGTTGTTGATTTTTGGTTCACCGTCGAGGAAGTATACATCTACCCATCCGGTGTTTTCTGAAGCGGTAGTTTGAACAAAACGGCTATTTGCGGTCAAATTACCTTTGACTATGACAGAAAGATGACTGTTTTTAGAATTGTAATATATTGCTTGTTGTTCGATTGTTTTTACATTTTCGGGGATAATGATTTCGTTGAGGTGAGTGTGACGGAAAGCATAGGTTTCAATCGTTTCAACTGTTTTGGGGACTGTAAAACTGCCTGTTTTACCACGCGGAACATAAAGAAGGGTTTTGCCGTCCTTTGTCAGAACAGCACCGTCAACCGACTTGTATTTTGCGTTATCCTTATGATATTTGATACTTTCAAGATTTTCCGATGTGCTGAATTTATTATAGTTAAACTCTTCGGTATATCCTGCGGGAAGAACAATTTCACTGAGTGAGCAATTGTTGAAAGCGTTTGTATCAAAGGTTTTAACCTTATCAGGTACAGTATAGCTTCCTGTTTTTCCGCGCGGAACAATAATCAGATTTTTCAAGTCTTTGCTCAGAACAGCGCCGTTAACGGAACAAAACTTTTCGTTATCCTCGTGAATGTTTATTTCAAGAAGATTTTCCATATCAAAAATTTGAGAGTTGAATACTCCCACATAGGTAGACGGAAGATTTACACGGTGTACATTATTGCAACCCAGGAACGCCATATATTTCAGTGTTTTGACACCTTCGGGAACAACAATTTCACCTTCAAAGCCGTCACAAGCACGGAATGCGGATTCGCCGATACGTTTGATGCTGTCGGGAAGAATAAGCTCTCCTTTGAGTGTGTCCATTACAAAGAAAGCATAGTTGCCTATTCCCATAACGCCGTCTTCTATTACAAGTTTGTTTACGTCATAATAGTACTCAGACCAAGGGGCATCGGTTATGTTGTGTTCCCCCGTGTGGAATTCTTTGAAACCGTAATTTCTCATATGACCTTTACCTTTTATGGTGAGTGTGCCGTTTTCATCAATCATCCACGCAAGGTTTTTGCCGTCACTGAAATTATCACCGCAATATCCGGACGCTATGTAAAGACTCGGGTCAAACTCAACGGTTTCACCGTCTTCATAGGGATAAACATCATATCCGTTCCATAAGCCATCCTCATCAAAAGTCCATTTATCTTCTGACTCTTTTGAATAATAAAGAAGTACATAAGGTTTGTCAAAAGAGTCTGTATAGGAAAGCAAGGGCTGACCCGCCATAAAATAAACGGAGCATGTTGTGCTTGAGAAATATGCGGTATCAAATGCACTCGGCTCAATTTCATCAAGAACCGTGTTTATTATAAGCTTGTTTTTGTATCCGCCGAACGCATACGATTTTATAACCTTTACGGAATCGGGTAAAGTATAATCGCCTTGCTTTGCAATCGGATATTTGAAAATTATTGATTTATCCTTTGAGAAAAGAACTCCGTTTTCAGCACAGAGATAAGGGTTTTCCTCAGAAACATAAAAGGATTCGATTTTATTGCCGGAAAAATCATCGGCGCCGACAGTTTCTGTTCCGCTGCCGATTGTTACGCTTGTTAGATTGTCAAAGCCGTAGAAAGCAGATTTACCGATGTTTGTTACATTATCACCGATTACAATGCTTTGCACTTGAGCTTTATATTCTTCCCATGGGCGTTTGGTTGACGAGTAATCACCAATTTGGCCGCTGCCTGAAATTGTTAACGTACCTGTTGATTCATTATATTCCCAGGTAAGAGTTTCGCTTAAAGTGCCGCTTGCAGATGCTTCGGCTTTAATCGCGAACAAGTCCATGAATGATGGAAAGTCAATACCTGAAAAGCTTTCAAAGGATACAGAAAACAGCAATATTACTGCAAAAAGCAATAGTGAACCAAATTTTTTGAAAACATTCTTCATACTAACGCCTCCCGACGCTTAATATTCCATATTCAATATATCACAATGAAATTGATAATTCAATGCGATAATTAAAGATTATTTTACGATGTCTGAAAGCATAAGAACCCCCCATAGAAGCTGTTGCATCTATGGGGGGTTGGAGGAGAAAAATGGTTGCGTATCCTCGAACCGCTTTTGATGGTAACACTATCGCAAATAGTGTTACTTTTTTATTCGCTTATTTTCTCAAACTGGCTGTTGTAAAGGTTGGCGTAGAATCCATTCAGAGCCATAAGCTCATCGTGATTACCTTGCTCAACAATATCACCTTTGTTCATACAAAGTATAAGGTCTGCGTTGCGTATTGTTGAAAGGCGGTGGGCGATGATGAAGCTTGTTCTGCCTTTCATAAGGTTATCCATAGCACGCTGAATCAGTACTTCGGTGCGTGTGTCAACTGAGCTTGTGGCTTCGTCCAGGATGAGAATTTTCGGGTCAGCAAGTATAGCTCTTGCAATTGTCAGAAGCTGCTTCTGACCCTGCGAAATATTTGTTACCTCTTCGTTGAGCTCCATATTATATCCGTCAGGCAGGGTGCGTACAAAATGGTCAACTTGGGCTAATTTAGCGGCTTTTATGACCTCTTCGTCGGTAGCATCAAGTTTGCCGTAACGGATATTGTCCATAATGCTTCCGCAGTACAGCCATGTGTCCTGAAGTACCATACCGAATTCGCTTCTCAGGTCGTGTCTCTCAAAATCGGTGAGATTGTATCCGTCGATATATATTGCACCGTCGGTCAGCTCGTGGAATCGCATAAGCAGTTTTACCATTGTGGTTTTTCCTGCACCCGTCGGGCCGACAATAGCTATTTTCTGTCCGCTCTTGACCTGTGCCGAAAAGTCGGTGATTACTATCTTATCAGTGTTTTCGTATCCGAATTTTACGTGGTCAAAAGTGATATTGCCCTTGATTTCAACATCGGAAAGCTTTCGTGTTGCCTTTGAGTCGTCCTCTTCGGGCTCGTCGAGAAATTCGAATACACGCTCTGCCGCCGCAGCCATTCTCTGAAGCTGAGCGGAGATGTTTGCAAGCTGATTTATTGGCTGGTTGAAGTTTCTTACATACTGGAGCATAGCCTGAATCCCGCCGATATCAAGCTTTCCTTTTGATGCGAGGATTGCACCTACGACACATACCATTACATAGCCGAGGTTACCTACAAAGCCCATAAGAGGCATCATAAGACCCGAAAGGAATTCAGCCTTTCTTGCATTTTCTGCAAGCTCATCGTTGAGCTCGTCGAATTCTTCAAGAGAGCGTTTTTCGCCGTTGAAAGCTTTTACTACAAGGTGTGCACCGTACATTTCTTCAATGTGTCCGTTGACTGCACCGAGGAATTTCTGTTGCTTGCGGAAATGCGGCTGTGAAAGCTTTACAATATTGCGTACAACAATCAGCGATACGGGTACGGTGAGTACGATTATCAGTGTCAGCAGGGGACTGGTCAGCAGCATCATTGCAAGTATACCTATAAGCGATGTTACCGATGTTGCCGCCTGAGTAATACTCTGTGTGAGTGCCTGTTCAAGTGTATCTACATCGTTGGTGATTCGTGAAAGCACGTCGCCCTGACTCTGCTTGTGGAAGAATCCGAGAGGAATTCTGTTGATTTTCTGCATAATATCGTTGCGCAGATTGAATGAAAGCCTGGTTGTGACTCCTGCCATAATGAACGATTGCAGATAGTTGAATGCGGCACTTACTGCGTAAACAACAACGAGAATTGTCAGTATCTGTGCGATTTTGGTAAGGTCAATCGTACCGCTTGAATTCATCATTCTGCGTACACCTGCAGCAACCTCGTTTGTTGCGTTAGCAAGTATTCTGGGGCCTATTACATTAAACAGTGAGCTGCCGGCTGCGAAGACTATTACGGCAATAAAACGCAGCTTAAACGGTGCAATCAGCTTTAGAATTTTCTTTATTGTGCCCTTGAAATCCTTGGGTTTTTCGTGCGGTTTGCCCGGGCCTCCGTGCTTGGGAGGTTTGCGGAATGATTCGGGTTTTTCGTGTTTCTTGCTCATTCCAATTCCTCCTTTGCAAGCTGTGATTCGGCAATCTCGCGGTATTCTTCACAGTTTTTAAGAAGCTCTTTGTGTGTACCTTTACCGACTATTCTGCCTTCATCAAGCACGATTATCTGCTCTGCATTCAGTATTGTACTTACTCGCTGTGCAACAATCAGCACTGTTGCGTCGGAAGTATATTTCTTGAGTGCTTTGCGCAGTGCAGCATCGGTTTTCAGGTCGAGTGCGGAGAAACTGTCGTCAAAAATATATACAGGTGCTTGCTTTACAATTGCTCTTGCAATTGCAAGTCTCTGTCTCTGACCGCCGCTGACATTAGTACCGCCCTGAGCTATATCAGAGTCAATGCCTTCGGGCATATCGTATACAAATTTTGCCTGAGCTGTTTCAAGCGCTCTGCTAATAAGCTCATCATCAGCATCGGGATTTGAAATGAGCATATTGCTCTTTACGGTACCGGAGAAAAGCAAACCTTTCTGAGGTACATAGCCGATGTTTTCGCGAAGCGAATGCATTGAAAGTTCACGTATATCAATGCCGTCGTATGTGATTGAGCCTTCGGTTATATCGTAAAAACGGGGTATGAGATTAATCAGTGTCGATTTACCGGAACCGGTTGAACCTATAAATGCAGTAGTCTGACCGGGCAGGGCAGTGAAAGAAATGTCCGAGAGTACACAGTCGTCTGCATTGTTATATCTGAATGAAACATTTTTGAATTCTATAACACCTTTGGCTTCTGTGAGTGTTTTCGGATTTTCAATGTCATTGATAGATGGCTCTGCCTTAAGCACCTCTGCAAGTCGGTTGATTGAAACCATGGCACGGGGGATGCTGACAAAAATCATTGCAATAAAAAGGAAAGACATAATTACATGCATTGCGTACTGAATGTATGCCATCATATCGCCGATTTCAAGTGAACCGTCCTTGATTGCACCTGCACCAAACCAGACAATAGCAATAGTTGAGAAGTTCATTATTATTGTCATTGCGGGCATAACAATCGATATTGTTCTCTGCACAAATCTGTTTGTCATACGAAGGTCTTTGTTGGATTTTTCAAATCGCTCTTCTTCGTGCTTTTCGTTGCCGAATGCGCGTATTACCATAAGGCCCGAAAGATTTTCACGGCTGACAAGATTGAGCTTATCAATCAGCTTTTGCAGTGACTTGATTTTGGGCATAGCTGCAACAAGACCAATACCTATAATGCTCAGCAGGATTGCGACAGCAACAAGCAGAATCCAGCTCATACCTTTGCTCTTGCTCAATGCGAGTATAATGCTGCCTACCGCCATTGTCGGTGCAAAAAATACCATTCTTATTCCGCCGCTGAGTATACCCTGTACCTGCTGAATATCGTTTGTTGTTCTTGTAATAAGTGAGGCGGTGGAAAATTCATCCATCTCAGTGTTGGAGAATTTAAGCACTCGCTCAAATACATCGTGTCGCATTCTGCGTGAGATTATGGATGATGTTTTTGTTGCAAAATAGCTTACGCTTACTGCCGCAACAACGCATACGAGTGCGATTGCAAGCATTTTTGCACCCTCGGTGAGAATGAAAGTCATCTGATTTGATTGGCCGTTAAGCTTTACAATTCCTTCGTCTACAAGAGTTGCCATCATAGAGGGCAGGAGCAACTCAGTGAAAGCCTGTATAATTAGGAAAAATAAGCTCAGCGCCGCGTAACCTGCAGCATATTTCAGATAACTGAGTACCTTTGTCATTTGCCTCCTCCTTTTATTTAAATATATATTAACTTTCTTATTTTACATTATGATGCCTTTTGGCACAATGCAAAATTGTAAACTTTTTGTTAATTTGCAAGGTTCTCTCAAGGTGCTTCAATGTACTAAATCGTTAAAGTATACACAAAATTAATTCATTATTGCATATTTTTCTACTATGTGACGAAATATGCGATTAATGCAATTTTTGTTTGCATATCACGGAAGATTGTGCTATATTATAATATATTTATTTTATTATGGGTTGGTGTTTTTCGTTGAAGGTTATCGACATCCTCAATAACGGTAAAGTGAATGTTTCGTGTGAGCTTTTTCCGCCCAAGGTCTGGTCTCAGGTTTCGGGCGCCAAGCAGGTTGTGCGCGATATTGCCAAGCTCTCACCGTCGTTTATGAGTGTTACCTACGGTGCAGGCGGAGGCACTAGTGAGCACACTGTTGACCTTAGCCGTGAGGTGCAGAATTGTGGAGTTACCGCTCTTGCACATCTTACCTGCCTTTCAACCGACGAGTCAAAGCTTGTTTCAGTTATCGAGCAGCTTAAAGCCGACAATATTGAAAACATCCTTGCTCTTCGTGGCGATAAAGGTGAGCTTTCAGTGCCCGGCGCTTTTGCTCATGCCAGCGACCTTATTTCTCTTATCCGCAAGCACGGTGATTTTTGTATAGGCGGTGCCTGCTATCCCGAGTGTCACCCCGAATCTGCAAGTGTTGCGGCAGACCTCGAAGGTCTGAAGATAAAGGCTGAAAGCGGATGTCAGTTCTTCACAACCCAGATGTTTTTTGACAATAACGTTTTTTATAAGTTTATGTACCGACTTCTTGCGGCAGGTATTAATGTGCCCGTAGTTGCAGGTATAATGCCCGTAACCAACAGCTCACAGCTCGAGCGTATCGTTTCTCTTTCAGGTTCGGGTATTCCGCTTCGATTCAAAGCGATTGCCGACAGGTTTGCTTCCGACCCCGATGCGATGAAGCAGGCAGGTATTGCGTATGCGACAGAGCAGATTATCGACCTTGTTGCAAGCGGCGTCAATAACATACATATTTACACGATGAATAAGCCTGATATTGCCGCAGGCATTATGGCAAATCTCTCGGATATTATCGGAAAGTGAGGCACCGTTCAATATGAATTTCAAAGAGCAATTTGGTTCCCGTCTGCTTTTTTGCGACGGTGCTATGGGTACAATGCTCCAGTCGCTCGGTCTGCCTGCGGGTAAGCGCGCTGACCATTGGAGTATCGAACAGCCCGATAAAGTAAAAAGTGTTCATTTAAAATATCTTGAGTGCGGATGCAATATTATAACGGCAAATACCTTTTCAGCGCCTGCAGGCGGTGAGTATTCACCTGAGGAGATTGCTGAGGCAGGTGTCAGGGTTGCAAAATCGGCTGTAGCCGAAAGCGGTAAGCAGGCTTTTGTAGCACTCGATATGACTTCTACGGGTGAGCTTCTTGAGCCTTTCGGAAGTCTTACTTTTGACGATGCATACGAAGGCTTTGCCCGTACAGTCAGAGCAGGTGAGGCGGCAGGTGCCGACCTTATTCTTATCGAAACAATGACAGATACGGCTGAAATAAAAGCGGCTGTACTCGCATCAAAAGAAAATTCCTCTCTGCCCGTTGTAGTTACCTTTACGGTTGATGAAGACGGCAGACTTATGAACGGTGCGGATATCATTACCGCCGCCGCTCTTATCGAGAGTCTCGGTGCTGACGGTGTCGGTCTTAACTGCGGCTTCGGTCCAGAAAAAATGCTTGAGTTTGTGCCCGAGCTTCTCGGATTCACGACTCTTCCCGTGCTTGTAAATTCCAATGCAGGTATGCCAAATGTCATTGACGGCAAGACAGTATACGATGTTAATGCTGTTCAGTTTGCTGAAAGTGCTGAAAAACTTGTTCGTCTCGGCTGTGCTGCTGTAGGCGGCTGTTGCGGCACAACTCCTGCTCATATTTCAGCTGTGGTTGAGCGTTGCGCTCCTATAGGTATATGTAAGAAAAATGAAACAAACCGTAAGAGTTTCGTTTCATCCCGTTGCAAAACAGTTTTCTTTGAAGATAAAACGGTAATTATCGGTGAGCGTATCAATCCTACAGGCAAACCAAAACTTAGAGCCGCACTTCAGGAAGGTAACCTTGAGTATCTCTGCGGTGAAGCAACCTCGCAGGAGGCAGCCGGTGCGGATATCCTTGATGTCAATGTCGGTATTTCGCAGATTGATGAAGTTAAGGTGCTTGCTGATGCCGTTAAGTGTGTACAGCAGGTGACAACTCTTCCTTTGCAGATTGATACTTCCGATGTGCACGCACTCGAAAATGCACTGCGTGTCTATGTCGGTAAACCGCTTATCAATTCTGTCAACGGCTCCGAAGAGTCAATGAGTACGGTTCTTCCGCTTGCAGCAAAATACGGTGCTATGGTAGTCGGTCTTACTCTTGACGATAGGGGTATCCCCGAAACTGCCGAGGGCAGAATTGAAATCGCAAAACGCATCATCGACCGTGCGGCTCAGTACGGTATCGATAAAAGCGATATTATTATCGATCCCCTTACAATGACTATAAGTACTGCCGACAACGGTGCACTTCCGACTCTTCAGGCACTTGACGTGCTCAAAAATGAAATCGGTGTGCATACCGTGCTTGGTGTGTCAAATATTTCGTTCGGTTTGCCGAACAGAGAAAAAATCAATTCAACTTTTTTCTCACTTGCTATGCAGAATGGACTCAGCGCAGGCATTGTCAATCCGCTTAATGCAGCGATGATGGATGCGTATTATTCTTTCAATGCACTCTTCGCCCGTGATTCAGGCTGTCTTGAATATATTGCAAACAATGCTGTTATCGGGCATAGTGAGCAGACGACGGTTGTAAATAAATCGGAAACTTCTTTGCCCGACAATCTCAGGTCTGCCGTAGTGAGCGGACTTGCCGAAAAATCGGCGGAAATTACAAAGTTGCTGTTGGCCGACAAAACTCCGCTTGAAATAATCGACGGTATGCTTATTCCGGCTCTTGATGAAACGGGTAAGCTGTTTGAAGAAAAGAAATTGTTTCTTCCTCAGCTTCTCCTTTCCGCAAAAGCGGCAACATCGGCTTTCGATGTTATCAAATCCGCAATCGCACAAAGTGGCGAAAGTGAAAACAAAAAGGGTAAAATTATCCTTGCTACAGTTAAGGGCGATGTGCACGATATCGGTAAGAATATCGTAAAAGTACTTCTTGAAAATTACGGTTACGATGTTATCGATTTAGGTAAAGATGTATCTCCCGAAGCTATAGTCGAAAGAGCAAAAGCAGACGAAGTCAAGCTTGTTGGCTTAAGTGCGCTGATGACCACTACCGTGCCGAATATGGCGGCTACGATTTCGTTGCTCCGCAGTGAGCACAACTGCAGAATTATGGTCGGCGGTGCTGTGCTTACAGCAGATTATGCAAAAGAAATCGGTGCCGATTATTATTGTAAGGATGCTATGGCATCTGTACGCTGTGCAGAAAAATTATATGAGGATGGTGAGCTTTAATGAGCCTTTTTAATAAATACAAATCCAAAGGTAGCGGCTATTCAATAAAGCAGATTGACCTCTCCGTTATGCCTGAGGGTACACCTGATGAGCTTAAATATCTCTATGAGCAGACCGTTGTTGACCGTGGCGAAGGTTATCTCGGTCACCCCGATTCCGTGCTCCTCAAAAACGGCGATATACTTACTTTCTTTCCTAAAGGCCACGGTAAGGGTGCCGCTCTTTCACGCAGAAGCACTGACGGCGGCGTAACTTTTATCGACGGTATCAAGAATCCTCCCAAATCGTGGGAAGGCTCACGCGAAACACCTACGGTCTATCGTCTTGAGTTTAACGATCCCGATACTCCCGATAAGCTTCTCCTTGTCTGTGGTAATCCCAAGTGGGGCACAGAGCCTACAACGGGCGGCTTCAACTGTTCTCTTTCTTGCGATGAAGGCGAAACATGGAGTGAGTTTGAGCTGTTTTATAAGGGAATGAATACCATCGTTGCAATGGCTTCACTTACAAGGCTTAAAGAAAACGGTAAGTTTGCCGATAAATGGATGGCACTCTTCCACGATAAGCATTTCCATAACTACAAAACAATACTCAGCTTTGATAAAGACGGAAAAATGCAGTGGTCAAAGCCCGAAAAATACTTTGCGAAATACCGCGGTATCGAAAAAGGCAGTAATATGTGTGAGGTTGAGTGCGTACGCTCCGACTGTGGCAAGGGCGATGAGCTTTGCCTGCTGACACGAAGCAATACCAAGAAGATCAATTCACTTATTACATTTTCAAATGACGAGGGCAAAACCTGGTCTGAGCCGGTTGAACTTCCGGCCGCACTCAACGGTGAGCGTCATAAAGCAGATTATCTGCCTGACGGCAGACTGATTATAACATTCCGCTCAATCGAGCGTGACCCGCAGAAGAATAAAATCAACATTGAAAGGGGTCATACTAAACGCGGCTGGTACAGCGAAGGCTGGATTGCCTGGGTAGGCACATACGACGACCTTAAAAACGGCAGAGAGGGTCAGTACAGAATCAAGATAGCTCATACATATCTTAACTATCAGAATGAGCCTGATATTGTTGCCAACGGCGACTGTGGCTACTGCGGCAATGTAGTGCTTGATGACGGTACTTTCGTTACCTCTACCTACGGCATATTTACTGCCGACGAAAAGCGTCATACATATATTGTTTCAAAGCGTATCCGACTTGAGGATACCGATAAACTTCTTTAATTATCAGCGGAGATTTGACTTATGGGTACTTATAACTATAACGATACAACGCTTTACAACCTTCGTATGCTTTATGAGCAGATGGGCTATAAACGTTTCAAGATGAGCAAGTTTGAGGAATACGACCTCTACCTTGAATACAAAAAATTTCTCTCAACCGAAAATATTATTACTTTTACCGATCTTCACGGTAAACTCTTTGCTCTTAAGCCCGATATTACGCTTTCTATTGCAAAGAATGCAAAGCCGGGTGAAGCACAGAAGCTCTATTACAAAGAGAATGTTTACAGAGCTTCCAGAGAAACGAAGGAATATAAAGAAATCACACAGCTTGGTCTCGAGTATATCGGTGATATCGATGCCTATACAATGGGTGAGGTTGTGCTTCTTGCCGCACGCAGTCTTAAGGCTGTAAGCAGTAACTATGTGCTCGATATTTCTCATATGGGCTTTGTTTCCGCTCTGCTTGATACAGCTCAGCTCAGCGACAGCCGTAAGGAGAAGCTTATCGGTTTCCTCGGCAAAAAAGATACTCACGAGCTTCTTTCTTGCTGCGAGCATTACGGTGTAGAGCCTGAAACCGCACAGCGTATCGCAATGCTCTCTGAAATATACGGCGATTTTGAGTCAACATATCCCCGTATACGTGAGCTTGCTGTTACTCCTGCTATGGTTGATGCGGTTGAGGAGCTTAAAGCTCTTTACGATTTTCTCAAGGCTTCGGGTGAGGGTGAGCATATCAATCTTGACTTCTCAATCGTTAACGATATGAGCTACTATAACGGTGTTATTTACCGCGGTTATGTTGAATCTGTGCCTTGCAGTGTGCTCAGCGGCGGCAGATACGATAACCTTCTCAAAAAGCTCGGTAAGGACTGTCAGGCAATCGGCTTTGCAGTTTATGTCGATATCCTTGAGCTTTACGCAAAGTATGAGAAAGAGTACGACGTTGACGTGCTTCTTTGCTACGATAAGGGTGTTTCACCGATTAAAATATCTGAAAAAGCTGTAGAGTTTACTTCTCAGGGTAAAGCCGTAAAGGTATTAAGCTCAATACCGGAGGGTCTCAAGTACAAGCAGCTTGTAACAATTAAGGAAGGGGAGTGAGCCGATAATGGATTATCTTAATATAGCACTGCCCAAGGGCAGACTTGGCGAAAAAGTATACGATATGTTTGAGCGTATCGGCTACGGTTGCCCCGCAATCCGTGAGAAAAACAGAAGCCTTATTTTTGAAAACCACGAGAATAAAGTCCGTTATTTCTGGTCAAAGCCGTCCGACGTTGCAATTTATGTCGAGCGCGGTGCGGCAGATATCGGTGTTGTCGGTAAGGATATTCTTCTCGAATATGAGCCCGATATATATGAGCTTCTCGATATGAATATCGGTAAGTGCAGAATGTGTGTTGCTGCTCCCGATGTTTTTCGTGACAATCCTGAGAAGACTCTCAGGGTCGCAACAAAGTTTGTTAATATTGCCCGTGCACACTACGCTAAAAAGGGCAGAGATATAGAAATCTGTAAGCTCAACGGCTCAATCGAGATTGCTCCTATCCTCGGTATGACCGATGTTATTGTCGATATCGTTGAAACCGGTACAACTCTCAAGGAGAATAACCTTGAGGTTATCGAGTCAATAATCCCGATAAGTGCAAGGCTTGTTGCAAACAAAGCCAGCACAAAATTCAAAAATGAGCAGATTGCAGATATACGCAGAAAGCTTCAAGAGGTAATTGAGAAATGATAAAGATTTATGAAGGCGGTCTCAAAGCGGAAGATATCTTTGACCGCACAGAGGAAAAAAATACGGTAGGCGAGATTGTCGCCGATATTATTGCAGATGTACGTAAAAACGGCGATGCCGCACTTAAAGCATATTCCGAAAAATTCGACGGTGCAAAGCTTGACAGCCTTGAGGTTTCCGCAGAGGAAATCGATGCTGCTTTTGCTGCACTCGAGCCGGAATTTGTTGCAATCATAGAAGAGGCTGCGGCGAATATCCGTGAGTTTCACCGTCATCAGGTAAGAACAGGCTTTGCTATCACTCCGCGTGACGGTGTTGTACTCGGTCAGCGTGTAATTCCGCTCGAGCGCGTAGGTCTTTATGTACCCGGCGGCACTGCAAGCTACCCTTCATCCGTTCTTATGAACTGTATCCCTGCAAAGCTTGCAGGTTGCGATGAAATCGTTATGGTTACACCTCCGTCAAAAGACGGCAGCATCAAGCCTGCAATTCTTGTTGCGGCTAAAATCGCAGGTGTTGATCGCATCTTCAAGGTAGGCGGTGCTCAGGCTGTTGCCGCACTTGCATATTCTACCGAAACTATTCCGCAGGTAGATAAAATTGTCGGCCCCGGTAACGTCTTTGTTGCTGAAGCAAAGCGTCAGGTATTCGGCACAGTTGCAATCGATATGATTGCAGGTCCGAGCGAAATTCTCGTTATTGCTGACGGTACATGTAACCCCAAGTATGTTGCAGCCGATATGCTTTCTCAGGCAGAACACGATAAGAATGCAAGTGCTGTACTTGTAACCGACAGTATTGACCTTGCAAAAGCTGTCAGTGCTGAGCTTGAGGTTCAGATTCCTCAGCTTTCCCGTGCCGAAATCGCACGTGTATCTGTTGATAATAACGGCAAGATTATTGTTGTTGACGACCTTAATAAAGCAATCGAAATGTCAAACGCTATAGCACCCGAGCATCTTGAGGTTTGTGTCGACCGTCCGTTTGACCTGCTTCCTCTTATCCGCAACGCAGGCTCCGTATTCCTCGGCAAAAACTGTCCCGAAGCACTCGGCGACTACTTTGCAGGCCCCAACCATACTCTTCCCACAAGCGGCACAGCACGCTTCTCAAGCCCGCTTTCGGTCGATGATTTTGTTAAGAAGTCATCCTTTATGTCCTACTCACAGCAGGCACTTGAGGCTGTTTATGAGAAGATCGATGCCTTTGCACAAAAGGAAGGACTTCAGGCACACGGCAAGTCCGTAACAGTAAGATTTGAAGACTAATTATATTTTCGGAGTAACACACTATGAGCAGATTTTTCAGCCGCAGATTTGATTCTCTTACGGCTTATACACCCGGAGAACAGCCGCAGGATCAGCAGTACATAAAACTCAATACAAACGAGTCACCGTTTGAGCCTTCACCCGATGTGATTAAGGCAATCAGCAGTGATGAGGTCGGCAAGCTAAGGCTTTATTCCGACCCTGAGTGTAAAAATACGGTTCAGGCAATAGCCGATTATTACGGTGTAGAAAGTAAAAACGTTGTTCTCGGTAACGGTTCTGATGAAATTCTTTCTTTCATCTTCCAGGCTTATTGCGACGGTGATACACCTGTTGCTTTCCCTGATATAAGCTACGGCTTCTATTCTGTTTTTGCCCGTCTCTACGGTATCGAGGCTGATGTTATACCGCTTAAAGAGGATTATTCACTCGATGTAAACGACTACTGCGGTGTCGGTAAAACTGTCGTTATTGCTAACCCAAATGCACCTACTGGCATGGTTGTCAGCCTTGAGGATATCGAGAAGATTCTTGTTTCAAATCCCGATAATATCGTTGTTATCGATGAGGCTTATGTCGATTTCGGTGCAGACAGTGCGGTTGCTCTCACAAAGAAATATTCTAACCTCATAGTTGTGCAGACTTTCTCAAAGTCACGTCAGCTTGCAGGTGCAAGGCTCGGCTTTGCCATAGCTCATGAGGATATAATAACCGACCTTAACACTATCCGTTTTTCAACTAACCCCTATAATATCAACCGCCTTACTCTGCTTGCAGGTGAAGCTGCTATTAATGATAAGGCTTACTTTGAAACTACAAGGAACAAGATTATTGCAAACCGCGAATATACGGTTGCTGAGCTTGAAAAGCGCGGATTCAGAGTGTTGCCGTCAAAAACAAACTTTGTATTTGCCGCTCATGAAACTGTCGGCGGTGAGGAGCTTTACTCAAAGCTCAAGGCGAGAGGAATTCTCGTACGCTTCTTCAATAAAGAGCGTCTTTCCGATTTCCTGCGTATCACTATAGGTACAAAAGAGCAGATGGATGCTTTGCTTAATACATTAGACGCAATTCTGTCAGAAAGGGAATGATAAATATGCGTAAAAGTGAAATTACAAGAAACACAGCCGAAACCCGTATCAGGCTCAGTCTTGACCTTGACGGTAGCGGCAAAAGCAATATCAATACTGGCTGCGGTTTCCTTGACCATATGCTGACTCTCTTTGCAAAACACGGCCGCTTTGACCTTGATGTTTTCTGCGAGGGGGATACTCAGGTAGATTATCACCACACTGTTGAGGATATCGGCATCTGCCTCGGTCAGGCTTTTGCTCAGGCTTTAGGCAATATGGCAGGCATCAAGCGTTACGGCGATATTATGCTTCCTATGGATGAGTCGCTTGTGCTTTGTGCTGTAGATATTTCAGGCAGGTCACACTTAAGCCTTGACCTCGGCGATATCAAACCCACTGTAGGCGATTTTGATACCGAGCTTGTTTCCGAATTTCTTCTCGGCTTTGTGCGTAACGCTAAAATGACTCTTCACATCAAACTGCTTTATGGTTCAAATACTCACCACATCATCGAGGGCAGCTTCAAGGCTCTTGCACGCGTGCTCGGTAATGCCGTAAGCATTGATGAAAAATACAGTAACGAAATTCCGTCAACTAAGGGAGTGCTTTAATTTTGCTTGCAATTATTGATTACGGTGTCGGCAATATTTTCTCGCTCTATTCTTCTTTTAAGTTTATAGGCGAGGATGTTGTGCTGACTAACGATAAAAAGATTATAGATTCCTGCTCACATATCATTCTGCCCGGCGTCGGTGCTTTTGCCGATGCAAAGCGTAAGCTCGACGAAAGCGGTATGGCAGACGTTGTGAAAGAGCAGGTTAAAACAGGTAAGCCCCTTATGGGTATTTGCCTTGGTATGCAGATGCTTTTTGATAAGAGCCTTGAATACGGCGAGCATCCCGGTCTTGGCCTTATCGGTGGCAGTGTTATGCCGATTTCCGATGTTATTCCGTCAGACCTTAAAATTCCTCATATCGGCTGGAATTCGCTTGAGTTTACCCGTGAGAGTAAGCTGTTCAAGTATATAAATAACGGTGACCACGTCTATTTTGTTCATTCTTTCTATGCGGCAGACTGTGCGAAGGATACTATTGCTGTTTCCGAATACGGTGCACCGCTTACTGCGGCTGTTGCAAAGGATAATGTCTACGGTTGTCAGTTCCACCCTGAGAAGAGCGGCGAGGTAGGTCTGAATATCCTCAAAGCATTCTGTGAGTTATAAGAGGTGAGTGAAAAATGAAACTTTTTCCTGCGATTGACTTGAAAGATAAGCAGGTCGTCCGTCTTTATAAGGGCGATTATAACCAGATGACTGTCTACGGTACAAATCCTCTTGAAACTGCAAAGGGATTTAAGGCGGCAGGTGCTGAATATCTCCATGTTGTTGACCTTGACGGTGCAAAGGACGGCGATAACCCCAATTTCGAGATTGTTGCCGACCTTGCAAAAAACAGCGGTCTTAAGGTTGAAATCGGCGGCGGTATCCGCAACGAAGAAATAATAAAGCGTTATATCGATGCTGGTGTAATGCGTGTGATTCTCGGTACTGTTGCAATTTCAAACCCCGATTTCGTTGCTGAAATGGTATCAAAATACGGTGATAAAATCGCTGTCGGTGTTGATATGCTGGGCGGTAAGGTTGCAACTCACGGTTGGACTAATGTCTCCGAGGTTGACGGCTTTGAATTCTGTGAAAAGCTCGATGCTATGGGTGTGGCTACCGTAATATGTACCGATATTTCAAAAGACGGTGCAATGCAGGGTACAAACCGTGAGCTCTACCGTGAAATGACAGAAAGGTTCAGATTTGATACCGTTGCTTCAGGCGGTGTGTCAACTCTTGACGATGTCAAGGCGCTTAATGATATGAATGTTTACGGTGCAATTCTCGGTAAGGCACTCTATACCGGTGCAATCGAGCTTGCCGATGCAGTTAAGATAACAGCGGGGGACAGATAAATGATTACAAAAAGAATAATTCCCTGCCTCGATGTTAAAAACGGCAGGGTAGTAAAAGGTGTTAATTTTGAAGGCTTAAGCGATGTTTCTTCACCTGTCGAGCTTGCCGATTATTACAGCCGTGCAGGTGCGGATGAGCTTGTTTTCTATGATATAACAGCCTCTGTTGAAGGTCGACAGATTTTTACCGATATACTTAAAGAAGCTGCTTCTAAGATTTTTATTCCGCTTACAGTCGGCGGCGGTATTTCAACTCTTGATGATTTTGAGCGTGTACTCAAGTGCGGTGCCGATAAGGTAAGCGTAAACTCGGGTGCAATCAAAAATCCGTCAATTATCGGTGAAGCTGCAAAAAAATACGGTGACCAGTGCGTTGTCCTTTCTGCTGATATCAAGCGTGTTGACGGCAAATTCAAGGTCTTTAAAAACGGCGGTAGAGTCAATACCGAGCTTGATGCACTCGAATGGATTAAATTCGGTGTCGACAGCGGTGCAGGTGAAATCGTTGTCAACAGCATTGATACCGACGGTGTAAAGCAGGGGTTTGACCTTGAAATGCTCGAAGCTGTATGCAATATCGTTTCCGTACCCGTTATTGCTTCGGGTGGTGCTGGCTGTATTGATGATTTTACAAAGCTGTTTAAAACTCTCCCGGGTGTTGATGCGGGCCTTGCTGCTTCTATTTTCCATTTCGGTGAGGTTACTATAGACGAACTCAAGCGTGAGCTTAACAAAAATAATATAAATGTGAGGATATAAAAATGCTTAATATTGATGAACTTAAGTTTGATTCAAACGGTCTTATCCCTGCCGTTGTTGTTGACTATATGAGCAAGAAGGTGCTCACCGTTGCTTATATGAACAAAGAGAGCCTTGAGATTACACTCGAAGAGGGCAAAACCTGCTTCTGGTCACGCTCCCGTCAGAAGCTCTGGAGAAAGGGCGAAACATCGGGCAACTATCAGCACGTTATGAGCATCACTGCAGACTGTGATAAGGATGCTCTTGTAATCAAAGTAAAGAAAGACGGCCCCGCTTGCCATAAGGGTACTGATTCCTGCTTCACAAAGCCCGTTTACTGTAAGGAAGGCTATCAGGATTTCTCAATCCAGGGTCTTGAGGAGCTCCTCAAATCCCGCAAGGCAAATCCGCCTGCAGGCTCATACACAAGCTACCTTTTCGAAAAAGGTATCGACAAAATCCTCAAGAAGGTAGGCGAGGAGTCTACCGAGGTCATCATCGCTGCTAAAGCAGACGACAAGAAGGAAACTATTTACGAGGTTGCAGACCTTGCTTACCACGTAATGGTTATGATGGTCGAAATGGGCATCACAACCGAGGATATCCTCGCGGAGCTTTCTTCTCGCCATGTAATCGACCACAAGGTTAAGCAGGAAAAGATGACCAAATAAAAAATATTGCGGAAATAAAGAGTTTTCTCAATATTTTAAAAGAAGCGGACAAAAGTGCCGATAAATGTATTTCGTAGGGGAGGCGTTTCGCCTCCCGCGTTAAAATATTCAACCAAACTATGAGTAACAATCTGTATCCCAAAAGAAAACCTACGCGATTGAAAAATTATGATTATAGCTCACCCGGTGCATATTTTATAACAATATGTACTCATAACCGAGAGAAGCTGTTATCTGAAATTGTAGGGGAGGGGTCCCCTCTACCGCCTGTGTTGACAGAGTGTGGTAAATTAGTTGATGAAACTGTACGTCAGATAGAAGTTAATTATTCAACCATAAAGGTTGATAATTACATAATAATGCCTAACCATATACACTTGCTTTTAATTATTAGCGAGTCCGACGGGAGGCGAAACGCCTCCCCTACGATAGATAGGGTAATAGGATGGCTTAAATATCATATTACCGGAAAAATAAATACTCATTTGTCAACACCTGGACAAAAACGGTTTCAACGCTCTTTTCATGACCACATTATCAGGGATGATAATGACTATCAAAAAATATGGAGCTATATTGAATACAACCACCTCAAATGGTCAGATGATTGTTTCTTTGTAGAATAAAATAGTGGGGGAGGAGTTTTGCCTCCCGATAAAAAACAGCTCAACCAATCGGTTGAGCTGTTGATTTTTATGCCTTATGCCATTTTACGCCCTGGGGTGTGTCTTCAAGTACAATTCCCATTGCCTTGATTTTATCTCTGATTTCGTCAGCAAGTGCCCAGTTTTTGTCTTTTCTTGCCTGTGCACGCTGTGCAATAAGCTCTTCAACCTCGTCGTCAAGGCTTGCCTTGCTTCTGTTGTAAACGATACCGAGTACATCGGTCAGCTCGTCAAATGCCTTTGCGGCAAGCTCAAGTGTTGCCTTGTTTGCGCCTGCGGCAATAACTGTGTTTATGTCACGTACAAGCTCAAATACTGCGGCGATAGCATCTGCAGTGTTCATATCGTCATCCATAGCGGTGATAAACTGCTGAATTCTGCCGTGTACCTTATCGTTGAAGCTGTTGTCAAGCTCTCCGTCAACTGCGTTCTCAAGTGCAAAATCAAGGTTGTTACGGCAAGTATAGAGACGCTCAAGTGAAGCCTTGCACTGCTCGATGATTTCGGTGTTGTAGTTTATAGGGCTGCGGTAGTGAGAAGAAATAAGGAAGTATCTTACGGGCTCATAGCCGTATTTTTCTGCAACGTCACGTACTGTGAAGAAGTTTCCGAGTGACTTTGACATCTTGACATTATCAACATTGATGTAGCCGTTGTGCATCCAGTAGTTTGCAAAGCTTGCACCGTTGCAGCACTCACTCTGTGCAATTTCGTTTTCGTGGTGGGGGAATATGAGGTCCTGACCGCCGCAGTGAATGTCGATTGTTGTACCGAGGTAGCGGCGTACCATTGCAGAGCACTCAATGTGCCAGCCGGGTCTGCCGTGACCCCAGGGTGACTCCCAGTAGGGTTCGCCGGGCTTTGCACCCTTCCACAGTGCGAAGTCCATAGGCTCGTGCTTGATTTCTTCTACGTTGATTCGTGCACCTGCTTCAAGCTCCTCAAGCGGCTGATGTGAAAGCTTGCCGTATTCGTCAAACTTCTTGGGGCTGAAGTAAACGTCACCGTCAACAGCGTATGCGTAGCCTTTTTCGATAAGTGTTGAAATGATATTGATAATTTCATCAATGTTTTCTGTTGCCTTGGGATGCACGGTAGCCTCGCGTACGTTCATACCCTTTGCATCTTTCCAGAATTCTTCGATGTATTTTTCGCTGACCTCTTTGTATGTCAGACCTTCTTCGTTTGCACGGCGGATGATTTTGTCGTCAATATCTGTGAAGTTCTGTACAAACTTAACGTCATAACCTCTGTATTCCATATAACGGCGCAGTACGTCAAATACGCAGAGAGGTCTTGCGTTACCGATGTGGATAAAGTTGTAAACTGTAGGGCCGCAAGCGTAAACCTTGAGTACGCCCGGCTCTATTGTTTTGAGTTCCTGCTTTGTGCGTGTGAGAGTGTTGAAAATTTTCATTTATTTTTTCTCCTCTTCTAAAGTTTCAATTTTTTTGTTAAGTTTATCAATCTGAATCTGCATCTTGCAAAGTTCCATAGCAATCGGGTCAGGAATATGAATCTGGTCAAGGTCGTCAACTCGCTTGCCGTTTTGCTTTACTACTCTTGCAGGCACACCTACTGCCGTTGAGTTAGGCGGTATCTCGTCAAGTACAACCGCACCTGCGGCAATATTTGAGTTATCTCCTACAGTAAAAGGACCGAGCACCTTTGCTCCTGCACCTATCAGTACGTTGTTTCCGATTGTCGGATGGCGTTTGCCGGTGTGGTGACCGGTACCGCCAAGCGTTACACCCTGATAAATTGTAACGTCATCACCGATAACAGCGGTTTCACCTATTACAACACCTGTACCATGGTCGATAAAAAAGCGCTTGCCGATTTTAGCGGCAGGGTGAATCTCAATTCCTGTTTTCTTTACACAACGCTGTGAAATCAGTCGGGCGAGAAAAAACATTTTATGGTTGTAGCAGAAGTATGCTCTGCGGTGCATCCTTACGGCCTTAAGTCCCGGATAAAGGAATAGTATTTCAAGCGAAGAACGCGCCGCAGGGTCACGCTCTTTTACGCACTGTATGTCTTCTTTAAGTTGTCTGAACAAATTATCACCTCTGATATAAAAAACTCCGCCACCTGTAAAAGGTGACGGAGGCGATTAAAGTCGCGGTTCCACTCCGACATTATACTCAGTAAGGTTCTATAAAACCTTCAGCCGGTAACGGGGCTTACCGTACAGCCATTTCCTGCTGTAAGCTAACGGGGTGCATTCACGCAAAACGGCTTACAGTGTGCTTGCAGCAAAGTGCACACCTCTCTGTGAAAGCTGTGGGTTGCGTTACTTCTTCCCGCTCAATGCTTTTGATTTATTTCTTGTAATATTATATGCAATTTATTTAGAGAAGTCAATTGTTTTTTTTGCCTGAATAAGATAGACAATACCTGATATTGCTGCAAGTACAGCAGTAATCCAAATCATGATGTTGGCCACAAAGTGGAAATCGTTTTTGAGGAAACCCCATATTTCAATCATCTCGCCCCAAAGCAGTATGATGATTGTGAAAGTCATCTGTGTGGCCGTCTTTATTTTACCCCAGATATTTGCAGGTACAACTATATTCTGTGCGGCGGATATAAGTCTCATTGATGTTACAATAAACTCACGTGTTAGAATTATAAATACAGGCCAGGCGCCGCAAATTCCTTGCTGAATAAAAGCCAACAACGCTGCGGTAGTCAGCATTTTGTCTGCAACGGGATCGAGAAATTTGCCGAATGTTGTAATCTGGTTGTGTTTTCTTGCGAGCTTTCCGTCAACTGCATCAGTTATTGCGGCAATTGAGAATATAGCTGCCGAGATTATAAAGCGGTGGGGGATTGAGCTGAGGAACGCAAGCATAAAAATAGGGGTTATAATTACTCTTGCAACCGTCAGTTTGTTAGGTGTGTTCATTTATTCAGCCTCTCCGATGAGGTCATACTCATCTGTGTTGATAATTGTTACGGTGCAGAAATCGCCTTCGCTGTAATTGTCCGATGTTGTGAATTTAACAACACAGTCAATTTCCGGGGCATCCATATAAGTTCTGCCTGTGTAGCTGTCGCTGTAAGCATCGTATCCTTCGACAAGTACTTCAAAGCTCTTACCGATATAGCTGTTGTGCTTATCAAGTACGATATCGTACTGGTCATTCATTATTATTTCCTGTCTGTCAAGCTTGGTGCGCTCATCAAGCTGACCGTCAAACTCTGCAGCAGGTGTACCTTCTTCAGCCGAATAAGCAAAGCAGCCGAGATGGTCAAACTCTGTCTCGTTTATAAACAGGGCAAGGTTTTCAAATTCTTCTTCGGTTTCACCGGGGAAACCTGTAATGAATGTAGTTCGTACGATTATGTCGGGCATTCTGTCCCTGAGCTTTGCAATAAGCTCTCTTATCTGCTGCTGTGTACCTCTGCGGTTCATTCTTTTCAGTACGTTGTCATCAGCGTGCTGAAGCGGCAGGTCGACGTAATGCAGTACCTTGGGCAGAGTTGCCATAGTTTCGATAAGCTCGTCGGTAAACTCGTCCGGGTAGCAGTAGAGCATTCTTATCCAGTGAATACCGTCAATTTCGTTAAGCTGTCTGAGAAGTTCGGGGAGTTTAAGCTCGCCGTATAAATCCTTACCGTAGAGTGTAGTGTCCTGAGCAACAACAATAAGCTCTTTTACACCTTTTTCGGCAAGGCTCTTTGCTTCTTCTATAATATCTTCAATTTCACGGCTGCGGTATTTGCCTCTTATTGAAGGGATTGCACAGTAGGTGCAGCAGTTGTTGCAACCGTCAGCAATTTTGAGATATGCGTAATACTCGGGTGTTGTGAGCACGCGTTCGCCACTCAAAGGCATATTGCACTTGTCGGGGTATGTGCCGATTCTTTCGCCGTCAATTACTTTTTGACATATTTCGGCAATATCACCGTTTGCACCGATGCCTACAACTGCATCTACCTCAGGGAATTCGCCGAGTATCTCGTCTTTATATCTTTCAGCAAGACAGCCGGTTACGATAATTTTTCCGATAACTCCGTCTTCTTTAAGCTGTGCCATATCAAGAATGTTCTCGATGGCTTCTTTTTTTGCCGACTCGATAAAACCGCAGGTGTTTATTATTACAGCGTCAACACCATCGTAAGGGTCTGCTATCTCAAATCCGCAAGCGTCAAGCTTGGCAAGCAGACATTCACCGTCTATCTGATTTTTGGGGCAACCGAGTGAGATGAAACCGACAGTACTCATAAGTCACAAACCTCGTCAAAATTATCGTATTCGCTCATAGCACTCCGTATGTCGGAGTAACTGTAGCCGAGTCGCAGTAAAGCGGCAAAAACCTGCTTCCTGCCTTTTTCTGTGGTAAGCTTTCGTGAAAACTTACCTTCTAATAATAACCTAATATTATCGCTTTCGTCAAGTGTAATTGAATTAATTGTGATTTCTGCAATTTCGCGGTCAATTCCTCTGCGCAGAAGCTCTGATTGAATAGCTCGTATTCCGTAGCCTTTTCGGCTTGCTAGTTCTTCTGCCAGAGTAAGTGCATAGCGTTCATCATTAATGTATCCCAGTGCTTTTATTCTTTCAACTGCATCTTGTGCCGCAGCATCACCGTCAGCTCTGCGAAGCTTGCTATAAAGCTCTTTTTCGCAGTGGTCGCGTCTTGAAAGAATATTCAGAGCACGGTTAAAACAGCGGCGTTTTGCGATTTTATCCGCAAGTGTCTGATATTGCTCTTCGTCAATTTCATCACCTGAAATATAGCCGCTCGAAAACCAGAAATCAGCATCAACGGTGAGCTTGTACTCACCGTCGATGCTGATATGTATCTTGTTAGCTTTACCTTTTTGTGCTGTAATTATCATAATTCTCAGTCGTCTACTGCAATATCAAGGTTTGCCTTTATTTTAGCTTTGGGAGCGGGCGGAGCAACAACGGGTGCAGGAGCAACCGGCATAGCAGCGGAATCATCATCTTCTGCTTCTTCGGAAGCCGTGAAAGAAGAACTGTCAGCAAATCTTGCTCTGACTTTTGCTTCAATTTCGTCACGAAGAGCCTTGTTTGTGCGGATCATTTCCTTTACGTTATCGCGACCTTGACCGAGACGCTCGTCATTGTATGAGAACCATGCACCGCTCTTATGAACAATATCAAACTGAACAGCGAGGTCAAGAATTTCGCCTTCAACTGTAATGCCTTTGCCGAACATAATGTCAAACTCTGCAGTCTTGAAAGGGGGGGCAACCTTGTTCTTAACAATCTTTGCCTTGGTACGGCTGCCGATAAATTCGCCGCCGGGGCCCTTGAGCTGTTCAACCTTGCGTACGTCGATACGCATTGAAGCGTAGTACTTGAGTGCACGACCGCCTGTTGTAACCTCGGGATTGCCGTACATAACGCCGACCTTCTCACGAAGCTGGTTGATGAATATAAGTATTGTGTTTGATTTTGAGATTGCACCTGCGAGCTTACGAAGAGCCTGTGACATAAGTCTTGCGTGAAGGCCAACGTGTGAATCGCCCATTTCACCCTCGATTTCTGCACGGGGTACAAGAGCTGCAACAGAGTCGACAACAACAACGTCAAGTGCGCCTGAGCGTACAAGAGCTTCTGTGATTTCAAGTGCCTGCTCACCATTGTCAGGCTGAGAAACAAGGAGTGAATCGATATCTACACCGAGGTGTGAAGCGTATACGGGGTCGAGTGCGTGCTCAGCATCGATGAATGCACATTCGCCGCCTGCCTTCTGAGCCTCGGCAACTACATGCAGAGCAAGTGTTGTTTTACCTGATGATTCAGGGCCGTAAATCTCGATAATTCTGCCGCGGGGAAGACCGCCTATACCTGTTGCCTGGTCGAGTGTGAGAGAGCCTGTTGATATAGCCTCAACATTAAGACCGCGGTCCTGACCGAGACGCATAATTGCACCTTTGCCGTATGTTTTTTCAATCTGCTTGAGTGCTGTTTCAAGAGCACTGTTTTTATCTGCAATTCTGGATGTTACTTTATCTGCCATATCTTTATCCTCCGAAAGGCATAGTACAAATGTTCGGTTACACATTCGATTATACCTTTTTGCACAATAATTGTCAAGCGTTTTTCTACAATCTGCAAAAATTATTTTTGTTAATCTCAAATACCCTTGCATTTTGTTATGGTTTCGTTTATTATTGTAATAATTATTATAATGCGAGGAGTACTATTATGCATACCATAACCGTAGATTTTGATAAATCTAACGGCAAAATCAAACCTATGCATGCTGTCAATAACGGTCCTGTATATAAGTTTGCTTCTGACCAGCGTATTACAAATATAGATTCTTACCGTGCTGCAGGTATTCCTTACGCAAGAACTCACGACGCTTCTTATTTCGCAACCTACGGTGGCGAGCATGTTGTAGATGTCAATTTCATTTTTCCGGATTTCGATGCCGATCCTTATAATCCCGATTCGTACGATTTCTGTCTTACTGATGAATATCTGCACGTAATTGAGCTTGCAGGTACAAAGACTTTTTTCCGTTTGGGTTCAAAAATCGAACATTGGAAGAAGAAGTACAATACTTTACCACCCAAGGATTTTAAAAAATGGGCAGTTATCTGCGAACATATAATCAGACATTATAACTATGGGTGGGCAGATGGCTTTAATATGGGCATCGAGTATTGGGAGATATGGAACGAGCCTGACCTTGACCACGATGACAGTGAAAATAAACGCTGTTGGGGTGGTACTAAAGCACAGTTTTTTGAGCTTTACGATGTAGCTGCAACGCATCTCAAGTCATGCTTCCCCGAACTCAAAATAGGTGGCCCTGCCATTGCGTGCAATCTGGAGTGGGCGGATGATTTCCTCAAACAGCTCGTTGCTCCTCTCGATTTCTTTTCGTGGCATATCTATACAAACGATCCTAAAGGTGTTGTTGAGCGTACGGAATATGTGCGTCGTATGCTCGATAAATACGGTTTTACAGATACCGAAAGTATACTTAACGAGTGGAATTATGTAAAAGGCTGGGAAGGCGACGATTGGGTTTATTCACTCAAAGCCGAAAAAGGTCTCAAGGGTGCTTCGTTTACTGCAGGCACAATGTGCGCTTCTCAGTATACTCCGCTTGATATGCTTATGTATTATGATGCACGTCCTTGCGGTATGAATGGTCTTTTCAATACGGATTTTGTCAATGAATGTTTAAAAGGCTATTATCCTTTCAGAATGTTCAATGAGCTTTATAAGCTCGGCAACAGTGTTGAGGTTACGTGCGATTGTGATGAGATTTATGTCTGTGCCGCAAGGTCAGATGCTGAATACGCAGTTATGCTTACTTATTTTTCCGATGATGATTCTGTCTCTTCAAAGCAGATTTCACTTGCTCTTAACGGTCTGACACAGGCAACAGCTCAAATATATCTGCTTGATAAAGATAACGATATGACGCTTGTCCGTACGGACAGTGTATCGACTGAAAATCCGGTAATAAATCTCGGTTTATCTCTTTTTGATACGTATCTTATTAAATTTACAACTATATAATTAAAGGTGAAATATTATGATTATTGATGAGTTGGTATCACTTTCAAATTTATACGGTTCAAATGAAGAGCTTGTACTTGCAGGCGGCGGCAATACCTCCGCTAAAGACGGCGATGTAATGTATATCAAAGGCTCGGGTACACAGCTTGCAACAATTACAGCCGATGGCTTTGTAAAAATGAACAGACAGTCACTTGCCGATATTTTTACAAAGGAATATCCGACCGATGACGATGCACGTGAGGCCCAGGCTCTGGCTGACCTTTCAGCCGCAAGAATGCCGGGTGAAGAGAGTAAGCGTCCCAGTGTCGAAACTCTGCTTCACAGTCTCTTCCCTTATACTTTTGTTCTTCATGTACATCCTGCTCTTGTCAACGGCCTTACTTGTGCCGTTAACGGCAAAGCTGAGGCAGAGCGTATGTTTGGCGACGGCTTTATATGGGTTGAGTCCTGTAAGCCGGGCTATACTCTTTCCAAAATCTGCTACGATAAAATGACAGCTTATATGGCAGAGCACGGTAAGGCTGCCGATATGCTCCTTCTTCAGAATCACGGTATCTTTATTGCTGCCGATACTGCAGAAGCAATAGGCGACAAGCTTGCCGATGTAATGTCAAAGCTTAATGCCGCTGTTGTCCGCTGGCCTGATTTTGACAGCGGCGATTACGACGGCGAAAAGGCACAGAAGTGCTTCGATGTTATTTATGAAGTTTACGGTGACGATGCGGTAATTACTTATGAGCCGAGTGCAGAGGCACTTAAGTTTGCCGAAAGCCCCGAAACAGCTCAGGCTGTTATGAAGCCGTTTACTCCCGACCATATCGTATACTGTAAGGCAGAGCCCGTATACGGTTTCTGCAACGGCTGTATCAAGGGTGCGGTTAATAAATATTTCGAAGAAAAAGGCTATATGCCCAAGATTATTATTATCAGCGGTTGCGGTTTCTTCGCAGTTGATATGACTCCCAAGGGCAGTGATACTGCGGCAACTCTTTTTAATGACGCACTCAAGGTTGCAACCTATTCCGAATCTTTCGGCGGTCCTCTTCCGATGACAGATGAGCTTTCCGATTTCATTACCAACTGGGAAGTTGAATCTTACAGACAGAAACAGAATGCATAATATATAAATGATTTTTAGGAGAATAAAACGATGTTTTACAGTATCGAAAACGAATATCTAACCGCACAGATTGACGATATGGGCGCGCAGCTTCATTCGCTTGTTACCAAGGATGACGGCTATGAGTACCTCTGGCAGGGTAATCCTGATATCTGGTACGGTCAGGCACCTGTCCTTTTCCCGGTTATAGGTCAGCTTTTTGAGGATAAATTCCGCTACAACGGTAAGGAGTATCCCCTTGCCAAGCACGGCTTTGCCCGTAAGATGCTCTTTGAGGCAGCTGATGTTGAGGGCGCAAGAGCTGTTTTCATTCTTCGCAGTAACGATGAAACCCGCGGAATGTTCCCGTTTGAGTTTGAGTTTGCCGTCTGCTTCGAGCTTGTAGGCAGAGCAATCAAGGTTACTCATACCGTAACAAATCTTGATGATAAAACTATGTATTTCTCCTGCGGTGCACACCCGGGCTTCAACTGTGCAATCGGCGACTACCTTGAGTTTGAGGAGAGCGAAGAGGGCGCACAGGTCGAGAAGATTGATAAGGAGAATATTATTATCGGTACAAAGTTTGACGTTGAGCTCGAAGAAGGCAAGCGCCTTCGTCTTACTCCGGAGCTTTTTGCCGAGGATGCACTTATTTTCTCCGAGCTCAACTCCAATGTAGTTGTTCTGAGGAGCGATAACAGTGAGCGTACAGTCCGTTTCGATTTTGGCGATGCACCTTTCCTCGGTATCTGGGCAAAGCCCAACGCACCCTATGTATGTATTGAGCCGTGGTACGGTGTAAATGACGACAGAATCAGATATGAAGACGTTTCTCAGAAGCGCGGTATTCAGAGCCTTGAGCCTGAAGAGAGCTTCGACCTCGTCTGGATTGCAGAACTTTAATAAACAAAAATATAGCCGAGGGTGTTCCTCGGCTTTTTTTGCAGGAGGTTTTATTTATGACACATAAGGAAATGTTTGGCAGTGCAAAATGGATTTGTGCTTCAGCAGATATCGCTTCTCCGCTTTTCCGTGCAAAGTTTTCCGCAAAAAATGTGAAAAAAGCAGAGATTACAATTTGCGGCCTCGGTTTTTTTGAGCTTTATCTCAACGGTAAAAAGGTTTCGGATGACCTTTTAGTGCCTTCCTTTTCTCAGTATAATTATCGTGACCTTAGTGAGCATTATAAAATCCGTCAGGATAAAATGAGTTACCGTACCTATGCTTTACAGTATGATATAACCGATTATCTTATTGATGGCGATAATGCAATCGGTGTACAACTCGGCAACGGTTGGTATAAGCTTTGTGATGTATGCGATGGCAACCCGACCTGGCATCCTTACGGCGACCCGAAGCTTTGTTATAAAATAAACATTATATATAATGATAATACCACAGCCGAAATCTTCAGCGACGAGAGTGTTAAGTACAGCAATAGCGAAATAACTTTCAACAACATCTATGGCGGTGAGCGTCACGATTATTCTCTTGCCAAGGTAGGATTTTCTTCTGTTGGATATAACGATTCCGATTGGAATAATTCTGTTGTTATCTCAGCTCCCGAAACCGATTTTTATATCCAGACCTGTCCTGCCGACAAGGTAATACGCAATATTACTCCTGTTAAGTTTTGCGATTTCGGTGAAACAAGTATATATGATTGCGGCGAAGGTATTACGGGCTTTGCCGTGCTTAAATCAAAGGCTGACGGAGAAACTCTTACAGCACGCTATGCCGATGCACTCAATTCGGATTTAACTCTCGATTTTTATCCGAGCGGCGGCGATGAAGAGAGATTGCAACAGGAGGTTTTTGCCAATACAAAGGTAGGGGATGAGTACTTTCCGCATTTCTGCTGGCACGCTTTCCGCTATATCGAGGTTTCGAATAATGCGGAAATTGTGACAGTTAACGTTGTTCATTCCGACTGTGCGGTTACAAGTAGTTTTGAAAGTGATAACGAAGTACTCAATTGGCTTTACAAAACCTACCTTCGTACTCAACTTGACAATATGCACTGCGGCGTACCGTCTGACTGCCCTCACATCGAGCGTCTCGGTTATACGGGTGACGGTCAGCTCTGTGCCGAAGCCGTAATGCTTATGACCGACAGTAAGGATTTCTATATCAAGTGGATGGCTGATATTGCCGACTGTCAGGATGTTGAAACGGGCCATGTTCAGCATACAACACCCTTCTGCGGCGGTGGCGGTGGTCCTGCTGCCTGGGGCGGAGCAATAGTTGTCGTGCCCTATGTTTTCTATAAAACCTTCGGTGATAAGTCCGTAATTGAGCAGTATCTGCCAAATATGTTAAAGTATGTCGATTATATGGTCAGTCACAGCGAGTGTGGCCTTGTCTGCCGTGAAGAGACCGAGTGGTGTCTGGGCGATTGGTGTGCTCCCATGGAGCTTCATAAGCCTGAACCTCATACAAAGAGTCGTGTTCTTATCCCCGAAACCTATGTCAATACAGTGCTGTTTATCAGGCAGATGAAAATGCTCACCGAGCTGAGTGAAGCTGTAGGTAAACCCGAGCTTACTTCTCACCTTGCCGACCTTATAGCTAAATCTTCCGCTATGGTAAATGTTGCTTATTACAGCCCGATGACTCATTGCTACTGCGGTGATGTCCAGGGTGCTAACTGTCTTGCACTCGACGCAGGTTTGGGCGATGAAAAAACACTGCAGATGACCGTTGATAAATACCGTGACAGAGAGCGTTTTGATACAGGTATCGTCGCAACCGATGTCCTGCCGAGAATTCTTTTCGAGAGCGGCAATGCACAGCTTGCATTCGACCTTATGACAGCGCGTAAGTCACCGTCATTCGGCTATATGATGGAGCAGGGCGCAACAACACTTTGGGAGGATTGGTTGCCTGAGCGTTCACTTAATCATCCTATGTTCGGTGCTCTGACCCGTTATCTCTTTACATATCTGCTCGGTATTTCACAGGCAAATGACAGTGTTGGCTTTGAGAAAATAACAATCAAGCCTCAGCTTGTAAACGGTATGAATAAAGCGAGCGGCTATATCACTACCGTAAAAGGCAGAATTGCCGTTGCTTACGAAAAAACAGGTAACAGTGTCAATTTCACGGTCGATCTTCCCGAAAATACCACAGCCGAGTTTAATTGTGGCGAATTTAGCTCCACTCTCTCCGGTGGTAAAAACAGCTTTACATTTGCTTTTTCGTAATAGCAGTGATATAATAGACTTAAAGATTTCTATAAAGGAGTGTCGGTTATGAAGAAAAATCTTAAACTTCTTTCGTTGTTTTTATCTGTTGTGCTTTTGTTTTCAGTTGTAAGCATAGGCGCACAAGCGTATGATGACTGGATAGAGTATGAGAAAATGTTACATAGCGCAGAGTATTGGTTAGAGCCGATTGAGGAAACAGTGTTTTATGCAAGTGATGACTATGCCAAGTATTCATATATTGTCAAAGACGGTGAAGCTTCAATTGTAAATTTTCACATCACATATCAAGGTGATGAAAAAATCGAATTCGTTTTACCGACAACCCTTGGCGGTTACCCGGTTACAGCTATAGGTTATGAATATGATGATGGTTGGGGTATTGATGCAACATGGTATATTCATTACGGTGAGGATACCTTTGAAAAATATCCTGAGTATCTGGAATATGAGTCTTATCCGGAATGGGACCCGGGTTTGGATTATGTTTCAAAATTGATTATACCTGAAGGTTACAAATATATTTATAACAGATCTTTATTAGCTGCGTATAATGTTTCTTTCCCTAAAAGCTTAAGGGAAATAAATGGTACGCCGTTTGAGGTATTGTATACTCACGTAGATGAAAACGGTGAAAAATACACCGTTTTGCCCGAGTGTCAATATTCAAATTATTATACAGATATTATTTCTTATGATTTTTACGGAGATGTTTATTTCCCGTCAAGGTTTGAGGCAGATTGGCTGGTAGGAAGTTTGGAATTTTACCCGGGCACAGTGTATATCCCGTCTAATTACAGTTATAAAACAATACGTTACACGCTTTTTGGACAAGATTATGACGATAAACTTGATAAACCTGTAATAACAGGTGACCCGGATAGAGCATACGGTAAAGGTACAACAATCCATTGTGCACCCGATAGTGAATTTTTAAGACTTTTCGATGAGGCAGAGGGGTATCATCTTTACAACGTAATTACCGATGTAGTACCTGCCGAGTACATCGAATTCCCGGAAGAAACGGTGAATGTATGTGTTGGCGATGTTGTTGACCTTGAGGCAAAGACATATCCTGCCGAGGCTGTATGGACAGCGTGTGATTACACTGTCAGCGACCCGAGTATAGTAAAAATCGATGATTATTCGGGCAGAATTACAGCACTCAAAGAAGGTACTGTAACCGTTACCGCAACACACTGCGAGCGCGGCTTTGTCGATACCTGCACAGTCAAAGTCACAACAGAGCCTGTTCCTGTCTCCGGCTTAAAAGAAATCACGCCTGAAACCGACGCTCCTTATTTTGCCTACGGCAACAGAGATTATAAACTTGAGCTGACAGGCAGCCCGAGCAAAATCCAGCTTATCCGTGAAAACGGCACTACAACCACAATCGACCGCAGCAAGGCAACTATTACCTCAAACGGCGATACGGAAACATGGGTTGTAAATATGCGAGTAGGAGAAGGTAATCACTCAATCCGCGCAAAGTACGGCAAGGTATGGGACAAGGCATCTATTCCGTTTGCCGTAACTTACGATACACCGAAAGCACACTCGTTTGATATCACTTACGAAAACGGCATCGGTACTTTTGAAGTAGTAACCGACCCGCAGATAGCAAAGGTGCAGTTCCTGCTCGACAGCGGCAGTACACTCACTTATTCGCAGAGCTACAGCCATATCGCCGAGGACGGTATGCGCCACTGG
>JBGVKJ010000041.1:0-28495 GCA_045123695.1 Acutalibacteraceae bacterium
TTTAATCATTTTTTCAAAACACAATTAATAAAATCCGACGCGTTTATAAACACTATCACCAGACCGCATCTTTCAGCAAGATGCGGTCTTATTATTTGCAATAAATCTTTTTAAGAAAAATTGAAAAAGCGTAATGTTTATGGTATTATATCAGCACAAACAGCGAAAGCAGGTAAAATTATGAATTACATTAAATATGTCAATACAAAACAAGGTTCAAAATCCTTGCACAGATTTTCGCAGGGCAACACCCTGCCGCTTGTACAGCGTCCCTTCGGCTTTGCGGCATTCAGCCTGCAGACTGAAACATCGAGAGGAAGCTGGTACTATCATCCCGATGACCGCTCGGTTGAGGGTATTCGCCTTACCCGTCAGCCCAGCCCATGGATAAGCGACCACAGTGCATTCACAATGATGCCGCAGGTTGACAGCCCTTACGTTGAGTTTGAGGATTGCTGGTCTGGCTATGACCCCGAAAAAGCAGTAATTCAGCCCCACTATCTCAACTGCTACCTTAAGCGACCGTCGTGCGAGTTTGAGCTGACACCGACAGAGTACGGCGCCTGCGTAAAATTAAGCTTCAAAAAAGATTTAAGGCGATATATCTCCGTTCTGCCCGTCAGCCACTACTGCGAATACACTTATGAGCCCGAAACCGCCAGACTTTACTGTATGACAGAGTGTAACAGAGGTATTGCCGACCACGACAAGGGCATAATCAAGGGCTATTACGTATTTCAGTTTGATAAAAACTCCGTTGATGTTGAAGGAATTCTCACAGGCAACAGAAAAACCTGCGACACCGAACACAGCCTTACAACAAAAGGTGAAAACACAGGTATACATATCGCACTGAAAGAAAAAGATGTTACATTCACCGTTGCGACATCTTTCATCAGCTATGAGCAGGCTGTAAGAAACCTCGAGCACGATTCGGTTTACGGAAGTTTTGACGAACTCAAAGCAGAAAACGAGCGTATATGGAACGAGTATCTCGGTAAAATTGAAATTGATGCCGACGAAGATACATTAAAAACATTCTACAGCTGTATGTACCGCACATTCCTCTACCCTCACAAGGCTTACGAGCCTGATGAAAACGGCAAGCCGATTCACTATTCACCGAGTGCGGACAAAGTACTTCCCGGTGTGAGATACACCGACAACGGATTCTGGGACACATACCGCACAAATTACCCATTCTATGCAATTATCGCAAAGGATATTCTGCCCGAAATTATTGAGGGATATATTCAGGATTATAAAGACGGCGGCTGGTTACCCAGATGGACTGCAGGTGACGCTAAAAACTGTATGCCGAGCACAGGTATCGACGCAGTTATTGCCGACGTTGCTACACGAAACCTCATATCAAGAGAACTGCTTGAAACAGCGTTTGAGGGTATGGAGCTTCACGCAAACAAGCCGTCACCGATATCGGCATACGGCAGAGAGGGTTGTGAGGAATATCTCAAGCTCGGCTACGTCCCCTATGACAAATACAGCGAGAGCGTTAACCTTACACTTGACGCGGCATATTTTGACGATTGCGTTGCAACCGTAGCAGATATCCTCGGCTACACTGACAAAAGAGATATGTACCGCGCTCGCACGAAGAATTATAAAAACATATTCGACAGTGAAACAGGCTTTATGCGTGCCAAGGATTCAAACGGCAACTTCCGACCCGACTTTGACCCGACAAGCTGGGGCAAAGACTACACCGAAGCCTCTGCGTGGCAGACAAGCTTTGCCGTACAGCACGATATAGAAGGTCTTGCAGAGCTTTACGGCGGTAAGGACGGACTCATCCGCAAGCTTGACGAATGCTTTGCTACACCTGCCGATTACAGAATAGGCGGCTACAGCTACGAGATACACGAGATGACCGAAATGGCGGCCTGCGATTGGGGTCAGTGCGCAATTTCCAACCAGCCGAGCTTCCATATTCCGTTTATTTACACCTACCTCGGTCAGCCCGAAAAAACAGAGTATTGGCTTAAGAAAATCTGTGCCGAGGGCTTTTCGTGGAAGGATGACGGATTCCCCGGTGACGAAGACAACGGTTCGATGGCTGCGTGGTATATCTTCTCGTGCCTCGGTATATACCCCATCTCTCCCGGCAAGCCGATTTACACAAACTGCAAACCGATGGTTGACAATATCCGAATTCTCGGCAAAAAGGTTGATTTCACAAAGCACGGCAACATCGTTTCATACGACGAAATAATGAAAGAGATTGAAAGATAAAAATAAAACGCTGTATGTCAGCGTTTTGTACATTTAACCAAAAATATCACCTAAACCTTGTGATATAATCGCATTGAGTTTTGCACTTTAATTTGATAAAATCTTTTTATTACTTATAAAGGGGATATAACTATGAAATTCAAAAGAGTAATAAGCATCTGCCTTGTTCTCACTATGCTGTTTTCGTTCACAGCTTTTGCGGCTGACCCGGACAGCGTAGCAGGCTCAGCTTACACACCCGACTACGATACCGAGACACCGGTTATCATCGTACACGGTATGAGCCAGAACAACACATACCTTGTTGACGAAAACGGCAACTGGGTGCCCGACGAAACAGGTTACGTTACGGGCTGGCCGCTCGAAATCGACGTTATGCCGCTTCTCAAGCGTGCTCTGCCGAATATGCTCGCTTCAATCGTAACAAGAAGCGATGTAGGTCTGACCGAAGCTATGTACGAGGGCACATACAACGCACTCAGCCTTATCGAAAAAGATAACGAAGGCAAGTACATCAACAACATCGTAACACCCTGCTACGAGATGCCTATGAGTGAGCTTCCCGAGGCTGTAAGAGAAGAGTATTACAACTTCCTTCCTATTCAGGAGCTGAGCGAAATAGTAGGTGAAGATGATGTTTACTACTTCGGTTACGACTCACTCGGTGACGTAATGTACGAAACAGAAAAGCTTCACCATTACATTCACGATGTTGTACTTCCCAAGTCACCCAACGGTCAGGTTAAGCTCTGCCACATCAGCCTTGGCGGTACAATCGCAATCAACTACCTTGAAACTTACCCCGAAGATTACGAGCTTATCAAGAAGATGGTTTTCGTAATTCCTGCTATTGACGGCTCCGATATCATCGGTGACCTTTACACAGGCAACCTCAGCGTTTTCTATGACGATGACACTCTTTACGAAGACCTGCTTGTAACACTTCTCGGCGATACATACCTTGCATACCTTCTCAATATGGTGCTTCGTATTCTCCCCGATGATGTTCTCAAATCCGCTCTCGGCGGTCTTGCAGACGGCCTTGTAGATGTTGCAGCAGTACGCACAACAATGCTCTGGGCACTTTGTCCCGATGCGTACTACGAAGAGGCAAAGGCAAAATGGCTTGACGGTAACGACGACCTCAAGAGCATTGCTGAAGACGTTGAATACTTTATGAACGCAAGAGCAAACTTTGAAGAAAACCTTAACGAGCTTCGTGAAACAGGCTGTGAGGTATTCGACATCGCTTGCTACGATGTAAACCTTTTTCCGCTTTGCAAAAACTACAGAACAAAGAATGCTGACCGTGTTATTCACGCCGCATCTCCCTCAATGGGTGCAACATTTGCTGACCTTGGCACAACACTCGGTGACGATTACAAGGCAGCAGGTACATACTGCGACAACCCCGAGCACAATCACCTTTCACCCGACGGTGTTGTAGACGCAACAACAGGCCTTCTGCCCTGTACAACATGGTACTTCAAGGCTCAGGCTCACGAGCAGCTTCCGCAGAATGACGTCGCCCTTACTCTCGCAATCAGAGTTATGGCTGACAACAATATGAAGGACGTTTACTCCAACCCCGCATTCCCGCAGTTCAACGAAGGCAGACTTACATTCAACGCACTCGAAAATCTCGAAGCTTGGAATGAAGCTGACAAGAGCGGTATCAGCGCAGAAAACGTTGCCGCAGTTGAAGCAGCAGTTGCAAAGGTTGAGTCACTGTACGCTGAAACAATAGTCGACCAGGCTGCTTGGAATGCCGCAGATGCTGAACTTGAGCAGGCACTTGTCGCCGCCGGTGTAATCGCAGACGAAGCACCGACAGCAATTGAAAACGTATTCACAACAATCCTCAAGTACCTTAACAAGACTGTAAATATAATCTTCAAGCATTTCTGAAAACAGATATAAGCAACAAAACTCCTGCCTGTTGATTCAGGTAGGAGTTTTGTTATACAGTTATTATCAAAACGGAATCATTGCTTTCGCAAACACTCGAAGATTTTCACTATCATAAATCGAATTAAAATCCAAGAATTTAAACCTAAGCAATCGCCTATAATATGGATAACATTGTTTATTTTCTTTAAAAGCTTGAGCTTCCAACGAGTTTTGGATTTTTTGAAACAACTCATTCAATCCCTTAGCAAATTCTATAAAATTTTTTGCATGTAACTCTATCAATTCATCATCGCAATTATAAACAAGATCAAAAACGCACGAATTGCCGTAACCAATTTCTGGAATATAAGCTTTGTGCATTTTATGCTCAAATTTATTTCTTATTCTCTTTATCTTTTCTAAAAACTCATAATGTTTATTTAACAAATCTTGATAATCGTTTTTAATATCAGGTAATTCATTTGAAAATTCAATCAAGCCATCCCTATCCTGAATTTTTAATTTCCCCTCTTTTTTATCATACACATACGGCACAAGTTTAGGGATTGCATAGACGACATTGTTTATATATTTGCAGTAGTCCCAATAGCAATTGTCATCCAATGTCACTCCACAAAAAACTATAAGATTCCTATTCATTTCATATAGAGTTTCAAAATATATACCTAAAGATTGATACATAATAAACACCTCAAATAATATGCTAATGCTTTTTATTTGTTTTGTCAACAAACCCCAGCTACATTGTGCTTATTTATTAAATTTGATAAACACTTGAAAATACATATGTTTTAGTATATGATGATATCGAGGTGCAACTTATGAAACACAACAATATAAAAAAAACGCCAAGCAACCAAACGGCTTTGATTATTTGGATATACAATTACTTCAATCAAGACGTTCCAAAAATCACCACAATTCCAACTTTACAAGAGTATAATTTACCTGACAACATACATGACATAGTTGAAAAAGAAAACAAAAAGATAAAAAAGTTTACTTATATTATTTTAATTTCTCTTTACATAATCGGTTTTATAATTACGTTTGGTTTCGTGTTAAATTACCAAGAATTTGATACTGATATTTTTGACGCATTTCTTGAAGTCGTTTTCACTTATGGTTGGATTGCCTATTTAATTCTCGGAATATTCGGAATACCCATTATAGAAAGCATTATATCTAAAGTATTAAAAAACAAAGAAACAAAATATTTTCACGAGCAATATTCCAAATATATGGATGCTAAATATGCATATATATATTGGGAAGAAACAACAAAGCTTAATTATTGGATGAGTTTAGACGGACATCAATTTAAAGATGCTGTAGCAGCAACTTATCGCGCTAACGGATATAATGCACGCGTCAGCAAACACGGCGGCGATGGTGGTGTTGATATCATACTTGAAAAAGATGGTAATACCATTGCTGTGCAATGCAAAGCACACAAAAAAGAAATTGGGCCTTCCGTAGCCAGAGATTTTTACGGCACAATATCTCATTTTGGAATAAACGAAGGATTTCTTGTATCGCGAAGTGGTTTTACTACGGGAGTATATGATTTTGTAAAAGATAAGCCCATTAAACTAGTGACTCTAAATGACTTAATGTACGCACAAGATTCCATATTATATGACAAGCAATCAAAACCATCTATCGTCACAAGAAGTCCAAACCAGATATTAAATAGCAATACAAAGCTAGAAACAGAATCTTCTGTAAAGAAAGCTAAAAACATAAAAAAAGATTTACCTAACGATGACACTACCCAGTTAACATTTGAGGATATCCCTTCTTTTACCGACAACAAAATGACAAAAGAAAAATCCGATGCTAGCCCCCAACCCACACCTCAAACTGCAATTTCAAAGCCTAAAACCGACTTACCAAAGATAGATATCGGCACTAAAGTATTCAATAAGACTTGGGGCGAAGGTACTATTGTTGTTAAAGGTGTAAGCACTTTTGTTGTTAATTTTAACGGAACTGAGATCAAATTCACTTATCCTCTTTCTATTCAAAACGGAACTTTAACAATTAAATAGCAGTAAAAAAACCTGTCTGAATCAACAGACAGGTTTTTAATTTATATGATGAAATTTATTTATCCAAGCTCTTCATTGTGGGGAAATAAATGAGTGCTGAAAACGGTCCCTTATAAGCGCTTATAAGTTCTTATTTTCTGATGCCGATAACCGTTGATTTCAAGCGTTTTTTGAGCATTTCTTATAAGTTCGTGCACCGTCTTATATCTTGCCTGCAAACTGTGGTAAAACTGTGGTAAATTCGATATTCTGTGGTAAAACTGTGGTAAATTCAGCCACCCGAAAAACCAAGTTTTCAAGCACCGTTATTATAGTATAATCCGTCTTTTTTGTCAACGTAAATCAAAGCTTGGCAAGAATTTTAATACTTATAATAATCCATAAAAAACAGCACCCCTGCCGCAAAAGCAGAGGTGCTCAGACCTTGTTATAAATATACTTTTCACTTATGAGTCAAACAGGAATAGCTTCTCTTCAATAACCTCAAAGCTCTCTTTTTTAAGTTCATTTGATACAGAGTTATATATATCCATAGTAGTCGAAATATCGGCGTGTCCCATAATTTCCTGAATGATCTTAACGCGGTGCTCAACCTCACAAAGACGAGTACAGAAGGTGTGGCGGCAGATGTGAGCAGAAAAATATGGCAGAAGAACAGGCTCCCTTTTCTCCTGCTTTGCCCTTTCAAACTCTTCTTGATTGTAGCAGGTTACAATCCTTTTGATTGCTTTATTGACCGACGACGGATTAAATACCGTTTTATAACGGTTGGTAAACGCCCATTTGCTGTAGCCGTCAATAACCGTATCTGCAACCCCTACTCTCTCCTGCCTTTCCTTCTCTTTCAAGAGAGCTGTTTTGACAGGCTCAAGCATAGGTATTACTCTGTCTCCTTTTTCTGTTTTTGTGTCGTGAATGGTATAACCGCATTTTCCGTCTTCAGCTTGTCTGTAAAGCAGTGAGTGATTCACACTTATCTCATTTCTTTCAAAGCTGCAATCATCCCAAGTTAACCCGATAAACTCTCCTATTCTCAACCCTGTCCACAGTAAAACTGTGAAAATGTTTTCCCAACCGCTGAATTTTTGGTTTTCAGATATATACTTCATAAAAGCATTCTGCTGCTGTTTTGTCAAAGCTTCTTTTTTAGGCTTTGAATTGCGTTTCATTATTTCTTTGATATCCTTCATCGCTCCGTCAGAAGGATTTGCACGTATAAGCTCGTCACGCACAGCATTTGTAAAAATGGGATGCAGAACCGTATGTATAATCTCCACTGTTTCCGCGCTGATATTCATTTCAAAAATCAGACTCTTATAAAACTCAACAATCATAGTGTATCTGAAAGTTGAAAGCGTCTGCAGCCCGATAGTATCCCTGACATATCGGTTATACATATAAACATAATTGTTTCGTGTGCTGTCACGAAGTTCCGGTTTTGATTTGATATACTTGTCAAAGAGATCGTTGAGAGTGATGCGTTCCGCCTGATATACATCCACACGGTCGTGAAGTGACCTTTCTATCTCGGCTTCAAGCTCTCTGAGCGATTTGCACTTTCTTTTACCGACCGGAATCGGATCAGAGCCTTTTAAACGCCAGCTGTATACGCTGTGGATCATTCCGTCGCGACCGTAATAACGGAATTCATATTTGCCGTCTTTTTTCTGAAACTCGTTCTCCATAAGAACTCTGCCTTTACTGTCTTTTCTTCTGTTACTTGCCATATCTATTTCTCCTTATTATACAATTGAATACTGTCTGTCTATGTACTTGCCGAAAATTTCCTTTTTGATAAGCGCTTTGCTTCCTACCTTCAAAACATACTCAGGCTGAGGCTTTGAATTTACAAGTGATCTCATAGTGTTTTCTCCGATACTGAAATAAGCACAAGCTTCCGGAATTGTCAGATTATGCTTTTCCCAAAAGTTAATTTTCAAAGCTTCCATTATTTTTCACCTCCCTTTTTGCTGTCATAAACAGTTCTTTTGTGGATAACTCGATTTGCTTTTTTCATGATAATTTCTCCTTTCATTGCTTAAAATTTTTGTCACTCTGCATAAAGTATGTCCGAAAGAACATTTGTTCGACTTTTCTGAACAAAAAAGAAGTGCAAAATGGCTCTATATCAACGTTTTTGCAAATTGTAAACTTTTTATTAATTCCGATAAAGAACTAAAAACATCTATTTTTGAACATTTGTTAACAAACTATGAACGAGCTGTCAAAGTAAAAAAATAATGGGAAACATCGTAAAATGTCTCCCATTTTCACTATAGATCTATTGATGATTTAACACATCTGCCACAAACCTTGCGCCAAGCTTAAAACCGGATTCAAAACTATCATAGGCAGTGTCGCCGAGAATCAAGCCCCAGAGATCTGCATATTCCTTAAACAGCTCCTTCTGCTCATCTGCAAGGCTGTTTCTGAGCATTGATTCAATTTCACACATCCTGTTAAAATCCCGTTGGAAGTCTGCGTTTTGCTTCAGGTTGGATTTTTGCGGTTCCAAATTACCATAATAGAAGTCTTCAATAAATCCCATATTCTTAAGCCAATATTTCACAAGAGAGAATAGGTTTTTGAAAAAAAGTTTCACTCGTAGAACCCGCGCAGGCGCGTACGCGCGTTATAGTTATAATATTGCGTATTACGCTGTCAAGGCTGAACACTAACTCATATTATGAGAACACTGCCGAAGCTCAAGAGCAGCTTCAAGATCTATTCCATTCGCACCTCATTACCACGATATTAACAGGACTGTCAACAGTGCTTGTGCAGTCCGTTTTTAGATACAACTATACCCTTTCGGGTATAGTTGTGCCTCATTGCATACTTTTATACCATAACGGGTATAATAATCGCATAAAGTTATTGACATTATACCCTTTAGGGTGTAATATATGCTTATGAATACAATTGCTGAATTTATCAAACAAAAAAGAAAAGAAGCAGGGTTGACTCAGGAAGAGTTCGCAATCCGTTCAGGTCTGGGCTTAAGGTTCATCCGTGAGCTTGAACAAGGCAAGGAAACGGTGCGTATGGACAAGGTTAATCAGGCTCTTTCAATGTTTGGCATGAAGGCAGTTCCCGGAAGGAAGGATGACTGATGGAAGCATACAGAACAGCGTATGTATATGTACGGGAAACCTTTGCAGGAACACTGAAAGAAACAGATTACGGATATTCATTTATATATGACGGTGAATATCTTGAAAGCGAAAACTCTTCTGCGGTGAGTCTTACTATGCCTCTGACAAGTGAGGAATACACCTCAAAAACTCTGTTTGCATTTTTTGACGGACTTATTCCCGAAGGCTGGCTGCTTGACATTGTCAGCCATAATTGGAAGATTGACCGCAAGGACAGATTCGGTCTGCTTCTCGTTGCGTGCAAAGATCCTATAGGAAACGTCAGCATCAAGGGGGTTAAGGAATGAACTGTTTGTGTTGCGGAAAACCGCTGAAAAATCAGGATACACCTTATCAGTGGCACCAGAGCTGCATTAAAAGCTTCTTCGGCACAAGCAAATTTCCCGATATTGACGTGTCGGAAGAAATCCTCAACCAGCTTGCCATCGACAGCACAAACAAGGGTTATACAGTACCCGGTGTGCAGAAAAAGCTGTCACTGCACCTGACAAAGGACAACGAGCCGAGACTCACACTTGTGAATTACCCTACGGGCTATATTCTCAAGCCACAGACTCAGGAATATCCGGCTTTACCCGAAATGGAATACCTTGTAATGCAGATGGCGAAACTCAGCGGAATCAAAACCGTACCTTTCGCACTGCTTCGCCTTTTCTCGCAGGATAATGCATACGCTTATATCACAAAGCGAATTGACAGAGCAAACGGTCAGACGCTCGCAATGGAAGATTTCTGCCAGCTTGACGGCAGACTGACCGAAGATAAGTACAGAGGTTCTTATGAGCGTTGCGGAAAGATTGTTTCAAAGTATTCCGTTAATTCAGGTCTTGACCTTGCCGAACTTTATATACGAATTGTTTTCTCTTTTGCAGTCGGAAATTCTGATATGCATCTGAAGAACTTTTCGCTGATTGAAACGGCACAGGGCAAGGGAGAATATATTCTCTCTGCGGCATATGATATGCTTTCTACCAACGTTGTTATCCCTGCAGATAACGAACAGCTTGCACTGACCGCAAATGGTAAAAAGCAGAATCTGCGCAGAAAAGATTTTCTTGTGCTTGCTGAAACTATCGGAGTTCCGCAGAAATCGGCGGAGAAGATGATTGATAAAATCGTAAAACTCAAAAACGGTTATATCGAGCTGTGCACAACTTCATACTTGCCAGACGATATGAAAACTGCACTTGAAGAGCTGATAGCACAGCGCATTGAAGCTTTAATAAAATAACATTTAAACCTTTTGTGTACACGATATTTAATTTAAGATACAAAAAATCCTGCCCGGAAAACGAGCAGGATTTTGTTGTTTTAATATCTGTTTTTCGTGGTTTTTTGAAAAACTGTGGTAAAACTGTGGTAAAATCGTCTTTTTCAGTTTGAGAAAAGCCTCAAAACCGTTGAAACAGCGTGGGTTTATTTGTCGAGGCTCTTCATTGTGGGGAAGAGGAGGACATCGCGGATAGCGGAGGAATCGGTAAGGAGCATACACATTCTGTCGATACCGAAGCCGATACCGCCCGTGGGAGGCATACCGTACTCAAGAGCTGTGAGGAAGTCCTCATCAGTTGTGTTAGCCTCATCGTCGCCCTGTGCAAGGAGTGCTTCCTGAGCCTTGAAACGCTCGCGCTGGTCGATCGGGTCGTTAAGCTCGGAGTAAGCGTTTGCCATCTCCCAGCCGTTCATAAAGAACTCGAAACGCTCAACATAGTCGGGGTTGCCCGGCTTTTTCTTTGTGAGCGGAGAAATCTCAATCGGATGATCCATAACGAATGTCGGCTGAATAAGGTGCTCCTCAGCATATTCCTCAAAGAAGAGAGCGAGGATATCACCCTTGCCGTGACGCTTCTCGTACTCGACGTGGTGCTTGTCGGCAAGCTCACGAGCCTGCTCAAGAGTCTCAACCTCGTTCCAGTCAACACCTGCGTACTTCTTGACAGCGTCAACCATTGTGATACGCTCAAACGGCTTGCCGAGATCCATCTCAACACCGTTGTAGGTAACCTTTGTTGTGCCGAGAACTTCCTGTGCTACATAGCGGTAGAGATTCTCGGTAAGGTCCATCATACCGTTATAGTCTGTATATGCCTGATAGAGCTCCATAAGAGTGAACTCGGGGTTATGTCTTGTATCGCAACCCTCATTACGGAAAACTCGGCCGATTTCGTAAACACGCTCCATACCGCCGACGATAAGGCGCTTAAGGTAAAGCTCAAGTGAAATACGAAGCTTGAAATCCTCATCAAGAGCGTTGTGATGAGTCATGAAAGGTCTTGCAGCAGCGCCGCCTGCGTTGCTGACAAGGATAGGTGTCTCAACCTCGATGAAATTCTCACCGTCGAGATACTTACGGATTGCACGGAGAATAGCCGAACGCTTAAAGAAAGTGTCCTTAACCTCGGGATTCATAATGAGGTCAAGGTAACGCTGACGGTAGCGTGTATCGGTATCGGTAAGGCCGTGATACTTCTCTGCAAGGGGAAGAAGTGACTTGGAAAGAAGGCGGATCTGATGAGCGTGTACAGAGATTTCGCCACGACGTGTGCGGAAAACAATACCCTTAACCTCAACAATATCGCCGATATCCCACTTCTTAAACTCTGCGAAAGCCTCTTCGCCGATATCGTTGATACGTACATAAACCTGCATACGGTCAGAACGGTCACGGATATCGATAAAGTTTGCCTTACCCATATCGCGCCATGTCATAATACGGCCGCAGATTGTAACCTCGGAGTTTTCAAGCTCCTCAAATCTTGCATTGATCTCGGCAGCAGTAATTGTCTGCTCAGCGAGTGTTATTTCAAACGGATCCTTGCCTGCCTGCTGAAGTGCTTCAAGCTTTTCGAGGCGGATTGCTCTCTGCTCGTTTTCGCTCTTTACTTCTTCTTCGGGAGTAAGGATGATATTTTCTTCTGCCATTTTGATTATCCTCTCAAGTAAAATACTTACTTTATGATTTTTGCGATCTGGTAGCTGAATACACCGCCGGGTGCTTCAACCTGAACAACTTCGCCCTCTTTTTTGCCCATGATAGCCTTACCTGCAGGAGACTCGGCTGAAATGTAGTTTTCATCCTTTGAAGACTCGTTTTCACCAAGGATTACGTACTCTTCTTCTTCGCCGTCATCCATATCTTTAAGAACGATAACAGAGCCGACGTGAACAGCATCAAGCTCGGCATCGCTGATAATGATAGCATCCTTGAGGATACCTTCAAGCTCTGTGATACGTGCTTCGAGACGACCCTGGTCGTTCATAGCCTCATCGTATTCTGCGTTTTCGGAAAGGTCACCGTGTGAACGTGCTTCCTTAATATCTTCGGCAGCTTTATGTCTGCCTTCTGTTTTGAGGTATTCGAGCTCCTCAGCAAGTTTTTCGTAGCCCTCTCTGGTAAATTCCTGTGCCATTTATCCGTCAATCCTTTCAAATTGATTTTTAATTATATCAGAATTCATAATATTATATAATATAGACCAATTAATGTCAAGAAAAACATTTTGCTAAAGCTCTTTCGCTTTAACACTGTAAATTTTTAAAATATTGCATTGATTTTATTACTTCAATGTGGTAAAATAATTTAAAATATTATTTCGGAGGGATTGTTATGCCCCGCAATATCAGAGAAGATGACAACATCAAATTCCTTATCGAGGCTATTCTCGAGCTTCGTGACCTTGAAGAAGGTTACGACTTTTTCGAGGACCTTTGCACAATGACAGAGCTTAAGTCTATGTCACAGCGTATTGTTGTTGCAAAGATGCTCCGCGATAAGAGAGTATACAGCGAAATCGTTAAAGAAACAGGCGCAAGCACCGCTACAATCAGCCGTGTTAACCGTTCACTCATCTACGGTTGCAACGGTTACGACGAGATTTTCAAGCGTCTTGCCGAAAAGGGCGACAAATAAGATGAGCGGATACAGCTTATTTTCAAGCGTTTATGACGCACTGACCGAAAATGTTAATTATGCCGCACGTGCTCAGTACATTGCCGACCTGCTTGCCGAAAACGGTATTACGGGCGGCATTTTGCTTGACCTCGCCTGCGGCACAGGTACACTCAGCGTTGAGATGTCAAAGCGTGGCTACGAGGTAATAGGTGTAGACGCAAGCGGCGAAATGCTCAGCATTGCGATGAACAATGCCGCAGAGAGTGAGCAGAGCATTATGTTCCTGTGCCAGACTATGCAGGAGCTTGACCTCTACGGCACGATAAATGCCGCAATCTGCACGCTCGACAGCATAAACCACCTGACCGAAGAGGAAGACGTACAGGCAGCGTTTGACAAGGTTTCCCTCTTTACAGAGCCGGGCGGTATATTTATTTTTGACATCAATACCGTATACAAACACCGCAACATACTTGCCGACAACACGTTTGTATATGACCTTGACGATGTGTACTGCGTATGGCAGAATACACTCGATAAATCGAGTGATACCGTGCAGATTGACCTTGATATTTTTGAAGAAATAGAGGAAGGGATATACGAGCGTATGCAGGAAAGCTTCTGCGAGCGTGCCTATCCCCTGTCCGACATAAAATCAATGCTGACTAAAGCAGGTTTTGAAACCGTTGCGGTATACGACGAGCTTAGTCACGATGCACCGCAGGAAAATTCAGAAAGACTATTTGTAATTGCGAGGAAAAAGTAAATGGGCAGAATTATAAGAAACATATCTACTACAGGCGAAGTTATGATTATGGCTGTTGACGCAACAGACATCGCCGAAAAAGCACAGCAGATTCACAAGACTTCTGCTGTCACATCTGCCGCTCTCGGCAGACTTCTTGCCGCCGCATCAATGATGGGTGATATGCTCAAAGGCAAGGACGATACACTTACACTCAGAATCAACGGTGACGGCCCTGCAGGCTCGATTATAGCCGTTTCAGACAGCAGCGGTAACTGCCGCGGTTACGTTTCAAACCCCGTAGTTGAAATTGAGCTTAACAACAAAGGCAAGCTCGACGTTTCGGGTGCAATCGGCAACGGCACACTCACCGTTATGAAAGACCTCGGACTCAAGGAGCCTTACATTGCACAGATGCAGCTTGTATCGGGCGAAATCGCCGAGGACATCACAAGCTACTACGCAACAAGCGAGCAGACACCTACCGTATGTGCACTCGGTGTACTTGTCAACCCTGACCTTTCAATCAGAGCCGCAGGCGGATTCCTCATTCAGCTTCTCCCCTTCACAAGTGAAGAGACAATCGACGCTGTTGAAAGAGGTCTCGAGGGTCTTCCGTCAGTAACTCAGATGCTTTCGGCAGGTATGACGCTTGAAGAAATCTGCAAGCGTGCACTGCCTGAGTTTGAGCTTGACCTGCTCGACGAGAGCGCACCCGAATACAGATGCAACTGCTCAAGAGAGCGCGTTGAATCAGCACTTCTTACAACCGGTAAGGCAGAGCTTGAGGATATGGCAAATGACGAAACAACAAGCGTAACCTGCCACTTCTGCGACAAGGTGTATAACTTTACAAGCAAAGATATGCTCAACCTCGCAAAAAGAGCAAGCGAATAAAATAAGCAAAGCAAAACAGCAAGGAATTTTACTGTTCCTTGCTGTTTTTTTATTTTACTTCCTTTTAATTTTTAACAAAAACAAACTCTTTGCCCTCGGCTTTACATACGCATGTATCACCGGGATTAATTCTGCCCTCTAAAATTTCTTCAGAGAGTTTATCCTCAATCTTTGACTGTATCGCTCTGCGAAGCGGTCTTGCACCGTAGACGGGGTCAAATCCTGCATCGGCAATACTGCTAACAGCCGCATCGTCAAAGCTGATTGTAATCTGCATTGAAGCGACACGCTTTGCAAGCGAATCGAGCATACGCTTTGCAATCTGCTCGATATCCTCCTTCTGCAGTTTGCGGAAAACAATTATATCGTCAACTCTGTTGAGAAACTCGGGGCGGAATGCGTTTTTGAGCTCACCCATTACCGCCTCTTTGATTCTTTCATCACTCATCGAACCGCCTTTTTCACTGCCGAAACCGAGTGACGATGAGCCGCTGCCTGCAATCTGTTTTGCACCGATGTTAGAGGTCATAATTATGATGCAGTTTTTGAAGTCAACCTTGCGACCTTGAGAGTCGGTAAGAATACCGTCGTCAAGAATCTGCAGAAGCATATTGAAAACATCGGGATGTGCCTTTTCAATTTCGTCAAAAAGCACTACCGAATAGGGCTTGCGACGCACACGCTCGGTAAGCTGACCGCCCTCATCGTAGCCGACATATCCTGGAGGTGAGCCGACAAGACGCGACACCGTATGCTTTTCCATATACTCGGACATATCAAGCCTTATCATAGCGTTTTCATCGCCGAACATTGATGCGGCAAGCGATTTACAAAGCTCTGTTTTACCTACACCCGTAGGACCGAGGAATATAAATGAGCCCGTCGGTCTTTTCGGGTCTTTAAGTCCTACCCTGCTGCGGCGTATTGCTCGTGACACAGCCTTGACAGCTTCATCCTGGCCTACAATACGCTCGTGAAGTTCGCTCTCCATATTGAGAAGTCTGCGGCTTTCCTCTTGTGTTAACTCCACAACAGGAATACCCGTCCAGCCCGAAACAATTTCGGCAATATCGTTTGCCGTTACTTCGCCTGCTGTACCCGAGCTTCTCTGCTGCCAGCTATCCTTTTCTTCTCTGAGCTTAAATTCAAGCTCACGCTTGCGGTCACGAAGAGATGCCGCACGCTCAAATTCCTGCGAATTCACCGCATCAGCCATCTCATCAGAGAGCGACTTTATCTTTTCTTCAAGCTCCTTCAAATCGGGCGGAGCTGTAAAGGCACGAAGCCTTACACGTGAACCTGCCTCATCAACAAGGTCAATCGCCTTATCGGGCAGAAAACGGTCACCGATATAGCGTACGGACATTTTAACCGAAGCGATAATTGCTTCGTCCGAGATTCTGACCTTATGGTGCGCCTCATATTTATCACGCAGACCTTTGAGGATTTCTATCGCTTCTTCCTCACTCGGCTCACCAACGGTAACGGGCTGGAATCTTCTTTCGAGTGCGGCATCTTTTTCGATATGCTTGCGATACTCTGCAAGCGTAGTTGCACCGATAACCTGAATTTCACCTCTTGCAAGAGAGGGCTTGAGAATATTTGCAGCATCTACCGCACCTTCTGCCGAGCCTGCACCGATGAGAGTATGAAGCTCATCAATAAAAAGTATCACGTTGCCGCACTTTGAGACTTCTTCGAGTGCGGCTTTTATGCGTTCCTCAAAGTCACCTCTGTACTTTGTGCCTGCAACCATACCAGTAAGGTCGAGCGAAATTATCCGCTTATCCGCAAGGGTTTCAGGTACTTCGCCTGCGACAATTTTCAGTGCAAGTCCCTCTGCTATTGCGGTTTTACCGACACCCGGCTCACCTATAAGACAAGGGTTGTTTTTTGTTCTTCTGGAGAGAATCTGTATTACTCTTTCTATCTCTTCTTCTCTGCCGATTACGGGGTCAATTTTATTCTGTGCGGCAAGGCTTGTAAGCTCTCTGCCGAATTGGTCAAGCGTGGGTGTTTCGGATTTACCACCCTTTTCACCGTGCTTTTCTTTACCCTGCTTTGGGTTGTTGCCGTTTACTGCTTTGACAGTATCACTCAGCACATCGGATGCCGACACACCGAGCTTACCTATAATATTTACGGCACAGTTTGAACCTTCCTTTATAAGCGACATAAGCAGGTGCTCAGTACCCGTATAGCTGTGACCCATTGAGCGTGCCGCCGCTATTGCAAGCTCAATTATATACTTGAGTCTGGGTGTAAAATCGTCGGGAATCAGCACAGTAGGTGTGCCGACACCTATTGTAGATTTGAGGACATTTTCAACATCCTCACTGCCTATACCCCTTGCATTAAGGGCAAGGCAGGCAGCACCGCCGTCACTGCGAAGCAGACCTGCAAGCAGATGCTCACTGCCGACGTAGCTGTGACCCATACTCTCGGCGACCTCAATAGCACTGTTGAGTGCGGCGTTTGCCTTCTCTGTAAAACCTGTAAACTTGTACATATAAAATCACTACTCCTTCATAGCAGGCTGACAACAGCCTGCAACGATATAAATCCCTTACGGGATTTTCGATATATCATTTAATATGCCCGAAGGCTTATATTAAATAATTCGATATGTTGCTTTGCAACGCGATATGCACTGCGGTGCACAAGAAATTTATATCATATCGCAGGCGAATGAAATGAGCCTATATCGTAATCGAATGAAATGAGATTATATCGCATTTGCCGTCAGGTAAATATATCGTCAAAACCTTCCTTTTTAAAATCTTACTCTATTGCTTAATTTAAGCCAACGCCTCCCTGACCGCTTTAGCTCTTATTTCATCACGCTTTGACGCATCAAGGTTCTGACCCTCTCTTGCGTTTATTGTAGCAGGCTGCATATCAACCATAAGCTCACTGAGCTTTTCCATACTTACATCTATAATTCCCTGAGCTACACCCAAGCGCACAAGCGAAGCAAGCTGCATAAACTCTTCACCGCTGAGAAGTCTTGCGTTTTTCAGAATACCGAGTGCACGGAAAATCTTATCCTCCCACACGGGATTCTGCAGCATCTGTGCTCTTATTGCAAGCTCCTGCGCAACAAGCTGCTGTGCAATCGACTTGAGATTGCTGAGCGCTGTTTCTTCGCTTATACCGAGTGTTACCTGATTGCTCAGCTGATACATATCACCACTGGGTGAAGTACCTTCACCGTAAGCTCCTCTTATAATAAGACCAAGCTTTGATACGGTTGCGGCAATTTTGGTAATCTGACCACTTTTGCCAAGACCCGGCAGATGGAGCATAACCGATGCTCTCATAGCAGTGCCGAGGTTTGTGGGACAACGGGTAAGGAAACCGATACGCTCATCAAAAGCAAGCTTGAGCTTTGAAGAAATTGCGTTATCAATACTGTCTGCACGCTTGTAAGCACTGTCAAGTGCAAGACCTGACTCCATAACCTGAAGGCGGATATGGTCTTCTTCACAAAGCATAATACTGACCGATTCATCATCGGAGAGCAGAAGTGCTCTGCCGCCAACCGAGCTTGCAAACTCGGGGCTTATCAGATGGCGTTCGGCAAGAGAGATTGCCTGCGCTCTGGTAAGGCTTTCCATTTCAATATAGCTGAGGTCTTCGTCACAGCCGCCGAGAAGTGCGTCACGCACAAGCTTGTTTACCTGCTTTTTGCCTGCGGCATTGAGTTTTGCAGGAAAAGGATAATCCTCAAGGTTTCTTGCAAGGCGGATACGGGTGCTGACTACGACCTCACTCTTTTCACCGCCACCTATATACCACTTACTCATGCGTTTTCGCCTCCTTCCATATCTCTGATTTCATCGCGAAGCTTTGCCGCAAGCTCAAATTCCTGCTTTTCGACTGCATCCTGCAGGGCTGTTTTGAGCTGTGCTATACGCTCCTCTTTTGTGGGCTCATTCTTTTCTTCAACAGTAACCTCAATTTTCTTACCCGAGTGCAATGCTCTGCCGTGAATACGCTCGATTGACGGTGCAAGCTTGTCAAAGAAAAGTCTGTAACACTCTGCACAGCCTACCTGACTCTCACGCACAATGTCGTTGAACGAGTTACCGCATTTCGGACAACGCACAACCTTTGTGCCGAGTGATTTTTTGTTGACGTCGCCGAGCAGATCTCCGAAGAAATCACTAAGACTCAGCGGAGCAAAGCCCGAAAACATATCCGTATAGCCGAGGTCACCTGCACAGCGTGCACAAAGGTGATGCTCTGTTGTGTCGCCGTTTACGACACGCTTGATGTGTGTAGTTGCCTGTGCTTTACCGCAATTCTGACATACCATAATTAGTACTCCTCCTTTTATATTACCTGTTTATGGTTTGCAACAGCATCTGTTTGAATACTGCCGCTCTTACTCTGTCTCTCTGCTGTACCGAAAGCTCACGGTAACAGCTGTCCAGCACTGCCGCTAACATAATTTTGGCTGTTTGCATAGGAATTATATCAGCATTCGCCAAATTGATTATATGCGCACGTGCTGTTTTTTCATCAATCTCTGTACCGATATGATTTATAACATGCATTACAAGTGCACCGGGCGAGCTGTGGTTTGCACGTGTGATACGTATATATCCGCCTCCGCCTCGCCTGCTTTCGACTATATAGCCCTGCTCGGGCGTAAAGCGTGAAGCAATAACGTAGTTAATCTGGCTGGGCACACAGCCTACCGTCTGTGCAAGCTCGTTTCGCTGCATCTCGGCACAGCCGTCAGCTTCGAGCATATCCATTATAAGTTTTGCGATAGTGTTACTGATATTCATTTCGCTCACTTCCTTTCAACTTTGACTTTGACTTTCCTTGACCTTGACTGTATTGTAACTCTTTTTGACCTTGCCGTCAAAGGTCAATAAAAGTCAAATTGATTTTATTTTTCGCTGATTTTTGAAATTAGCTCTCACTTTCTCTTTTTTTCTTCAATTTTCTTTGTTTTTGACTTTCTTTGACCTTTAATTTAAAGTCAAACACCGCAACCCCGTAAAATCGGAATTGCGGTGCTCGTTCACTCTATAATTATTTGACCTTTCTGTATTAACCCTTTTATTATTCCTCGTCTGAATCGCGCTTACGCAGTATCAGTGCAAGTGCACCTGAGCCACCCATTGCGGCAACTGCTGCAGCAACAACACCGAACGAAACACCTGTATCGGGAATCGGACTTTCTTCGGAATCGGGGATTTCCTCAAAGAAATCATCTGAGCTGTCCTCCGAAGGTACTGTTGTTGAGGGGGCTGATGAGCCACCGCCAAAGATAAGCTTATTCAGCCAATCAAGCAGGTCACTTGAAGCAAGGCCGTTGATAATATCGCCATAACCGAGGCCCATTTCTTCAAGTTTACCGTAAAGTGCATCTGCATAAGCAGGGATATCGGTGTAGCTCTCAATTCTCGGCAGACCGAGCGCCTCGTTGATATCATTAAACGCATCCTTTACCTCTTCAAGGTCGATTTTGCCGAGAAGACTGATAATAAGAGAAATTACATCATCTTCATCGGGAGCCTGAGTAGATTCTTCTTCGGAAGGCTTCTCTGTAGATTCCTCCTCTGACGGTTTCTCGGTTGATTCCTCCGAGGGAGTCTCCTCGGGAGGTGCTACCTCGCTTGTGCTCTCCTCGGGTGAAGGCTCTTCGCTTACATTCTCAGAGGTAGGCTCTTCTGCCGTTGTGCTTTCGTCGGTGACAATTTCGTCTGTGCTTTCTTCCTCACCGTTAACGGCAAAAGCAACCGATGACAGCGAAAGGCACATTACAGCCGCCAGAAGAATTGAAATTAACTTTCTGATTTTCATTTACCTGTTCCTTTCCTTATTTTTTGTGCGAAACTCTTTCGTTCGACAAATAGATACTAACATCCGACAACAATCACCGTCAACGCACAAATAATGGAAAAAAGGATGTAAAAAAGCGAAGAACGTATAAAGCGATAACCTAAAAAGGATTCAGCAGACCTTCAAGTTTGCCGAATCCTTTAAACAAATCAATATTAACTTAATCTATAAGTGTCTTTGTTCCTGCGTTGTATTCCCACGGTACGAAGCCTGCATCAAGTGCGGGGCTGTTTGTTGCAAGAGTAAAATCACGGTTTGCAGCATCCTTGAACAGCGGATCGGTAAATACGCCGTTGTTGTAATAGCCTCTGCCGACCATTGCGGGAATATTCTTTCTTTTAAAAAGTGATGTTGAATCACCGGAATAGACGTTGCCGCCGTGCTTATAATCCCAATAGAGATTGCTGTCATCAACAAACCAATCCCTGTCTGTTGACTGGAAATACATTACGGCATTATCGGTAACAAAGATGTTATTCTCAAGGAACAATGAATTGTGCTCCTCATTTCTTGTAATACGGAATGCACCTTCACCGCCGAAAGCAAAGATATTGTTACGGACAATATTATCCTGACCGTAGTGCTGATGGAAGGTCTGTGAAGAGCAATCGTAAACGAGGTTGTTTTCGACCGTCATAAAGCTTGAACCTTCATCGAGGTAGATACCCCAACCGCCGTAGCCGTAAGCACCTTCGTCACAGCCGACATTGTAAATCTCGTTACCGCTGATGACGGTACCGGGCTGAACACCAAGGGTATAGATACCGCCCATATCGGAAAGCCAAGCATTACCGATATTGTAAATAAGGTTATTGCAGATTCTGATTTTATCGGTAGGATGCTCTGCATATCCCCATCTCCAACCAACGGAAATACCTGTATACCAGCCATCGTGAATTTCATTGTTTGAAAGGTCACAATCATAGGCGTGGGTAAGCAGAATACCGATTGCGTTATTGAAAATTCTGCCGTAATATTTTATATGGCAGTCCGTTACGTTTATTCTCTGAGTTGTCGCAGGAACAACATCATCGCCGTGAATGAAAACCGCATTACCGCCTATTTCATTGAACAGGCTGCTTGTAATATCACAGTCTGTTGCACCTTTATCAAACTTCACTGCAGAATAAGAAATGTTTTCAAAGCGACAATCGGTAAAGTCAATGTTTGATGATGCCTGAACATAAATTGCAGAAGGCACCTCAAATGCGGCCTGAGGGTGCTCGGTACCATATTCAATAATACCGTAATACTCTCCTGAAGGATCGAGCCGATTGCCGGTATGCTTACCGTCAACATGATCCCAATCGGTCTTTTCAAAGCTGATACCCTGGAAAGAAATATTCTTTGCTCCGTCAAAAGTTAAAAGCTGCTCCGTCAAACCTGCATAAAGCACGGTATTTTCAACGGTATCCCCCTCTTCGGGGATGTAATAAAGCTTATCTTCGGTACGGTCAAGATACCATTCACCGGGAAGTGAGAGAGCTTCCTTAACGTTTTCAAGAATATAGTTATCGTCAACTCTTGTCTTCATTGCGGTGGATTTTCTTGTTACGATTTTGCCGGTTTCTTTATCGATTGAGTGAACAGGCATAAGATCTTCACACCAGAAATGCATAAGCTTAACATCAATATCCTTGACGTTGGAAAAATCAAGCATATCTGAAGGATGTGCATAAACTACGGGAGAATAAACAAAGAAATTGGAATCCCATTCGCTGACGGTCTTTTCACTGTCATTCGGCTCTGCGGCAACCTTAAGAACGCCTTCCTTAGGATAACAGGAACGGGAAAGTCTTACATTACCTTTGAAAAGTGAGCGGAAATAATCGGCATCGCTGTCAACTTGCATATCAGTAACAAAAGCATTAACACCGTTGATTGTTGTTTCACTCCAGTTACCGCTTATTTCCTTTGCACCGCTGAATGAAACCTCTTCACCGGGATATGAACGGTAAAGAACATTTTCTTTGTCTTCAGCAGTAAAAGCAACAGTATTCTCTATTAAGTATGTACCCTCTCTGAACCAAACGGTAATCTTCTCGTCAGAAGCACTGTTCTTAACAAGTTCTTTTGCTTTTTCAAATGTTTTAATCGGATTTTCAAGCGAGCCGTCGTTAGCATCATCACCGTCGGGCGATACAACAATGTCATATTCACCCATAACAAACTCACCTTCATCAAAAACGGTTTTCTCCTGCGTGTTAACCTCGGGATATTCGGGCACAATTGTCGGCTGACTGAAAACAGCACCGAATAAAGTTGCAAGCGAAGCAAACCACGCAATAATTTTTGCAAAGAAAGCACTCATAGTTGTTACACCTCTTTTGTTTTTTGCAAAGAGATTATAACATTTTTTTAAAATCATTACAAGATTTGAAGACTTCTATTTTATTAAACTTATCTTTAACACTGTTGACTTTGTACCGGCAATTTGCAATAATGATGTCGAGGTGAGATCATGAAAAAAGCGATTACGGCAATAGCCGCGGTAGTGCTTGCATTACTGATTGCCTGTACTGTTTTTTCAGACAGCATAGACAAAATTACCGCAAAGCTGATATACAAAGAAAACATTTCGGCTTACGTACTTTCTGACGAAACGAAAAGTGTCAAGCTGAAAAAGAACGATTATATATTCTTCGGCAGATTCAACGGTGAAAATATTTTGTGGAAGGTTATATCCGTCGATAAAAGCGGCCGTGCCCTGCTTATGAGTGAGCGTGCACTTTGCTTTATGCCATTTGATGCAGGACATAAGCCTGAAGCTGACAGCAGCAATTGGGAAACATCTACTATAAGACAGTGGCTCAATTCAACCGAGAAAAAAGAATTTGTATTCGAATGCAGCACAGAAAATAAAATCAAAAACGATGAACTTATATTCAGTGGCGGATTTCTCTCACCCGATAATTTCACCGCCGAAGAAATTTCTTTACTCAGAAAAGACGGCGATAAAGTGCTTCTGCCCGACACAGCTATGCTTGCCGACATGAGCCTTAAGGACAGACAGCGCTCACCTACTGCCAAAGCAGTTATAAACGACCGTTCAACTTACATACAGTTTAGAAAATTCTGCTGGTACTGGACACGCACCCCCATATCAACCAACACATCAAGCGTAACGGCAGTAACAACTTCCGGCGGCTACTATAAGAGCCTTGCAAATGACGGACTTATGGGTGTCTGCCCTGTAGTTTACATCAACAGTTCACAGGCTTATGTGCGTGGAGGAAACGGTACAATCGCTACACCTTATATTCTGACTGCGGAGGTAGGCAACAATGAATAAGCTCAGAAACAAATATCCTAATGCTGATATCTTCGCCTTTGCTGTTGCGCTTCTGCTTTTTATATGGCTTTTCTGCTCTAAAATGATAATCAAAATGGATGACGGTCATTTTATGGGAATTCTTGCCAACGAAGGCTTTACCCTCAAAGAATGGCTGGAATACAGATATAACAGTTTATCCGGCAGAACAATCGGTGAAGCGCTTATGATGACATTTTTACGAATTCATCCTGTTTTCTGGAAGCTTCTTTCCGCTTCACTTTTTACTTATATTATTTATTTTAATTACAGTATTGCTTCACATTTTGATGTTCACGACAACAAAAGACAAATTGCTATGCTCAGCTCTGCATCAACATTTATTATTTTTGTCGGTGTGCTCAATGCAGGTGCATTCTGGTATGCAGGCTCTTTCACATTCCTTATCCCCTGTGGATTTATGCTTATAACTCTGACACCGGCTGTTTTTTCTGTACTCGAGATAAAATGTCCTACAGCGATAAAAATCCTCGCTGTGCCGTTTGCATTAATTGCAGCTTCGCAAGAGCAGGCTGCGGTCTGTACCTGTGCGGCACTCGTGTTCCTTTTTGCGGTATCGGTAATACGCAAAAAAGTCAGCATCACAGCATACCTTCCGCTTATTCCTGCAGTATTTGCTACGATTCATCTGCTTACATCCCCCGGTGCAAAAGCGAGAGGTGTATATGAAGCGGCGGCATCCTTCCCTACTTTCAACGGTTTCGGATTTGTCAAAAAGATTTTTCTCGGTTTTTATAACTACTGTACATTCACATTCTTCTTTTCAATATTCACAGTACTTGTATTCACTTGTTTGCTGTCGCTGGTTATATGCAACCGCTACACTGGCAAAGGGATAAAGAAGCTCGCAATAATCTCACCCTGTGCAACCGCTTTCGTCGCTTTGGGTTACAATCTTCTTCACAGTCTGATTGTAAAAGAATCTGTCGACGCGCACTTCAAAAAGTGTTTTATGAATGACACGTTTGATATATGGATTTACCTGACCGCAGCAATATGTGCCGCAGTAATTATTCTCTGGGCGGTTATGATTATACTGATTGTAAGAATCCGTCCCGAAGCAGGTTTTACAGTCGGTCTAATTTGCTGTGCCGCTCTTGGTTGTGCGATAATGATGGGCTTTTCATCTTCGATATTCGCATCAGGCAAAAGAGTATTTTTCTACAGCGAAATGCTTATGGTTATGGCTTGCGTCGTTCTTTTCGCAAATATTAAGCCGTCAAAATTATCAAAAATCATCCTCGGGCTTTGCCTTGCAGCCGCCGGGGCTTTCTATGTGTTTGACATTTTCAATCTCTCTCTGTTTGAAATACCGGTTATGAATTAATACATTAATTTCAAACTATCTATTGACAAAAAGGTATTTATGAATTAAAATAACAGATGCTGTTCGAACAGCATCTGTTACGGATTAAGCTGAAAGTAAGTTTTTAACTGAATGAATTGTAAGCTCCGTCTCGGTCACCCTGCCGTGTAAAATTTAAGGGTAAGTAAGTTAATATGCGGGTATGGCGGAATTGGCAGACGCGTTAGATTCAGGTTCTAATAGTTGCAAGGCTGTGCAGGTTCAAGTCCTGTTACCCGCACCATAGTGAGTATTCATAACACAAGTGAATACTCACTTTTCTTTTTTGCATTTCCTCATAGTTAAAATTTAATATGATTTGTTATGTATCGAGCAGGTTTGTAGCCTGCTCTTTTTTATTATGCCGTGAGATATTCCACGGCAACGCCTTGTCTTGCTTCAAGGACTACGTTTTCCTCTTTGACGGGATTTTCAATAACTCCGAAAAAGCGGTAGTGAATAATAATTCTTTGCGTTCTGTTTTTACCCTTACCTTCAATAGAGTATACTTCAATTTTTTCAACCAGTTCGTTCAAAAGTGCCGGCGTAAGTGTTTCCATCTGCATAAACTTACGGACAGTCGTTGTAAACTGTTCTTTGCTTGTACGCAGATTTTCTGTTGCAGCAAGTTCATCACGGTATTGCTTGATTTTAACTTTCAGTTCATCTCGCTCTGCTTCATATTTCTGCGAGAGTTGCATAAAGCTTTCTTCATTTACAATCCCGTTAATGTGCTTCTCAAAGAGCTTTTTGTACATCAAAGCAACTTCCTGTGTTCGGGCGACAGCCTTATCAATACTGGTTTCAAGAAACTTCTGCTGATTGACTATGTTTTTGTTGGTCTTGGCTTCAAGAATATCCGCAAAAGCTTGTTCATCCTCAGCAAGAAAACTTGCAAGGCTTCTCAATTCAAGCATCATAATTTGCTCCAAAGAGTCAGCTCTGACGTAATGTGTCTGTTCACAGGTACCCCTGTGACCTTTGTAGTTGGAACACATAAAATACTTGATGTCGGTGTTCGGGTGATTGACATTAAACCATAAAGGACTGCCACAATCTGAACAGTACAACAAACCGCAAAACATATTCTTTTCGGCATGTTTGGGATTGGGTGCTCGGCGTTTTGCCTTGGCTTTCATTTTCTGAACAGTCTCAAAAGTGCTTCTGTCAATAATCGGTTCGTGAACATCCTTAAATACTTTCCAGTTTTCTTCAGGATTTGGTATTCTCGTTTTGTTCTTGAAGTTCTTGGAATAGGTTTTAAAGTTGATAACATCACCGCAGTATTCCTGCTGAGCAAGTATTTTCTGAACTGTTGATTTATTCCATTTATACGGATTGGTCTGTGTTTTCTTTCCGCCTTTCTTAAGACCTTTGCTCTGCCAATATGCCAGCGGTATAAGAACTTCGCTTTCCTGCAGGATACGGGCGATTGTTTCATTACCTTTACCCTCAATACACATTGCAAAGATTCTTTTAACAACTTCCGCCGCTTCAGTATCAACAATCCATTTCTTTTTGTTGTTCGGGTCTTTCATATACCCGTAAGGCGGTTGAGATAAAGGCTCTCCGAGATTACCTCTTATGCGGTGTGAACAACGGACTTTACGGCTTATGTCACGAGCATACATCTCGTTCATAATATTTTTGAACGGTGCGATTTCGTTGTCACCGTCATTACTGTCAACTAAATCATTGACTGCTATAAATCTGATGTTGTGCTCAGGAAAGAAGTTGTCCGTATAGTGACCGACCGAAACATAATCTCTGCCCAGACGGGATAAGTCTTTCACCATTACGGTAGTTACATATCCCATTTCAATATCTTCAAGCATTGCCTGAAAACCGGGTCGGTTGAAATTAGTTCCCGTATAACCGTCATCAATATAGAACTTGGTATTGGTCAGCTTCAAGTCTTTCGCCTTCTGAGAAAGCAATTTCTTCTGATTGGCTATGGAGTTGCTTTCTTTGTCTGTACCGTCGTCACGGGACAGGCGGCAATAGATGGCGGTGATGCCATAGTTATCTGACTGCATTTGTCCTCCTTTCTCCGGCAGTCGAATTTACATATTCTGTGTTGATTGTATTAATATCCTGAGTGGTTGTCAAATGTGCAAAATCGCCTCCGATAAATTCTGATAATTTTTCTTTCATAGTTTTGTTTTCCGATTTGCTGAAACGGGTTGAAACAATATAACGGACACCGTTGATGACATATTCATTTGCATCAGCTTCACTTGTCCTAAATTCTCCACGGGTGTCGCCGATTATTTCAATAAACTTTGATTTTATAATTTGCCAAAATCTCATCATCTTGCCTCCCGATTTCTCTTTTTCTGTAAATACTTCGCATAGTATTCACAAGCTTTAATAATGAACTCCTGCATCTGTCTTTCATCAGACTTCGGAGAGTATTTCTGCAGCCGTTCCATTGACCTCTTGAACATCGGCTTTTGATTGGCTTTCTCTTCGTTCATAATTGCTTTGATTGAATTTTCGGTCAGTTCTCCCGATTGAAAAAGCTTTCGCATTCTGTTTGCCTGAGAATATGACGGAGTGCATTCCGTTTCTTTGATTTCGTTCAGCAGAAAATGTTGAGTAGCTTTATCAAGATACGATAACTCAACAGCAACGGAAAATGCGATTTTGTTTTCATCAACCATAGTAAGCAGTTCGGGGATAAGCATAGTCAGACGGATATATCGCTGTACTTGTCTGCCGCTGTCGGTGTCAGAAACACTTTCTCTGGACTTGTGGACAGCTTGTCCACAAGTTAAATCTGTCCTCTTTCCCTGTGCTTTCATAGCATCGAGCTTCAGCTTGTACGCCTTTGCCTTTTCGCTTGGTAAAATATGTTCTCTTTGCAGATTACTGTCAACAAGCATAATCATTGCATCTTCTCTGCTTACGTTGCAAACAGTAACGGGTACGGTTTCAAGTTTAAGCTTTTTTGCAGTGTGAAGTCTGCGGTGCCCCGATATGACCTCGTATTTGTCTTTCTCCTCTGTCGGTCTGACAACAAGTGGTGAGATAATTCCGTTCTCACTTATGCTGTCAAG
>JBGVKJ010000042.1:0-1684 GCA_045123695.1 Acutalibacteraceae bacterium
ATCGGTTTCAGCTCCGTCCTCGGTCACGTACACCTCACCGTGCTGATACGGACTCATTGTGCCGGGGTCTACGTTGATATACGGGTCAAGCTTCTGTGCCGCCACCTTGAGACCTCTCGCCTTGAGAAGTCTGCCGAGCGAAGCGGCGGTTATTCCCTTTCCAAGTCCCGATACGACACCACCCGTTACGAATATATACTTTGTCATTTTTTACTCCTTCCGACTGATTACTCAACCGTAACCGATTTTGCTAAATTCTTTGGTTTGTCGATATCGCAACCGTTCTCCTTGGCCACATAATATGCAAGCAACTGCAACGGAACAATCTCAACTGCCGCCGAGAAAATCGTCTCTATTTTCGGCACAAAAATCACATCGTCTGCCAAAGACACGATCTTCTGATTATCCTTGAAGGTTACGGCGAGAACTTCAGCACCTCTTGCTTTTACCTCAACAATATTGCTCATGGTCTTTTCCATAATAGCTTCATTGCAGCACAGTGCGATAACTGGCTGATGTTCTTCAATCAAAGCAATCGTTCCGTGCTTTAATTCACCGGCTGCGTAAGATTCCGCATGGATATAAGATATTTCTTTCATTTTCAAAGCACCTTCAAGTGCTACTGCATAATCGGTATTGCGACCGATGAAAAACATTGAATCTGCACCGTGATACTTTCTTGCCAAGGTAGGAATTGATGAATTTATATCGATAGCTTCCTGGATTTTCTTAGGCAACGCTTTCAAGGATGCTAAAAGGTTATTATAAAGCTCATCGTCAATACGATTCATCTTTTTGGCTGCATACAAAGCTAACAAATATAAAACCGAAACCTGTGTGGTATAACCCTTAGTTGTCGCTACAGCAATTTCCGGGCCTGCCCAAGTATAAAGCGTGTGGTCCGCAATATTCGCAATCGTGCTACCCACAACGTTGACAACAGCCAACGTTTTTGCACCGCGATTTTTACATTCCTTCATTGCCGCTATGGTATCAGCCGTTTCGCCGGATTGAGATAACACGATCAATAGCGTATGCTCGTCAATAAGTGGATCGCTGTAACGCAGTTCGCTTGCCAATTCTACTTGAACAGGAATACGACACAATTTTTCAATCGCGTATTTTCCGGCACATCCTGCATAATACGCTGAACCGCAGGCGGTAATAACGATTTTGTTGATGCTTTCCAGATAGTCAGCAGTGAGCTCGGTTTCATCAAGAATGATATCTCCATCCTTGATTCTCGGTGCTATGGTCGCTTTGACTGCTCTTGGTTGCTCAATAATTTCCTTGAGCATAAAGTGCTCATATCCGCCTTTTTCCGCCGACTGAATATCCCATGTGATGCGACTGATCTTCTTTTCAATCGGCTGACCCGCAGGGTTGAAAACCGTTATGGAGTCTGGTGTGATTTCCGCAAACTCACCGTCGTCCAAATAGATTGCATTTCTCGTGTAGGAAACCAATGCTGTAACATCAGAGGCAAAGTAATTTTCACCTATACCTACACCGAGGATCAAAGGACTTGCCTCTCTCGCCACATATACCTTTTCAGGCTCGTCGGCACAAACAACCCCAAGTGCATAAGACCCTTGCAGTCTTGCAGATGTTTTAATGACCGCCTTTTTCAGATCGCCTGTATAGTACATCTCAATCAGATGCACGATTACTTCCGTATCCGTCT
>JBGVKJ010000043.1:0-111975 GCA_045123695.1 Acutalibacteraceae bacterium
GATGAAAACGCAATACGTGAAACCGAGCGCAAGTACGGCGGCTACTGTATGAGTATTGCTCGTAATATTTTACACAGCCTGCACGATTCGCAGGAGTGCGTGAATGACACGTATATGCGTACGTGGAATTCAATACCGCCGCACAAGCCTGTAAGTCTGCGTGCCTTTATCGGAAGAATTACACGCCGTCTCGCACTCAATATGTGCGAAAAAGCTTCGGCACAAAAGCGTGGTAAGGGTACAGTACAGCTGATTCTCGATGAGCTTGGCGAATGTATACCCGATACATCAGGTGATGTTACGCAGGGCTTTGTGATAACCGATGCGTTGAATTCTTTTCTTGCATCCCTGAACGATGAAAGCAGAAATATTTTTGTCAGAAGATACTGGTATATGAGTACTGTCAAAGATATTGCGGCAGATTACGGAATGAGTGAAAGTAAGGTCAAAATGCGACTTATGCGAATGAGAAACGAGCTGAAAGCACATCTTGAAAAGGAGGGAATAAATATATGAAAAATAAAAGACTTTTGTCTGCACTGGATGACATAAAAGACGAGTTTATAGAAGCTGCCGCCCCGAAAGAAAAAAAGAAAACTGCAAAAATTTATATGAAAATTGGTGCGCTTGCTGCCTGTGTTGCTCTCGTTGTTGCAGCCGTTGCGTTTTATATGCAAGGCACGAAATTGCCGCTTGTTTCATTGCCCGATATTTTTGAAGGCGGAATGAGTATGGAAGCTTATTTTGCGTACAGTGAAGATGAGCTTATTATCAACAACCCGTGGAGCGAAGAAAATTCGCCGAAAAAACTTCCCGTTTACAAAAATACGGCTTATGCACCGACAGGTGACGATATACCGCAGACCGATTTAAGTCAGTTTGAAGACATTTTGCTCGACTATGCAAAAAGGCTGGGAATAAAAGCAGATAAATCACAAATCAAAAAGGAAGAAACGCAGATATATATCGAAACCGATAACGTTAAAGTGTCGGTTAATTCGTGGCTGAGGCTTAATGTTTATATCAGGGGTGAAAACATTTCACTTGACGATTATGCAGACTATGACGAAATAAACAAAACGGCAAATTACCTGAAAGAAAAGTATTCAGCTTATCTCAATATGAAAAATCCGACGGCGGATATAAGTATGGGTGATTATGATGTTTACGGAAAAAGGAAGTTTTCACTTGCGTTTTATGATGCTGACTCCGATATAAAAAAGAGTATTGAAAATTATAATTTCAATAAAGTGTCGTTTTATATGTCAGAGGATGGTGTGCTTAATATTTCGCAGAGTGTGTCGGGCAAAGAGTCACTCGGCAATTACCCGATAATTTCACTCGAGGAAGCTACAGGCTTGCTTGAGCAAGGCAAATACGCTACAAGTGTCTGCGTCGATTTCCTTGGTGTGCAGGCTGTGAAAAAAGCAGAGCTGGTTTATTTTGTTTCATCGACAGCAGAATATTTCATACCGTATTATAAGTTCTATGTTGAAATCGAACACGATGGGACTATAGCGCAGGATTTACCCGGAATCAAAAGCTACGGTGCATATTACGTGCCTGCAATTGACAGCAAATATATAACAGAAGAATAAAAGCCATATAAAATAACAACAGCCTTACTCGTTTGAGCAAGGCTGTTGCTTTATATTGATTAACTTTTTAATCAGTTTCTGGGCTTTCTGTCGCCACGGCGGAAGTCCTTACGGGGAGCAGGACGGCGGGGAGCATCGGAGATTGTGTTTTAAGAACTGTGCCGGAACTAAGTTTGCCCTGACGGACAAGTGAAGTTGCCTTGCGGCAGTGAAGTTACTTCGTAGTGAAGTTTGCTTCGCAAGTGTTTTGAGGCAAACTTAACTTCACTTTTGTTAAAAAACTTCACTGTAATTTATTACAACTTCACTTCAAACCGCAGGTTTGAAACTTCACAAAAAATATACCACCCGAAAAAGAATTCTTTCGTTATTCTTCGGGTGATTTTGTTTTATACCGTAACGAGCAGGGGATTTGTACGGCAATTTTCTCTGGTTTACCGAAATACTTCTTTGTCGGGTGTGAGTGTTGATTCTCTCAGCTTTTTAGTGTTGAATATTGTTTGGCTTTGTGGTATACTGATAGTGCCAAACCAATTGAATATATAAAAAGGGCAATTTCTGTTTTGCAGAAATGGTCTGCTTTTTTGCATAATCGTATGCAGAATTTGATAAAAATGCAAATTCCGTCAATACGATTGTGCTTATTGCCCTTTATATTGAATTGGTTTGGCGACTATCGGGGTTTGCGTTTTTTGCGTCCGCTTCGGTGGGCGCATTTTTTATTTTGAGAATTCTGATAAAACTAATTTTAGAAAGAGGGATAAATTTGAAGTTTACAATTTCAAGGGAGTATTTGACCGAAGGCATGAACGTAATGAATGGTTTTGGGTTACGTCTCACCGGTTCGGAGGGTCAGCAGAAATTTGTGGATTATCTGAAAGACGAAATTCACAAAATGGGCTTTAAGACATACAGCGACCTCTATTCGTTTAACCGTTGGGAAGAAAAACATTCGTCAATAAAAATCATAAATTCAAACGACTATGATGAAATTGAGGTTACCTCGGCGTGGCCTTATTCGGGCGAAACCGATGAAAAAGGTATTACCGAAGAAATAGTGGAGATATACGGCAAACATATCAATTATCTTCCCGCAAGAGGAAAGATTGCACTTGTAAAGGTTAAAGACCTCGAAAAAGTCCCTACCGGATTTGCTTTCAATCAGCGTAATTCATACCCGAAAGGCTTATCACTTCCGAAAAACTATAAAGGTCCCGTTGCGGATTCTTTTGTTAAAATACCGCTTATCTCTGTTGCAAAAGCAATGGGTGTTAAGGCTGTTATCTGCGTTTGGGAAGGTATGAGCGATGAAATGGTAAAGGGACAGTATCTACCCTTTATTATGGATTATCAGGGTATTCCTGCACTTTGGGTCGGTGAAGAATCGGGCGAAAAGCTCAAAAAGGCTGCAAAAGAAAAGAAGAAGGTCAACCTTGTTCTTACTGCTGAAAAAGAGCATAACGCAAAGACAGAATCTTTTTATGCAGTTATTGAAGGTAAAAACAAAAAGGAAGCTATTATAATAAACACTCATACCGACGGTATAAACTGCGTTGAGGAAAACGGTCCTATTGCAATGCTGGAAATGATGAGGCACTTGAAGGATGCAGAACTTGACAGAACACTTATATTTGTTTTTGTAACGGGACATTTCAGATTGCCGAATTTCAAAGAGCACGATATTCAGGCTTCGTCAAAGTGGTTGAAAAATCACCGCGATATGTGGGACGGCAAAAACGGACATATCAAAGCAGTCGCGAGTCTCGGCGTTGAGCATTTAGGCTGTATGGAATGGAAAGACAAAGACGGGGAATATCAGTGCACAAATCCCATTGACGTTGAGCTTGTATATACTGCAAACAAAGCAATGGACAAGGTTTATTATGACGCACTTGAAGGAAGAACAATGGTCAGAACCGTAACCGTCAAGGGACATAATTTCCTTCATTTCGGCGAAGGTCAGCCGCCAAGAAATGTAGGCATTTCCGATATTTCACTTGTAACTGCTCCCGACTATCTGACAGCTATAAACGAAACACATCAGATGGAAAAATTCAGCCTTGACTTAATGTGCGAACAGGTTGAAACATTCCTTAAAATAACACTTGCACTCGATAAAATGAGCACAAAAGAAATAGGCAAGCCCGAACCGTACTCTCTTGTATTGGGCAAGATAAAAAGCAAACCGTAAAATCACCACACTGCAAAAAATAACAAGGCACTGTAAAGTTTTTTACAGTGCCTTGCTTTATATTGATTAAGTTTTTAATCAGTTTCTGGGCTTTCTGTCGCCACGGCGGAAGTCCTTACGAGGAGCCGGACGGCGGGGAGCATCGGAGATTGTGTTTTCGGGAACCATACCCTCAATCTCGATAAGTGCATCTCTTCTGGAAAGGTTGAGTCTGCCCTGGTCGTCGATTTCGAGAACCTTAACGATAACCTCGTCGCCTACAGCAACAACATCTTCAACCTTCTCTGTACGCTTAACGTCAAGGCGGCTGATGTGTACAAGGCCTTCTTTACCGGGAGCGATCTCAACGAATGCACCGAAGTCCATAATACGAGTTACAACACCGTTGTAGAATGAACCGGGCTCGGGATCGTTAGCTATTGTGTTAACCATAAGAAGTGCGCGCTCTGCGTCTTCCATATTGATAGCACAGATGAAGATTGAACCGTCTTCCTCAACGTCAACCTTACAGTTGCACTCTGCACAGATCTTCTGGATAACCTTACCCTGCTTACCGATAACCTCGCTGATCTTCTCAACGGGAATCTTTGTTGTAAGCATCTTGGGAGCGTACTTTGAAAGCTCCTTACGGGGCTCTGCGATACACTTGAGCATTACATCGTCAAGGATTTCGCAACGAGCTGTATATGTCTTGTCAAGAGCCTCACGGATAATTGCGGGAGTAAGACCGTGTACCTTGAGGTCCATCTGGATTGCTGTGATACCCTTCTTTGAACCTGCAACCTTGAAGTCCATATCGCCGAAGAAGTCCTCAAGACCCTGGATATCAACCATTGTCATGAAGCGGTCGCCCTCTGTAACAAGACCGCAGGAGATACCTGCTACGGGAGCCTTGATCGGAACACCTGCTGCCATAAGTGAAAGTGTTGAGCCACATACGGAAGCCTGTGATGTTGAACCGTTGGAGGAGAGAACCTCGGAAACAAGACGGATGCAGTAGGGGAATTCCTCTACACTGGGGATAACGGGAACAAGAGCCTTCTCTGCAAGTGCACCGTGACCGATTTCACGTCTGCCGGGACCTCTGGAGGGCTTTGTCTCGCCGACAGAGTATGCAGGGAAGTTGTAGTGGTGCATATATCTCTTTTCTGTTTCGTTGTCAATACCGTCGAGAAGCTGAACATCACTCATGGGGCCGAGTGTTGTTACTGTGAGAACCTGAGTCTGGCCTCTTGTGAACATACCTGTACCGTGTGCTCTGTCAAGAAGGTCAACCTCTGCTGCGAGAGGACGGATCTCGTTGATGCCTCTGCCGTCAACACGCTTGCCGTCGTCAAGAAGCCAGCGGCGTACAACGTACTTCTGTGTCTTGTAAAGGCAGTCGTCAATCTTTGCAATCTCTTCGGGATAGATTTCGTCAAACTTCTCGTGAACTGCATCGTAGATGGGCTTAAGTCTTTCGTCACGGATACGCTTGTCGTCTGTATCGAGAGCAACGCGGATATCCTCGATTGCGAAGTCCTTGATAGCCTCGAACATCTCGGGAGCGGGATCGTTTGAGGGGAACTCAATCTTCTCTTTACCGCACTCAGCCTTGATGGAGTTGATGAATTCAACGATCTTCTGGTTTTCTGCGTGAGCAAACATAATACCGTCGTACATATCGTCGTTGGAAACTTCGTTTGCGGCAGCCTCAATCATAGCAACAAGGTCGGAAGTGGAAGCGACTGTAACATACATTTCGCTCTTTTCCTTCTGCTCTGCTGTGGGATTGATAACGTACTCGCCGTCAACCATACCTACAACAACGCCTGAAACGGGGCCGTCCCACGGAATCTCTGAAATGGAGATTGCGATGGAAACACCGAGCATAGCTGTAATTTCGGGTGAGCAATCGGGGTCAACGGACATAACTGTTGCAACAACGCCGACATCGTTTCTCATATCCTTGGGGAAGAGAGGACGGATGGGTCTGTCGATAACACGGGAAGCGAGAGTAGCCTTTTCGCTTGCTCTGCCTTCACGGCGCTGGAATGAGCCGGGGATACGGCCTACTGAATAAAGCTTCTCCTCAAAGTCAACGGAGAGGGGGAAGAAGTCAACGCCTTCACGGGGCTTTGCAGCCATTGTAGCTGTACAAAGTACGTTTGTCTCGCCGTAGCGGACAAGGCAGGCGCCGCCTGCAAGCTCAGCCATCTTGCCGATTTCTACGACAAAGGGACGGCCTGCAATTTCTGTCTTGAAGGTTTTGAATGTGTCAAAAGTTCTTAAAGTCATTTTGCTTTACCTCTTTCTTTCATAATAGTTGTTTTATTTGTTCCGGAAAGCGGCACGAACTTACTTTTAGCAATAAACAAAACATTCGAGCTTGTCCGCTCAAACACTTTATTTACCGCTAAAGCCTGTCGGCGGCTTTCCGGTGATTTTCAAAATTTTAGGGCGGCAACCGAATGGGAAGCCGCCCTATTAGTGCCGTAATTATTTACGAAGACCAAGTCTTGCAACGATTGAACGGTAACGCTCAATGTCAACCTTCTGAAGGTATGCAAGAAGGTTACGTCTGTGACCAACCATCTTGAGAAGGCCACGGCGAGAGTGATGATCCTTGTGGTGCTCCTTAAGGTGAGCTGTAAGGCCATTGATTCTCTTTGTGAGAACAGCAATCTGTACCTCGGGTGAACCTGTGTCGCCCTCGTGGATAGCGTACTCAGCGATGATTGCACTCTTTTCTGCGTTTGTCATTGTTTTTCACCTCATTTAAATTATTTATTCGCAACCCCAGAACAGGGCAGGTGACAACCTCGTTGAGGTTTACTCCCTGTACCGAGAGAAGGAACATGCAAAGCAAATTATAACACAGTAACACTGATTTGTAAAGAATTTTTTACTGTATTATGTGCACAAAATATGGCGCAAATTCATGCGCCATACTGTTTTTTATGCATTATAGTTATCTTTAAGACCCTGCTCATCGTAAAGGAATACGGATTCGAGCATAATGTTGATACCTGTTTCGATTGACTTGAGGTCGATGTTGTCGCCTGTGTCAAGTCTGGTGTGGTAGTATCTTGCAGGTGCGGGGTCCATAGCTGCAAGTGTTGCACCCTTAAAGCCTGCCTTACATACTGCGGCAGCGTCGGAAGCACCGAGGAAGATTGCCTTGTAGGGAAGGTCGAGACCTGCGTTGAGAGCAGCCTGCTTGAGCAGTGCACATACCTGTGCATCGGATTTGACTGTGAATGTCATATCGCGGCTGTAGATTGCGTAGAAGTCATAATCGCGGAGTGTATCAACACCGACGAATACGGTTTCCATATCTTCAAGCTCTTTCTTGTGCTCTTTTGCAAAAGCCTTCGCGCCTCTGAGACCTGCTTCTTCAGAACCTGTGAGAAGTGTCCATACTTCAACATCTTCAAAACGGATATTGTTGTCTTTGAGGTACTTCATAACAGCGATTGAAGCGATTGAGCCTGTGAGGTTGTCGTTTGCACCCTCAACGGGAAGCTTGTAGTTGAGGAAGAAAATAGCTGCACCGAAAAGGATACACCATGCGAGCATTACCCAACGGAGAATGTCGATAAGAAGTGAACCTGTGTTGCCTGTTGCAACACTGTAAATCTCGGCAACAAGTGCAATAACGATACCTGCTACAGCGCCGCCGATAACTGTTGTGATGAGGGGCGGGCCGCCGAGGTATGTGTAACGCCACTCGTAAGATGAGTCAACGTGACCGGATACGATGATACGCTTTTTGGCTGTGCCGTTTGCGTTGTATCTTGCGACAACGTTGTGAGATGTGCGCTTGGGGAAGAACGGGTCAAGAGTCTCGCCGTAGAAAAGGAACTCTGTTACGATGAAGAAAAGGCAGATAAGGCTGAGTGCAAGCGGGATGACAGGCAGCCACTTGGGTGCATTTGCGAAAAATGTACCTGCAAAGAACACACCGTTAGCAACAATCATAATAATTGCACAAAGACGGATCCAGCCGAGGAATGCTTTGGGATGAAGATCGAACGGCTCGATTTTTACGTCGTCAGCGTACTTCTTAAGCTCATCGGCAAATCTCTCCTGAGCTTTCTTTTCGGCTTCTTCGCCCGGGGCACGGGGGCCGATTGTTTTGCAGACATCTTTAATCTGTCTTGCAGTGTAGTTTGCGTATTCACGCAGTTTCGGAGCATAATTGGGAATGCTCTCGGATGCTTTCATTTTATATTCCCCTTTCGTATTATACATATAACACAAAGTATACCAAATCTGCTGAATTTTTCAAGATAATATACATAATAAAATGTAACATTTTCGTGAATGATATTCCTCACTTGAAAAAATATCGAATGTGTGTTATAGTAAATTGAAATATTATGATAATACCAAAGGTGATAGAATTATGAAAAAAGTTCTTTGCGCAATATTGGCAGCTATGGTAGTTTTGCTTGCGTTTACCGCTTGCGGTAATAACCCTGCATCAGATGAGCCTACTACAATCAATACCGAAGGCTTTCCCGAAATTACAGCGGGTGTATTAAGAGGCAAGAGTCCGCAGGACGAAGTAATGTACGGCCTCGAACTTCACTTCCCCGAATACGGATACAAACTTGTATACAAAGAGTTTGATACAGGCGAGCAAGCTCTTGCGGCACTCGAAAAAGGTGAAGTTGACTTTACACTTATGCCCACCAAAAAGGAATATACCGAATATAATTCGGATAAGCTGGTTAATTTAGGCCCTGTTTACTATCATCCTATGGCTATCTATCTTGAAACATGGGATTCTCCGACAAAGGTTAAAAACGGTGCAAGTATTGCTATACCCAACGATGAAGACAATATGGCACGTGCATTGTTGCTTCTTGAAGAAAACGGCTATATAACCCTTAAAGAGGGCGCAGGTCTCAACGCAAAGCTTGAGGATATCGCAACAAACGACAGAGGCTTTGATATCAAAGCCGTAGCACACAATCAGGTTGCTTCGAGCGGTGCGGATATTCTTGTAATGGGCTCGCTTGAGGCAAGTGCCGCAGGTTACGAACGTGGTTTCGATGCCTATACAAGTGAACAGGCAGACAGTGAAGCAGCGGTTGAATACGCTGTAGGCTTAATTGTTCGTAAGGCAGATCTCAAGACAGCTGAAATCGATCTTGTAGAGAAATATTTCTTCACACGCCGTATGTATCAGGCAATAGACGGCTCAACCGACAATATCATTTCCCCGATGTTTGACCTCAGATGATGAAAACGGGTGTTGCTATGAGCGGCGGAGTTGACAGCTCCGTTGCAGCTTTGCTTCTTCAGCAGGGCGGATATGATTTGCTCGGTGTTACAATGCGCGCTTTCGAGGGTGCGCCCGAAAGGGATGAAACCGATGCGGCAGCAGTTGCGGCAAGACTCGGCTTCTCTCATATTACGGTCGACCTTTGCGATGAATTCCGTCGTACAGTTATGCAGTACTTTGCCGACAGCTATATCAGTGGCGAAACTCCGAACCCCTGCGTATATTGCAATAAGGCGATAAAATTCGGTGCTCTTGCCGAGAAGATAAAAGAATTCGGTTGTGACACGATAGCAACGGGTCACTATGCAAGGATTAACAAAAATAATCCTTCGGGCAGAATTATGCTTGAGCGTGCCGTTTATACCGAGAAAGACCAGAGCTATGTGCTGTGGCAGCTTTCTCAGGCTCAGCTTAATGCCGCGCTGTTTCCGTTGGGCGACTATACCAAACCGCAGGTGCGTGAGCTTGCGGCAGAAAACGGATTTATCTCGTCTGACAGACCCGACAGTCAGGATATCTGCTTTGTGCCCGACGGCTGTTACCGTGAGTTTATCGAAGAATTTTCCGATAAAAAGTTTGCTCCCGGTGATTTTGTAGGTACCGACGGCAAGCTTTGGGGCAGACACAAAGGTCTTATCGGTTACACAATCGGTCAGCGTAAGGGGCTTGGTATAAGTGCACCTGCTCCGCTGTTTGTTATCCGTAAGGATGTTGAAAAAAACAGAGTATATCTCGGCTCAAACGAAGAACTTTTTTCTTCAAGAGTTGAAGCAAAAGAAATAAATCTTATCGCAGTGGAGAAAATAGATTCATCTCTGCGAGTTACCGCAAAAACAAGATACAGCCAAAAGGAGGCTGCCGCAACGGTTTACCAGACGGGCGACAGCACAATGACAGTTGAATTTGACGAGCCGCAGAGAGCTGTTACACCCGGTCAGTCAGTTGTGCTTTACGACGGCGAAACCGTGGTAGGCGGCGGTATAATTTGCTGAGAAAGGTTGTATTCCGATGGCTGAAAGCCACAGTATGATTGAGCGTAACGAAACCGAACGCAGGAGTATTCTCGAAAAACATATACTCGGCGGTGTCGATATACCTTGTGTCGACGGCATTATTATCTCGCCTGAGGTTGTAATCGGTGCAGGTACACAAATTCTTCCCGGTACGATTATTACGGGTAAAACGGTAATAGGCTCCGGCTGCATTATAGGTCCGCAAAGTAAGGTGGAATCGAGCATTATAGGCGATGATTGCGTGCTGAATTCCACACAGTGTGAAAACAGCACGATTGGAAATCGTGTAAAGGCAGGCTCCTTTACCCATATACGTCCGGGCTGTGTTATTGCAGACGGTGTGCATGTTGGCAATTTTGTTGAAATCAAGAATTCGGTAATTGGTGCCGATACCAAAATCAGTCACCTGAGCTATGTGGGCGACAGCGATGTCGGTAGCGGTGTGAATATCGGCTGCGGATGTGCTACGGCAAACTATGACGGCACACGTAAATTCCGCACAACCATAGGAGATAAGGCGTTTATAGGTTGTGATACCTGCCTTGTAGCTCCCGTAAAAGTAGGCAAAGGTGCATATACGGCGGCAGGCTCGGTTGTAACCGAGAATGTGCCCGACGGCACTATGGCAATAGCAAGGTCAAGACAAACAATAAAAAGAAAAGTGAGGAAGTACAATGAAGACTAAAAGAATAGTTGCACTGTTGTTAGTGTGTGTAATGGCATTCAGCTTTACAGCCTGCAAGAAGAATTCTGCAGGTACGAACAACGTTGCGTCCACAGTACCCGGTACACTTTATGCCGGATTTGAGTGGGCGGTAGTAAATGAAACGGAAAAAGCAAACTATATCAAAGATGAGGCAAGATTTATTGATATAGCTACAACGGATATCGGTCTTACCGAGGAAAAAGCAAAATCTTTGCTTGCAAATGTTGGTACATGGAGCATCTATACAATCGATGTTCAGATTAACAATAACTCTGCTACAAGCAAAACTTTTGTAGGTTTTGCGGCAACGGGTTTGCCTGCCGGAATGTGGTTGAATACTGCAGGTTCTTATGAGCTTACCGTGCCTGCAAACGTGACGGATGAATATTACCCCGTGGGTATAATTGTTGATAATAATCTTCTCAATAAAGTTGAAGTGTATAATGCTCTTTCAAAGATGAAGCTTGAACTTGTTTATTTTGAAACTCCTGCAGACGGCAGTGATGAAGTGCCCGAAAGTGAATACAAGAAGTTCCCGGTATCAAATAATCTTGTTGCACCTGCACCGGACAGCACACAGAACGATTCTCTGCTCAGTGCAAAGCGCGTGAATGTTGAGGACGGTTCAAGTATTCTTGAGTCTTACAAGGGAAATTCAGCAGCATTCAACAGCGAATCAAAACTCTTCGGTCTTGACAGTGCAACTGCTTCAAAGGTGCTTGCTGACGGCAGCACATGGCAGTGGTATGTGCTCAATATCGAAATTGAAAACAAGACTACAAGTGACCTTAATATTTACGGAATTATTGCCGAGAATAACGGCAAAAACGGTGTCTGGGTATGCAGTGTTTCACAGTACGGTGAGTTCGGTATGCCTGCAAAGGATAAGCAGATTCTTCCCGTAAATGTTCTTGTTGATACCTCCGCAATCGGCGATAAATCCGTTCAGGAAGCAATTTCAGAAGTCAAGATTCAGCTCGAATACTTTACCGGCGAATATGATGAAGATATGGTCGATGAAGATTCTGTTGTAAAGAGCTTTATCACAGTAAAATAAGTATCGGAAAGCCTGCGGCGTATAAAATGCCGCAGGCTTTTGTTATATTATGGCAGGAAGTACAGAATTTTCGGCAAAATGCTTTGTTTTTTTTATTTATAATATATGGACAATTATTTTGCGCTGTGATATAATCCAAAATGTATGCAAGTATAGTTTAAGACCTATGCATATCGTACGGCAAACCGTGCGGTTAACACTCTACGACAAAGGAGGCAAAGTCGAATGCTTAAAAAAATCAGCAAACTCCCCTTCAAGGGCACACCCGAGCAGGAGGCACAGCTCAAAGCAATCATCGAAGAGAACAAGAATGATTCCAGTATGCTTATGCATGTAATGCAGCAGGCACAGGCAATCTACGGTTACCTTCCCTTCGAGGTTCAGGTTATGATTGCAGAGGGTATGGATATTCCGCTTGAAAAGGTTTACGGTGTTTCCACTTTCTATGCTCAGTTCTCACTTTCACCCAAGGGCAAGTACAACATTTCCGTATGCCTTGGTACAGCTTGTTATGTTAAGGGTGCTCAGTCGGTACTTGACGAGATTTCAAAGCAGCTCGGTATCGCAGCAGGTGAGTGCACAGAAGACGGTATCTTCTCACTCGAGGCAAGCCGTTGTATCGGTGCTTGCGGTCTTGCTCCCGTTATGAACATCAACGACGATGTTTACGGCAAGCTTACACCTGACCAGATTGCAGGTATCCTTGCAAAATACAAGGACTGATAATTTATGCGTGAGCTTTCACTCAATATTCTCGACATTGCACAGAATTCGATAGCGGCGGGCGCAAGCCTTACAACTATCACTGTTGCGGAGAATACCGTAAAGCACGAGCTGACAATAACGGTCAGCGACAACGGCTGCGGTATGACGGCTGAGCAGGTTGCCAACGTGCTTGACCCGTTTTTTACCACACGCACCACGCGCAAGGTCGGTATGGGTATACCGCTTTTCAAGCTCGCAGCAGAGCAGACGGGCGGATGCTTAAAGATAGAAAGCGAAAAAGGTAAAGGCACAACAACTTCGGCTCTTTTCAAAACCGACAGTATCGACTTTACACCGCTTGGCGATGTAACCTCGACAGTTGTAATACTTATCTCAATGAACACAGACAGAGATTTCATCTACACCAGAAGCAGGGACAGCGAAAGCTTTACCCTCAATACGGCTGAGATGCGTGAGATACTCGGCGGAGTACCTCTCGACGAGCCGGAGGTGGTGCAGTGGATGAAAGACTATATCAATGAACAAACCAATATCCTACTCGGAGGTGTAACCTAAATGAAATCACTTGCAGAACTTCAGGCAATCAAAGAGCGTACACTCAACGCTATGACAGCAAGAAACGATAGTGAAGACGCAACAAGAATCGTAGTCGGTATGGCTACCTGCGGTATCGCAGCAGGCGCACGTCCCGTTATGAATGCTTTCACAGAGGAGCTTGCACGCCGTGCACTCAAGGGTGTCACAGTTTCACAGACAGGCTGCATCGGTATGTGCCAGTATGAGCCCATCGTCGAGGTTTTCGTACCCGGCCAGGAGAAAGTCACATACGTTCAGATGTCAGCAGAAAAAGTAGCAAAGGTTGTCAACGACCACATCGTAAACGGTAATGTCGTTACAGAATACACAGTCGGCGCTGTTGCCAAATAACAAGGAGGAAACAAAATGTATCGTTCCCACGTTCTTGTCTGCGGCGGTACGGGCTGTACTTCATCTCACAGCAATGAGATAATTGAAAAGCTCGAAAGCGAAATCGCAGCAAAGGGACTTCAGGATGAAATCAAGGTTATCAAAACAGGTTGTTTTGGTCTTTGTGCTCTCGGTCCCATCATGATAGTTTATCCCGAGGGTTGCTTCTACAGCGAGGTTAAGGTAGACGATATTCCCGAAATCGTTGAAGAGCATCTTCTCAAGGGCCGTATGGTCACACGTCTTCTTTACGAAGAGACAGTTCAGGATGACAGCGTTAAGTCACTTGAGCAGACAAAGTTCTATGCAAAGCAGAAGAGAATTGCTCTTCGTAACTGCGGTGTCATAGATCCCGAAAACATTGATGAGTATATCGCACACGATGGCTACCAGGCTCTTGAAAAGTGCCTTAACAAGCTCACACCCGATGAGGTTATCTCAATCGTTAAGGATTCCGGTCTTCGCGGCAGAGGCGGCGGCGGTTTCTCAACAGGCCTCAAGTGGAGCTTTGCAGCAAAGAACGCTGCAGACCAGAAGTATGTAGTATGTAACGCTGACGAAGGTGACCCCGGTGCATTCATGGACCGTTCAATCCTCGAAGGCGACCCCCACTGTATTATCGAAGCTATGGCTATCTGCGGTTACGCAATCGGTGCAACAGAGGGTTATGTTTACGTTCGTGCTGAGTATCCGATCGCTGTTAAGCGTCTTCAGATTGCTATCGATCAGGCTAAGGAGTACGGTCTTCTCGGTAAGAACATCTTTGATTCAGGCTTTGACTTCGATCTTCACATCCGTCTTGGTGCGGGCGCATTCGTTTGCGGTGAGGAAACAGCTCTTATGACCTCAATCGAAGGTAACCGTGGTGAGCCCCGTCCCCGTCCGCCCTTCCCGGCTGTAAAGGGCCTCTTCGGCAAGCCCACAAACAACAACAACGTTGAAACTTACGCAAACATTCCTCAGATCATCCTCAACGGTGCTGAGTGGTTTGCTTCAATGGGTACAGAAAAGTCCACAGGTACAAAGGTATTCGCACTCGGCGGCAAGATCAAGAACACAGGTCTTGTTGAAGTTCCGATGGGTACAACACTCCGCGAAGTTATCGAAGACATCGGCGGCGGTATCCCCAACGGTAAGAAGTTCAAGGCTGCTCAGACAGGCGGTCCCTCCGGTGGTTGTATTCCTGCTCACCTTATGGATACAGCAATCGACTTCGATAACCTTACAGCAATCGGCTGTATGATGGGCTCCGGCGGTCTCATCGTTATGGACGAAGACAACTGTATGGTTGATATTGCTAAGTTCTTCCTCGACTTCACTGTTGATGAGTCCTGCGGTAAGTGTTCACCCTGCCGTATCGGTACAAAGCGTATGATGGAGATGCTCGAGAAGATTTCAGAGGGTAAGGCTACTCTCGAAGACCTCGATAAGCTCGAAGAGCTTGCTCTCTACATCAAGCAGAACTCACTCTGCGGTCTCGGTCAGACTGCTCCCAACCCTGTTCTCGCAACACTCAAGTTCTTCAGACATGAGTACGAGGCACACGTTGTCGATAAGGTTTGTCCCGCAGGTGTTTGTAAGGGTCTTGTCCGCTACTACATCGATGCTGAGAAGTGTATCGGCTGCGGTATGTGTGCAAGAGCTTGTCCTGCAGACGCAATCGCAAGAACAGACTATATCGCACCCGGTCACAAGCTCGCTTCCTTCGCAATCAATGCTGAGAAGTGTGTCAAGTGCGGTGCTTGTATGGATTCTTGTAAGAAGATTCAGGCAATCTATAAGAAATAACGAAAGGAGTGTGCCACACAATGGAAATGGTAAATATCAAAATCAACGGCATGCCCTTAAGTGTGCCTAACGGTATATCAATTCTCGAAGCTGCACGTTATGCAGGTATCGAGATTCCCACCCTCTGCTACCTCAAGGATATCAACGAGATCGGTGCTTGCCGTATCTGTATGGTAGAGGTCAAGGGTGCAAGAAGCCTTGTTACAGCCTGCGTTTACCCCGTAAACGAAGGTATGGAGGTCTTCACAAACACAGAGAAGGTAAGACAGTCACGTAAGATGACTCTTGAGCTTATCCTCTCCACTCACAGAAAAGAGTGTCTCTCATGTATCCGCTCCGGTAACTGCGAGCTTCAGAAGCTCTGCAAGGAATTCGGCGTAGATGATGAGCACGCTTTCGACGGTGAGATGCCCGCATTCGAGTTTGACGATTCCGCAGCTCATATGGTAAGAGATAACAGCAAGTGTATCCTCTGCCGTCGCTGTGTTGCAGCTTGTAACCAGCAGAAGGTAAGCGTAATCGGTGCAAACGCACGTGGCTTCGACACACACATCAGCTCTGCTTTCGATAAGGACCTTGCTGATGTTTCCTGTATCTCCTGCGGTCAGTGTATCGTTAACTGCCCGACAGGTGCTATCTACGAGAAGGATGACACATCAGCTGTATTCGCAGCTATCAACAACCCCGAGAAGTTTGTTGTTGTCAACACTGCTCCCTCAATCCGTGTTACACTCGGTGAGTGCTTCGGTATGAGCATCGGTACAAACGTACAGGGTAAGATGGTTGCTGCTCTTCGCAGACTCGGCTTCGATAAGGTATTCGATACTGACTTTGCAGCTGACCTTACAATTATGGAAGAGGGTTACGAGCTTCTTGACAGAATCAAGAACGGCGGCACACTTCCGATGATCACATCCTGCTCACCCGGTTGGATCAAGTACTGCGAGCACTACTATCCCGACCAGCTCAGACATCTTTCATCCTGCAAGTCACCCCAGCAGATGTTCGGTGCTATCACAAAGACATGGTACGCACAGAAGATGGGTATCGACCCCAAGGATATCGTTGTTGTTGGCATTATGCCCTGTACAGCTAAGAAGTTTGAGACAAAGCGCGACCATCAGGATGCTTCAGGTTATCCGGATGTTGACTACGCACTCACAACACGTGAGCTTGCACGTATGATCGAAACAGCAGGTATCTACTTCAACCACCTTCCCGAAGAAGAGTTCGACAATCCGCTCGGCGAAGGTACAGGTGCAGCAGTTATCTTCGGCGCAACAGGCGGCGTTATGGAAGCAGCTCTGCGTACAGCTGTTGAAGTTCTCACAGGCGAAGAGCTTGAGAGCGTTGACTTCACAGAGGTCAGAGGCCAGGGTATCAAGGAAGCAACTTACTCAGTTGCTGGTATGGATATCAAGGTTGCAGTTGCAAGCGGCGCTGCAGCAGCACATGAGATTATGGAGAAGGTTAAGGCAGGTACTGCTGACTACCAGTTCATCGAGATTATGGGTTGCCCCGGCGGCTGTGTAAACGGCGGCGGTCAGCCGATCCAGTCTGCAACAGTTCACAACTTCGTTGACCTCAAGGGTAGACGTGCAGCAGCTCTCTACGAGGCTGATAAGAACCTTCCCAAGAGAAAGTCACACGAGAGTGAGGCTGTTAAGAGAATTTATGCTGAGTTCCTTGGCGAGCCCAACAGCCACAAGGCACACGAGGTTCTCCACACAACTTATGTAAAGAGACCCAAGTATAAATAAGTCTTAAAACAATTAAAACTGCAAGCTTACCGAAAGGCGAGCTTGCAGTTTTTGTTTTATACAGGCAGATTAAATTTTTCTCTTATATTATTAGTCTTAATATCTCACGGGATACCATAAGTTTTGTGCTTGTCCGTTATACTCGCTGGGGAAGGCGAGCCAGAGAATACCTTCTGATTGGTCAATGTAGTAATCGGTGGGGGATATAATGTATTCTTGCTGCGGCATTGTAGAGTTACTGTCAAATGAATGGTCAAAATAAAGCGTATCACCGGTAGTTAATTTTATACCGTTGGTAGTGTATTCGGTATATCTGGCGTATGCTTGGCCTTCGCTATCGTTGCACATTGTTACAGTAATATCTACATACATATTGCCATTGCCTCTTGCTTTTTCCATAACCGAGAGAGTGAAAGGAGTGTCGGCATCGCAATAAACAGTTAACATAAAGTTTTGTCCGTTACCGCTGTCTGTATCGGTTGCTATACGGTTGCTGCCTGAGAAAAGTGTTCCGTTAAGGTCGATTGAATCGTCTGCAGAAGAAAAAGTATAGTAACCGCTCTGAGCAGGAATGAATTCAAATTTGTTGTCGACAGCACGGTCGATTCGGGCTGTTGTTGTGCCGAGATTTATCTGCGCTACGCTCGGCAGAGTGGTTTCAGGCTCTTCGGTAGTGAGTTCTTCATCGTCTGAGAAGTCTTCGAGTGTATCTGTTTCAACTACTTCGGATGTATCCTCTTTCTTTTTGTTATCAAAATCAGGCAAAGATATCCAACCCTGTGAAAATGCAAGCGCTAAAACACCGCCTATTGCGAGAAGAGCAACAATAATAACTATGGTGACTATAAGACCGGTTTTGCTCTTCTTTTCCTCGGGAGGAGCAGAAGGTACGGGAGGGATAGGCTTTACGGGCGGCTGAGTAGGTCGGTTGGCGAGAATCAGCTTGTTGAGAAAATCCTTGAGCTGACTGTTTGCATAGTAATTTGCACCTTTAAATGTCGGCAGGTTTGCATAGTCTGCAGGTATGTTGAACATATCGTCAGGTGTTACGGCGCCGACATCAATCATAAGTAAACCAAGCAAAGAAGCCGCGTGAGGTGCTTCACGGTTGATTGAGAATAATATTTCTTTCGCCGAATCTGTGCGACCATCGGAAATCAGTGAATATGCTTCGGAGAGTTTTGCGTTTGTGTCATCCGAAACATCAAAACCGAATTTGTTTTTGATATATGACCATACGGAGCTGTCAAACTCAGGTGTAGGGTCGGAGCCTGAAGATATATCCTCCATAACAGGTGCAGGCTCTTCATTAATAATCGGCTCTTCCGTCACTGCAGTTTCTTCAACGGTTACAGGCACAGCAGAGGGGACAGTATCTGCTGAAGGAACTGAAAAAGTTTTTCCTTCAATATCAACAGGAACTTTCGTGTTGAAAGCTTGTTTGAGTAATGCTATACGAATGAGCTGGAGCATCGGTTGACCGTGAAGCTGAGGAGTGCCTGAGCAGGCTTGTACAGCGGCAGGCATCATTGTGCGATATGCACTGAAAAGAGCAAAGTCGATAATATTTTCATCCGTGCCTGCAAGTGAGGCGATTTCGGCAGGAGTCATATTGATGTACATCCTGAGGAAAACGATTAGTTTTGACAGAGGTGTAAGTACGTTGATCTGGTCGTTAAGTATAGCAATAACGGCTATAGCTTCGTTTGGTACGGGTTTGTCAAAGTTTTCACATGCGCTGAAAAATGACTGTATATTTACATTTTCAATAGGCACGATAGTTGTATTGGTGCGGTCAGGCTTTCCGAGTATGCCGAAGCATATTACAGCAGTTCGGATATAAATATCTGTTTCTGTCGGATTTGCGCTTGCGTTGAAGATGTCATTATATGCCTGAACCATTATACCTTCAACGGTATCTTCAGAGTCAAAAATACTTTTAAGCATAAAGTAAAGCTTGCCTGAAGTGCTGTCGAAAAGCTTTTTTGCAGTTTTTGATGTTGTCATAGCAGAACTCTCCTTTTTGTAAATCGCCTGTTATTAATTGAGATTATAACACCGGGATGTGCTAAAATCAACTCTAAAAAGAAGCTTTGGATATATTGAAATTTAGTGTATATGGGCGGTATAATCTATTTTTTTTATAACTATTGATTTTTTCGCTTTTTTGTTATATAATTCTGACTAATATGATTTGCCGGTGTGTTGGAATTGGCAGACGAGGCGGACTCAAAATCCGTTGGTAGCGATACCGTGCGGGTTCGACCCCCGCCACCGGCACCAAAAAATCCCCCTTGCGGCGTCTCCCGCCGCGAGGGGGATTTTTGTGGAAATGCGGTGCGAGGGGTCGAAAAGGCGACCCGACCGCAGTCGGGGGAAAAACAGTCCTGTGGACTGTTTTTGAGCCGGGGGTAGACCCCCGTTAAAGACTAAATTAAAAGGAATTTATTAAGAAGTTCCCCCTTGCGGCGTCTCCCGCCGCGAGGGGTTAGAAAAAGAAATTTGCAAAAAGCGTATAACCGTTAAGGCTATACGCTTTCGTTTATTTTCTCTCGATTTTTAGTCCCATTGCACGGCCTGTGCCGAAATTTGCGAGCGTTTTGAATCCGCAACGGTTGTAAAAACTGATTGCTTTTTTGTTTTCGTTGTCAACACAAAGCTGTAAACCGCAAACTCCTTTTTCGGCAAGGTGGTTCGCAAGTGTCTCTACAAGCTTTGTGCCTGTACCGCCTCCGCGGTATTCACGCAGTATATCTATGTGCAGGTGTGCAGGGTATTTGCGTGCAAAAAGGCTGTGAGCAACAATTTCGGCAAGAGCCATAGCTCTGTCGGAAAATTTGCGGTGTTTTATTTTGGGGTAGTACTCTTTCATAAACACCTTGCGCCACTTTTTAACGTCTTCTGCACAGATTATGTAGCCTACTGCGTTATCGTTTTCGTCTGTGCATACAAAGCAGTTTTCGGGTTCCTGCTCGGTATAGTAGTCGTTGTAAACAGCCAGAAAAAGATCGGCATTTATTCTGTTAAGTCCTTCAAATACCATATCGTCTTTAATGGTCTGCAGGCATACGCGCTGTACATTGTATTTATCTGTCTCACGGTAAGGTCTTATGTTTGCCATTGAATTTCCTTTCAGAACTTTATAATAAACTTATTATATTATAAATAAACATTATAGTAAAGAAAAATATCAAAAAGTTTATAATTGCTATTGACAAAATCGGTGCTATAGTTTATAATAACGAGCGTTGTCACGAATATGGACGTTTAGCTCAGTTGGTAGAGCACTCGCTTGACGTGCGAGTGGTCAGCGGTTCAAGTCCGTTAACGTCCACCATAAAACCTCTTTTGTCAGCTGACAGAAGAGGTTTTTTCATAGTTTCGGAGGTGAGTTAAGCGTGATAGATATTGCTGTTTGGAAGGGAATTTTTCTGAAGGCATTAAATAACACTTTTGCAGACCGTGTCTGGTTTGTCGGCCTGCAGGGCAGTTATGCGAGAGGGGAAGCTACCGAATCGAGTGATATCGACCTTGTTGTAATTCTCGATGAGCTGTCGGCAGGGGATATTGCTGTTTATAATGCTATGCTCGATACCTTACCTCACAGAGAGCTTATCTGCGGCTTCCTTTCGGGCAAGGATGAAATCCTGAATTGGGAGTCGGGTGACCTCTTTCAGTTTTATTACGATACTATGCCGATAGTCGGCAGCCTTGATTGCCTGCTTGAGAGGCTTGATGTTGACAAAGCAATCAGAACAGGTGTGTGTAATATTTACCACGGCTGTGTGCATAATATGCTTTACGAAAAGAGCGGTGAGATTTTAAAGGAACTTTACAAATCCGCTTCGTTTGTTATGCAGGCTGTCTGCTTTAAGCAGACAGGTAAATATATAAGGTGTCAGAAAGATTTACTTACACTTTTCAGTGATGATGAAAAGATAATTGTCGAAACCTTTATCAGCCTCAAAAACGGCGGTAAGATTGATTTTGATAAAATGTCTGAAGATTTGTTCAGCTGGTCAAAGAAGTATATCAACTGTTAAGGGGAATGCAGATATGAAAAAAATACTTGTGCTTAACGGTTCACCCCGTAAAGATTCCGTGTCGTCTGCTCTTTGTGAGTCGCTTGTTTCTTCGGCAGGTGAGGCAGAAATAAAAAAATATAATGCATATAAAATGAACGCAAAACCGTGCATGGGTTGCGGATATTGCGGCAAAAATAAAGGTTGCTGTTTTGATGATTTGGATGAGTTTATGCTTGATTTTGAGCAGGCAGATTATTTTGTAATCTCAACTCCCGTTTATAACAGCAGCGTGCCTGCACCTCTCAAGGCGATTGTCGACAGATTTCAGCGTTACTATGCCCTGCGTTTTGCCCACGGAGTTAAACCGCCCGTAGCAAAGCATAAAAAAGCCGCACTGGTAATAGCGGCAGGCAGTAAGGGTGAGGGCAAGGATGAGATTAAAGCGATGTTTGAGCGACAGTTTACAGTGCTCAATACAGAGCTTGTGTCGACGGTTTTCTTCGATGGTACGGATACACACGCACCTGATGAAAAGACCAATGCTGTTATTGCTCAGGAAGGCGAGAGCTTTTTCAATTCTTAATTATAATATTGACAAAACAGGCTTATTTTGATAAAATATCGTTTGTTGTACGGAGAGTTGTCCGAGAGGTCGAAGGTGCAGCACTCGAAATGCTGTGTGGGGAAACTCACCTAGGGTTCGAATCCCTAACTCTCCGCCAGAAAAAGAAGTAAAGTAACGAAAGTTGCTTTACTTCTTTTTGTTTTGACAAGAGTTAGGGATTCGAAGGACGAGCGGTACAGAGCAACAGTCCGGTGGACTGTTGTGACCGCGAGCGACCAAGCGACCGCAGTCGCGCGAGTCGAATCCCTAACTCTCCGCCAAAAAAGAAACACCGCGGTTGATACTTTTGTGCCAACTGCGGTGTTTTTGTATTATTCGAGAACAAATTGAGTGTATCCGAGGTCTGAAAGAGTTAAGCCTACATTGTATGAATCAAGATACCATTCAAGGAAACCAAGTAAATCAACAACGGATTTTCTCATCCATTCAACGTCTTCATAATAATATTCATCAGGTCCATTGTAATAATCAACTGTTACAGGAGTTTTGGTAGTGAAAGTTCTTTTGTTGACGTGACCCTCTACTATCGTTTCTCCATCTGTGCCGTATCTGAACTGGAATTCCATTATAGGATTGTCTGGTTCAATATTTGTTATTGAAAATATAATAAAGCCACTTTTACTATTTCTATAGAACGAGGAAAGATTAAGTGTGTCGGTATCTGTCCAATGCGTTAATGCATATTTTGTTTCAGGGTCTGAATAATATTCAAGGGTTACACATTCACCGTCAACTTCGCCGTTTTCATAGATATATGCGAGCAAAGCCTCATAAGGATGGTCTTTGTCAATAGTACCGCAGTCAGCACATTTGTAATTTACAAAGTTGTGTTGAACAGGAAGCTCTTCTTGAGAAACGAGAGTTTTTTTGCATCTTTCACAATGACTTCCATCGGAATAACCGGGCAATTCGCATGTTGGTTCAATGCCGGGGTCAATTACTGTGTTGTGACCGGCTATAAGGCAAATCAAGGAAAGAAAAAAAGAAATGATTGATTGAAAGAATCCCATGGTAAAACTCCTTTTCATTAAATTGACATTCTGTGAATGTCATATTGATTGTGATTATAACATACAATTTCTTTATTGACAAGCACTAAATGTCAAACGGGAGAAAAATATGTTTATAAACAAAACCGAAAACGGTCTTAACAATGTGTGTGGTAAAAATATCGCCAAATTGCGCACAGAATTGAAAATATCTCAAAGAGAACTTGCTGACAGGATGCAGCTCGTTGGAATTGATATTGATAAAAATGCAATCCAACGCATCGAGTGTGGAAAAAGATTTGTAACGGATATTGAAATCATTGCTTTTGCCAAAATATTTAATGTGTCATTCGATGAACTTTTGCTTGGATAAACGAATAAAAATATTTGTTTTTGATTGTATTATTCATTAAACTCATAAACAGAAAAGATACCGCAGTTGATACGTTTTGTACCAACTGCGGTATTGTTATTTAACTATCTTAAACCCTTATATATTAATAATGCTGTATTCCGCATTCACAAATGGGATTGATTCTGAAAAGCTTGCAGAAGAAATTGATTATCTTCCAGAAGAATCCCACAATACCGTCCTTATGGCACATATGACCGCAATTTTCGACTCCGTCTATTTTGGCTTCGATTGCCGAAAGGTCATCCTCAACGTCAGCGTGAGATTTCGGATTTGATGCTTTAATGCCGTCAAGCTCAGCTTTTATTTCCTCGACAAAATCTTTGTATTTTTCGCCCGGATGAGCATTTTCAAAATCTGAAATTTTTGCTTCGGTTGCCTCGTAATCCGGCTTTATGAAAGTTCCGTCCGCAATTCCTTTTTCAATGTCATCGCAGATTTTGTTAAGACCGTCTGCAACACCGTCAAGAATATACTGTTCATCTTCGGCGTAATTGTTTTTGATACCCGTACCGCCGAGATATTCGTCGGCGATTTTAAGAACTTCCGCTCTTATATAATCTCTAGTTTCTTCAATGAGAACATCGCGGTATTCTTTGGTAAGCGCATTATATCTTTCTATCGCTGTATAATATCCGCTGTAATCGGCTTTCTTTATTCCGCAAACGCACTCGTCAGCATTTTCAAAGCTGTGGGTGGTATGAGTATCAACTTTAAGTTCAACGTATTTCAAACCACTGAGAGAGGCTGCGTTTTTAACAAGCTCAAACTCACCGTCGGGTGTATATTTGGCATAGAAATAAGCATTTTCAGCTTCTCCCTCAGCAATTTCAAAATAAGAACCGGCTCCAATCAATGCTTTTTCCGAACAGCCTTTGAATGTTGCACCCGAAGCAACAATAAATTTACGAGCTTCAAGAATATAGCTATCTTTAACTGAGACAAAAAGCGAGCCGCCGTTAAGGGTTACGTTTTCATAGAAAGGATTATCCTTCTCTGTTATAATTGAGACGTTGCCGCCGTTCTGAATGTAATTGGCAGCTATTGTACTGGAATGATAATCAGGCACGCCGTGATCGTGTATCTGAATTTCACCGCCGTTAATAATAATAGTTCCGCCACATCCGCCATTACTTATAAAAGAAGAGCCGACATTTGCAGAAAGGGTTCCGCCGCTTTCGCTGTCAATAATAACGGTATCGTCATCAAAAAAGAATGCATTTGCGGTAGGATATATCAGCTCGTTGCTACCCTCAAGGTTAATATTGATTTCAGCACTGAAATTATTGTTTACACGAAAGTTTTTTGCGGTAAGATTTCTGAATGTAACTTGCGAATCAACTCTGTAGTCAATTCCTATAGCCTCATTGCGACCCGTGAACACATAGCCGTCAGGGTCTGCTGTTTCAACATAAATGTTGCCCGTAGAATCTGTCACGTCAATAACGGTAGGCAAACCGTCACTTTCAGCTGCAAAAGCCGTAAGCGGTGCAAGCGAAAGCAGCATTGCGACAGTAAGTAAAATGCTTGTAAGTTTTCCTGTTTTTTTCATATTGTAAACCTCCTTGGGATTTATATGTTAACTTCTTCTTCGGTGATTTTTTCGACGTAGGCTTTAAATTCGGTAAGAACCCGTTTGCCAAGTACTCTGCAATCCATTGCAAGAACTTTTTCGATTTTTTCTTTTCGAATTTCTTCGGGAACATTGTATATGCTGAGAATCTGATTTAACGCCCCCGATATTCTATCGTTAAGCGGCAAGGATGAATCATCTGAAATAATGGTTGCGTAGTCAATGCCCTGAACAAGAATTTCCGCTCCGACAAACTGCTCGTCAGTCCAACCACTGCACTGCTGAGCGAAAATCTTTTTCGCCCTCTCAACATGGTTGTTGCGAAGATATTCAAGACACAAAGGGCTTTGAAAAGCAGAAATAAAGAAATCTTTGGCAACCTCGTTTTCGGCACAGGCCGCCGCAACCGTCATCAGTTCAATACAGATTGACATAACCGAATCAAGACCTTGATCGGCTACATAATCAATCAGCTTCAGCTGAAATTCGCAAAGCATTTCAACAAGCTCGGCAAGAACATCTTCTTTTGACGGAAAATAAAAAGTGAAGTTACCCTTGCTTATTTTAAGCTCATCACACACCATCTTTACCGTTGTTGCCGTATATCCGTTTTCAAGAAACATCTGGGTTGAAACGCGGATTATTTTATGCTTTGTTGATTCTTTCTTTGTCTTTTTTGCCATAGCTCCACCTGAATTTTCATTTATTGTACCTGTACTAAATTTTATCACGAGTACTATATTTTGTCAATTTTTTTAGGTAAATACTTTTTAACATCTGAATATTTGCAAAAAATAAAAACCGTCTTTTCATAAGAAAAAACAGCTTTCAATAAATTTTTTTATTCGGTTACAACTGTTGGTTAACATTATATATATCAAAGATACCGCAGTTGATACAATTCGTGTCAACTGCGGTATTGTTATTTTTATTTATAATTCGGATATGTAACGGTTCTGCCTGTGATAAATTCAACTGCTGACTGATAAATTCCGCTGAATAATTTTTGTGTGGTGCCCTTTACTGCCAGCTCATAGGATATTTTCTTTGAGTATTTGTCTGCGCTTTCCTTCTGAAGCTTTGCGTAGTCGCGGTCAAATACGTCATAGAGGCGTTCAACTCGGGTTGTGTATGTTGAAGTATCGTTTTCATCAATTTCGACAACACGGTAACCGTACTGAGTTGTATATGCCAGACCTTTGTAGCGTGTCATCGGTGAAGTGTAAATATCAATGTTCTGATTTCTTACACCGAATGCGTTAGTATGGTCGTGACCTGTGAACATTGCAAGTACATCGCCGTTTTCAACCAGGGCATCAAACTGTCCGTCGTTATAATATCCCGGGCAGGGCTTTTCGTTGAGCATTCCGTAGTTTGTCTGCTCAGGGTCAAACATATAATATTCATCCTCGTTATAAACATGCTTGGTTGAGAAAAGCTTCTTTGAATCGGATTTTTTAAGAACATCATATATTTCGGGGACTATTATATGCTGGAATACAACAGAGTTGACAGCTTTGCCGTCGTTTTCTTCTTTGAGTTTTGCGGCAGTTTCCTTGTACCACTCAATCTGTTCGGTTCTTACTCTGTCGTAATGTCTCTGTTCATCCTCATCATAATCACCTGAGTCAAACACCCAGAGGTTGAACTTCACATTATCGCTGTCAGATGCAAGAACGGGAACATTGAATGTTGCACAGTTTTTGAAACCGTTTTCCTTGTCGGCTGTTATTACACAGGGGAAGGTGCTGTAATATTCCATAATATCTGCTCTTGTCATAGGACCTGCTTCCGAGTCGTGATTGCCGAAGGTTACGGCAACGGGAATATTTCTTGACTCGAAGATATTCATAAGGGCATTGATGAGCTTTTTGGTTTCCTCAGGGTCATCGTAAGGCTTTACATTATCGCCCGTAAGCACGACAAGATCGGGCTTTTCAATATCGCAGGCATTAGCTATTACCCATATTGATGAATCGAAATGCTTATCGCTTGCAAGGTGCGGGTCAGCAATATGTAATATTTTGAGCTTGCCGTTTGAATTGAATCTTATGGTTGTGTCTGTTGTTTTTTGGGGGTCTGCAGGTGCAAAATTAATATTTGTATTCTCGGGTTCAATTTCAAAATAAATTATTCCTGCGGCAAGATTTAAAATACATACTGCCAGCACAATAAGAATTATTTTTTTAACCATTTTATCATCTCCCGATTAGGTTTGCTGCATCAACTTCGTAAGCGAGTTACGCTATGTTCTTTTAAAAAAAGCCTTGCTTTATACACAAGGCTTTTTAAATCAATCTTTCGGACTTGTTATTTTACCGATGAAAATATTTGACTGTGTAAACAGTTCATCGGATTTCGGGTTTTCAAATACGATTGAGTAATTCGGCGAATCGGTGTTTTCAGGTGAAATAAAGAAATTTTTCTTTATTTTCACATCATAAACCATAGGTTTGAAAATTATGTAACCTCTGCTTTGATTATATAAACCCGATTTGCCGTCAAAAATGTTATTTTCAATAAGAATGTTGTGATGTCCGCAGTCTCCGTGATGACCTATGGCAGGAAAACCTGCACACTTGAAAATGTTGTTTGATATTGTGATGTTACGGCACACCGTATCATCTTTGCAAAAATCAATCAAATCACCGTCGCAGTTATAGACAGGGCCGTAACTTCCTTCACGGGCAAGGTCAAGCTGTATCTGCTCGTTAAGCAGGTTTTCGGGAATAAAGGTGTATGAAGGCCCTTCAAACACACAGCTGTCTATAACAGCGTTTTCGGTTGAATTAATCTCAATCATATGCCACGTTGAGCAATTGCGGAAACGGCAACCGACAAAACGTATGTTACGGCAATGTACTGTGTTAGCGAGAGTGGATTTTTCTGTCAGATCAGCATTGCCGTCAAAAATACCGCCTGAAATAACAACATCGTGCGTACCTTCATAGCCACTCCACTGAGGCTCTGAATAAGCTGCAAGAAGGTATCTTGTTACGGGATTGCTTTCCTTGCTGCGTAAAATCACAGCATTGTCGGACAACTTAAATGTCTGATTTGAATAGAAAATAAGTGTTGAAGAAATGAGATAAGTGCCGTCGGGAAAGTAGATTGTGCCTCCGTCTTTCACTTGGTCAATACATTCCTGTAATGCTTTGGTATCGTCGTGAATACCGTCAGCAAAAACTTTGTCGTTGTCAGTAACTTTTATAAATTCCACAACACGTTTCCTCTTTTTAAATATTTGTTAAACAGTTTCGTTTTCCTCGTGTCTCTTCTCACGCATTTCTGCAAGTTCAATGTACATCTGCTCTTTCTTTTCCCCCTCAATATCATAAGAGACTTTAAGGATGATAGCTTTAAGAACGTTTGCAAGTGCATATCCGAAGAGAAGGAAGGCGAGGATTTTAAGGCAAGTGTCAAGGTATGTAGGCTGTGCCTGCATGGTTTTAACAAGGTCGCCTTCGGCAGATGACATATATCCTGCCCAAGCAATCATATACGGAACAGCAAGGTCTCTTAAATAAACACATGCAGAGTTGATCCAACCGGGAACAATACCCTGGATTGCTTCGATTCTTTCGCCTGTCTGCCATTCGAGATAATCGTAGAACTCAACATCGAAGTGAGATTTTGAAAGCTCCTGAACACCGATACCGACACCGAAAATGAAATAGAATACGTAGAAGAATATACTGTTCCAGCCCTCAAAGAATCTGATGCCCATTTTTGCTTCAACAAAACAGATGCCGAAAAGTACGAATGCGGCAACAGGTGAATAAATACCGCAGAATTTGAGGAGTTTTGTAGGCTCATATTTCTTTGAAACTTTGGCGGTGATAAGGTTACCGACTACTGTACCGACAGCTGTAGGAAGTGTGAGCAGAAGGTTTTTGGATGAACCGACTGTGATAGCTGCGAGGAATGTAGACATCTTGCCGAGCATAGCCAGAGCGTTAACCCACTGCATTGCATGGAAAGCGCGGTAGTTCTTGTACTTGAAAAGTGAAAAAATTGCCTTTGAAACTTTGACCTTCTTTTTCTTGGGAAGTTCAATTCTTTCCTTACAGAAAATACCGCACATAAGGTTACCGAAAGCAGTAACGGAAGCGGCAACGATTGCAAGAGTCATATACATCTGGTTCTTGTCGTCGCTGAAAAGTCCGTAAACAAATGTGCCGATATATGCTCCGCCGTAACCGATGTAATATGATAACTGCCAGATTGTAGCAACTGTTTTCTTTTCTTTGTGGTTGGGTGAAATTACCTGAACGAGGTTCTGGCTGTGTGTGTTGAATACGTTGAATGCTGACTGACAGCAGGCTATACCGTAGCGAAGGAGATTCATCTGCTGAATTGTCCAGCCCTGCGGAACGTAGAAAAATAAAACCGTAAGTAAGAATGTAGGAACAAGACAGATAAAATACCAATGGCGGTATCTGCCGAGACTTGTTTTCCAGTTCTGTACTATAAAGCCGCCAACAACACCGAAGAGTATACCGAGAACGGTAGTAAGGGTTGTCTGGATGGCGAGAATATCTGCAATACCGTCAGCGTCAACACCTGCAGGGCCGTAGTAAAGCTCGTGCAGGAATGCTGCTGCAAGTGAGCCTGTAAGAGTTGTTCCGAACATACCTCCCGCACGGGAAAGCAATACGCAGAAATACTCAAACTTTGATATGTATTTGCCGTCTGTTGTTAAGAGGGGTGCATCAGATGCTTTTTTTCTTTTTAACATCATATCATCTCCTGAATCCGGTTTTGATTAATTCTAACATATAGTTAAATAAAAAACTATATGTTAAAAAAACAAATAATGCCGGTAATATTTGTGCAAATATAATATTCACATAAGTACGGTATCAGATTTATTTGAGCTTGAATTCGGCATTGTTGTCCGAAAAACCTTTGTTGTTTCCGATAGTGTTGAGAAGCATACTTCTCAGATTGGTTTGTTCTCTGTTTTTGAGAATCTTCGGCTCAACCTTTTTAATTACAAATGAAAATCTGTCAAGAATGCCTGCAATAAGGTTATATCCTGCCGTACCTTCAACATAAGGAGAATCGCCCAGGAATATACTTATGCCTACCTCACCGACAAAATCCGAAAGCTTTTTCTTGTCGAATTCTTTATCACGTTTTAAGCAAAGCAACCGTTTGAAGCCTTTTACGGTCATCTTGTCAAATCTCTTTCTTCCGAATGCTTTCAGATGCTTTACTATTCCTTTTCCTCCGCTTAAAGCTCCTCTGACTCTTGCAACTATTGCCGATGCAAAGTGATTGTCAAAGTATTCCTGCGGTGTAAGTCCGTTAAGATTCCATCCGAAATCGGGTACGGCAAGTGATTTGATTTTAAGAGCAGAGCTTCCGTCTACGGTAACTTTTCTGTATTTTGCAGGGCTGCCTACAAGGGCTGCGGTGCATACGTCAATGAGTCTGTTTCCGCTTTCGGAATAAAACTCATTTATGCTCTGAATATGCATATGACCTGTTAAAACAAGCTCAACCGAGTTGTCGGCAAGGAAAGAAGCAACCTTCCGCCAATCCTTGATTTTTGCATCTCCGACCAGATCAAAAACAGGTACGGACGGAATGATCGGGTAGTGACAGGTTGCAAAAACACTGCAGCCGTCTTCTTTGGCTTTGTCGAGCTGCTCTTTTGCCCATGCCATAAGTCTGTCGTCCATTGTGCCCTTAGGCTGGCCTTTGCTGTCACAGTGAATTGCAAGCATTCTTACACCTTCGGTGATTTGAGCAATATAAGAATGTGTCGGCTCGTCAAACGCTATTGCATCGCCGTAACCGAAATCACGGTACATTTCACACAGGTCGTTATAATCCGTACCCTCAACAGGTACACGGCCGTCGCCTTTTAAAACATAGGCGTTATCGTTATAATCGTGGCCTGCAGTTATGACATAAACCTTTTTGCCGCTGTCTTTAAGTCTGTAAAGCTCCTTGATAAAGCCGTTGTGGCTTTCTTTTTCACCGTTTTTTACAAGGTCGCCGGGAATAATGACGATATCGGTTTCCTTGTCCTGAATAATTTTGTCGAAAGTTGCGCTTATAATTGCACTGCTTTCCTTTACAAAATACTGTTCGGTGACCATATTCTTTTCAAAGGCTTTTCCGCCGGGTTCTAATTTGTTATCCAGATAATGCGTATCGGTTACAAGATAAAAACTTACAGGCTTCATATTTTTCTCCCTAATAGTTTTTGCACAGTATCTGTGAAAGTGTAACGGATATCGTTTGGATACTGTATTTCTATATTATCATATTGACATATTGTTTTAAAGATGTTTTTCAAAAAAATACTGCAGATGATACAATGGCATCATCTGCAGTATTCGGGTTTGTGTAATTGATATAGGCTGTTAATTTATTCTTATAACAAGGTCGCTTTCGGGGTAGCAACAGCACGGATGAATAAAGTTGAACTGCATATCACCTATACGGCGTCTATCTTCGCCCTCGGGTATATAAACTTTACCGCTGACGAGCTTGCTTCTGCAGAAACCGCATTCGCCTGTGTGGCATCTTGCAGGTACAACTATACCTGCGCGCTCAAATGCACAAAGTACGGTTTCGTTGCTGTCAGCTTTGATTACGGTTTCTTCGCCGCGGTTGATTACGGTGATGCTGTATTCTTTCGGCTGAGCATCGGCTTTTTTGCCCGATGAGAATACCTCGAAGCGGATGTATTTTCTTTCAAGCTCTAATTTGGGAAGCTCTGTTTCAAGGAATTTATACAATCCGCCGGGACCGCATACGAAAATGCTGTATTTGCCTTCGGGTGCGTATTTTCTGATGATATCCGCACCGACGAAGCCTTTTTCATAGCCCTCTTCATCACTGTGGCTGAGTACGTAAATTACATTGATTTTCTCGTTCTTTTCAGCGAGAGAATCAAGCTCTGATTTGAAAAGAATCTCGTCTGAATTTCTGCAGCCGTAAAGCAGGGTAAGTGAGCAATCCTCCTCACCTTCGTCAATTGCCCTTGCAAGTGAGAGGAAGGGAGTAATGCCGCTGCCGCCTGCGATTGCAATTATATTTTTCGCATCTCTTAAGGGGTTGTATGTCATATTGCCTTCGGGAGCGTAGGCTGTGACCTTGTCGCCAACCTTCCAGTTATCGAGGATATAGTCGGAAACGAAGCCGTCATTTATTCGCTTAACGGTTATCTGATATTCTCCGCTGAGTGCACTTGCAGGGGAGGAAGCTACCGAATATGAACGGGTAACGACCGAATTGCCGATTTCAAGCTTGAAGGTAAGGTACTGGCCTGCTTTGAAGAATGCAAGCGGTGCAGATTCGCTTTTGAAGTAGTAGCTTTTTGCAATGTCCGCGTGCTCTTCAATTCTGCTGATAACGAGTTTCTGCTCTTTGGGATGGAGGCTTTTGGCAACCTTGTTTACGCCGAAATCGTCTGTACGGGTGGGCAGTACGGGGTCAGCGCCGTTTACAAACTTAATTCTTTCTGTCAGAAATTTAACTGTATTTATGCTGTCTTTAAAGTTGCCTTTTACAGTGAACTTTTTCTTGCTCATTACTTTGCCTCCTTTTCCATAGCGAGTATTGCAGCCTTTGCTGCAAGGTTACCTGTTGTATAGCTGGGTGAATAGCCCATATGTCTGACGGAATATCCGCCTGCAAAATAAAGACCGGGCATACCCTTTTCAATCAGGTCAAAAACAATTCTCTTGACAATACCGTCTTCCTTGCTTGCTTCGTATCCGTAAATGGTGCCTGCAGGGGCATCGGTATAGCGTGCATAGGTCATCGGTGCTGCAATTTCAATTTCTTCTATATAATCTCTGATTGCGATACCGGTTGCCTTTTCAAAATTGTTTATCATTTTTTCGGCAAAAGCAACCTTAGTCTTATAATAATCCTTTGCAGAAATCTTGCTCCATTCATCGCCGGCAAAAATAGAGGTCATATAAAGTATACTTGTGCCCTCGGGTGAGCAATCGTCAAAAGCTCTGTTGAGGCATACTGTCGCCTGTACATCGTTTGTTTCGAGCTTTTTGCTTAATTCATAGCACTTTCTGTTATCGTTGGTGGGATAAATGAAATAGGTGTGGTTGTTGAGACCAAGCTCATCCGCAGAGCGGTTGAGACCGATGAAGACCGCAAAGCCTTTTGATGAAAGAGTTCTTGCGTTTGTTTCTTTTTTAAACTTCTCGGGGACATCTTTTTCATCCATCAGCTTTGTGAAAGCATTGTACGGTGAAGCGTTACAGATTACGGCCTTTGCGTTTATCTGCGTGCCGTCATCAAGTATAACACCTTTTGCGGCGCCGTTTTGGACGATTATTTTTGTAACGCTTGTGTTAAACCAGGCTTCACCGCCGTTTTCTGTGAATGCTTCGAGTAAAGCTGTGCTTATCTGGTGGCTTCTGCCTCTGGGGATGACCGCACCGTCAATTATGTATGCGTGAAGCATTGTGAAATAGTGGATAACGTTAAGCTCATCAGTAGGCTGACCGAGGTAACACCAGTAACCGTTGAGTATATCTCTTGTTTTTTTGCTTACTCCGAATTTATCAAGAACCTCATCGACGGAGTAGTTTGCAACCTTGAGGAACTCTGTATGCTCAGAGAAAATTTCTTTTATCATTGAGGGTTTGAAATCTTCGATTTCTTCTACGAAATCGAGAGTCTTTTCAACACTCTCGATCAGATCAAAAATCTTTCTGACAACAGTTGATGAGCCCGGGTCATACTCTTCGAGCTTGTTGATAAATGCTTCTTTGCCCAGGGGCATAACATAGTCGCACTTGTCATTTTCGTCAAGCGTGATTAATCTGTATGCTTCATCGAGTGAAATCCATTCTATTTTATCTGCTGCGCCGACTTCTTCAAAAATTTTCTGAAGAGGAGACTTTCCCGTGAGCGGTCCGACACCGCAAAGCTCGTGAAGCGATGCTTCAAATTCAAACCTGCCTCTTACAAAGCTTGTGGCAAATCCGCCGGGTAAATTGTGACGCTCAATAAGTAATGTCTTTTTTTCCTCTTTGGCAAGACGTGCTGCTGCAACAAGTCCGCCGTTACCGGCACCGATAACTACCGCATCATAATTTTTTATCATATTTCCACTTCTTTCATAAAAATGTCATATTTATTATAATGTATCATAATTTCGGATAGCTTACAAGAATATATTTTATGATTAAAGGTTACGTAATGCTGATAAACGAAGCGTTTTAAGAATGTAAAACCCGATAAGTCTAATGTTAGTTGACAAAAATATATTTTATGATATAATAAATTTTGCGTTAACAATTTGGTAACACTATGTTTAAATTTTGGAATTATTTAAATGAAAGAGGGAGTTATTATGAAAAAGGTTATCTCGTTGTTGCTTTCTGTCGTGCTTTTTTTCACATTTGTGCTGCCTGCTTTTTCGTGGGTTGATGCGAACGAAACCAGAAGTCAGGTTCCCATAATACGAATTTCGGGTGACGGTGAAGCACTCTATGATGCTGAGGGTAATAAAGTTTTTCATTACCGCGATTTAGGTAAGCTTGTATCCGGTGAAAGCGAAGCTAATACCGAAATGTACAAAACTATGGCAGAAACACTTGTGCCGGCAGCGGTTAAGGGTCTTGCGATAAATGATTGGGATGATCTTTATGCAGGACTCGAAACAGAAATCGGTAAAATATTTGCTGATACCATTCTTGACGAGAACGGTAATGTACCAAACAACACCGGACTTGGAAAAAACCGTATAGATGAGATGGAGTATAAGCGTCACAACAGCCAGAAGGGCAGTAAAGGTTATTTCGCATATAACGATTACTGGTTCCGTTACGATTGGCGTCTTGATCCGTTGGAAACTGCTGATGATTTTAATTCTTATATCAAAGATATAAAAGCATCAACAGGTTGCGACAAGGTAGGAATTATAGCAACCTGCCTTGGCACAAATGTTGTTATGGCTTATGTATCCAAGTACGGTGTTGGGGATATACAGGGTATCGCATTGGACGGCAGCGTTGTAGGCGGTGCTGAAATCCTCAGTGAGGTTGTAAGTGCAAAGTTTGACGTTTCTCCTCCTGAATTGATGCGTGTATTGCGAGATTTGGAAGGTCTCGGAATGTTCAGCATGGATGAGTTTATAACAGAAACAATCGAAATGCTGGTTCAGACCGGAATACTTGAAAGTGGTATCAGTACAATAGAAACCCTCTTTTATGACAGACTTATTGAGGGCGCAACCTCAGCAATAGCACTTTCTACTTTCTATACCTGGCCAAACTACTGGGCATGCGTTTCATCAGAGAATTACGAAGATGCAAAGCGCTGCGTGTTTGGTGAAGAGGGCAGTGAAAAAAGAATAAAATATGCAGGTCTTATAGCAAAACTTGATAATTATGACAGAGAAGTCCGTCAGAGAATCCCCGAGCTTATTCAGGAAATTAAAGACGGCGGTGCAAATTTCGGCGTTATTTCAAAATACGGTTTCCAGATGATTCCCAACTGCGAGAGCGCAGATATGGTTTCAGACCAGTTTGCTTCCGTTGAAAAGTCATCTTTCGGTGCAACAACTACTACCGTTTACGAAACCTTCTCCGATGAATATATTGCACAGAGAAAGGCTGAGGGCAAGGGCAAGTATATTTCACCTGACAGACATATTGATGCTTCTACCTGCCTTGTACCGGACAGTACATGGTTTATCAAAGGTTCAAGCCATTCAGACTGGACTTGTTACGAGATGAAAATTATGTACGACGTTGTATCTTCGGACAGACAGCTTACGGTTGATGATTTGCCGTATACTCAGTTTATGGTATACTACAACGATACGAAGACACTTGAACCTATGACTGAAGAAAACTGTCATACTGAGTATTGGGATGCTGACCCTGATATTTACAGGCCTTCATCGTTCTTCAAAAAGATTGAAGTTGCCTTTAAGGCATTTACACATTGGTTTGAAATTTTTATCGAGTTTATTTCAGAGCAAAGTAAAGCAAAATAATTAAACAAAAAGCGTTGCAGTTAGAGGCACCCTCCGTAAGGAAGGTGCCTCAGTTATATTCGCCTTACGGCGAGTTATGTTGCTTCGCAGTTATATGATGCTACGCATCGTTAGGACAGTTTTAAAGGCGAATATAACTGTGAGACCTGTCGCACAATACCGCTTATTATTGAGATATGTTAATTTTTAAAGTATATAACCTTGTTATGCACCTTTTGAAAGTGTCAATTTTATAAAAAAAGAAAGTAGGGGGATTTTTCTTCTTCTGCAACGCTTTTTCGGCTTTTAAAAGGGGAAATATTTTTGACACTGTATTATGAGTGTGATATAATTGTATAGTAATTGATTCAATATAAATAATCAATTTATGAGGTGACGAATATGAACGGTATTGCGATAATGGCGATTTCGTTGGCTGTTTTATTGCTTGCTTATGTGTTGTACGGCAGGTGGATTGCCAAAAAATGGGGCGTTGACCCGAAAAGAAAAACTCCGGCTTATGAGCAACGCGACGGTGTTGATTATGAGCCTGCACCCAAAAGTGTTGTTTTCGGTCATCAGTTTGCATCAATAGCAGGTGCAGGCCCTATAAACGGCCCCGTGCAGGCTGCGATTTTCGGTTGGGTGCCCGTGCTTTTGTGGGTGCTTATCGGCGGTGTTTTCTTTGGTGCCGTGCAGGATTTTTCGGCGATGTATGCATCTGTGCGTAACAAAGGCAGAAGCGTCGGCTACATAATTGAAAAGTACATAGGCAAAACAGGTAAGAAGATGTTTCTTCTTTTCTGCTGGCTTTTCTGTATTCTTGTTGTTGCCGCCTTTGCCGATATTGTTGCAGGTACATTTATGGGCTTCAGCGTAACCGACGGTGTCAAAAGTGCAAATATTACCGCTAACGGTGCGGTTGCAACAACGTCAATGCTGTTTATCGTTTTTGCCGTTGCACTCGGACTTATTCTCAGATATGCAAAGCTACCCACAGCGGTTAATACTGCGATTGCGATTGTAATGCTTGTCGCATCAATAATTATCGGTTTACAGTTTCCGATATTTCTGTCACTTGATTTCTGGCACATTCTTGTATTCTTTTACATTTTTATTGCTTCGGTTGTACCCGTATGGATTCTTCTGCAGCCGAGAGATTACCTCAACAGCTATCTGCTTGTTGCGATGATAGTTGCGGCTGTGGTCGGAGTTTTTGTGGCAAATCCGCAGGTTAAACTGCCTGCGTTTGTCGGCTTTGAAGTTAACGGCAGCTACCTTTTCCCGATTCTTTTTGTAACTATTGCCTGCGGTGCTGTTTCGGGTTTCCATTCGCTTGTTTCTTCAGGCACTGCATCAAAGCAGATTAAAAATGAGAAGGATATGCTTCCCGTTTCTTTCGGTGCAATGCTGCTCGAGAGTATGCTTGCCGTAATTGCGCTTATAGCCGTTGCGTCCTTTGCAAGCGGTGAAGCGGCGGCAAACGGCTGGAATACTCCTGCTCAGGTTTTTGCGGGTGCGATTTCGGGTTTCCTTGCAACTCTCGGTCTGCCCGACGATGTAGTTTATACTCTTATAACACTTTCAATTTCAGCTTTTGCACTTACCTCACTTGATTCTGTTGCACGTGTAGGCAGACTTTCGTTTCAGGAGTTATTTCTTGATGAGTCAATAACAGACGAAAATATGGGTAAGGTCAGAAAAGTGCTCACCAACAAATATTTTGCAACGGTTATTACTCTTGTCCTCGCATACGGCCTTACACTTGTCGGTTACAAGAATATCTGGGCACTTTTCGGTGCGTCAAATCAGTTGCTGTCTGTGTTTGCATTCCTTGCCTGTGCGGTATTTCTCAAGAGAAGCAAGAAGGTGCGCTGGTTTATGTATGTACCGCTCGGTGTTATGCTTGCGGTAACATTTACAGCCCTCGGTATGACGGTTTACAACAAGGCAACCGCACTTATCTCTTCAGCAAGTGCCGATGTTTTCGGTGACGTGCTTCAGCTTGTTTTTGCAACGCTGATTATAATTCTCGGTGTCTGCGTTGTTATTGAAGGTTTCAGAAAGCTTTTTGCCAAAAACGATATTGAATCAACTTGAGGAGAAACAGCAATGAAAAAAGTATTATCTTTTGTTCTCGCAGCAGCAATTTTGTTTTCGTTTACCGCTTGTGATGCTCAAAAAGAAACCGATATGGTTGCTGAGCTGGGTTTGACCGCCGAAGCAAAAGCGGCAACCGAGCAAACTGTTAAGGTTAATTCGGTTTTTTATTCCTTGATGGATTTTGGCGATAAAACAGAATACGAGTTTGCGACCAAGGGACTTATAGACGCCCCTGAAGTACTTGAGCTGAAAAATGCTAAAGGTGAAGTTATCTGGAGTCAGAAGGCTTACAGCTTTGTTGACAACTATACGGAATGCCCCGATACGGTTAATCCGAGCCTTTGGGAAAACACAAAAAACAACCACGTTTACGGTCTTTTTGAGGTTTGCGAAAACATATATCAGGTAAGAGGCTATGATATGGCAAACCTTACGCTTATAAAGGGCGATACGGGCTGGATAATTCTTGACCCGCTTATGAGTGTTGAGTGTACTCAGGCAGCAATGCAGCTTGTTGAGAAGAATCTCGGTAAGCTTGATGTAAAGGCAGTTATTATATCTCATCCGCATGTTGACCACTACGGCGGAATAAAAGGCGTAATGACCGATGAACAGAAGGCAGACAGCACGCTTTCTCTCAACGAGCAGCTTGCAAGCGGTCTGATTCCGATTATTGTTCCCGAGCATTTTACCGAGCATGCGGTTAGTGAAAACCTTTATGCAGGTAAAGGTATGAGTAGAAGAGCTTCTTACCAGTACGGAGTTTTCCTTGAAAAATCCGAAACGGGAAAAGTGGCAATGGGCATTGGTATGGGTCAGTCGACGGGCAGTGTGAGCTTTATAACGCCTACTTATGAAATAAAAAATACCGGTGAAAAATATATAATTGACGGAGTGGAGCTTGAGTTTCAGATGACTCCCGGTACTGAAGCGCCTGCGGAAATGAATATCTGGTTACCTGAAATAAAGGCTCTTTGGGTTGCCGAAAACTGTACGGCTACTCTGCATAATCTCTATACGTTAAGAGGTGCACAGATTCGTGACGGTAATGCGTGGGCTAAATATATAGCCGAAGCAATTTCTCTTTACGGTGACGATGTGCAGGTTTCTTTCCAGTCACATAACTGGCCGCATTGGGGTAATGAGCTTATCAATAAGTATCTTGCGGATACTGCGGCTGTTTACAAGTTTATCAATGACCAGACTCTTACATACATAAATCAAGGCTATACCTCGGACGAGATTTCAAATATGATTCAGTTGCCCGACGAGCTTGCAAAGAATTGGTACACACGTCAGTATTACGGTACTGTTGCACATAACTCAAAAGCGGTGTATCAGAAATATATGGGCTGGTATGACGCAAACCCCGTTAACCTCAATCCGCTTACACCTTCCGAGAGCGCAAAGAAATGGGTTGAGTATCTTGGCGATACGAATGAAGTGCTCCGCAAGGCAAAAGCAGATTTTGACAAGGGCGAGTATCAGTGGGTTGCAGAAGTTACGAATGTAATAGTCTATGCTGACCCCGAAAACACAGCGGCAAGACTGCTTTGTGCTGATGCACTTGAGCAGCTCGGCTATCAGGCTGAATCAGGTACGTGGCGAAATGCGTATCTTTCTGCTGCGCTTGAGCTTAGAAGCGGTAACGCAGCAGAAAAAGGCTCAAACGCAAAATCTGACGGCAGTGTTCTGAAAAACATAACCGCTGAAATGACGTTTGACTATGTCGGAATTCTGCTCGATAAGCAGGCACTCAAAGCTGAAGAGTTTATAATAAACGTGAATGTTACCGATACAAATGAAAAAATAATGCTTCACTTTGTAAACGGTGCTCTCCTTCAGTATCACAACTATTCATCTGATTCGGCAGACCTTACCGTAACCTGCCCGAGAGCGGCGCTTGTGCTTATTCTTCAAAAAGATATGAGTAAAATAAAAGCATCGATGAAACTTGAAGGTGATGTTTCAAAACTTGAACTGATTGTAAATAATCTCAATCAGTTTGATGTGGCAGGTAACCCGAAATTCAATATAGTTGAGCCGTGATTTAATAAAGTATAAAAAAATCCTCCCGTGGCAGTTTTGTTTCTGCCATAGGAGGATTATGTATTTATTTGTCGAGCGGATAGGTGTAGTTGAGCTCGTCAATCCATTCGCCGTCGATAAAGTTTCTGCCTCGCACAAGAATCAGGTCTTTATAAACCTCAACTACGATTCCGTCGCCGGGCTTATAGTCGACAATTTCGGTAGAGCGTGGAAGACAGATGCAGTCTATACCGTTGTAAGTATAAAAGTTATCTGCTCCAAGTTGGTCGTGTGTATGACCGTGGATGTAAAGCAGATTGTCGTATTGGTTGAGAATGTCCGCGAGCGTGTTTGCATTGTCTTCTCTTATGCGGTAAACGGGGTGATGACTGAAAACAAATACGGGAGCATCGGCAGCATCCGCTTCCTTGAGTACGTTTTTCAGCCATTCTGTTTGCTCGTTGCTCATTACAAAGTCGTTGACACAAAGTTCCTCAGAAGCGAGAAAAATCATATAACAACCGTTTATGACTCGGAAATAGTAAGTGTTTTCGAGCTTGTTGCCGAGATATAATCTGTTGTTGTTCAGGTAGTTTTTGCGGAATTTGGCGTAGTCACCGTTACCGTTGCCGATGTCGTGGTTGCCGAGTGCAACAAGGTTATGTTCAGCAGGGTTTACTGCTTTTACACCCATATAGAAAAAGAAGTTTTCAAGCAGCTGACCGTTCATTACATTGTCGCCGACAAAAATTGCGGCGCTGTGGTCTTTGCCTGCTTTAACTCCGTTTATCAGTGCGGAAAACGCATTGTAAGCCTCGGGATTATTTGTTTCTACGTGTGTATCGGAAACGGCGGAAAAGCTCATAATCAGCTCGTCCGGCTTTTCGGCACCGTATGCGACTCCTGCTGTATCTGCGGCAGGTATAAACATTGAAATAAGCGCCGTGAAGGTTGCGATAATCTGCTTGATAAAAGTAATAATCGTTGAAATATCCATAATTTTCCCTCTTCTGTCATTTACTTGTGACTTTGTTTCTATTTTACAAATCGGTTATTAATGTGTCAATATTTTTTGTCTTGAATTTGAAGTGAAAATGGCTTTGTTTGTTTGAAAAATACATCTTCCCTGTTGACAGGCTCTTTAAAAAGTAATAATATAATTCTGTAAGTCTAAATTAGGAGTGATTAATATGTCAGTTAAGAAACTTCAGTATTTTGCAGGCGGCAAATGGCTCGATTCTTCCTGCGAAAAATATATGGATGTTTACAATCCCAGCACAGGTGAAGTCATCGCACAGACACCTTGCTGTACAAAGGATGAGGTAAACGAAGCTATCGCTTGCGCTAAAGAGGCTTTCAAGACCTGGTCAAACGTGCCTGTAATGAAGAGAGTTCAGGTTGTTTACAAATTCCGTGAGCTTCTTGAGGAGCATATGGATGAGCTTACAGAAATCTGTGCAAGAGAGCACGGTAAGGTATGGAGCGAAGCTAAAGGCGATATTCTCAAGGTTAAGGAGCCCGTTGAGCTTGCTTGCTCTGCTCCCTCACTTCTTATGGGTGAGAGCATGAGAGATACTTCCACAGGCTACGATACAACTCTTTACAGAGAGCCTGTCGGTGTATTTGCAGGTATTGTTCCCTTTAACTTCCCCGGTATGATTCCCATGGGCTGGATGTCACCGCTCTGCATTGTCTGCGGTAATACAATCGTTCTCAAGGCAGCTTCTATGACTCCTATGACCTGTATGAGACTCGCTGAGCTCTGGCAGGAAGCAGGTCTTCCCGACGGTGTTATCAACATCGTTACCTGCTCCAGAAACGAAGCTGAAATCTTTATGGATCATCCCGATGTCAAGGGTATTACTTTTGTCGGTTCAACAAGTGTAGGCCTTCACATTTACTCAAGAGCTGCTGCAAACGGTAAGCGTGTTCAGGCTCTTTGCGAAGCTAAGAATCACGGCCTTGTTCTTGAAGATGCTGCTCTCGAGAGAAGTGCAAGAGGTATCATCAACTCTTCATTTGGCTGCGCAGGTGAGCGTTGTATGGCTCTTCCCGTTATCGTTGCTCAGGAGAGTATTGCCGATGAGCTTGTCGGCTACCTTGTAAAGTTTGCAAAAGAGCTTAAGCTCGGCCCTGCATACGATAAGGAATCCACACTCGGCCCCGTTGTTACCGAAGCTCACAGACAGTCAATCTACAAGTGGATTGAAAAGGGTGTTGAGGAAGGCGCAGAGCTTATTCTCGACGGTAGAAATCCCGTTGTTCCCGGTTACGAAAACGGTTTCTATGTAGGTCCCACCATCTTCGACCACGTTACAGAGGATATGACAGTTGGCCAGAGAGAAATCTTCGGCCCCGTTCTCTGTGTCAAGAGAGTTAAGGACTTTGAAGAAGGCCTTGCAGTTATGAACGCTAATCCCTTTGCAAACGGCTCCGTTATCTTCACACAGAGCGGTTACTACGCACGTGAGTTTGCAAAGAGAACTGACGGCGGTATGGTCGGCGTCAACGTAGGTATCCCCGTACCCGTAGGCGTATTCCCGTTCACAGGCCACAAGCAGTCATTCTTCGGTGACCTTCACTGCCTCGGTAAGGACGGCTTCCGTTTCTACACCGAAACAAAGGCTGTTACAACACGCTGGTTTGACGAAGAAGAAATGAAGGCAAAATCAGTCGACACATGGGACGGCTCAGTCGGTGGCGGCGAATAATTAAAACAGAACATAAATACAGAAGAGTCATACCGTCGGTATGGCTCTTCCTTGCTTTTCAATATGCTTTGTGATAAACTTGAAAATGTACTAAAGGAGCGTGGAAAAATGCAGCCGACGGTAAGTGTTATCATTCCCGTATATAATATTGAAAATTATCTGGCAAACTCGCTTGAGAGTGTGCTTAATCAGAGTTATTAACAGCTTGAAATAATCTGTGTAAACGATGGTAGTAAAGACGGGTCTGTTCAGGTAATGAGTAGTTTTGCAGAAAAAACCTGTAAGCAAATCGGTAAAAAGCATCTCAAAGTATTTATGAAAGAAAAAAATATCAGCCTTAAAGTAAGACTGATGCATTTCCTGAGATTTAAGTTACGATTTTTAAAGTAAGGAGTGCTGACTAAAATGAATTGCGAAAAAACTGTAAAAATAGTGTACACAAATTACAAAGGTGTAACGGCAACAAGGTATATTGTGCCGATTGAGATTATTTTTGGTCACAACGAATGGCACACGCAGGACCAATGGATGATGAGAGCGCTCGATGTTGAGAAAAATGCCGAAAGGACATTCGCACTCAAGGATATCAGCTCGTGGGAAGCGGAATGACCGTGTTATTAAAGCGCATAATATAAAAATTAAAGCAGATAAAAGTAAATTATTGACAAACAAAAAACTCTGCTATGTTATAAAAATATTCCAATATAAGAGGTGTTATTAATGGCAAAGACAGTTCAGGATATTCTTGCAATTATCAAAGAAAATGACATTAAAATGGTTGACTTCAAGATGGTTGACATCAACGGTCAGTACCGTCACGTTACTATTCCTGCAGAGAATTTCTCTGAGGACACAATGAAGAGCGGTATCGGTTTCGACGCTTCCAACTACGGCTATGCTGTTGTTGAGAAGAGCGATATGGTATTCATTCCCGACCCCGATACAGCGGTTATCGATCCTTTCTGCGCTATCCCCACTCTTTCAATGACAGGTAACGCAATGATCATCGATACTCCCGAAAACCGTCCTCTTGCTCAGTATCCCCGTAACATCATCAAGGCTGCTGTTGAGTATATGAAGAACAGCGGTGTTGCTGACGAGATGAAGATTCTTCCCGAGTTCGAGTTCTATCTGTTCGACAACGTTACATGGAACGTTGAGGGCAGAGAGATTGCTGTTGAGGTTGATGCTCAGCAGTCCTACTGGAATTCAGGTGTTGAGGGTCTCGGTGTTGTTGTTCCCAAGCAGAAGAACTACCACATCGCAAAGCCGTTTGATATTTCTTATGAGTGCCGTAGTGAGATGTGCATGCTTATGAAGGATGCAGGTATCGAAATCAACTACCATCATCCCGAGGTTGCTGCATCAGGTCAGTTTGAAATCGAGCCTCAGCTCGGCGAAGTTGTACATATGGCTGACGCAACAATGATGATCAAGTACATCATCCACAACACAGCTCTCAAGTACGGCAAGAGCGCAACATTTATGCCCAAGCCCATCTACGGCGAGGCAGGCAGCGGTATGCACGTTCATATGATTCTCTTCAAGGACGGTCAGCCCGTATTCTCCGACGATAACGGCTATTCACACCTTAGTGAAACAGCTCACTACTTCATCGGCGGTCTTCTCAAGCACATCGGCTCACTCTGCGCTATCACAAACCCCAGCACAAACTCCTTCAAACGCCTTGTACCCGGCTTTGAGGCTCCCGTAACAGTTGGTTACGCAACATCCAACAGAAGTGCTGTTATCCGTATTCCTGCTTATGCAAAGAGCCCGGACAAGCGCCGTTTCGAGCTTCGTAACCCCGATGCTACTTGTAACCCCTACTTCTGCTACGCTGCTATCCTTATGGCAGGTCTTGACGGTATCAAGAACAAGATTGATCCGCATGCAAACGGCTGGGGCCCCTACGATATGAACCTCTACAACCTTCCCGAAGAGGAGAAGGCAAAGCTTCAGGGTCTTCCCGTATCTCTCGACGAGGCGCTCGATTGCCTCGAGAAGGATTACGATTACCTTACAGAGGGCGGCGTATTCCCCGAAGAGCTTATCAAAAACTTCATCAAGACAAAGCGTGCCGAGGTAAGACAGCTTGCTGCTATTCCTCACCCCGCAGAGTTCGATAAGTACTATAACCTTTAATCAATAACAAAAACCTCCGATGAAACTAAGTTTGCCCTGACGGGCAAGTGAAGTTGCCTTGCAGCAGTGAAGTTACTTCGTAGAGAAGTTTGCTTCGCAAGTATTTTGAGGCAAACTTAACTTCACTTTTGCTTGAAAAGCAAAAACTTAACTGTAATTTATTACAACTTCACTTCAAACCGCAGGTTTGAAACTTCACAAAAAAGATACCACCCGAAAAAGAATTCTTTCATTCTTCTTCGGGTGATTTTGTTTTATACCGTATCGGGTAGGGTCGTCATAGGAGGTCTTTTACTTTGCAATTCGTAATTATAAGAGCTGTTTCAGACAGAGGATTTACTGATAAACAATCCTCTGTTACCTGCGGTGATAAGTGGTTTTTGACAATCCCTCAGTCTTTTGCTTCGCAAAATCCAGCTCCCTTTACACAAGGGAGCCTTGGGATGAAGCGGTTTACAGGGATGTTGGAATAAAGTCGGCAGGGGCAAGCCCCTGTCCTACAGTGGATAGATTAAATTTACAAAGATGTAAATTTTTCGGTCAGAATAACAATTCCAATAAAGTTATATCTGAATTGACGGAACAGTCAAAACTGTTCCCTACGGTATACTGCAAAAGGGATATAAAAACGAAACGGAACCGAAGCACTCAGACCAATCAAATATTCTATTACTTTTCAAAAACGATCGGTTCTTTTTCGGAACACACAAGCCAAAAATCCATACTATAGTTTTTACCGCTGTATTTCAAACTGAAATTATGTATTTCAGCATCAGTGCCATTGACTGTTATCAGAGAATCATCTTTGTGTTGATAACAGCCGTAATAATAATCTTTTTCACCGGAATTCAATATGCTTGTTCTACCAAAAGCTGTTGGATTTTCATTATTAGTTATCATCGATAAACTTGAAAAGCTCTTACCGCCAAACTCTAATTCTCCGTTCTCCTCTTTGATAAACACGAAATGCACAGTATCTTCTTTTGATGCAGTTCCAACACAGAAGTAACCGCCATCAACTTCGGTTATAAAAACAACATTGTCAACGTTTTGAGTGCCGGAAAGTTCGTCATAATTCATTAGCTCTAAAACTTGCTCTTCAAAAGTCAATTCATCTTTTGCTATTTTATTGTAGATCAGAGAAACAACTGAAAATAAAACGCAAAAAACAAATAATATAGCTAACACTTTTTTCTTCATTTTAACCACCAATCAATCTTTTGCTTTTCCGACGGATTTATAAACCAACGGATTTTCATAATCAGCATAGTCTTTGTTTTGATTTTCTTTGTCTGAACAGTTATCCTTCAGCCACATATACCGCGTGCCGTCGGGCGTTTCATATATATAACAGTAGTAGTTATCCATATCGTACTCACCGTCAGCCAAAGGATAGAACGCAGAATAATCCTCTAAAAAAACTTCTTCGGCATCCGCAGGTAAGCCGCCGTCAGTTTTTACAAAGGTTTCTTCAAAACAGACAACCGACTTAAAATCTTCAGAAACAATAACATCGGGCTCACTTGTGATGCCCCAAGCTATGATGCCGAACACAACTGCAATAACTATAAAAGCTTTTAACACAGGAGGAAAAAGCTTCTTTTCATTTCTTTCATATCTTTCTTCTGCTTTTTGCAGTATCAATTCTCGTTTGTCAAATGTTTTTCTGTAAAGAGCTGAAAGCCAAGCTTTTATATAAAATTTTGACGAAAGCAGTTTAACCAACAGATATTCGGGAACAAAAAACAGAAGATTTATAACGCTTAAGCCGGAATGCATAAACAAAAGAAGATTTCTTACAAGCTTAAGAAACTTTTTTCTGTTTGTGATATTTACATCTGCAATTCTTACGATACCGCTTTCTGATTCAGCACGAGGAAAAACATAAATAAGCGGAACCAAATCCAAAAAATCAGCAAGGCTCCCGTTGCATACTCCGCGGAGACCATCGGTTAAATTTATGACTATACCTGAACAATCTGATCCTTTTATTTCATATTTTACAGAGGCATTAAGAACAGTATCCGGTAATTTCTGAGCCGCCTTTTTAGCAAGCTTTGTAAGAATTCGGTTTTTCAGACTGTCATTTTTATCGCTATCATCTATTTCATTAACAGCATCAATCAACTCATCCATAGAGGAAGTTTCTGCAAGAAACTGAAAATTTTCACTTTGCACAAAAGCCTCAACAACACTCTCGGAAGGTATAATGTACTTTTGATCTTGGATAGTGACAGACATTTTTGCAGTTGTGCTGTTATTTTTGAAAGTCACATACATAACGTACAGAGTCTCCCTTTGGAATTTTATTTTTCAAGTAACTCGCCAAGCATAAGGTCGACAAGTGAAAGACATCTCGGTACATGGAAGGGGCCTTTGAAAGTGCTGCCCTTGCAGGCAGGCTGTGTGGGCTTACCGTCGCGGCGGAGGTAACCGTACCATTCTCCGTAAGGTTCATCGGCAAAGTACTGCTTGCAGTAGTCGAGCACCTGACAGAAGATATCAAAGTATTTTTCGTCACCTGTGTCGCGGTAAATCATAAGTGAAGCGATAAGTGCTTCGTTGTGAGGCCACCAGAGCTTCATATCGTGTTCGTATGCTTCGGGCGGATTGCCGAGACAGTCGATGAAATAGAGAATACCGCCGTATTCTTTATCCCAGCCGGCATTGAATGCAAGGTCGAATATTTCAACAGCCTTGGCGTGAAGCTCTTTGTCGCCGGTTTCGTTTGCACGCTCCATAAGGAACCAGCTGCACTCGATATCGTGACCGGGGTTTACCATTCTGCCGTCGGTATAGTTAAGCCTTGCAGTGCCGTCGGGTGCAACGTTTTCAAGTGTACAGCCAAGCTCGGGCTTGAAATGGTAGGCGAATATATCGTGAACACATTCGTCGGATCTTTCGTCATAGAGTGCGGCATTCTCGGGGTCGACACGCTTCATAACTGCGGTAACATTGAGCAGTATCATCGGAATTCCGAGTGCTCTGCCGCTGCGTGTTTCGGGCACTGTTTTGGGTCCCATACCTGTCGGGTCGGGCATACCGTGGTTGAGATTCCAATACATCTCGTAAGCTCTCTTTGCACGCTCAAGGTGCTCTTTTTCGCCCGTAACACCGTAGTATTCGGCGTTTGCTATACAGTAGAATGCTTCGGAGAAGCAGTATCTTCTCTGACGAAGAGGCTGCCCGTCTTCAGTTACGGTGAAGTAAAGTCTGCCGCCTGCATCACGGTTGACACAGTGCTCCTCAAGGAAATCGAGGCAGGTCTTTGAAGCGGCAAGCCACTCATCCTTTACTCCGTATGTACGGCAAAGCCAGGCGTAAATCCAGCCGCAACGGCCCTGCATCCATACGCTCTTATCGGTCGAAAACACCTTGCCCTCTCTGTCAAGGCAGGTGTAAACGCCGCCGTGCTCATTATCAATACCGTTTTTGAGCCAGAAATCAGCACAGTCTTCAAGCTGAGAGCGAATCCAGCTGCGTATTTCGGTAAGCTTTTCTTTGTTCATAAAATCTTCCTCCTATATGAAAGTCTTTTTTACACTATAACACATTTATCTTTTTTTGAAAAGATTTTATATAGCTTGAATAAAATATATTTTATCGAAAAAATAAAAGACCGCAACATAACATTGCGGTCTTTTACTGCTTCTAACCCTTAACGGGCTACACAAAAAGGGAATATAGAAAGGCATTTGTAGGACGTAAAATACCTTCAGTGCACAAACAAGCTTCTGCCACACTCGCTCGTGCAATATTATGGTAAATTTATTGTGTAACACAAGTGTAAACGGTTTGTAACACTGAAGTAAACGCAGTGTTGCATTTGTTTGACGATAGTGATAAAATATAGCTAACAAAATATTTGATGCAGGTGATAAAAATGGCTGTAATTCTTGTAGTTGAGGATAATAAAAACACTCAGCTTCTGACAGCAACAAGACTTAAGCCTTATTTCGAGGTTGTTTGCGCTGATGACGGTCTGGATGCTATGGATGTGTTCTATTCACGTCACATTGACCTTGTAATCAGCGATATTATGATGCCTAATATGGATGGGTTTGAGCTTCTCCAGCGTATACGCAGTGAGGGCTTTAATACACCTGTGCTCCTGCTTACCGCAAAGCAGGCTATGCAGGACAAGAGAGAGGGCTACAACCTCGGTACTGACGACTATGTTACAAAGCCTGTCGATTATGACGAGCTTCTGCTCAGGGTAAACGCTCTGCTTCGCCGTGCAAGGATTGCTACTGAGCGTCAGATTAAAATAGGTAAGCTTGCCATTGACGATGCCGAACATACCGCCACTTACGACGGTGAGTCTATACAGCTTTCGCGTAAGGAGTTTGACCTGCTGTACAAATTCCTTTCATACCCCGGTAAGATTTTCACCAAGAAACAGATTCTTGACGAGATATGGGGTATCGACTCCGAGTGTACGGAGGACACAATCAAAACTCATATCAACCGCCTGCGCAATAAGCTTGACGGATGCAGTGAGATTGAAATAGTTACAATCAAAGGTTTCGGCTATAAGGTTGAGATAATAAAATGATAAAAAAGAAAAAGAAGCGCAAAAACCAGTTGCTGAAGGCAAAGGATATTCAGCTGCACAAAGGTCTGTCGCGTTGGTACACATTGCAGACCTTAATTATGCTTGGCATCAGCGGTTTCACAACAATTGTTATGGACAAGCTCAGCAAATATCTTCGTGATACCAAAGAGTTTGACCCTTTGCGTCTGCTCGGATTTCTTGCGGTGCTTATCGTAATCCTCGGTGTATTTATGCTGCTTGAGTACAGTGCAACTAAACGGCATCTTGAAAAGATATACAAATCTATAGAAATGCTTGCACACGGCCACTACGGTCATAAGCTCAAGGTTGGCAGATATACGGTGTTCCGCAGCCTTGCACTTGATATCAACCGACTCAGCGAAGAACTTAAAAAGGTGCACGTACTGCGCACTGACTTTGTCAACAGCTACTCTCACGAATTCAAGACTCCTATCGCATCAATCAGCGGATTTGCGCAGATACTGCTTGAAAAAGGTAACGACCTTACCGATGAAGAACGAAAAGAGTATTTGAAAATAATCGTGCAGGAGTCTGAACGTCTTTCCAAACTTTCAAGCGACACAATCCTGCTTTCACAGCTTGAGTCGCAAAAAATCCTTGCCGATACAGCACCGTATTCACTTGATGAGCAGCTTCGTCGCTGTGTTATAATGCTCTCTAACCAATGGGGCGAGAAAAACATAAACCTTGTCGGCGATATCGACGAAGTTACCTATAACGGTGATGAGGATATGATGCAGCATCTCTGGCTGAATCTGCTTAATAATGCGATTAAGTTCACACCAAATGGCGGTACAATAACCGTAAGCCTCAAGCAGGATAACGGAAAGATAATTGTATCAATCGCCGATACGGGCATAGGTATGAGCGAAGATATGGTGCAGCGCATATTTGACAAATACTACCAGGGCAATACGGGTAAATCCGGCAGCGGCCTCGGTCTCGGCCTTTCAATTGTTTACCGTATTATTGTGCTTTGTAAAGCACGAATCAAGGTTGACAGTAAGCTCGGTGAAGGTACTACGTTTACTGTTGAATTAAAAAACAAATAATATAATCAAAGCTTGTAAATGTGATTTACAAGCTTTTTTTAATGTGGTATACTAATTGTCGGATTTACAATCACGAGGTGTAAAAAATGGCAATTTATAAAAACAGAACAGACCTTCATATGCACACAATCAGCTCGTTTGACGGCAATTACTCTGCTGCCGAAATGTGTGAGGCTGCAGTGGCTAATGACCTTGCAACCATAGCTTTTACAGACCATTTCGATGTGGATTTTTATACTCAGCAGAATCTTGGTGTACGCCAGCAGACAAGCTACGATGATATAATTTCCGTGCGCGATGCTTTTGCGGACAGAATCCGGGTGCTTGTCGGTATTGAGATGGGTCAGCCGACTTATGAGCCGGAGCTTACAGAGAAATCACTTAACAGATATAATTACGATTTTGTTATCGGCTCAATACATAACCTTCGCAAGACTCCCGATTTCTGCGAGCTTGATTATACAGTACTTACGCAGGATGATGTTTATTCTCTTCTCGACAAGTATTTTGAGGAAGAGCTTATTCTTGCCAAATGGAACGGATTTGATACCCTGGCACATCTTACATATCCTATGAGATATATCGTGCAGTCAGGCAGATTTAATACCGACCTTTCACGCTATGACGATATAACCGACGAAATTTTCAAGGTGCTTGTTGCAAACGGCAAGGCACTTGAAATTAATACAAGCGGTCTGCGTCAGCCTATCGGTAAGACTATGCCGACAGATAACTATGTCCGCCGCTACAGAGAGCTTGGCGGTGAGCTTCTTACTCTCGGCTCGGATTCTCACTTTACTGCACACGTCGGTGCAAATATCGATGACGGCTATGCAATCGCAGAGGCTTGCGGCTTTAAATACGTAACATATTTCAAGGACAGAAAGCCCGTACAGGTTAAAATTGAAAAGTAAAGGGGTAACAGCTTATGTCAGCTAAAAAATTGACACTTGATGCACCTGCAAAAATCAATCTCCTGCTCGATATTATCTGCCTCCTGCCAAACGGCTACCACAGCCTTTTTATGGTGATGCAGACTGTTGACCTTTGCGATACGGTCGAGGTTGCTCTTCGTGATGACGGCGAAATCAACCTTACCTGCTCCGAAAAAGCATTGCCGACGGATGCTAAGAATATTGCCTACCGCGCGGCGGTAAAATTCTTTGAAGCTACCAATAAAAATTGCGGTGCTGATATTTCACTCACAAAGCGTATACCTTTTGCCGCAGGTCTGGCAGGCGGCAGTACTGATGCCGCAGCAGTACTCAAGGCACTCAACACTTTGTGCGAAACAAACTTAACCGATGATGAACTTTGCGCAATAGGTGTAAAGCTCGGTGCGGATGTACCGTTTTGCATAAAGGGCGGCACAATGCTCGCACAGGATATCGGTCAGGTGCTTTCGCCTTTGCCTGAACTTAAAGATTGTTACATTGTGCTTGTGAAGCCCGATGTCAGTGTTTCAACAAAAGAAGCGTTTGAGGCTTTTGATACCTGCGACAATATCCGTCACCCCGATTGCAATACAATGCTTCACGCTGCGGCAAATTCGGATTTTGACGGTATAATGTCAAATGTAGGCAACGTGTTTGAACAGTTTATTGAAGTACCGCAGAGAGCGGAAATTAAGGCAATAATGCGTAATTGCGGTTCACTTGCCTGCTGTATGAGCGGCAGCGGTCCTACAGTATTCGGTGTATTTGACAGCAAAGAAAAAGCTGAAAAGTGTATTGCTGATATTCCGCAAAAGCTCGGTACGGCGTTCCTTACAAAACCGATATAAAAACTAAGTTTGCCCTTACGGGCAAGTGAAGCAGCCTTGCGGCTGTGAAGTTACTCTGTAGTGAAGTTTGCTTCAGATTTGAAACTTCACCAAAATATATCACCCGAAAAAGAATTCTTTAGTTCTTCTTCGGGTGATTTTTTATTGAAATACTTTATAGGATGTTAACATTGTCCTTGCTTTTTGTTTGTGAATTTTATCTGCTGTTTGCCATATCTACCATACCGAAGTAGAAATCCTCAAACGATGTCGGATAATGCTTCGTACCGCAGAAATCAAAGTGGTCCATACCGTACATTGTGTCGAGGTAGTACCATCTGCCGGGCTGAATAGTTTCGCCAGCGGCTATACTGTCTTCATAATCCTTTGCCGTTGCGGCATCGGAATCGGGATAAAGTGCGGAAGCGAGCGGCACTATACCGTCGTTTACCGCCCAGTCGCCCACTATTTTAATGCCGTCTATTGTCATACCCTTTGTTAAGGCAAGCATTGCACCGGAAATAAAGAAAATGGGGTTGAGCGTTTTGATGCTGTTGTCCGCGGTTGTGTAGGAGTAGTAATATGTGTTTTCGGCAAGCTTTATTGTCTTATTAAGCTCCGATGCACCGCGCAGAGTCATATCGTATGCGCAGTTATCGTTTGAGCGATAGAAATTCCATATACCCTTGAAATCAGGCAGTGCTCTGAATTCATTCTGGGCAGGGGTCAGTCCGAAATGGCTGAGCTGGAATGAGAATACAAGGAAGTTGTTGCCGAATATACCGCCTATCATATTGATTGCCGTACTGATAAGCAGAATTGTAAACTGCGGGTCAGCGAGAATATTCGCAACCTGTGAGCCGTTGTGCGGTGCAGAAAGAGTGATACAGGAATGTACAAGGTCGTGACCGCCCTTGAAAAGCTCGCTTGTTTCTTCGCCTGTTGCCGCAATCTCATCTTCGCTACCGTATGCAAGCAGAGATGTGAGCAGACGCACGGTTGCACCGCCGAATGAGTGACCGACAAGGTTGATTTTAGTCTGCATATCCCACGGCTCACCCATAAGTGCTTTGCCTTCGTAGTTGAAGCCGTATCTTGCGTGGCCGTGAGCCTGTGCGTGAGCTTCACCGTAGTCAACAACAGTGCCCGTAAGCTGTGCGTAAACTTCGCAGGCTCTGTCCCATGCACTGCTGAGCGGACCTACGGCAGGGGCATAAGTTTCAATGCCTTTTTCATTCAGCATTTTAATCATATCGGTGTCATTGAGGCTCAGTCCGCCGCCCCAGTAGGGTGACATAGCATAAAACTTGTTGTCCGGTGCCCAGCCGCCCATACCGTGAACAAATATATACGGGTAGTCGGCAGTGCTTTCGGTTGCGGTAGTTTCTGTTGCCGCAGAAGTCGGTAAGGCAACCATACAGAAAACAATTGTAAGAGTCAGAAATAAAGCTGTTAATTTTTTCAGCATTGTTATTCCTCCTTTTATAAGTCTGATATTATTCTAACTATATTTTGTTAAATAAAAGTAAACTGTTCATATAACATAATAGCATATTATTCAGTTTAATACAATATATCTCTTTGCTGCATACCCTTCTCTGCCGCCGTAGTTTACTCTGTACCACTCGCCGTCTTCGCCGAGCACCTGCACCTTTTCACCGCTGTAAGCACGGGCGATTATCGGTGCTGTCAGGGACGGGTTGCGGCGGATGTTAAGTGAGCCGCCTGAAATGTTTACAGTGCCGATTTGCCCTGTAATAGGATTGACAAAGGGTACACCGAAATATTCGGCAACCGATTCGGCAAGAGCTCTGCCTATTGTACCTATGTTGTCAATTATCCAGTTTGCATCGTCCTCGTTGTCGTGGTAGGCGACTTCTACAAGTACAGATGGCATCGTCGGCTGACGCACTTCGCCGAGTGCGGTGGTTGCCCTGATATCGACAAGCTCGGGGTAAGGGTAAATCTCTTTGAAATTGTCGGCAATAATCTGCGCGAAGCGTTTGCCGTTACGACTTGTCGGATAATAAAAAACATCCGTGCCCATAAGCTGACCGTAAATTCTGTCGGGTGATGCGTTTGAGTGAATTGCAAGGTATAAATCATATCCGCCTGCGTTGCCCTGACGGATTGAGCTTGCCGCTGTCATATCGGGTGTATTGCGTCCGAAATCTATACCGCTTGCTTCAAGGTAAGGCTCTATCGCATCTGCGACAAGATTCATATAATATTCTTCCGTTCCGCCCGTTACATAGAGGTTGTTTTCCTGCGTTGAGGGGCTTAAATATACGCTTGGCATTGTTTTTCCTCCCTGAAAATATATACTGAATATATACTATGCAGTGCGGATGTAAATGTTTACTGTAAAGCTGAACGCCATTACAAATGCGACGATATTGCCATTATTTCATCTTTGTGATATAATAGCTTTCAACGGAGGTGATGCAGGATGAATATACCCATACCGAAAAATGTAATGCAGGCGTTGGAGATACTTGGCAAAAACGGCTATTCTGCTTATGCTGTGGGCGGTTGCGTGCGTGACAGTTTGCTCGGCAATAAGCCTGATGACTGGGATATATGCACCTCTGCTTTGCCTGAACAAACGATGAATTGCTTTGAAAATTTCAGGGTTATACCTACAGGTGTAAAGCACGGGACCATTACAGTTATTGTTGAGAAGCCGCTTGAAATTACTACCTTCCGCATTGACGGCGACTATCTCGATAACCGTCGTCCGAGCGAGGTTTCGTTTACTCGCAGGCTTGAAGATGACCTTTGCAGGCGTGATTTTACCGTAAATGCAATGGCACTGAGTGCCGACGGCGAAATTACCGACCTTTACGGCGGACAGGAAGACCTTAAGGCGAAGCTGATACGCTGTGTCGGCTGTGCCGAAACAAGGTTTGATGAGGATGCACTTCGTATTATGCGTGCACTCCGTTTTGCTTCGGTTTTGGGCTTTGAAATTGAGAGTGAAACCGCAGATGCAATTCGCAAAAAATGTCATCTTCTTGCCAATATTGCCGCAGAAAGAATTGTAAAAGAGTTTACCAAACTGCTTCGCGGTAACTGTGCCGATATACTTTTGGGCTATAGAGAAGTAATAAAAATTTTTCTGCCGATTGCGGATTTTTCAGCCGATACCATAGGGCTTATCGCGGCATCACCTGCAGAACCTCTTCTCAGACTTGCGATATTGCTCAGTAAATCTTCTGCCGAAGACGCAGAAAAAATGCTCAGAAAGCTGAAATATGATAACTGCACGCTGAAATATGTTACGCTTATCTTAGAGTCGGCAGATATGAGCCTTACCGACTCAAGACCGCAAGTGAAGCGGTTAATCAATAAATTCGGTGAAGAATACGCCAAGCTTATAGCGGATTATCATTTTTATACCGAAAAAATTTCAGCTGACCTTCATCGCAGTATAGTTGACACGATTGATGACATTACGGCAAAAGGGGAGTGCTGTACACTCTCAAAGCTTGCGGTAAACGGCAGTGATATTGCTTCACTTGGTATCTGCCCTCAAAATAAAATCGGTAAGGTTTTGTATTCGCTGCTCGAAAAAGTTATGGACGGTGAATGTGAAAACGAAAAAAACACACTTATTCAACTTGCCCAAAATTTAAAATATTAAATTTTTTTGAATAAATTATCGTCAAATAAGTTGACTATAATTGCATTTATGTTATAATAATTAAAAATGCTGAACGAAATCAGCAAATAAAGAAGAAAAAAGGAGAAATGAACGTGAAAGAAAAGTTCCTTAAAGCTATAGTTTTACTTATGTCAGCCGTTATAGTTTTCGGCACAACATCAATGATGTTCTCTGCTGCTAATGGCGAAATCGGCGATGTACCGCCCCCCACAACAAAGCCCGTAGAGACAACCACAGCAAAGCCTGCTGAGTCTACAACTGCAAAGCCTGCTGAATCTACAACTGCAGATCCCAATGCTTCTACAACAGCGAAGCCTGCTGAGACTACAACAGCACCTGTTGAGACAACAACAAAAGGTTCAGATTACCCGATTGTTACATTTCCTGACCGTCCTACACAGGCTCCCACCACAGCAAAGCCCAATGCAGGTAAGCCCAATGCAGGTAAGCCCGCAACTCCCGCAAAGCCCTCTTCAGGCAAACCCTCTTCAAACAAGAAGCCCGTTTCCAACAACGGTGCTCCCGTTATAACAACAGTTGTTGACGAAACACTTACAGGCCTTGACGAGACAACAACATCATGGTTTGATATGGATGAAGAGTCAACAGTTCCCGGCTTCTCTTTCATTGACGAAGATATGGATGTAGACGATGAAAAGGATAAGGATAAGGACGACAAAAAAGACAAGGATGGTATCGACTTCAAGAAGATTATCATTATTGTTGTTATTGTCCTCGCAGTTGCCGGTGCAGCAGTTTGCCTCATAATCCTCGGCAAGAAGCAGTAATAAAACTTAACAAATAATCTGATGACCTTATTCCGGTTTCATACGGCCGGAATAAGGTTTTTTAATTGAAGCATAAGTAAACGCTCATTTGTGTGCCTGTTGCTGTTTTTTCAATGATACCGTCAAAAAGAAAAAGGGCAAAAAATAACGAAAAACTATTGACAAAACAAGGATAATTGGTATAATTGTTTTGTTGCGCTGTCGCAACGCTGATTAAATATGGCCCGGTAGTTCAGTTGGTTAGAACGCTAGCCTGTCACGCTAGAGGTCGACGGTTCGAGCCCGTTCCGGGTCGCCATATTTGCTACTATGGCTCAGGTGGTAGAGCACATCCTTGGTAAGGATGAGGTCGGCGGTTCGAGTCCGCCTAGTAGCTCCAGAAAACAGCCCACACTTGTCGTAGACAAATGTGGGCTGTTTTCAACTAAGTGTGCCTTACGGCACGTGAAGTGATGCTGATACATCGTGAAGTTGCTTCGCAGTGAAGTTTGCTACGCAAGTGTTTTGGCACACTTAACTTCACATTGTGCGCAGCACAATACTTCACAGCGGTATTGCCGCTGCTTCACTTGGGCTTTGCCCAAACTTCACTAAAGCTTAACATCAATGACCGGAATACAGTTATACAAACTTGAATTTGTTTTACACCTCATCAGTCACTTCGTGACAGCTTCCCCTAAAGTCGAGGCGGATGATGTGTCGTGTAACCTCCGATTTGTTATTTGGAGTATTACTCTTGTCAGACAAACAAAAAAAGCCGCCCTTACGGCGACGTCGGAACTGATATATACTTATAAAATCGAAATGACCCTTGGCTGAGTTTCTTTACACTACAGTCAAGGGTCATTTCTGTGAACTCTTAGTATCTAACATCTTTTGTTTACCTCTCTTTCTTTTATTTGGCCAACCTTCATTTCTTACACTAGCCCTTATATACCTTTTACACACATTTTTTCTTTATATCTTGTAAGCAAGATTACTTGATGTTTACGGTGGACTTTAATTCGTATTTTATTATGAAGGTTGTGGCTGTGGCTCTTAAAACAGAAGCTTTACTTTTGTTTTATTTTATTTAGTTTGTTTGTTTTTGTTTTTGTTTTTGCTTTTTGTTTTAAAGCTTTTGTTTTGAGGAGCCGGGTTGATTACTTGTACATCGGTACCACCTCATGTTGGATTTTGCGGGGTAGGTTTTACTGGTACATCGGAACCACCTCATAGAAATTTAAGATTCGGTGTTTGTTATATCCTGTTCTTTGGTATCACCTCTTCTTGTCTATACTATAGCATGGGAATTGCAGTTTTGCAAGATGTAATTTTGTACAAAGTTAACTAAAACTATTTATGCAAACTACAGAAATGTAGCAATATCACGAAAAAGGTATTGACTTATTTAAATCTTTTGTGTTATGATGTATTTGTTGGGGTGTCAAAAGCACCCCATATTTTTATTATAATATATATTAATAAAGCTCTCACCGACTCGATTGCGGTGAGAGCTTTTGTGCTTATTTCTTTTTCTTTGATTTTCTTAGCGCCTTGCCTTCCTGTGTTATCAGCTTGTCAAATGCGGCAAGCATACCGGGAAGGATAAAGACTATCAGAAGAATTGCCGCCGCAACGCCGATTGAGATTGTACGGCAAATCTGAGCAACGGTCGGGTCGCTGTAGAACATCGAGATAATTGCCGTTACAAGCACCATAATAAGTCCTGATGTCATAATTGTGTGAATCGAGCCTTTGTAAGCCTCGGCAAGTGCTTCTTTGGGGCTGAACTTTTTACGGTTTTCTCGGTAGTAGTTCGTGAGCAGTATACCGTAGTCAATCGTCGCACCCATCAGTATACATTCAACAATCAGCAGTGCAAGGAAGTAAATGCTGTAGCCCTGCCAGCCTATGACTGTGACGGTTACAAATACGCCGCACTGCACAAGGAGTACAAGCATCATCGGAATTATCATTGAGCGGAATGAAATCGCAACAATAATAAAGATTGCAATAGCTGTCAGAAGAGTGATAAAGAGAAGTTCATTGCCGAATGAACCTGACATCTCGTGAGTCATTGCCGACATACCGATGAGCTTAAGCTCGCCTGAGAAGTTTGTATCGGCATATTTGTTAAGTTTGTTAATGAACGCTTCGGTTTCGGTACTTTCAACAGGATAGCTCGTCTGGAGTATCATTCGAGAATACTTGTCGCCTTTGAGCATTGTTACGCCGTCGCCCAGTGCTTTGCCTGCATCGCCGAGCTGTGACTTGACATCTTCGCCAAGCACCATAGAGAAGCTCGGGTCATTTACAAGCTCGGTTGAAAGGTGGTTGAAGAGCTTTTCAATGCTCAGCTTCCATTCGGGATTATAATTTTTGTCGCTTGCGTGGTAGAGATATATGAGGTCAACAGTTGCTTTGTTTAGCATACCTTCACCTGCAAGTGAAGTGAGCAGGTTAGTCATTTCAGCGCTGTTGAGCTTTCTGCCGCTGACAACGGTGTTTACCATTGTCTGTGCGCTGCCGAGTGACGCTTTCATATCGGGGTCAATCATCGTTGCATATTCGGGGCGGTCGAGTACACCGCTGTTAAGGCAGTCGAGCAGATTCTTGACCGAAACTTTCCAAGCCGATGTATCACCGTATTCTGTCTGATAGAGCAGATAGAGCTGCTTGAGCTGAGCGGAATCCATACCGATAAGGCTTGCAAGCTCGTCGGGTGAGTAAGCCTTGCCCTCGGCTGTGCCGTTGATAATCTTCTGTGCAAGCGGCAGCATTTGCAGGTCTTCTTCACTCATCATCGAAGAGAAATTGTCGCTGTTGTTTACAGCAAAGTTGATTACCTGCTGAAGGCTCAGCTGACGCGAAGCGCCTCCTATGAGGTCAAAGCCGTTGTTTTCGTCGGTATAGCCGATATAAAGCAGGCGCATCTGATTGGGGTCTATACCCATAAGGTTTGCCATATCTTCATAGCCTCTGGGTTTAGTGACCGCATCTTTGTCAGTGTATGCTGAAAGCATATCGAGCTGTGCGAGAGTGTTTTCATCAAACATATCAGCATACATTTCGTTTTTGGATACATCGTTTATGATGTAATCGGCGAATGTGCCGAGTGTCATTGTACCGTAGTCAGCACCGCCTTTTTCGCTGTAATAGAGCAGCATCATACTCTTGGCGGTTTTTTCATCCATTCCGAAAAACTGTGCGAGGTCTTTGGACGATAAAGGCTTTGTAAGTGCATCTGCATCGGCAAACGATTTGAAGGTGTCGAGCTGTGCACGCATATCGTCTGTGATGTAGCTGTCAAACGCAGGGTTTGTTGCGATATCTTCGGTGAGAAATGTTACGAAATCGGGCAATGATACGGGATTTATAGTGCCGTCGTGGTAGCTGTAGTATATCAGCCCGAGCATTGATTCATCAAGCTCAAAGCCCTGTGTCATATCAACACCGAATGCGGCACTCAGGCCGTCAATTGAGTAAATCATTTCTTTTGCTGTGTAATCTTTACCCAGAAGATTGGGGTAACCAAGCACCTGGTTTATCTTCGGGTCAGCCTCAAGCTCGTCTGCAAGCTGTGCTACAGCTTTCTCGTCAGCGTTTTCGTATATCATTACAATTGAGTTTGCCTGTGGGAAAACTTCTGCTATCGGGTCGGACATTTCGAGGTTGTAAGCAATCTGCGTATTGTTCTGCAGAAAATAGAATGCTACAAACATAACGGCAAATACAACCGTGAAAACATGACGGAAGTGATGGCTGAATTTTGCGAGCTTGCCCATAGGTAAGGGAAGCTCTTTCTTTGATGTCTTTGTAATTATCTTGTCACAAAGGAGAATAAGACCGGGGAGCACGGTGAATACGCAGAGCATACTGATAAATACGCCCTTTGCAAGTACGACACCGATATCGAAGCCGATTTTAAACTTCATAAATACAAGCATCAACAGACCGACAATGGTTGTAAAAGCACTGCTTGCAACAGAGGAGAAGGCATTGACAAGAGCCGTCTTCATCGCATCGTTTTTATTTGAGTGAAGCGGTTTTTCCTGACGGTAACGGTTCATCAGGATTATAGAGTAATCAATAGAAAGTATAAGCTGAAGTATTGCGGAAATGGACTGCGTTACATTTGAAATTGAGCCAAGAATAATGTTTGTGCCTGCGTTGATTATTACCGCAATACCTATCGTAAGCAAGAAGAGCAACGGTTCAAACCATGAGCCGCACATAATGACAAGAATCAGGATTGCGAGACCTACTGCAAAAAGCAGAATCCACAACGGAATTTCAACATCGCCGGGGTTGTCATTTTTGAATGTGATGTTGTATTGTGTAAATTCGTTTGCAAGTGCGTTTTCAATCGCAAGCTCTTCATCGGAGCCGTAAGCATAAGATGTGTTGACAACACAGAGCGTTTTGTCACCCTTGTTGTATTCTTCGCTGCTGTTGTGCGTTACGCTGCTGACGTTTTCGATGCCTTCGAGCTTATCGAGCAGCTCTGCTTTTTTTGCTTCGTCAAGGCCTTGTGCCATTACTCGAATCGTATTAGGCTGGTCGAGTGCAGGAAATTCCGAATTCATAATATCCAGACCCTGCTTCATCGAAAAATTGTCAGGCAGGTAAGTCGTCAGATCGGTATTGATGTCTACCTTGAGTGACACCAACGCACAGACTATGCTGAGCACAACTGCAGCTATAAGCAGTGTGTATCACCCTTTTACAATGAGACCGGCAATCTTTTTCATTTCTTCCTCCGAAATATATAATTTAGGCAATCTAAAGTAAAATTAAAGTAACAAATATATTATAAATTAATTGCTGAAAGTTGTCAATCTTATAGTATTTAATAAACAACAAAAATACAAAAGTTGTTTAGTGCAAATTGCATATACAAGCTGTAATCTTGTTCTGCAAACGAAATTACATATGGTAAACCGAAAATGTCTGTTTACATTTTTAGGATCGGAATATATAATATAATTAAAATTTTGTAAGTTGCAGGTGATAAAGGTGAAGAAAATCAGATTCGGTATCGTCGGTACGGGTAATATTGCTCATCGTTTTGCTCAGGCTATAGCAAACGTAAAGTGCGCCGAGCTTGTTGCAGTTGCATCGAGAACAGCTCAGGGTGCAAAGAAATTCGGTGACGAATTCGGCATTAAGTACCGCTTTGACAGCTACGAAAAAATGGCTGAGTCCGATGTTATTGATGCCGCATATATCGCAGTACCGCACTCGGGTCATATCGGTTGTTCCTGCCTTATGATGAACGGCGGTAAGCACGTAATCTGTGAAAAGCCAATGGCTGTAAATATAGCAGAGGCTGAGGAAATGTTCCGCTGTGCTGATAAAAACGGTGTGCTTCTTATGGAGGCTATGTGGGCGAGGCTTGTGCCCGGCACAATAAAGATGCTTGAGCTTGTTAAGAGTGGGGTGCTCGGCGATATCCTTGGTGTTGAGGGTAAATTCTGCTACACGATGGACGAGGATGAGATGGACCATCACGTATTCAAACCCGAAAACGGCGGCGGTTCGCTGCTCGATGTCGGTGTTTATGCTCTCAATTTTGCAAGCTGGTATCTCGGTAAAGACGTTGCAGAGATGAGTGCATACTGTTCTGAATACGGCGGAGTAGACAGTCATACCTGCATATTGCTTAAATATAAAAACGCTGCTATTGCTGACCTCTCAAGTGCAATACTTCTCCGTAAGCCTAATGAGGGCTACGTTTACGGCAGCAAGGGCTATGCGCATCTTCGCCGCTTCTATGCTCCGCAGGAGATTGAAATATGCTTCAACGACGGCAGGACAGAAAAAATTGAAACCCCGTATGCCGGCAACGGATTTGAAGAGCAGATAACTCATTTTTGTGAATGTATATCGGCAGGTCTTACCGAAAGCCCGATAATTACCCGTGAGCAGACACTTTACATAACAAAGCAGATGGACGAAATCCGAAAGAGTATAGGAATAGTTTATCCGCAGGATAATTAAGGGAAAAAATAAAAATGTTTATCATCAGCAAAATTATACATATTCTTACATTACCGCTGCTTATCATAACCTTGCTGACGACTCCCAAAGCTGTCAGTACCGATACGGCAGAGCTTGTTTCAAAAGATGCTTTTGCGATTGAGTCGCTTATGATGGGGCAGGGAATTACCACAGACGGTGAATATTATTACACAAGCGGCTCAATAACTGCTATCAATTTTACTGCTCTTGCAAAGTTTAATTGTAAAGGTGCAGAGCTTGTCGATATGCATATCAATCCGCTTCCGAAGGCCTGTTCAGACCGTGGCAACAACCATATAGGCGGCATCAGCTACTACGACGGGAAGATATATGCGCCCGTTGAAGGCGGCGACGAAGTATATGCCTGCATAGTTGTTTTTGACGCTGAAACCCTTGAACTTACAGGGGAAATCTATGATTTGCCCAACGAGATTTATACCGACGGTGTGCCGTGGTGTGCTGTTGACCAAAGCACAGGTTATCTCTACGCATCAAGGTGGAATGATATTGAAACCATATATGTCTATGATACCGCAGATTCTATGAAGCTTGTAAAGGAATTTGACTTGACGGGTATAGAGAAGATATCACGCATCCAGGGTGGCGAATTCTATAAAGGTACGCTCTATCTTTCGGAGGATAATCATGATAATGCAACCTTTAAGAACATACTCAGCGTTAATGTTGAAACCGGTGAAGTTGCTGTTGCGGCTGTAAGAGATGTCGGCGGTGACAATATTGAGGCAGAGGGTATAACCTTCCTTGAAACTGAGGACGGTGCGGTTATGCACGTGCTCGATTATAATAAAGTAATAGGAGTTTTTATCCATCACTATAAAGTGAAATTTTAAATATCGGTTTAAAAGACAGTCGCAAGAAATTGCGGCTGTTTTTCCGCTTACTGCAGATAATATACCGAACACTTAAATGCTATTGATTTTTTCTTACCGAAAAATTATGATTGAAGCGAAGGGAGGGTTTTGATGAAATGCAAAACCGTAATTGACAAAAACCGTGAGGAAGAGGTAATAATTTACGCTCACGAAAGAAACGAAACCGTTGAGTCGATAGAAAGAATCGTTTCAAGCGCACAGCTTGAGCTGATTGGTTACTCGGGCAAATCAGCAGTCAGGCTCAAACAAGCAGAAGTATATTGTTTTACTGTTGAAAATAATAAAGTCTATGCAATAACAGAGTGCGAAAAACTTCAGATTAAATTAAGGCTGTATCAGATTGAAGAAATTGCAGACAAGAGCTTTGTGAAAATCAATCAGTCGTGTATTGCGAATATCGGACATATTAAGAAATTTGATGCATCGGTATCCGGTACACTTCGTGTTATATTCAAAAACGGCTATACGGATTATGTTTCAAGAAGACAGCTTAAAGCGGTAAAAGAAAGGTTGGGGTTGTAATGAATAAGTATGTTAAAGAATTTTTGCACAGAGGTTTGATTTTTGGCGGTTTTGGCCCTGTTGTAGTCGGAATTGTTTTTGCAATACTTCAGTATACGGTTGAAGGCTTTTCACTGGGAGGTACTCAGGTTTTGCTGGCGATAATATCGACGTATCTGCTTGCTTTCGTTCAGGCAGGCGTAACCGTATTCAATCAGATTGAGCATTGGAGTACTGTCAAATCTTTGCTTTGTCATTTCGGCAGCCTTTATGCGGCATATTTAGTCTGTTATGTTGCAAATTCGTGGATTCCTTTTGATCCAATGGTGCTTGTAATATTTACAGCAATTTTTGTTGTAATGTTCTTTGCGATATGGACTGTTGTGTATTTATCCGTACGTGCGGCAAGCAGAAAATTTAACAAAACTCTTCACTGAAACCTGAATGTGTGCTATAATACGCATACAGGAAGTGATATGAAATGAAACTGAAAAGAAAAATTGCAACAGCCCTTGCCCTTGCTGTGTCCGGCGTTATGTGCTTTGCAGGGTGTGCAAATCAGAAGGCTGAGAATAAAACCGCAGGCTATGTGCAGATATCGCAGGAAGAAGCAAAAAGGCTTATGGACACTGAAAGCGATTATGTTATTATTGATGCTCGCACTCGGGAAGAATACGATGCAGGTCATATCGAGGGTGCAATACTGATACCCGAGTATGAAATTGCGGACAGAGCAGAAAAAGAGTTGCCCGATAAGTCACAGCTTATTCTTGTCTACTGCAGAAGCGGCAGGCGCAGTAAAATTGCTTCTCAGGCACTTGTCGACCTCGGCTACACAAACGTCAAGGAATTCGGCGGAATAATCGACTGGGAATATGAAACCGTAAAATAACATAAAAATCCGGCTGTGAACGCCCGCACCCGATAAGGAAGTATTTCTTTAAAATGTGAATTTTAAGCACAATAATGCGTCAAACCCAACAGATATGCGCCAGCATTATCTGTTGGGTTTTCCTTTTCTTGTATCTTAAATTTTCATTTTAAAGTGCTTCGCAGTTTCGTAAGAGTATAAAATTTCTTGTATCGAAGCCAAAAATGCAGCAAGGCTATCGCCTTGCGAGGCTTTTGTCAAAGATACGGGGAATTTTATTCGAGAAACAAATACTGCCTTATCGGGTGCGGGCGAATCAGTCGGATTTTTTATATTGTTCATTTTGTCAAAAAATGTTATAATATATAAAATTTTACATAATTAGGTGATGAGATTATGATGTGGCTTGTTATGGCAGTTTTGTCTGCCGTTTTTGCAGGTCTTACATCCGTGCTTGCAAAGTGCGGTATAAAGAAAACGGATTCTGACGTGGCGACTGCTTTGCGTACGGTTGTTGTACTCGCTTTTTCGTGGATAATGGTGTTTATCGTCGGTTCACACGGCAGTATTGTCAGCATAGGTGCAAAGTCACTACTGTTTCTGGTGCTGTCCGGTTTTGCTACGGGTGCATCGTGGATTTGCTACTTCAAAGCGTTGTCAATGGGTGATATAAATAAGGTTGTGCCTATTGATAAATCGAGTACGATTCTGACTGTTTTGCTCGCAATAATCTGCTTTGGCGAAACGGGTAATCTTGCGGTAAAACTCATAGGTACGACTTTGCTTGCGGTCGGTATCTTCCTTATGATTGAGAAAAAGCAAAGCGAAGCACACGGCGAGAATAAATCCTGGATGATTTATGCTGTGCTTTCTGCTGTATTTGCGGCGTTGACTTCAATTCTTGCAAAGGTCGGTATTTCGGGTGTCGAATCCAACCTCGGCACTGCGATACGCACTGCAGTTGTACTTATAATGGCGTGGATGGTTGTGTTTGCAAAGGGCAAACATACTCAGGTGAAAACACTTGATAAAAAAGAGCTTGTTTTTATTGGCTTTTCGGGCTTGGCTACGGGTGCATCGTGGCTGTGCTATTACTATGCAATCCAAAACGGTGTGGTCAGCGTTGTAGTGCCTATTGATAAAATGAGCGTGCTTATTGCTGTCGGCTTCTCGTTCTTTGTGTTCAAAGAGAAGCTGTCGGTCAAGGCGGTTATCGGTCTCGGTCTTATGCTTGCAGGTACGCTTGCAATGGCAATATGGTCGTAAAATAAAAGAGGAAGGTTAGTTTCGCCCGCACCCGATAAGGCAGTATTTGTTTCTCGAGTAAAATTCCCCGTATCTTTGACAAAAGCCTCGCAAGGCGACAGCCTTGCTGCGTTTTTGGCTTCGATACAAGAAATTTTATACTCTTACGAAACTGCGAAGCACTTTAAAATGAAAATTTAAGATACAAGAAAAGGAAAACCCAACAGATAATGCCGGCGCATATCTGTTGGGTTTGACGCATTATTGTGCTTAAAATTCACATTTTAAAGAAATACTTCCTTATCGGGTGCGGGCGTCAGCCTTCCTCTTTTTGTTATTGTATATATAATGTTTCGCCTGATTTTACGCAGTAGTCGTGGTCGGTGATGTTGAAATAAACATCGTAAAGTGTGGGGTTGTAAACAATGCTGTGGTCAGCACTCCACAAAAGCGAATTGTATGCGGCAACGTAATCGTAAATCTCGATATTCGTTGCGTACCATATATCGTTACGACCTGCGAACTTTTCGCATATTTTATCGAGCAAATCCCAGTTGTCGTTGCAGTCAAACTCGTAAGCGTGACCCCACATATAAAACAGCCTCGGGTGGCGCATTGCACAGTAGCCGGTCTGGTTGTCGAGTGTAAGGAATTTATCGATAAAAGTCATAATCTCGGGGTTGGAGTGGTGTGCGGTCGGCATCCAGGCGTGCCAATCTGTCGGTAGGGTGAAGCTGTCGTTATCGCCGCCGAGTGTGCGTGAGTAAACAATGCCGAGGTCGGTGAGGTAGTTTTTAACTTTTGTATAGTCGGCACCGTTTGCAAAATGGGTTATGCCGGTATCGGGGTATGCCATACCTCTGATTATTCTGCCGAATGCTTTTTCAAGCTCTTCACGGCAGGTGAGCACATCATGTATTCCTTCGGCAGGCGATACTATTCCGCAAGCCTTGTGGTTTTTGCCGTGTACGGCTACTTCGTGACCGTTTGCCATAAGCCTGTTTGCATCCTCAATAGTCAGGTCTTTGCCTGCAAGCACTCTTGTGCTGTTGAGGTTGAATGTGCATTTGATGCCGTATTTGTCGAGCGTTTCGGCAAGCCTTTTATCGGCAATGCAACCGTCATCATAACTGAGTGTAAGGGCCTTTGCCTTGCCACCCGGAAAGCGTAAAAATCTGTAACCCATATTATCCGCTCCTGATTAATTGATGTTTTTATTATACTGCCGATTAAATTTATTTGCAATACTCAGCTCTTGTGTTATAATATAGCAGGAGGCGAAATTATGGCAGAAATTGCAGAAGTTATAATGATTGTTTGTTTTGGTGCTTCGTGGCCGTTTAACGTAATCAAATCGTATAAAGCACGCACTGCAAAGGGTAAAAGTCCCGTGTTTCTGTGCCTGATTATTCTCGGCTACATAGCAGGTATCGCATCAAAGTTTCTGAATGAAGCGTATATGGCATCGTTTAATGAAAAATGGTACGTGCTGTTTTTCTATTTCCTTAACCTGTTTATGGTAAGTGTTGACCTTGTGCTTTATTTCAGAAACAGAATGCTCGATAAAAAGAACGGAATATAAAAATTGCTCGGTAGATTTTTCTACCGAGCTTTTTTATAGGTTTTATTTGGCTTTTGTTAATGTCATTACTTCGCCCTCTGATTCAACCGTGAAGGTTTTTATACCTTCGGAAAGCTTTGTTTCAGCGGTTAAGGCTTCAGCGTCAGTACCGAGTGAGAAGGTAAGGGTATCGCCGTCAAGCTCCCATATACCGGAACTTTTATCAAATTGCGCTGAGAAAGATTCGTAAGGCATCTGTGACTTTAACATTTCAATAAGGTCTTCTTTGGTAAACATAGCGTTGTCCGCTTGCAGCTCTGCATAAGCTTCAATCATATAAAATATAACTCAATTTTTTATATGCAGGAGTTTCAAACTCTTTTTCCGCTTCTTTGAGCTGTGCTCGTATTTCAATACTCTGCGGGCAGTGAGTTTCGCATTTGCCGCAGCCGATACACGCTGATGCAGGTGAATTGATGCCATCTAAACGGTAAAACGGTAAAAGCCCGGCAGCTTTCTACCGGGCTTTTATGGCTTTTATTTAACTTTTGTGAATTCCTGCTCTTCGCCGCTACCTTCGTTAATTAATGTGAAGGTTGTTTTTCCTTTGGAAAGTTTTGTTTTTGCAGTTGATACGCCAATGTTTTTAGATTCGACGGTAAGTTTGTTGCCGTCAAGTTTCCATGTTGCTTTATCTTTTGGAACATAAGTTTCAACAAATGACTCATAAGTGAATTCTTCAAGTAATGCTTCCTTGACAAATGCTTCGGCTTCTTTTCTCGATGCGAAACCTTCTTCTGCAATTTCTTCATCAGTTATTCCTTCCATCTTTATCTTTACGATTTCGTCAATCAACTTATTGAAGTTTTTTTCGCTTAAATTAAAGTATGCTGTGCCATCATTCTCGAATACGAGAGAAAGATTAACAGATATGCTTTCAAATTCAACTTTTGTTTCCCATTCACCGATGAGCACATCTTTGGCTGAACCTTTTCCTCCTTGGCTTCCCGCGTCTTTTTCGTCCGATACAGATGCATTATCATTATTCTTACCGTTATCAGCCGTCTTCTTGTCGTCGCCGCAAGCTGCAAAAAGTGAAAGAATCATAGAGATTGAGAGAAGGAGTGCCATAAGTTTACTGAGTTTTTTCATATTAAATTGCCTGCTTTCATTGTGTTTGAGATTATATTAAATATAGTACTGCAATAGAATTTTGTCAATGTGAGTTTGCACTTTAATCCTATAAAATGTCAAAATTTATTTTTTATTGCCGAAAATATAACTCAATTTTTTATATGCAGGAGTTTCAAACTCTTTTTCCGCTTCTTTGAGCTGTGCGCGTATTTCAATACTCTGCGGGCAGTGAGTTTCGCATTTGCCGCAGCCGATACACGCTGATGCAGGTGAATTTTTGCCCGTTGTACACTTTACATATTCTTTGAAGCCTGCAAATTTATTTTTAGAGTAGCGCCGATTATATGCAGAGAAAACGGCGCTGATGTTTATTCCCCGGGGGCAGGGGATACAGTAGTTACAGCCCGTGCAGGCAACTTTCATTTTTGCGTTGATTGCTTTGACGACGTTTTTGAGCATTGCCTCATCGTCTGCGGTGATTTCACCGATTTCGGTTTCACAAGCTGTTTTTATGTTGTCAGCTACCATTTCGTCGGAATTCATACCCGAAAGCACAACGCCTACCTCCGGCTGATTCCACAGCCAACGGAAAGCCCATTGTGCAGGTGTATGCTGTACGGGATGAGCGGCAAAAATATCCTCAGCTTCTTTGGGCAAATCTTTTACCAGCTTGCCGCCGCGAAGAGGCTCCATAATCATAACAGGTATGCCTTTGGCGTGTGCGTGGTAAAGTCCTTTTCTTCCTGCCTGGGTGTGCTCATCCATATAGTTGTACTGTATAAGGCACATATCCCAATCATACGCATCTATAATTTTACAGAACATTTCGGAGCCGCCGTGATACGAAAAGCCTACCTGACGGATTGCACCGCTTGCCTTTTTATCCTCAATCCATTTTTCAATGCCGATGCTCTTGAGTCGCTCCCACACCTTGATATCTGCCATCATATGCATAAGGTAGAAATCAATATGGTCGGTACGAAGTCGCTTGAGCTGCTCGTTAAAAAGCTTGTCGAGTATCTCAGTGCTTCTCATGAGCTGAGGCGGCAACTTTGTTGCGATATATACCTTGTCGCGGATATTGTTCTTCTCGAAAATCTCGCCGATTGCCGATTCACTTCCGGGATATATGAAAGCAGTGTCAAAATAGTTGACACCGTTGTTAAATGCCGCCATTACCTGACGCTCGGCTTCCTGCATCTGGATTCTGCCGACCTTCTTTTTGAATCGCATACAGCCGAAGCCTAAAACAGACAGCTTGTTGCCGTATTTATCCTCACGGTATTTCATAAATCAACCTCCGTATAGAGAGCGTGTTGTTATTTTCTTAAAATTAATTATAGCACGGATACAAGGCGAAAACAACATTTTTAGCTTGTGCCACTGAAAGAATATAACTCGCCTTTTCAAATATAAATAAGGCACCTTCTTGCGGAAGGTGCCTTAGGGTTAGATTTTTGCATACTGTGAAGCGGTTAAGCCGCCATTTTAGTTGCTGTTTTAACAGGCTGCGGCTGAATATTTCTGTAGCGGATGATTCCTATAACAACCGAAATAAGTGAAATGGATTCGCTGAGTATTCCGCTGTATGAGAAAGCGAAGATGTTATAAACAAGAATCAGTGTTGATGAGATAAGTATTGTTTTGCGGAAATCCTTGGCATTACATATACCCATGCAAACAGTGTTGACAACAAGACCGAGAGTTATCAGCAGCGAGTGAATGCCCTCCCATGAGAAGCAGCTGACTACAGCCATAGCGGCTGCAAAAGCAACAGGTGTTACAAGGTCTGTTTTGTTGTTCTTTTCACGATAGTAGAATGCAAAATTACGAATAATGCACACAACGTTCAAAGCGAAACCGGAAGAAGCGCCTATAAGCAGATACTGTATACAGCCTAAAGCTGTAGCAACAGTCTGGATAACCATTATCTTGCTTTTTTGTGTGCGCTGATAAGAATAAAAGAATAAAGCGACTGAAATAAAACCTAATGCGTGACCGAGTAATCTGATGTAATTTTGCATAAGTACCTCTGAATAAATTTGCGTTGTTTTTATTGTGTTACCGAGAGTAAATTATACTGATTTTTGGGCGTAAGTCAAGATGTCTGTTAGGAGATATTGCACAACCAATGGTGAAAGGTTTTGGTTATTTTGACGAATAGGATTGTTGGGTTTGATAAGTGGTGAATTGTAAAAGAAAAACAGAGCAACCGCATAAATGCGATTACTCTGTTTTCTGGTCGGAGTGAAGAGACTCGACCGTGTGCTACGCACACTTATGGTTCGACGACCCAATGCTTCGCATTCGGTACCCGTCTTACCACTCTTCGCTGAAAACAGTTCACCGAACTGTTTTCTTAACGCTAAGACTCTCTCGAGTTCGAGTCATCATCGCAAATAAAAAATCTCCCGACACCTGCGGTGTCAGAAGATTTTTTGGTCGGAGTGAAGAGACTCGAACTCCCGACATCCTGGTCCCAAACCAGGCGCGCTACCAACTGCGCTACACCCCGATATTTAGTTAATAAGTAATAGTGAAGAAGGAAAATACGGTTGGATTTCACAACTGCATTTTATTATATTAGATTAAGGCTGTTGTGTCAAGATACAAATAGCCGTTGATTGAAATGTGTTTTAAAATATGATATCATAAAATAAACTTTTAAATCAATAGGAGAAAACTAAATGAGCAGTATTAAAAAGCTTGATTCCAATATGCTTAAGTTTATTGCCATAGCCGCTATGACGGTTGATCATATTGCATGGGCGGTTTTTCCGGGCTATTCGACCCACGGATTAGCGATTGCTTTTCACATAATCGGCAGAATTACTTGCCCTATTATGTGTTATTTTATAGCGGAAGGGTATCACCATACAAGAAATATAAGAAAATATACTGCAAGATTGTTTGTTTTCGCTGTTGTTTCCCATTTTGCATATATATTTGCTTCAAACAGTTTTGTTGATTGGAGGTCATTTATACCGTTTTATAACGGTGAGATTCTGAATCAGACGAGTGTAATGTGGTCGCTTGCTTGGGGACTTGTTATGCTTCGTGTTGTAAACAGCGAAAAAATCAAACAAAACAGCATAAAAATAATTCTTGTGCTTTTGATTTGTGTTGTAAGCTTTCCGAGTGACTGGAGCTGTATTGCAAGCCTTTGTGTGCTTGCGATTGGTACCAACAGAGGAAAATTTAAAAATCAGATGCTTTGGATGATTTTTTACGTGTTCATTTATGCGGTCGTGTATTTCTTTGCGCTCGATAAAGTTTATGCCGTAATTCATGCAGGTGTTATATTGGCAATTCCGTTTTTGATGATGTATAACGGAAAAAGAGGCAGTAATGCAAAAATCAGCAAATTAATGAAATGGTTTTTCTATGTGTACTATCCTTTGCATTTGGCGGTAATAGGTGTTGTGAATTATTTTATGACTTGATTTGTCCATATAAATCAAGATTTGCAACTAATTTATTGATAATATATTTCAAGGGTGCCTTATGAACGATTTGGAAACAGTTGTTGCTACACAAGAATACATAAAGTTACATCATAACGATTCTGATTTCGGCATTGAAACTATTTGTAATTCTGTCGGATATTCTCGTCGTCAGCTTGACAGATTGTTTCATAAATTCTTGCAGACAACTCTTTATGAATATGTAAATGCTATTGTACTAAGTAAAAGTGCAGAGAAGCTGATTAACACAGATGATAATGTGCTTGATGTAGCGTTAGACAGTCATTACACTTCCCACGAAGGCTATACAAGGTCTTTTGCAAAACGGTTTTCTGTTACTCCTGATGAGTACCGTAAAAGTCCGATTGCGATACCTTTGTATACCGGTCACCCTGCAAATCATTATCATATCTTGAAAGAAGGACGAGAGATGGAAAGCACATCAATCTGCACTGTAATACCTGTAAACAGACCTAAAAGAAAACTGATTTATCTGCCGTCAAAATCTGCAACAGGTTATTTGTCTTATTGTGAAGAAGCAGGCTGCGATTGGGAAGGACTTCAGAACAGTATTCCTGAAAAGTTTGATACCGCAGCAATACTTGAGTTGCCCGATTTTTTACAAGAGGACGGTTACAGCAATATTGCATCAGGTGTTGAAGTTCCTTTTGATTATAAGAAGCCTTTGCCTGAGGGATACAAAATAGCAGAACTTGAAGAATGCACATTACTTTATTTTCAGAGTGAGCCTTATGAAAATCCAGATGATTTCGGTGCTTACATCGGTCAGGTATACAAGGCGCTGGAAAACTATAATTTTGACCGTTACGGTTATAAGCTTTCAAGCAACATTTCTCCGACTTTCAACTTCGGTGCACAAACAGATGTCGGTGCAAGAATTGCTGTACCGGTAATAAGAATTTTATAATAATCAAAATCAAGTATAGTTCTGAAGCAGAGCTATACTTGATTTTTTTACATTCTATATAGATGAAACCGATGTTATCTTTTTGCGGCATTTTCGCCTGCGAGTCTGCCGGAGGCGAATGCCCACGCAAGGTTGAAGCCGCCGCACGCACCGTCTACGTCGAGCACTTCACCGCAGGCAAACAGACCGCTGTGCTTTTTTGACATCATAATTTTGTTGTCAAACTCACTGACATCTGCACCGCCCTTGGTGACCTGAGCATCGTTGAAGCTCTTTGTGCCTGCAACTTTAAGGCGGAAATCTTTAAGCTCTGCGGCTATGATTGCCGCTTGCTTACGGTTGATTTCACCTGCTGTTTTGGGCATAAAACCGAGTGCGGATTTAATTGCTGCAGTGCCGATTGCCTTGTGCACGATACCGCCGAGCATCTGCTCTGCAGAAACATTAGGATTATGGTTTGCAATCTGAATTATTATCTCTTTTGCTTTATCCTGAGTGAATTCGGGCAGAAGGTCTATCGAGATTTCAGCCTTTGCATCAGGCTTTACAAAACGGCTTAAATCCATAGCCGCAATACCCGAAACGCCGTAATCGGTAAAGAGTATTTCACCCTCGCTTTTACCGCCTGTAGAAAGCGTAAGGCTTGCTTTTGCACGCACACCTTTGAGCGATTTTATCTTTGCCGTATCTGTTTTAATCTGCACGAGAGAGGGTGCGAGAATTGTTATCTTATGACCGAGTGACTTGAGCAGGGGATAACCGCTGCCGTCACTGCCCTGAGAGGGTGCTGCTTTGCCGCCCGTAGCTACAATTACATTTTTTGCTTTGTACGCACCGTTTACCGTAAAGGAATCGGTGCATTTTTTTATTTCGGCTACTTTTTCTTCACAGCAGAAAACCACACCGAGATTTTCGCACTCAAAACGAAGTGCATCAAGCACGCTTGCGGCAGAGTTGCTCATAGGATAGAGCCTGCCCTCGCTGTCGGCACGGGTATAAAGACCTGTTGACTCAAAAAACTCAACAAGTGAATCTGTACCGTATTTTTCTATAGCGTAAGATGCAAAACGCATATTGGTGTAGGCGTGCTTTGCGGCATTAAGGTTACCGAGGTTACAGCGCCCGTTACCCGTGGCAAGTATCTTTTTGCCTACCTTTGGCAGATGCTCGAGTACAGTAACGCTCTTGGTTTTGTCGGTGCGTTTAGCCGCTATTGCCGCGGCAAGTCCGCTTGCACCGCCGCCTATGATAAGTATATCGGTGTATTTCATCAGATAACTCCGTAAAAATGAATTATATTCATATCTTCCGGCATCATCAGACCGTGACTGCCTGATACGCCGTCAATTTCGTGACAGCCGTGGTCGGGCGCAAAGCCTATAAGGGTTTTGCGGTGCGGCTGATACTTCTTTACCGCTTGTGCAAGTGTTGCGAATGCGGCTGTGTTATGCCTGAGTGCTTCGATTGCGGCTTCACCCTCGGGGCCTACTTTGTGCATAGCGCTGTCATAGTTTGCGTTGTATACGCATATAAGGTCGTGTTTATCTTGCTTTATAAGCTCAATCGCTTTTTCGTTAGCTTCATCGGGAGTGTCGACAATAAAGTAGTCCATATCTCTTTCGAGAAATATCTTTGACATACTGTCTTCACCTGTAGAAATAATACAGGGCTTTTTGCCTGCACGGATAAGTGCATCAAAAACGCTGTCCGTTTTTACAACGGGCTTGCGGTAAGCTTTGATGCCGTGAATATCAGGCTCGGCACCTGTGTACATTGTTGCAAAGCATACGGGTGTTACACTCGGCATAACTGTCTGTAGCGGCAGTGTGAGTTGAGTATTCAGCATAACGGGTGCAAAAATATCCGTATATTTTTCAAAGAGCCACAGTGCAACAGCATCGGGGTTGTACATCAGCACACGGTCAATTCCTTTTCCCTCAATGAATTTTAACATTATATCAAGCGGAGCTTCAGCCTCGGCAGGTGCATCAACACCGAGTGCAGATGTAAGCGAGGCGGCTACACCTTTCAGACTTAAGGGGCAGTAGATTTCATTTATCAAATCCGGCATATTGATTAATCCTCCCGTTTTGTGAAAAATCGGCGCAGCAAAAGCTGAACGCCGATTTTATGTTTATTTCTGCATTTTTTTGTCGGTGTATTTTTTGTAAATGAATCCGCCGACGAGTGCAAGCACAAGCGTTGCAGCAAAAATAACAGCGGATATGAAATACTGTTTTTCTGCAAGTGTAGAGCCGCATAGTGTTGACGAAAGCACCGAAGGCACTCGGGCAATAAAGGTCAGTACCAGGAAGGGCACTACCTTTATGTTCATCAGACCGACAAGATAGGTTAAGCCGTCTTTAGGCGAGCCCGGTATGAGGTAGAAGAAAAACAGAAGCACATAAATCTTTTTTGAATTCTGGAAAACGGATAAAAGCTGAAGTGAGTTTGCAGGCAGGAAACATTCAACGAAAGCCTTGCCGAAACGTCTTGTCAGCGCAAGTATAATAAGCGTACCGATAAAATTACCAATCAGACAGTAGAGCATACCAAGTACGGCGCCCCACGCATATCCCGAACCGATTTCAAGCGGCTCTGCAGGTATAATTTTAATCATTGTCTGCACACTTCGTATGAGTATGAAAACAATTTCATCATACGGGCCGAAGCCGTTGAGCCATTGTCTGAATTTCTCGGGCTCGGAAATAACCTTTACAACCTCTCTGCCAAATACAATCCAGCACGTTACGCAAAGTGCAATAACGCTCAATATGCCGAAAATCATAATTCTCTGGCGGTTGTTGGGCTTTATTATTCCGTTAATCGCTTTAGCTTGCGATTTCCATTTGCCTACAGGTGCAGGACCTTTGTTTTCAACCTCAGGGTAGAATCTGTCAAGCACACCCTTGTAGTCGTGAAGCCACGGCTTATGTTTGCCGTTGTAGTGCACAATAGCTGTTTTATTTTCTACATCTTCAAGCGTGAATTTTTTTCTGTTGCGGTGGAATACACGCTCATCAAGATTATATATGTTTGCATCAATCAGCATTGTTTTGCCGCAGAATAAGATGTTTGTCAGATCCTGATCGCCGAGCCAAAGACGCTGGATATTTTCCTCAAGTGATTTCAGTACTTTTTCAAGTGTGAAATCACGTCTTATAGCTTCAAGGTCCATAAGCAGCACGCCTGAGTTGAAGTATACTTTGTTTTCCTTCGTGTTAAGACGGGCATTATTGAATTTGTTTATGAACTTGGAAGTATGAGTTGCCGCCGCGATATAACAGCCGTTAAGGTCAATATTATAAAGCTCTGTAATTGACTGACGGATGATAGTATCAGGATCTATGTAAAGACAACGGTCAAGCTCTGCCGGCAGGTAATGGAAAGCCATCAGGCGGTAAAAAGATTCCTCGGGTAAGCGTTCAAGCACGGGTGTGTTTTCAAACCAGTGCTCGGTTATCAATACGCTTTCAACCGATATTGAGTACTTGTCTGCACATTCTCTTACAGCAGAAAGCGCCTGCTCATCAAGTGATGAGTGTGCAATATAGAGGCAGGTGGATACACACTTGTGTGTTTCACCGTAAGAGGCGAGCATAACGCACAAAGGTTCAATATACTTCTTATCAACCGTGACAAGAAGGTTAACTGTTCGGTTTTGCTGAACTGAGTTATTTATACCCATCACTATTGCCTTTCGTAATGTTAAGTAATGTGTGTTACAGCACGTTTTTAAGCCATTCTGCAGCTATTACGCTGTGGCCGAAATCTGTGGGATGTACACCGTCTTCGGAAAGGTCGGTCATCGGTGTGCCGTTTGCAACCATTTCGTCAAACTTCTTCTGAATATCGATGTATGTTACGTCGTAATCCTTGATAAGTCTGCTGATAACTTCCTGCTTTTCGACGAGGTCGGGACGCATATTTGCCTTGTCGGATGTAACATCAAGAAGGAAGATGTTGAGCAGAATTATTTTTGCGTTTGTTTCTTTTACAACGCGGTCGAGAAGAGTACGCATATTGGTTTCGTATTCTTCGGCGGTTGTAATCATACCCGAATCGTATCTGCGCCATGTGTCATTGACACCGATAAGCAGTGAAAAATAATCGGGGTTGATGTCGATACAGTCTTTGTCCCAACGCTCAAGCAAATCCCATGTACGGTTACCGCTGATGCCACGGTTGATTACGCTGACACCAAGGTCTGCATAATCATTTGCAAGTGTTTCGGCAATCTTGGCAGGGTAGCCGTAACCGAGTGAAGCGGCAGGGTCAGCCGAATCTGTACGGCCTGTATCTGTTATGCTGTCGCCCTGAAAAAGGATGAGAGAATTCTTGTTTAGCATAGCAAAACTCTCCTTCGATTATTTGATAATATCTGTACCCATATAAGGACGGAGTACTTCGGGAACTGTTACGCTGCCGTCAGCATTCTGGTAGTTTTCGAGGATAGCGGCAACTGTTCTGCCGATTGCAACACCTGAACCGTTGAGTGTGTGAACAAGCTGAGCTTTGTCAGCAGGTGTTCTCTTGAAGCGGATAGCTGCTCTTCTTGCCTGGAAGTCTTCAAAGTTGGAGCAAGAAGAAATTTCAACATATCTGCCGTAAGAGGGCATCCATACTTCGATATCGTATGTTTTTGCAGATGAGAAGCCGATGTCGCCTGAGCAGAGGCATACAACTCTGTGAGGCAGACCGAGAAGCTGAAGTACACGCTCTGCATCGTTTGTGAGCTTCTCAAGCTCATCGTATGATGTTTCGGGGTCAGCAAACTTAACAAGCTCAACCTTGTTGAACTGATGCTGACGGATGAGGCCTCTTGTGTCGCGGCCTGCACTGCCTGCCTCTGCACGGAAGCAAGCCGAGTATGCACAGTAGCTGATGGGGAGCTGAGCACCATCAAGAATATCACCGCGGTGCATATTTGTAACGGGGACTTCTGCTGTGGGGATAAGGAAGTAGTCCTCACGCTCGAGTCTGAAAGCATCTTCTTCAAACTTGGGAAGCTGACCTGTACCTGTCATTGATGCACGGTTGACCATAAAGGGCGGGAATACCTCTGTATAGCCGTGCTCTGTATGAGTGTTGAGGAAGAAGTTGATAATAGCTCTTTCGAGTCTTGCACCTGCTGCCTTGTAGAAGTGGAAGCGTGCGCCTGTAACCTTTGCAGCTGTTTCGGGGTCAAGAATGCCGAGGTCAGCACCGATATCCCAGTGAGCCTTGGGCTCGAAATCAAATGCTGTAGGCTCGCCCCAGCGGCGGATTTCTACGTTGTCGCTGTCATCCTTACCAACGGGAATTGTGGGGTTGGGGATGTTGGGGAATTCGTACATAATTTTCTGCTGTTTTGCTTCAAGCTCAGTAAGCTGTACGTCGCCTGATTTAACGGTTTCTTTGATTTCGTTCATGCGAGCCATAATAGCGGAAATGTCGCCGCCCTCTTTTTTGATTTTGGGAATCTCACGGCTTGCGGCATTCTGCTCCTGCTTGAGCTGGTCGAGCTTTACTGTAAGCTCACGGCGCTGAACGTCTATAGCAAGTACTTCGTCAACAAGGGCATCCATATCCTTATTGCGTTTTTTCATAGCGTCTTTAACGAGCTGGGGATTTTCACGGAGAATTTTGATATCAAGCATTGTTTGCCATATCCTTTCAATAGTATTTAACAGGATTTTTTTGATTTATCAATGTGAAGCTGACTTCGGGGAATTTTGCCTCGAGTTTAGCTTTGAGCACGGACATAACAGGATTTTCTGTTTCGAAATGACCTGCCGCAACTGCGGTAAGACCGTTGTCGGCAGCATCGATGAAATAATGGTGAGTAAGGTCGCCTGTTACAAACGCATCGACCTTGCCGATAAGCTCGTAAGTGAGCGAGCTGAGTGAGCCGCCGCACACTGCAACTGTTTTTATCTCGTTGCCTGCATCCGCAAGCCTGAGATTACAGCCGAGCTTTGCTTTGACATATTTTGCAAACTCGTCACCGCTCATCGGAGCTTTAAGTCTGCCGACTCTTACAAGCGGAGTGTCTGTGCCGTCAAGCTCGAGCGGAGTAATATCCTCAAGCTCAAGTATAGCGGCAAGCGTATCGTTTACGCCGCCCTCTGCAGAGTCAAGGCAGGTATGAGCACTGATTGCGGAAATACCGTTTGTCAGCAGCTCATATATCACGCTGCCTGCAAGAATTTTCTTGGCAGGTGAAAAAATAACGGGGTGGTGGGTTATCATAAGCTCGGCACAGTCTGCTTTTGCGGCAGCAACGGTATCGTTGGTTGCATCAAGGGCAAGCGAAACACGGCTTACCTCTTTGTCGGGGTTGCCGAGCAACAGACCGCTGTTGTCCCAGCTTTCCTGCGTGCAAAACGGCGCGAGCGAATTTATAAAGTCGTAAATCTGCTTTACTGTGGGCATTTTTTACACCCTCTTTGAAAGCTCGTCTGCTTCGTATTTTTTGATTTCGGCAAGCCAGCCTTCGCGTGCAGGTACGCCCTTGCGTGCACAGTACTCTTCCCATACGTCGCCGAAGGGGTAGAGCTTAAGCTCTTCTGTCATAGCAAGGAGCGAAGTGAAATCGCCGCTGTCCTGCATTTCTTTGAGCTGTGCGTGGGGAATAAGCATAGCGCTCAGCAGAGCCTTACGCATATTGCGTGCACCGATTATCCAGGCGGCAACGCGGTTGATGCTTGCGTCAAAGTAGTCAAGACCGATAAGCACTCTGTCAAGAGCATCGCAACGGACGATTTCCTTTGCAATCTCTTTAAGCTCATCGTCAAATGTTACAACGTGGTCGCTGTCCCAACGGACACCGCGTGTTACGTGAAGTGCAACCTTGTCACTGTAGAGAAGCATCGAGGGGATTTTGTCGGAAACAACTTCTGTCGGATGATAGTGACCGTTGTCAAGAAGGCATACACAGCCTCTTGTTGCGGCGTAGTTCATATAAAACTCGTGTGAGCCGACTGTATAGGACTCAACACCGATACCGAAAACCTTGGACTCGACGGTATCAACGAGATATTTCGGGTCAATATGCTCGGAAAGAATTTCGTCGAGCGCATCCATAAGACGCTTTCTCGGACCGATACGGTCTGCAGGTACGTCTTTGTAGCCGTCGGGAATCCAGATATTATTAACACAGGTGATGCCGAGCTCTCTGCCGAAATACTCGCCGATTTTTCTCATTGCTTTGCAGTGGTCAATCCAGAAACGGCGGATTTTCTCGTCGGGATGAGAAAGAGTAAGACCGTCAGCTGCAAGAGGGTGAGAGAAGAGGGTAGGATTGATATCAAGGCCGAGACCTCTCTGCTTTGCAAATTCAACCCACGGTGCGAAGTGCTCGGGAAGGAGCTTGTCACGGCTTACCTTTTCGTCGCCCATTATAGCGTAAGTAGCGTGAAGGTTGATTTTGTGTGCACCGGGAATAAGCGAAAGAGCCTTATCGAGGTCTGCCATAAGCTCTTTGGCGTTGCGTGCCTTACCGGGGTAGTTACCCGTAGCCTGGATACCGCCGGAAAGCTCACCGCTGCTTTCAAAACCGCTTACGTCGTCACCCTGCCAGCAGTGCAGAGAAACACGTACGCTGTCGAGCTTTTCGATAACGGCATCAGTATCAATACCGATAGAAGCGTATATTTTTTTTGCTGATTCATAGCGCTCAGTCATAATTATTACCGCCTTATATTAAAGTTAGGTATATATAACTAATAATATATATCTTTTCTCTGTTTGTCAAACATTTTTGCAACAAAAAAGCACACTTTCTTTATGAAAGTGTGCTTTCTTCGCTTACAGAATCAGCAACCTCAGTCTGTGCAATCGGCTCGCTTGAAATTTTGATGCAGGTATCGGTAATTATAAAAGCAAAAACAAAGGCTGCGAGTAATAAAACTGCATATATAATTCCCATACGCACTTTGCGTTTGAATTCCTGCTGAGCAAAGCTTTCGGTATGTGTTGAGGTTGGGTTTTCTTCAACGGGATAATTCTTTTTAAAGCCGATAATAGGTCTGCGGTGAATTTCCGGCTCGGGTATTATCGGACGGAATTCTTCTTCGCTTTCGGTGTTTTGATTGCTGTAGTTGAGTTCATTATCTGCCATCAGTATCACCTCAGACAAAGAGCGACTGACCCGAAAGGCCTGCAAAGCCGAGGGAAATCAGTGCGATATAGATAAACAGTGCCGGCTTGCCCTTGAACGCGTTGCTCATGGTTTCGTTTGCTTTGATACGGTCTTCAGCCGCAGAAATAAGGAGCACTGCGATAATAAATGCAACGCCTGCACCAAGACCGAAGCCTATTGATTCGGCAAGGTTGAATGCGGCACGGCGGTTAATAATCGGAACGGCAAGTACAAGTGTATTAACAGCCGCCATACCGATACGGTGAGTGTTCTTTTTGTTGTGCGTAATAAGAATCACAACCGCTGTAAATGCAAGGTAAATAACAGCGAGAACTACGCAGTAAATACCGAGGTGCTCTGCTGTAGAAAGGGCGTTGATTATATTAATTGAGTCAAGTGCACTGCAGACTGCGGCAGTAGCACTTGTAAAGAATGCAACAAGCAGAGCGATAGGGTAAAACTCCTTCGGCTTTGTTGCGATTCTGATAGCTTCGCTCATACCGAAACCGCCGTTGAAAACAAGGTTTTGCAACAGTACGGCAAAAACAGAGGCGTTAAAAAATGCAAAAATCATTCTTCGTTTTCCTCCTTTTTCTGCTTTGTGAGAATCTCGTCAATTGAGCGGTTCATAAGTGCGTCAAGTTCCTCGTCAGCATCTGTGTACGTTGTATTTTCTTCACTGCTGTCGGTAGAGATATCGTCAATTGTAAGGTCAGCAAAAACAGGTTTCGGCTCTTCTTTGGCAGATTCTTCCGCTTCTTCGGAATCGGATTCAACTTCGTCGCTTTCTTCTTTTTCTTCCGAAGTTTCTTCGGCAGGCTGCTCTGCAACGATATCTTCTTCGTGCGTAACTGCAGGCTCCTGCGGAGTTTCGGTTATTGATTCGGATTCAACAGTTGTTTCAGGTGCTGTATCTTCAGAAGGCTCGTTAGTTATTATATCAAACTCTTCAAGTGTGAACGGTGATTCATCTGCGACAAATTCAGGCACAATATTTGTGACGGGAGCCGTTGCCGGCTTCTTGACAGGTTCGGTACGGTGCTTCTTTTTACTGCCGGGTTTCGGCTGCTTTTTGTCGAGATATTTCGGCCAGAATTTTGCAACCATTGTGCGCAGAGCAGCACTTGCAAAGCCGAGTATAAGAAAACCGCCAAAGGGCAGAAGCATACCCGTAAGTGCCGGTGATTTGAAAATTGTACGCTCTGCCAGTGTGCCGTTGCCGAGAAGCTCTCTGAAAAAGCCCGTAATAATCAGTACTGCGGCATAGCCGACAGAGGCGGTAATACCATCCAAAAGAGCTTTGACGGGTGAGATTTTAACGGCAAATCGCTCGCACCTGAGCACGATAAGGGAGTTAACCGCCATTATAGGCAGGTAAATACCCAATGAGCTGAAAAGAGGAGTGTTAACACGCTCGATTAAAATCATAAAAGGTGAAACGATTGCCGCACCTAAAATGATGTATATGCCTATTCTTACCCAACGGGGTACACGCTTGAGGAAAAGTGAAGCAATAAACTCACTTAGCGTGACTATTACTGCAGAAACAACGGCAAGCAAAGCGGCACTCCTGAGTGAGGTTGCCATAGCGACAACGGGACACAAACCAACGGCCTGTACTAAGACGGGGTTGAATATACCTGCATTATGCATTAACATTCCGGGTGTTTTTCTGTTGGATGCCATTTCTTTTCCTCCTTTCTGCTTGGGGTGAGTGTTATCAGCCGAAAAGCTGTACCCAATAATATGTGTCGGTTGCGTTATCGTAGTAACAGCCTACACCTGTTAATGTGAAGTTTTTTGTGAGCATTACTTCCCTGTAGCCTTCGTTTTTTGCCCAGAAAATTGCAACTTGTTCGGCTGCGGAGTAGCCTTTGGCTATGTTTTCTGCTTTTGCAAGCGGACTGATAGTGTTGAACAAGCCGCCGACCGGACGGATATGAGAGAAGCTTTCCGAAAGTTCTTTTGCTCTGATATCAGCTGCCGCAGAAAGTTCGGGTGAATAAGCAAGCTCTCCCAAACCTTCCTCAACCCTGTATCTGTTTATTGCGGCAATTACAGTCTGCTCGTTGTCCATAGTTTCACTGTCGGTTACTATATCCGTCGGGCGCTCTGTTACCGGCGGAGTGATTGTGGTTTGTGTTGATATGTTTGGTGCAGTTGTTGTAATGTCGGGAACAGTTGACGACGGTACGGTTGTTGAGGGAACAGTTGTCGACGGTGCTGTTGTTGTAACCGGTTTTGTCGTTGAGGGCGCAGTTGTTGTTACCTTGGTCGGCGTAACAGCTGTTGTGTTGCCTGCAGTTGTACTTTGACCGGGCAACGTGGTGCTTGCACCTGTGGGCGGTTCTTCTTCTGTTTCGGGATTGCCGGTTGTGCTTGTATCGGCTGATTCAAATGTGCTCAGCACTTCTTCATTCGATGTTTCCGCGGATGATGCATCATCCTTTACGGGGTTGCGGTCACACGAAACCAAGGCTATGCATAGAATAGCTGTAGCAAGCAACGCAGCAATGGTTTGTGAAATTTTCATTTACTCTTTTTCATCCTTTTATTAATTATCTTCATAAACGCTTTATCGGCAACGGGCCATGCTGCATTGATAATCAGTACCGCAAAACATACGCACTCTTCAAATGCACCGAATCGACGCATAAGCATACACGAAACACCTGCGGTAAATCCGTAAAGCAGGCGGCTGAGTATGTGCTTTGGCTGAGTACTCTGCTCCGTGATAAGGAAGATTGCGGCAAAAATCATACATCCTGCACACAGCTCAAGTACAAGTGATGAAAACAGGTTTGTAACTCTCGGGAAACATATTGCCATAAGTGCGGCACCTGAAAGGAAACCTGCGGTTGTTACAAAGAGCTTTGTGCGTCGTATGAGCATATATATTGCACTGCCTAAAAGTACAATTATACAGCTTGCACCCATAGGGCCGGGGAAGTTGCCGACAAGTATGTCAAGCGCCTTTACCGAGCGAAGGCTGACAGAAGTATTCTGTGCGAGCATGGAAGTGAGTGAAACACTGCTTGTGCTCGAAAGAGCCGTACTTAAAGCAGATATACGCGGATAGTCAAAAATCAGATCGGGGAAGCATATAGTTAAGAAAGTGAAGCTTGCTGCAGCAGGGGAAAACGGCAGGCTTTCGACGAAACCGAAGGGCAGCTTAGCGGCAAATATTGCAAACATACCGCCTAAAACAGGCAGCCAGACGGGAGCGTTGGCAGGAAGCATAAGAGCAATCAATATGCCTGTTACAACCGCACTCAGGTCGGAGACGGTAGACGGCTGCTTGAGTATGCGTCTGCCGATAAGCTCGCAAAGCACACAGGTGATAACACTTATGCAGATAAGACGTATTGCGCCCGGGCCATAGAAATACCATGAGCTTAGCATAGGAACTAAAAGCATAGCGAGTAAATCAAGCTGAAGTGAGCGTGTCTTGCTGAGTTTGCTTTGCTTTGCCATTTTCTTTTCTCCTTTCCATTATTTATGCGTTGATTTCATAGTGCGGTAAAGTATACGATATAGACAAGGGGGAGTGCGTTATGAAGATTGAACTTCTTGCCGACGATGCGATTATAGTGGAGCTGTCGGCTGATGATATGAAAAAACTAAACATCACCTATGAGGAGATGGATTATTCGAAAATTGAAACGAAGAGAGTGATATGGACTATACTCTCCCGTGCAGGCAGAACCCTCGGGCGTGAAATAAACACCTCGGGCAGACTGCTTGTTGAAGCGATGCGCCGCGAATCGGGCGGATGTGTGCTCTTCTTTTCTGTTGAACAGGAAAAGGTCACAACAAAAACAAAAAGATATCTTGTTAAAAAATCAGACTACATAGCCTGCGATTTTGATAATGTAACTGAACTTATTAACTGTGCTGAGCGGATAAGATTTTCGGGCTTTACGGTTGAAAGCCGACTTTATAAAAATGAAAATAAGTACCGGCTTTTTGTACGTGCGCAAACAACGGGAGCAGGGTTACTTAAACCCTGCCTGTCCGAGTTTGGTAATGTAAGCGGTGAAGGGGCACTGCTGTATGCTCACACAGCGGAGCATTGGCAGTGCATCACCGATAAAAAAGCTGTGGAAAAACTGAGTCTTAAGACTGGAAAAGGAGCATCATAAAGCCTGCGGCAACCGCAGAACCGATAACGCCTGCGACGTTGGGACCCATAGCGTGCATAAGCAGGAAGTTTGAAGGGTTAGCCTTTTTACCCTCAACCTGTGCAACACGTGCTGCCATGGGTACTGCAGAAACGCCTGCGGCACCGATAAGGGGGTTAACCTTGCCCTTTGTGATGATGTACATCAGCTTACCGAGCAGTACGCCGCCTGCTGTTGAGCAAGAGAAAGCTACAAGACCTATAACAATGATGCCGAGTGTCTTAACCTGAAGGAATTGCTGTCCGTTTGCTGTTGCACCGACTGTTACACCGAGCAGGATTGTTATGATGTTACAAAGTGCATTCTGTGATACGTCGCTGAGTCTTTCGACTACACCGCTCTCACGGAAGAGGTTACCGATCATCAGCATACCGATAAGGGGAGCTGTTGAGGGGATAAGAAGTGCACAGAGTACTGTAACGATAATCGGGAAAACAATCTTTTCCGTCTTGCTTACTTTGCGAAGCTGACCCATCTTGACCTCACGCTCTTTTTTTGTCGTGAGAGCACGCATAATGGGCGGCTGAATAAGCGGAATAAGTGCCATATAAGAGTAAGCTGCAACTGAAATAGGTGCGAGAAGGTGAGATGCCAGCTTCGAAGTTGTAAAGATGGCTGTAGGACCGTCAGCACCACCGATGATTGCGATTGATGCAGCCTCTTCGGGTGTGAATTTGAACAGAATTGCAATGATAAATGCAACATAAATACCGAGCTGAGCTGCAGCGCCGAGAAGAAGGCTTGAGGGGTTTGCAAGCAGGGGACCGAAATCGGTCATTGCACCGACACCCATAAAGATGAGACACGGGAAAATACTGCTCTTTACACCTGCGTAAATAAGCCTGAGTACGCCGTCGTCATACCAGTGTGCACCGGCAACCTTTTGGCTTGCATCCATCAGACCTGCAGGATCAGCCATAAGACCTGTTTCGGGCAGGTTTGCAAGCATCATACCGAATGCGATGGGAAGAAGGAGCATAGGCTCAAATTTTTTGACTATTGCCAGATAAAGAAGGCCGAAGGAAACAATAAGCATAACGCCCTGCTGCCAGCCGAGGGAAGCAAAGCCTGAGCTTGACCAGAGGCCTTCAAGAACACCTAAAAATGTCATATTGAGAAATGCCTCACTTTACTCAGATAACTGCAAGAACGTCGTCTGTGTTGACAACAGTGCTGCTGCCGACAAGAATCTGCTTGACAACGCCGTCACATTCTGCTGTGATTTCGTTTTCCATCTTCATAGCCTCGAGGATGAAGAGTGTGTCGCCTGCCTTGACAGCCTGACCTACGCTGCAGAGAACCTTGAGAACTGTGCCGGGCATGGGAGCAACAACATTCTTACCGTCAGCTGAGGGAGCAGCTACGGGAGCGAGTGCGGGAGCTTCTTCCTTTGCAGGTGCTGCTGCGGGAGCAGGAGCGGCAACAGGTGCTGCAACGGGTGCTGCAACAGGAGCGGGAGCTGCACCTGCAGCTGCTGAAACGTTTGTGATAACTGCATCGGTCTCGTTGACCTCTACTTCATAGCTTTTGCCGTTAAGTGTTACGATGTATTTCATTGTTTTTTACCTAACCTTTCTTTTATTCCTCAATAAGTTTGATTGATTTAAAGTCGAGACGTTCAAGCGGTATACCTGTCTGGTGGCTTACCAACGCCATAATGATTGCGACTGTGGGTTCGTCAATTCCGTTCCACTCAAGAGACTTAATACGTCTGAAATCGAGCTTTTCGAGCGGAATTCCTGTCTGGTGGCTTACTACTGCCATAACCATTGCGGCTGTGGGTTCATCAACACCTATCAGTTCAAGCGGAGTATCGAGCAACTTGATTGACTTGAAGTCGAGATGCTCGAGCGCAACACCTGTCTGATGGCTGACTGTTGCCATTATTGTGGCGGCTGTCTGCTCATCAACTCCGTAAAGCTCAACACGGCTTGTCTGTGAGCCTGAGCCTGCAGAGGTAACAGTAACAGCGGCAGAGGATTCGGATACTGTGTCCGTAAATTCTTCTGTCGATTTTTTGTTGACCAATGCACTTACAAGACGGGAGAGCAAAAAGACCAACACAGCCAGAAGAGCAAGCTCTGCCATAACAACGACTATACCGACACCGGAAACCATGAGAGCGTCAGTCAAGCCGAGTGCTTTTCCTGCTAACATTGATTAATCACTCCTTGATTTCCTGTATTGTATATTTGAATGTGCGCTTTTCTCTTTCAGCTCTTTCTTCAAAGAATGCCTTTGCCTGCTGCGGGAACGCGATATAGGAAAGTACATCTTCTTCGCTGTGAGCAAGGTCGCCGATTTCTTCTTTTGCAGCCTCGAAGCCGGGCTCAAGAGTATCGGCAAATCTGCCTGTGAAGGGCTTTTCGTCGCCGAGGACAAGCTTCTGAAGGTCTTCGCTTACCTTGCCGGGAGCCTTGCCGTATTCGCCCTTGATATAAGCCTTGACTTCTTTGGAAATGTTCTTGTATCTCTCACCGAGAAGTACATTGAATGTAGCCTGAACACCGACCATCTGACTCATGGGAGTAACGAGGGGCGGATAGCCGAGGTCCTCACGGACTCTGGGTGTTTCGGCAAGAACTTCGTCGAGCTTGTCGAGCTTGTTCTGTGCGGTGAGCTGTGCAACAAGGTTGGAAAGCATACCGCCGGGAATCTGGTAATCGAGAGCGTCAGTCTCTGTTGCCATAACAACGGGGTTGAGCACGCCGCTTTCGAGATATTTTGCACGAAGGGGCTTGAAGTAAGAGTTGATTTTTGAAAGAACCTTTGAATCAAGCTCAACATTGTAGCCCTGGTTTTTGAGTGCGTATGCAAGAGTTTCCGTCGGGGGCTGTGATGTGCCGCCGGAAAGGCTTGAAATAGCTGTGTCGATAACGTCTGCACCTGCCTCAACAGCCTTCTGAAGTGTAATCATACCGAGGCCTGTTGTTGAGTGTGTGTGGACAACTACGGGAAGCTTTACAGACTCTTTGATAGCCTTTACAAGATCGTAAGCTTCCTGCGGAGCGAGGATACCTGCCATATCCTTGATACAGATTGTCTGTACGCCCATTTTTTCAAAGCCCTCTGCAACCTTGACGTAGTTTTCAATGTTGTGGATGGGGCTTGTTGTGTAGCAGATTGTACCGGATGCGATTGCACCGCTCTTAAGAGTCTGGTCAACGGCAACCTCAACATTGCGAAGGTCGTTGAGTGCGTCGAAAATACGGATAATGTCGATACCGTTTTCAACACTCTTTGCAACAAACTTGCGTACTACATCGTCGGGATAATGCTTGTAACCAAGCAGATTCTGACCTCTGAGAAGCATCTGAAGCTTTGTGTTGGGACAAGCTGCCTTGATTGTACGCAGTCTCTCCCACGGGTCTTCACCAAGGTAACGCAAGCATGAGTCGAATGTTGCTCCGCCCCAGCATTCAAGCGAGTAGTAGCCTGCCTTGTCAAGCTCGCTGAGAATCTCCTTAAAATCGGAGATAGGCATTCTCGTAGCGATGAGTGACTGGTTGGCGTCACGGAGTACGGTTTCGGTGAACTGAACAGTTTTCATCTGTGCCATAACTTTCCTTTCAGGGTGAAAATTGATGTTTTTTGAAACTTCGTTTCAGACATATTGAATTGCTGTTTCAAAAAGTATACAAATTCTTACCCATTTTAATGATATTTTATCTCTACTATATTATCCTTTTTATCACTAAAATGCAAGCAATTTACGATAAATTTATTTTCATAAATATATAATCTGCATATTGACGGATATTGACCTAATTATTCCGGTTAAATTGTAAAATATTTATTAATTTTTAATTATAATCTTGATATTTATTTGTTTTTTATTATAATAAAAATCAGTTAGTTCAGATTTCCCTCAAAAATATACATAAGGAGCGAAAACAATGCCTGAATTTACTTACAACATCGTAGAAACACTTGGTGTCCTTTCCGAAACAGCAAAGGGCTGGACAAAGGAGCTCAACCTCATCAGCTGGAACAACAGAGAGCCTAAGCTCGACATCCGCGAGTGGGCACCCGAGCACGAGAAGATGGGCAAGGGCGTTACTCTCACAGAGGAAGAGGCTAAGGAAATCCTCAAGATTCTCGCACAGCGTTACGAATAAGTTTTTGGCATAATACAATAAAAACAACTGCGTAAGTGTACTTAACGGTACGCTTAACGCAGTTTTGTTTTTTTGTTTGAAATCAAGGGCTTATAATAAAAAGCACCCACACGGGGTGCTTTTTTTAATTCAGCAAATCAGTAATAATTGCGTTGGAAACAAGGAAACCTTCCGGGGTAAGGCTTATAGAGGTTTCGTTTACCTTTGCCATACCGTTTTTCTCGAATTTTCTTGCTCTTTCAAGCATTTCTGGCGGAATATCAAATCCGAAACGGGCTTTGATTTTTTCGTTTTTTAAGCCTTCTGCAAGCCTTAAACGGAGCATTACGTACTCATCAAAGTTGCCGCCTTCACCGTCCTGAATCGGTTGAGATTTTTCGATGAACTTGTCGATATCACGCTCGAAATAAAAGCGTTTACCGCCGTAAAATGAGTGTGCCGAAGCACCGAGACCAAGATACTCGCGGCAATCCCAATAAATGAGATTGTGTCGGCTTTCATAGCCCGGAACAGCAAAGTTTGATATCTCATACTGCTTGTATCCATGCTCTTCAAGGCACTTGCAAGCGGCAAGATACATATCACAGCATTCGTCCTCATCGGGCAGATTCAGCAACTTTTCGACCTTTTCAAACGGTGTGCCCTGCTCGATTTTAAGCAGGTAGCTACTGACATGTTTTGCACCGTTTTGGGCACAAAACTCAATACTTTCTTTTATGCTGTCGATAGTCTGGTGCGGTATTCCGAGCATAAGGTCAAGTGAAAAATTGTCGATACCTGCCGATTTGACAAGTTCTACGGCACGCTTTACCTGCTCTCTGTCAGCTTGTCTGCCGAGTGCTTTCCGCTCCTCATCTACCGCAGACTGCATACCCATTGATATACGGTTTGCACCCGCTTTTGCAAGTGCTTCCATATCTTTGAAGCTCCAGTTTTTGCATAAATCCGACGGGTTACACTCAACCGTAACTTCACAATCCGGTGTACGACTGACATTGTTCAGAATACTTGAAAGCCTTTTGCTGCCGAGTAAAGAGGGGGTGCCTCCGCCGAAATATACGGTCGAAAAAGCACCGCCCACCTGATTATTATATAATATAATGTTTTTAATTATAGCGTCGGTATATCTGTCCTTAAGCTCATCAGATGCAACAAGCGAATAAAAATCGCAGTAAGGGCATTTGGACGAACAGAAGGGCACATGGATATACAGACCCGGTAACTCAGTTGTCATCATCGAGCTTGAGTACAGCCATAAACGCCTCCTGCGGCACTTCAACAGTACCGAACTGGCGCATACGCTTTTTACCTTCCTTCTGCTTTTCAAGCAGCTTTTTCTTTCGTGTGATATCGCCGCCGTAACACTTGGCAAGAACGTCTTTTCTCATCGCCTTTACGGTTTCACGTGCGATAACTTTGCCGCCGATTGCAATCTGAATCGGTATTTCGAACATCTGACGCGGAATGTTATCCTTGAGCTTTTCGGCAATTTTTCTTGCTCTGCCGTAAGCCTTGTCAGAGTGGATGATGAATGACAGGGCATCAATTACGTCACCGTTGAGAAGTACGTCGAGCTTAACGAGTTTTGAGGGCTGATACTGTGCCAGCTCATAGTCAAACGAAGCGTAGCCTCTTGTACGGGATTTGAGCGTGTCAAAGAAATCATAAATAATTTCGTTGAGCGGAAGCTCGTAGTGGATATCGACACGGTCGCTTGAAATATATGTCATATCCTTGAATGTGCCGCGTCTGTCCTGACAAAGCTCCATAATAGCACCGACATAGTCGTTTGGTGCATAGATATGTGCGTTTGTCATCGGCTCTTCACAATCTGTAATGATTGCAGGGTCGGGATAATTTGTCGGGTTATCAATCTCGAGTACAGAGCCGTCGGAAGTGTGAATTTTATAAATAACACTCGGTACTGTTGTTACAAGGTCGAGGTTATATTCACGCTCAAGTCGTTCCTGAATAATTTCAAGGTGAAGCAAACCGAGGAAGCCGCAACGGAAGCCAAATCCGAGAGCACCTGATGTTTCGGGCTCGTAAGAGAGGGCGGCATCGTTGAGCTGTAACTTCTGCAGTGCATCACGAAGTGACTCGTAATCTGCACCGTCTGCAGGATAAATACCGCAGAAAACCATCGGGTTGACCTTACGGTAACCGGGCAGAGGCTCAGCGGCAGGATTTTCTGCTGTTGTAACAGTGTCACCAACACGTGCATCGCTGACTGTTTTGATAGAAGCGGTGATGTAACCTACTTCGCCTGCGGTAAGCACATCTGTAGGCTCAAGCGAGGTTGCACGCATATAGCCTACCTCAACAACGGTAAACTGTGCGCCTGTTGCCATCATACGCATTGTGTCGCCTGCTTTGATTTTACCGTCCATAACACGCACGTAAACAATAACGCCGCGGTAGCTGTCGTAAATAGAGTCGAAGATAAGTGCACGAAGCGGCAGGTTTTCATCTGCAGTAGGTGCAGGAACATCCTGCACAATACGCTCAAGCACCTGCTCAACGTTTTCGCCTGTTTTTGCGGAAACACGGGGTGCATTGGAGCAGTCGAGACCGATTATATCTTCAACCTCTGCCGCAACTCTTTCGGGGTCTGCGGCAGGCAGGTCGATTTTGTTTATTACAGGTACAAGCTCAAGATTGTGGTCGAGTGCAAGGTATGTGTTGGCAAGTGTCTGTGCCTCAATGCCCTGCGATGCGTCAACAATAAGCACCGCACCGTCACACGCTGCAAGTGAGCGTGAAACCTCATAGTTGAAGTCGACGTGACCGGGGGTGTCGATAAGGTTAAGCTCATACTCCTGACCGTCTTTTGCTGTGTAGTTGAGCTTTACGGCGTGAGCCTTGATTGTGATTCCGCGCTCACGCTCAAGGTCCATATTGTCCAGAAGCTGTGCGGTCATATCACGCTTGGCAACAGAGTCTGTCAGCTCAAGCAATCTGTCCGCAAGAGTGGACTTGCCGTGGTCAATATGCGCGATAATTGAAAAGTTTCGTATATTTTCCTTGGGTACTGACAAAGAGTTCACCTCTTAATTATGTTTCTTTTTGGGCTGCTTTTTCTGTTTGGGCATCTTATTTTCGTCCATATCAATCAGCATAAAAGCGGCTGTCCAGAGTGCAATGAAGATGAAAATGAAGAGCGTTGCAACTGTGCCGTCGGTAAGCTGTAATGTCAGAAGACGTAAAATCGAATTAACTGCATCACCGATGCCGCCGATGAAAAACGTAATAAGTTTTATGATGGTTGATTCCGAGTCAGCAGCAAGAGCGTTGATGATTTTATCAAGTCCTACGGGACCTTCGGTAATAAGCGAAGTTGTTTTGCCGAAGGATATCATAACGCCTATTGTAGAAACAATGCCGGAAACGGAAAAAATAAGGTTAAGCTTGCGTGAATTTGTGAAAATGGAACAGATTAACACAGCAAGCATCATAAGAAGCATTAAAACTATAAACACAATGGTTGTAATAACCGGTGCTTTGAGCGGAGCAAGAACAGCTGCAAGGTTTTCTGTTATCTGTATTTTTTTGCCGCTAAGGTCGAAATCCTGAATCATTTTGTAAATTTCGTCAAGTGAAAACTCATCGGCTATTATGCCTACAGGTGTTTCTATGGCAAAATTGATCATTTTGAGAAACCAGAGAGCGGGGACTATGAGAAGTGCTGCAAGAGCAGCTATAACTCTGTAAAGTATTTTCATTTATCTGTACCTGCTTTCTCTTATTTCCATGAGGAATTGAGAGCAACTGTGCGGTTGAAGATAATGCTATCTTCTGTAGAATCCTTATCTACGCAGTAGTAGCCCTGGCGCATAAACTGGAATGTATCGCCTGCCTTGAGGTCTTTGAGACCGCCTTCAATCTTACAGCCTGTGAGGACTTTAAGTGAATCGGGGTTGAGGTCAGCATCACTTTCGGGTGTTTCGACATTGTAAAGTCTGTCGTAAAGGCGTACTTCTGCTTCGATGCAGTCGTCTGCACTTACCCAGTGGAGTGTACCTTTAACCTTACGGCCGTCGGGTGAGTTGCCGCCCTTGCTTGCAGGGTCATAAGTACAGTGCAGGCAGGTTACGTTGCCGTCGTCGTCTGCTTCATAGCCTGTGCAGGTTACGAAGTATGCACCCTTGAGTCTTACCTCGTTGCCGGGGAAGAGACGGAAATACTTCTTGACAGGCTCAACCATAAAGTCGTCACGCTCAACAAAGAGGTTGCGTGAGAATGTGACTTCACGCTTGCCGAGCTCGGGCTTATCGGGGTTGACTTCAACCTCAATTGTCTCTGTCTGACCTTCGGGGTAGTTGTCGATAACAACCTTGAGCGGGTCAAGTACAGCCATTGCACGGGGTGCGTTTGCGTTGAGGTTGTCACGTACGCAAGCCTCAAGCAGGCCGTAATCAACAACGCTGTAAGCCTTGGAAACACCGACTCTGTTGATGAATTCGCGTACTGCTGCTGCAGGGTAGCCTCTGCGACGCATACCGCAAAGAGTTACCATTCTCGGGTCATCCCAGCCGCTTACGATGCCTTTTTCAACGAGTTCAAGGCACTTACGCTTACTTGTCTGGCAGTAGTTTACGTTAAGACGTGCAAACTCAATCTGTCTGGGCGGCTCTTCGAAACCGATCTGCTCAAGGAACCAGTTATAGAGCGGTCTGTGATTTTCAAACTCAAGTGAGCAGAGTGAATATGTTACCTTCTCTCTTGCATCGGAGAGGGGATGTGCAAAGTCGTACATCGGGTATACGCACCACTTGTCACCTGTCTGGTGGTGGCTTACGTGAGCAATACGGTAGATAACGGGGTCACGCATATTGATGTTGGGGGAAGCCATATCAATCTTTGCTCTGAGCACACGCTCGCCGTTTGCGAATTCGCCGTTTGTCATACGTGCAAAGAGGTCGAGGTTTTCTTCAATTGAGCGGTCACGGTAGGGGCTGTTTTTGCCGGGCTCTGTAAGTGTACCGCGGTATTCTCTGATTTCGTCTGCACTAAGGTCACAGACATAAGCCTTACCGTCTTTGATGAGCTTTATTGCACATTCGTAAATGAAATCGAAGTAGCTTGAAGCATAGAGACACTCGTTCCACTTGAAGCCGAGCCATTCGATATCCTCTTTGATAGCATCAACGTATTCAACATCTTCCTTAGAAGGGTTGGTGTCGTCAAGACGGAGGTTACAAACGCCGCCGTATTTTTCAGCTGTGCTGAAGTCTATGCATATAGCCTTTGCGTGGCCGATGTGAAGATAGCCGTTGGGTTCCGGTGGGAAACGGGTCTGCACTCTCGTGTTGACACCTGCGGCAAGGTCTTCATCGATAAAATCGTGAATAAAATTTGATACTGATACTTTTTCTTCTTCCATTGTTAGTTACCTCCGTATATTAAAGAGTTGAAATAGCGTTGTTGATTCTTGTGGTTACCTCGTCCTTACCGAGAAGCTGCATGATTGCACACAGGTCGGGTGTGTTGGAGCGTGAAGTAACTGCCATTCGGATTACACCCGAAACATCGCCTACATGGCCTTTGTATGCATCGGGATTCTTCTTGTATTCTTTTACATTGGGTGTGAAGCCGAGAGGCTCGCACATATCTTTAATCTTTGCAAACCATGCGTCCTTGTCGTCTGCAGGGTCGTAGATTTCGAGATACTTACCCAGTATTGCCTTTATATCGTCTGCAGCAAGTTTTTCGTCAAACTTAACCTCGGCAGTATAAAGCTCATTAAAGAAGTAGCTGACAAATGCCTTTACTTCGCTCCACTTTGCAATATCCTTACGGGGTTTGGGACCCTCACGGTCGATATTGAGCACTGCTGTGGAGAATTCGGGGTCAGCTGTGAAGATTTTGTTGAAATCTGCATCGAATTCCGCAGACCATTTGGCAATATTTTCGTAAACCTCGGCAGCGCTCATAACGGAGATTACGTTTTTGCTTACGTCATTGAGCTTTACAAGGTCGAACAGACAGCCGCTGATGCTCATTTTCTTGAGGTTGAAGGGGAATTTGGAAATATCTTCCTTCGGGTTTGCTCTTCTCCAGTCCTCAAAGTTGGAGTTGATAAGAGTGAGAAGGTATTCGAGCACGCTTTCCTTCGGGAAGCCCTCTTCTACAAAGTAGCCTACTGCTGCTTCGGGGTCCTTACGTTTTGAAAGCTTACGCTTGTCGCCTGTCTCTTCATCAATCTTGAGTACCTGCGGTGTATGCGCATACTTGGGAAGCTTGTAACCGCAGGCTCTGAAAAGCTCGATATGCTTGGGTACGGATGAAATCCATTCCTCACCGCGGATTACATGAGTTGTTCTCATAAAGTGGTCGTCGCAAGCGTGTGCGAAATGGTATGTCGGTATACCGTCGGATTTGAGAAGTACTTCGTCAATTATGTTTTCGGGCATTTCAATCTTGCCCTTGATAACATCGTCGAAGGCAATACGCTTGTCCTCACTGCCCATTGAACGAAGACGGAGCACATAGCTTTCGCCTGCGTTGATTCGTCTTTCCTGCTCTTCAAAGCTCAGGTCGCGGCATTTTGCATATTTGCCGAAGTAGCCCTTGATGAGCGCACCGTCGCTCTCCTGCTTTTCTCTGAGTGCGGTAAGCTCGTCCGCAGTACAGAAGCAGGGATAGGCGAGACCTTTTTCAACAAGGCTTTTTGCTATTGTCTGGTATATCTCGGCACGCTGACTCTGGGTATAGGGGCCGTAAGCACCTTTTTCTGTGCCGAAGCCTGTTACACCTTCGTCAAACTGTGTGCCGAAGTAATCAAAACCCTTGACGATTGCGGAAACACCGTCGTCAACCTCACGCTTTTTGTCGGTATCTTCAATACGAAGGTATGAGATACCTCCCGATACTTTAGCTGTGAGTATATCGACAAGTGCACCGAAGAAGCCGCCCATGTGAAGATAGCCTGTGGGGCTGGGGGCAAAACGCGTTACCCTTGCACCCTCGGGCAAATCTCTCGCAGGGTAGAGTGCCTCGTAATCATCAGGTGTTTTTGTGATGTGCGGAAATAAAAGTTGTGCGAGTTTTTCGTTGTTTGTCATATCTATGGTTACCTTTCAAAGTGTGTTTTCAAAAGCGATGACGGGTGCAATTTTTCGCCGTCTTAAAAGGATTTATGCGTGGGAGAAATATAAGGTGCGTGTGTACGTATCGGATTCGATAATAACACCTTTGCTTGTATAGGATATTTCAACTGTCAGGAATTCGTTGTTTTGGGGCTTGTACTTAAGGTCATAAGTACCCGATTTTTTGAGCTTGACTTTACCGCCGATATCGACAGCTTTGCCGTTGATGGTTACGGACTGTATTTCGATAGCGGCCTCTGAGAGGTTGCGCAGTGTGATAGTGTCGCTTGAATCGCTGTAGTAACCTGATGACTGCGGACCGTTATACTTTGCGTAAACGCCGTCAAGCGGAGATTGTGCAATTTTAAACTGCGGGAATCTCGGGTCAGAGTGTACATCTTTTATATTATCGGTAAGCACAAGCTCGAGAAGAAGAGCTCTTGTATATGTGTCCCACCAGGTCTGAGTATGGTACTGCTCGTAATTGAACCAGGTGTTTTCTGGCAGATAACAAGTGGAAGCGTCGAGTGTGCGTGTGGGTGATACGTGATTGTGTGTCGGGTCGGTGCAGGTAGTGTTGAGCTGCTTGTAACCCTCGGGAAAACGCTCGCCGAAGGTTGCAGGCGTAGCGCCCGATGTGTTTACTGTGTCGATAATAAAATCGGAGTCAACCTCTTTGCCTGTACCTATGTGAGAGCCGTAGTTGGCAAGGATGCCGATATTGACACCTGCCGCTTGAGCTTTCTTGAGGCCTTCGCTCATATTCGGCATACACTCAAAGTGCATCTTGTCAGCTTTTTCTATAATTTTTGCATTCTCGACAGGGTCAAGATAAACGTCACGCAGTTTGACGTAGGTTTCCGTGTCCATAAGGTCCCATATACTGCCGAAGCGGATTACGTAGGGCAGCAGAACCTCGTTGAATGCTGTTTTCAGCAGGCTGTTAAGAAACTCTGCCGGTAATATATTGCCGAGCCAGCGCAGGTCAAGCTCGGTATGGAGCATAACTCCGCCGAAACGGAGAAGCTCGTTGAGGTCGAATGCTACGGGGTCGGGGCCCAATAATTCCATTACAAGGCTTGTGCCGCCTATTGCAGGTGAATTCATAACCGCATTATCAACCTTGCCTTCTGTACCGTGGTAGTAGAGGTAGGTTGCAACAAGCTGGCCGCCGTGACTCATACCGTAAAGGTCAACCTTGTCACTGCCTGTATACTCGAGCACTTCGTCAATAAACTTCATAAGGTGCTCGCAGTTGTCAAGGTGACTTCTGCGCCAGTCTGTGTTGAAGATATAAATTCTGTTTTCGGGAATTGTGCGGCTGAGGTCTTCGATGAATTCGCCTTCAGTCATCGGGAGATATTTGCCGTTCTTTTCTTCGTTGATATATTTTACGTTTGCCTCTTCGATGTAATAGGGGTAAGAGGAAATGTTGTATTTTGATGTGCCGTCGGGATTCATTGAGATATTGTCGAACCATTCTGCCGTTAAATTACGGAAACACTCAATAAACGGAGCGGTGTCGCCCTTGGCATAATCTGCAACACTTCCGATTATATCGAATAAGTTGAGGCCGACATTGCCGACAACATCAAGAGGGTCAAACGTCCATACCTGCTCCTCGGTTTCGAGACCTCTGTCTCTTATGAGCTTGGGGCCTGAATAGCCTTGGATGAATATGAGCGGATGTCCGTCCCACTCAAATGCAGGAGTTTCGTCTTTTGCCTGAATTGAGAAGGAGACCGAACAGAACAGTAGAGTTATGCTTAAGAAAAAACAGAGAAACTTTTTCTTCATTGTTTAAAGACTCCTTGAGTTATGCGGCTGTGAAATAAAATATTTTTGTGTAGGGTGATGAGAGCGGCTTGCCCTTGCGAGCGTATACCATTTCCACTTCGATGAAATCTTCATCTTCAAGACCGGAGCAGGGGATAAGTATTTCTTCGCCCGGTGCTACAGCAGTCTTTTTCTCAATCTCGAAATCAACACCGTCTGCTTCAAGTGAGCGGATTACGAGTGTATGCTCTTTGGAAATGTTGCGAATGAGCAAAGTATCTGTTTCGGCGGTAAATCTGCCGGATACTGTGTTTGTGAATTTTGCGTATACGGCATCTACGGGACACTGAGCAAGCTCAAACTGAGGATAGTCAGGGTCAGAATAAATATCCTTGATGTCGTCTGTAAGAAGCAGCTTGAGAAGCAGGCTGAGTGAGTAGCTGTCGTAAGCTGCCTGACCGTGATACTGTCCGTTTATAAACCACGTATTTTCGGGCAGGTATGCACAGGTTGCATCAACTGTGCGTGAAGGTGAAATGTGGTTGTGTGACTTGTCGTCACATACTGTGTACTTTGGTGTGTAATTGTCTGCAAAGCTCTCACCGAAGGCGGCTGCGTATGCACCGGATGTGCTTGCGGTGTCGATAACGAAGTCTGCATCGATTGCTTCACCCGAGCCGAGACGTGTGCCGTAGTTGGACATAATGCTGATGCTGACGCCCGAAGCCTGAGCGGCACGCAGACCTTCACCTATGTTTGCCATACAGTCATAGTGCATCTTGTCAGCTTTTTCTATAATGCCTGCGTTAACTGTAGGATCGAGATACTTTGCTTTGTAATTGTTGTAAGTTTCAATATTCATAAAATCCCAGATGCTGCCGAAGTTGAGAGCAACGGGCTGGAATACTTCAACAAATACTACCTTGAGCAGCTTGTTGAGGAATTCACCGGGAAGAATTTTACCGAGGAAGCGAAGGTCAGCCTCTGTCTGAAGCATAACGGAGAGGAAACGGCTGATTTCATCCATGCTGAAGTTTGCTGCGCCGTCACCGAGAAGACCGTTTACAATGCTTGTGCCGCAGATTGAAGGCACATTGAGCACTACGTTGTCAACCTCACCCTCTGTACCGTGGTAGTAGAGGTAGGTTGCGGCAAGCTGACCGCCGTGGCTGAGGGCATAAATATCGACCTTGTCTTTGCCTGTTATTTCGAGCACTTCGCCGATAAAGCGGTCGAGGCTTTCTGCGTTTTCAACCTGACCCATACGCCAGTCGTTATTGAAAATATAAAGTGACTCATCGGGGACGTATTCGCGGATTGCAGTTGTAAGACCTGCTTCGGGAATAAATGCTTCCTGACCGTTTTCAACAAGTGTTGCTACGGAAGCGTCCTTGGCATAATAGGGGAAAGTAGTTACATTGTATTTTGATGAGCCGTCGGGAAGGCAGGACATATTGTCAAGCTTTGCAGCTGCAAGGTCGGCAAAGCCGTTTGCAAGCATTTCACTGTCGCCCGTAATGGCATAAATGACAATGCCTGCAATAATACCGGGTAAGGAGGTGAGAATTTTTGTAATATCAAACTCCGAGCCTGCGCCAAGTATTGTCTCTTCGGTTTCAAGACCCTGGTCTTTGATAAGCGGAGAGCCTGTGAAGCCCTGAAGGAATATTACGGGGTCACCGTCCCATACGATTGCTTCGGTTTCTTCAGTGACAGTTTCTTCGGTTGCAACGGCACCGACTGCAACTGTACCTGTCAATATTGTAAGACAAAGCAGTATGCTGATAAGCTTTTTCATAAAATTTCTACCGTCCTTTCGGGAACAAAATTAATCCTCAACTTCTGCGTTTTTCTGAGCTTTCTTGAATTCCTTTGCAAGGAAAACGAGCGGAATGAAGATAAGCAGACCGATTGCGGCAGAAGCAAGGAAGATATGCGGTGCGGGAGTTGCAAGAATCTCGCCGTAATCGTTAGCATAGGTTGTTACTGAGTATTTTTCAGAAATGTTTTCTGCAACTGTCGGGCCGATAAGCATAGGCAGAAGTACGGAGAATATCATTCTGATACCCTGAAGCTGACCTGTCTTATCTTCGGGAGTAAAGTCGCGCACAGCAGCGCCGAGCATAATCATAAGCAGACCGTAGCCGACGATTGTTGCAAGTGCGGCAAAGATGAAATAGAGAATGTTATCGTCTGCAAAGAATACGCATACGAGACCGATAAGGTAAACTATAGCGGCAGGGAAAAGATAAGGTGCTTTGCCCTTCTTATCGCTCATAGAAATTATATATACAAGGAAACCGACCATTACTGCAACGTAAGCAACCAGAAGAATAATTGTGCCGACGTTGAGCTTTGAGCCGAGCTCCGACAAATCGAGATGTTTGTCGAGATAGATGAAAATATAGGGGAAAAATACCTGGCTTGATACGGAGAAAATACCCATACATACAAGTGAAATATAAAGACGCTTGTTGTTTTTAATGACATTGGGCTTGAAGCCGTAAACAAGGGTTTCAACAAAGCCTGCAGTTGTCTTTACATTTGTGCGTGATTCCTTAATGGTGAAGATGCCGATGATACCGCAAACTGTAACAATACCGCCGAGGATAAGGAAGTAGAGTGAGTATTCACGCTGGCCTACTTCTTTGCTGTCGCCGAAGATTGCACCGAATGAACCTGTAACGGCAAGGGTTGCAACAACGGGAATGATTGCAAGGAGTGATTCGATTTTTGCTCTGTTTGAGGATGTACCGATATCTGTTACCCATGCATTGAATGCAGCGTCGTTACTTGTTGAACCCATAAAGGTCATAAGACCGTCCATTATAATGACAAGTGTAACGGTTGCCGAAACAGCTGCACCGACGCTTGTGCCCATAATTTTTGCGATGAATTCGGGGTTGATAACAGCAAATGCAATAACCGTGAGACCCCAGAGAATATAGCCGCCGCAAATGAAAATTTTGCGTTTGTTTATTTTGTCACTCAGGCTGCCCATAAAGAGCGTTGTGAGAAATGCTACGATAGCACTTACAGCAATCATTACGGAAATGTCGTGCATATCGCCGCCGACTTTAAGCATATAGAGGTTGAAGAAGTTATTTTCGACAGCCCATGCAACCTGACCCATAAAACCGAACATAATGAGGTTGAGCCAAAGGCTGAACGGAAGCTTGCCGCTTTTTGAATTTGCCATTGTAAATCCGCCTTTCTCGGTTGAAACCTGCTGTTGGGCAGACTTCAACTAATAAATAATTATTATATATAATAACAGATAAATTAATACTCGTCAATGAGTATAACAAACAATAAAAAAATTTTTTATTTATACTTCACTTTTGAAAAAAATGTGTTATAATTACACTGAATACCTTGGGTCGGTATGCAAAAAACCGACAAAATATAAGGGAGAGTAATGAAAATGTCACTTGAAAAGATTCTTATCGTTGACGATGACACCAACATCTGCGAGCTTCTCAGACTCTATATCGAGAAAGAGGGTTTTAACGTTGTTATTGCGAATGACGGCGCTACGGCAGTTAAAATGTTCCGCGAGCAGCAGCCCGATCTGATGCTCCTCGATATTATGCTGCCCAAGCTTGACGGCTGGCAGGTCTGCCGTGAAATCCGCAAGATTTCGGATAAGCCGATAATTATGCTTACCGCAAAGGGCGAGACCTTTGATAAGGTGCTCGGTCTTGAGCTCGGTGCGGACGACTACATAGTAAAGCCGTTTGACACCAAAGAGGTTGTTGCCAGAATCAAGGCTGTGCTTCGCCGCTCGGGCACAACTGCGCCTGTTGCCGCTGTGCAGGAGGTACAGTATGACAAGCTGCTCATCAATCTTACAAATTACGAGCTTCGTGTCAACGGTATTCAGGTCGATACTCCGCCCAAAGAGATGGAGCTTATCTACCACCTTGCAAGCAACCCCAACAGAGTTTATACACGTGACCAGCTTCTTGATGAGGTATGGGGCTTCGATTATTACGGCGATTCCCGTACTGTCGACGTTCATGTAAAGCGTCTTCGTGAAAAGCTTGAAGGTGTTTCGGATAAGTGGGAGCTTCGTACCGTATGGGGCGTAGGCTACAAGTTTGAAACCAGAGATTAATTTATGAAAAAGAGAAGAATAAGGCGACACAGTATATCGCTTCGTGCGAAATATACTATTATGCTTGCCTCTATAATTATTGCGTGCTTTTTGTTGCTCGGCATTGCTCTTGTTGCATTTGCCGGGCGCTATTGGCGCGACCAGAAGGTCGATCTTCTGACCGAAAACACCCACAATGTAGCTCAGTCTGCTTCTGAGCTGCTTTCGGGCGGATATATATCGATGTACGGTGACGGTGACTCGGTTGCCGCGCTCGGTTCATCACTTTCACTCATATCCACTTCGATTGATGCCGATGTTTTTATTTGTGATACTACGGGTCATGTCATAATGTGCCGCGATTTCCTTGTTGACGGTACACCTGTGGCCAATGCGTGTGAGTATCACGACAACTTTGTTGTGCCCGAAGAAATAATCGACGAAGTTTTTATGGACCCTTATTCAACGGTTATCACGCTTGATGAGGTCAGTGTTTTTGATGACAATACTGACAAAAAGCTGAATGAGTCGCATTTCATTGTCGGTGAGCCTGTCATGGTTGAGGGGCATACCGTTGCACTCGTCTTTGCCGTTGCGCCCGAAAAAGAAGCTATGCTTAGTTTCGTTACACCTATAGTTCAGATAATTGCGGTTGCACTTCCTATAGTTATGCTGTTCGCTATTATGGCAATATATATTGCATCGCATATTATGACAAAACCGCTGAAGGATATGGTGGCTGTTACCAAAAGTTACGGTGAAGGCGATTTCAGCCCCAGAATACGGATTAAGAGAAAAGATGAAATCGGTCAGCTTGCTTCATCAATAAATGCTATGGCGCGCAGTCTTGCTCAGCTCGAAAGCTCGCGACGCAGTTTCGTTGCAAATGTTTCACACGAGCTTAAAACTCCGATGACAACAATCAGCGGCTTTATCGACGGCATACTTGACGAAACTATACCGCCCGAACAGCAGGAATACTATCTCAGGATTGTATCCGAAGAGGTTAAGCGCCTTTCCAGAATTGTTGTTTCAATGCTCAACCTTTCAAAGATTGAAGCAGGTCAGCTCGACCTTAGTATAAGCGATGTTGACTTGTCCGATATAATCCTCAACACATTCCTGAACCTTGAACAGAAGATAAGCAACGGAAGTATAGAGGTGCGCGGTCTTGATAACCTCAGCAAGCATTTTGTCAGAGCCGATAAAGATATGCTTGGTCAGGTTGTGTATAACCTTGTTGACAATGCCGTAAAGTTTACACCCGAGCAAGGCTATATTGCAGTAAGGGTTATTGAGAATGAAGACTCCACAGAGGTTCATATACTCAACAGCGGCACGGGAATTGCAACTGACGAGCTTCAGAAAATATTTGAGCGTTTTTACAAAGTTGATAAGTCACGAAGTGCCGATGCAAAGAGTACGGGACTCGGACTTTATATTGTAAAGAGTATACTCGAGCTTCATAACGGCAAAATATATGCTGAAAGTGTTGAAGGCAGGTATACCGAATTTGTTTTCACGCTGCCGAAATAACTGTGTGCAACAAAAAACACACAAAGTTTTAAAAATGAGTTAACAATACCGAAATGCGAATACAATGTGACTCTAATATGCTTGTTAAGCGGTATTAAATCAATACAATACCGCTGACAAGTTTTAAGGAGAGAGTAAATATGGATGAAATGAAAAATAACACACCTGAAGCAGAAGGTGTGTCTGCGGGCGAATCATCTGTTGAAATGCCTGCCGGGGCAGAATATAACAGCGGAGATTCGGATTTTGTCGCATCTGCAGAGCCGCAACCGCAGATGCCTGTACAGCCGCAGATGCCTGTACAGCCGCAGGGTGGGTACTATTATAACCCTTACGGCTATAATACACAAAATGCGTATCAGCCTCCCGTACAGCCTTACGCAAACAGCTATACAAATAATAACGAAAATTATGCACCTGAAAGCGTTTCACAGATGAATGAAGAAGAAAGCCGAAAAATGCGCGAAAGCAACAGTAAGGGTCGCAAGGTATTCCTTATTGTGCTTGCCGTTGTTGTAGCGGTTTCGGCAATTGTAATTCCGGTTGCACTTTCGGGTAAAATCAATTTTGCACAATTATTCCAAAATACCGAAACTACGAGTGAGCCTCCCACAATCAACGAAAATGCTCCTCAGCTGAATATCAGCAATACCCCCGTAACCGATGGCGGTGCAAGCAATGGCGCACTTACACCTGAACAGGTTTACGCAAAGATTGCGGCAAGTAACGTAGCGGTTATGGTATATAAGAACAATAATCTTTATACCGAGGGTACGGGTATTGTTATGAAAGAGGATAAGGCCGGTGAATACACCTATATTCTCACGTGTGCTCATGTTATATCCGAGCCCGGTACAGATATGGCAATACAGATGGAGAACGGTGTCCGTCACGATGCCGAAATGGTAGGTTACGACCTGCGTACGGATATCGGCGTGTTGAAAATAAAGGCTTCCGGTCTTAAGACTGCGGAATTCGGCAACTCCGATTCTCTCAAGGTAGGCAGCACGGTTTACGCTATCGGTAATCCCGGCGGCTCTGCACTTTTCGGTACGTTTACTGACGGTAAGGTTTCCGCAATCGGCAGATCAATTACAAGCAGCATCGGTTACGATATGGTATGTATTCAGCACAATGCGGCTATCAGCCCCGGTAACTCGGGCGGTGCACTTGTAAATGAATTCGGTCAGGTAATAGGTATCAATTCTTCCAAGATTGCCGCTACGGAGTTTGAAGGAATATCTTTCTCGATTCCGATAACTCAGGCTCAGGATGTTATAAATAAGATTATGCTTTACGGCTATGTGCCCGGCAGACCGAGACTCGGCATTTCCTATGTCGCAAACGATTCGAGTGAAATCAGCGGTATCTACAGTATGGCGGTACAGATGATGGATCTTCCGAGCGGCTCGCTTGTTGTTTATTCAATCGACAAAGAAAGCGACCTTGCAAAAACCGAAGTTCAGCCCGGTGATATGATCACTGCTGTAAACGGCAAAAAACTTGATACGGCGGATGTACTTCTTGAAACTATTGAAAAATCGGCAGTAGGTGATGAACTTGAGCTGTCAATTTTCAGAATCGAGAGCGATTATTCCACAAAAGAGTTCAAAGTCAAGGTCAAGCTTATTGAAGAAAACAGCAGAAATAATCAAAAAGAAGAACCCACAACAAGAGAAATATTAAGATAAAAATTTACGAATTTGAAGGAAAAACAATATGAACAGCACTGTTTTTGAAAAGACAAAATACTTTATAATCGATATGGACGGCACATTTTATCTCGGCGGTGAGATTATTGAGGGTGCGGACAGATTTATCGAAAAGGCACTTGCAACCGGCAGGGATTTCAGATTTTTCACCAACAATTCCTCAAACAATGTTGAGGTCTGTTGTGAGAAGCTCAAAAAAATGGGCTATCCCGTTTCTGAAGATAAGATTATAATATCTTCTCACGTAACTATTGATTATCTGAACAAAAATCATAGGGGTGAGCGTGTGTATCTGCTCGGTAACGAGCGCCTTACCAACGATTTTATCAAGGGCGGAATCAACCTTGTTGATGAAGATCCCGATATTGTCGTACTTGGCTTTGATACAACACTTACTTACGAGAAAATCAATAAGGCTGCCAACTATATTGCAGGCGGCGCTGTTTATATTGCAACTCATCCCGATTTCAACTGTCCGATGGCAAACGGATTTATGCCCGATACAGGCTCTATGATTGAAATGTTTGCTGCTTCTACGGGCAAGCGTCCGCTTGTTATGGGCAAACCTATGACCCATACGGTTGATTATATTACCTCGCTTCTCGGCTGTCAGCGTGACGAGATTGCCTTTATAGGCGACAGACTTGCAACCGATATTGCTATCGGCGCTGATCACGGTATTCCCTGTGCACTTGTGCTTACGGGTGTTACCACTACGCAAGAGTATGAAACCGCAGGAATCCCCGCAAGTGTTGTGGCTGAAAGTCTTGAGGCGCTTGGCGAATATATCTGATCAGTTTTTTCGGCGAAAGGGGAATGAAAATGTTTGCTGAAAATTTAAAGAAATACCGTAAGCTTTCCGGCTTCAGGCAGGATGATATTGCAAAGATTATCGGTCTTGACCGTTCTGCATACGCATACTACGAAAGCGGAAAAACGGAGCCCAGCATAGATAATCTTAAAAAGATAGCCAAAATGCTCGGTGTGGATATGAATACTTTGCTCGGCTTTGATGTGCCTGCACCCGTACCCACGGTCTGCAACAGTGAACCTAATGCCTATTCCGTTGCTGACAATCTTCAGGAGAATGACCTTGGTAAATGTACATCTGAAGAACGCTATCTTATTGCGTGCTATCGCGCCTGCGAAAACAAAAGCGGAATAGTACAGGCTGTAAGTGAGATTTACGAAACTGAAATTCTGGAATAAGGGAGAGCGCTTTATGTACTGTAATAATTGCGGAAAAAAAGTAGCTGACGGTGTTTCCGTCTGTCCCGAGTGCAACACACAGTTGCCGTCAAATTTTGTCAGCGCGTCAGCGCCTGTGCAGAAAGAAAAAAGGTCTGCAAGTCCTAAAGCGAAGGGCTATGCGGCAATAATTTCGGCTTTGCTCGCTTTTCCGATGCTTATATGTCTGATGATGGACTACCTCGGAGCACCGCCTCTTGTACATAAAATACTCGATATTTTCGGGATTGAAGCAGAGCTTCTTGAGCAGGGCAATATGGATTGGTCGCTGTATCTTCTCGGTTTTGTTATGTGTATATGGATGGCGGCTGTGCTGCCCGTGCTTAAGCCTAAGTACCCCGTAGCAACTGCGTGCTGTTGCCTTGCAGTAATTTCACTTTATATGCTGCTCCTTGGCTATATAAACGACGGAGCAGAGTGGTACCGTGAATGGGTGCTTCCGATATTCCTTATGATTACACTGTCTTCTGCATTAATGAGTATTCTCATATCGTATAAGATAATAAAAGGTAACCATATAGCTACGGCAATCGGTGTTCAGATAGCTCTTCTCACAGTAGGCTTTGAAATTCTGAGCGATACGAATATTTTTGGCGAAGTCAATCTTCGCTTTTCACTGATATCAGCCGTTTCAATTATCGGTGCGGTAATAATTTACGAGGCAATCAATTATACTGTGAAAATTAATAAAAAATAAGATAAATTTAAACGGAGACACTTCAAAATGAAGTGTCTCCGCTTTTTTATTCTATTTCCATTTTCTTGGCTACACCTGCGCTTGTTTCACCGAGTATTTCAGTGCTGATACAAACTGTATCAGAGTTTTTTTGTATGTTTACTGTTTGCGAGCAGATATACACTCTGTCAAGTCGCCTGAGCTTTTCTGTCATATAGTTTTCGACGGCATCCAGCATCAGCTTTGAATCGTCAGCCTCTGTTGTGCTTTCGGAATATGTGCGGTAGATTTTTCGTGTTATGCCGAGGGGGATTACGGTTTTGCCGATTAAGATATGTTTGTGTCGGGTAGAGGCAGGGGCAGCACCGCTGTCTTTATAATATAGAGGTATGTTGATTCCCATAAAGTGAAGCGTTGTTTTGACTTTTTCGTCTGTCAGCGTCAGTGCAGGTTTAGTGCGGTTTGTGACGGTTTCAAAGCTCATATCTGCGCGTATCAGTGCGTAGGCTTCGGCGTGCCTTAATCTTACGGCGCCGTCTCTTAACTCCACGAAGCCGCCTGCAAGTGCTTCGCCTGCTCTTACCGCTTCACCTTCTTTGTGCATTTTTGTGCCCTGATATACCTCTATTGCCGCAATCTGACCGTCAACAGTGCTTACTACATCGCAGGGGAAATCTTTATCAATTTCGGTAGCTCTGTATGCTGTTTCGGATACCTGCACTTCTATACATGAACCGATTACGTTTACCGACATATAGGAAAGCTCGGGCAGTGAATGAATTGCATGAAATCGTGCTGATGCCGCATCTACATTTTTTCGCAGTGTGCCGGGCTTGATGCCTGACTCTGCAAGCACGGCAAGTATCTCTTCGTCTGTGATGCGGTTGTTGCCGCTTATGTTGATGCTCCATACCATTGTTGACATCAGTGCAATAAAGCATACTCCTATGATGAATCCGCAAAGCAATCCCGACCTGCGACGGTATTTGTTGATGAAAAACGGCAGACCGTGGCGAGAAATAATTTTTGTAACCATACCCGAGCGTACGGCACAGGATTTTATTTTACGGTAATGTATAGCTCTTGTGCAAGCAGTAATGCGGTTGCCTTCAACATCAAGTGCCCATAGTTTAATGCCGTTTCTGCTGCAAAGGTTGAGGAATCTTTCACTGAATCCGCCTTGAGCACGGAAATGAACATAGCCGTAAAAAAGGCTGAGTAATTTTGCAAAAATAATAGTTTATCACCCTAACTGAATTCGATGCTCAGGAATTTTCCGTGTATTACCGTACGCTCATCGTCAAAATTCTGCATTTCAAGAGCGTCACCGCAGAAGCTGGCACAGCAGTTGCCGAGGTCAAGTGTTATTTTGTCTTTGCTGTATTCTATGATTCCTTTGCAACCGTCTATGTCAGCTTCTTCGTTGCCTGTCAGGTCAATCTTCGCGTAGCCGTTGAATGCGGATTTCGGCAGTCCCGAGCTTTGTATAAACTGTGATATCAGCTTATCTTTCTTCAAGTGTCAATCACCCCGTGTAATATATATTACTTTTTTTCAATAGTTATGTGTTGGGGTGATATAAAGTGAAAAGTTTAAAGAGTTTATCGTCTTTTTCGGTTTTGTTTGCGATAGGGATTGGTGTGGTTATATTGATTTTTCCGCAGGCGGCGCTTGAAGGTGTGCGCTCGGGAGCAGAGCTGTGTATGAATGTTGTCGTGCCGTCGCTGTTTCCTTTTATGGTTGTAAGTATATTCGTTTCGGGCTTTGCGTTGCCGAAAAGAATTTCAGGTGCAGTTTCGGCTGTGATGCGGCTTTTGTTTCGCTTGCCCGGTGATGCAGTGTATGCGATTGTGTCGGGACTTGCAGGAGGATACCCCGTAGGCTGTGCCGTTACGGCAAGGCTGTATTCTCAAGGCAAAGTAACCCGTGAGCAGGCTCAGCGGATGACGCTTTTTTGTATCAATTCGGGACCTGCGTTTGCTGTTACGGCTGTCGGGGCGGTTATGCTTGGCAGTGTCAGGGCAGGTGTCATTATTTATGCTTCGCTTTGCATATCGGCATTGTTAATCGGCTTTGTACTGCGCTTTTTTGCGCCTGCACCTATAACAGATGAAAACAGGGGTATTTCGGATATTCCGCTTTCGGACAGATTTGTTGAAGCGACGGAAAAGGCAGCTGTGTCAATGCTGAAAATCTGTGCGTGGATTACTCTGTTTTCGTGCTTTTTCTCTTTGGTAAATGAATTCGGATTTGATAAAAATGTTGTGACTGCAATTCGTTGTCTGCTTGAAGCTACGGGCGGTTGCCGTGCAGTAAGTGAATACGGTAACATTTACTGTGTTACGGCAACACTCGGCTGGTCGGGCTTGTGCGTTATCTGTCAGGTGTTGGGCGATATCCGCAAGGTGGGTACTCCGTTTGCTTTGTTTGTGTCATTCCGTGCAGTGCACGCGGCTCTCTCTGCGGTTGTTTGTCACTTGTTACTCACTGCTTTTCCTTTGGAGGCTTCTGTTTTTGCTCCGTTTGCAGCGTATACGGCGGTTGAATTCTTTTCTGCCTCGGCACCTGCCACGCTTGCTTTGCTCGGACTTTGTACGGTTTTTATAATTGACCTTGATAGAAACAAAAAAATATGTTAATATATATATTCCATATATATTCGGAGGTGAGGTAAGTGAAAAAGAAACTGCTCAATCTCAAATCAATAGATAAAATATGTGCAAACTGTGCGTACGGCACACACGCTCCGGACGGTGATAGTGTGCTTTGCGAAAAGCGCGGTGTAATGCTCAATATATCTTCCTGCAAAAAATTTAAATATGACCCCCTTAACCGTACTCCTGCACGCCATGTTTTAATTGATGATCATACCTGGGAGGAGTTTGTGCTGTGAGGGTGATTGTTGCGCCTGATTCGTTCAAAGGCTCGCTCTCTTCACTTGAAGTTTGCAGTATTGTAAAAAGTGCTCTTGAATCGGCTTTGTCGGGTTGCGAGGTTGACTGTATACCTGTTGCTGACGGCGGTGAGGGCACTGCGGACAGCTTTATGTTTGCGTGCGGTGCGGATTTAAGTGAAGCTGAAGTTACAGCTCCCGATTTCAAAAAAGTCAGGGCACGCTACGCTGTTATGGGCGATACCGCCGTTATCGAAACAGCGCAGGCAAGCGGACTTCCGCTTGTAAAGGGTAAAAATGACCCTTTGCTTGCAACTTCTTACGGCTCGGGTGAATTGATACTTGCCGCACTGAATAAAGGCTGCAGGCGTATAATTCTCGGCATAGGCGGCAGTGCAACAAACGATGGCGGTATAGGCTGCCTTTCTGCTTTGGGTGTGCGTTTTCTTGACGGAAAAGGTATCGAAGTTGAGCCTAACGGTCTGGGAATGTCAAAGGTGAAATCAATCGACATTTCGGGTATGGATTCTCGCGTTAAGGATTGTGAGTTTACCGTGCTGTGTGATGTTGAAAATCCGCTTTACGGTGAAAACGGCGCGGCTTATATTTATGCACCGCAAAAGGGTGCGGATGCAGATAAGGTTTTGTTTCTTGACAATGCACTTCGTAATTATGAGCTTGCAGTGAAGAAATGTCTGGGTGTCGATTTTGCAAATGACAAGGGCTCGGGCGCTGCAGGCGGTATGGGTTACGGTTTCCGCGCTTTCCTCGGCGCAACTCTCAAAAGCGGTGCGAAAACAGTGCTTGATATCTGCGGCTTTGACGAGCGCGTGGCAAGGGCTGACGTTATAATTACGGGCGAAGGCAGGTTTGACAGCCAGAGTCTTATGGGCAAAGTGCCGAGCGAGGTTGTAGGCAGGGCAGGCGGTAAACCTGTTATTGTGCTCTGCGGAATGAGTCTGCTCAATTCTGCCGAAGGTGTAGCCGCGATTGTTGAAACAAATCCGATTCATCTGCCGTTTGAGCAGGTGCTTTCTGACTGCAAAGAGTCGCTTTATACTGCGGTTTCAGGCGATGTTGCAGATTTTTTGAAAAAAATTGAAAAAAACTCTTGACAAGTCGGTTTTGTTTTGGTATTATAGCAAAGCACTCTGCGAGACGGAACTTGCAGATTATAGTTGGTGTTTATGACATTGAGGGTCCACCCGTTCCCATTCCGAACACGGTAGTTAAGCTCAATCGTGCCGAAAATACTTGGTGGGTCACCGCCCGGGAAGATAGGTCGACGCCAACACCCATAGTTGGTAATTATGACATTGAGGGTCCACCCGTTCCCATTCCGAACACGGTAGTTAAGCTCAATCGTGCCGAAAATACTTGGTGGGTCACCGCCCGGGAAGATAGGTCGTTGCCAACACTAACAAAAA
>JBGVKJ010000044.1:0-16426 GCA_045123695.1 Acutalibacteraceae bacterium
TCAATATGCTTACCGGTAATTTCAAGAAGCTTTGACTGAATATCCTCAACCATCTTCTGACATTCTTCTCTAGGGAACAGTTTTACAGTATCCTCAGTCGCCTTATTAGAACCAAGCAGACCGTAGCGAGCATTATAACCACTACCGTCAACAGACTCGGTCATAATTTCATCCAACCCGTAAACCCGTTCAGCACCTGCGGCCTTGAGCAAACGCTTAGTACGAGCACGGCTGTGAATATCACAATTGAGAACATTCTTTGTGTAGTTTAGTATTGCTCGGCAGTCGTTGGCAAAGATAACCTCTACCTCTGCACCGCACTCACGAACCAAATTGGAATAATATTCTACGTAATCAACACCCGTGAAGGTGTGTTTTGGATATCCAAACAAGCTCCTCCACTCATTCTCGGTCAACACATCTGTATAAGGGTTAATGCCTTTTTCATCAAGCAAATCTATATCAACAAGATGATTTCCCACCTCATCAGACGGGTAGCTGAGCATCAAAACAACCTTTTTGCAGCCTTTGGCAATACCGCGCAAACAAATTGCAAAGCGGTTTCTGCTGAGAATCGGAAAGATAACACCAACAGTTTCTCCTCCAAACTTATTTCGTACATCTGTTGCTATATTGTCCACGCTTGCATAGTTGCCCTGTGCACGAGCCACAATCGCCTCAGTCATACAGACAACATCCCGATCTCTCGGAATAAGTCTTTCCACGCTCATTGCTTCAACAACGGAACCTGTTACTATTTCTGCCAGATTGTCACCCTGACGGATAATCGGTGCACGGAGTCCCATTGAAACTGTTCCATATACTCTGCTCATAATTTATCCTCCAACTGTTGACTAATTCTTTTGGTACTATTATAATGCAAACATATCCATAAGTAAAATAGATAAGACTTACAACAGTCATAAGGTGAGCTTATATGAAAACAAAACTTGATTATTACCGCATTTTTTATGAAACCGCACGTTACAGTTCATTTTCCACCGCAGCTGGGCGCTTATATATTTCACAGTCAGCCATTTCTCAATGCATACATCAGCTCGAAGATGACCTGAATGTTCAGCTCTTTATAAGAACAAGAAAAGGTGTATCACTCACAAACGAAGGGAAAATTCTTTTTTTGAAGGTTGAAAATGCAATCAACTCGATAGAACAGGGCGAAAGCCAGCTTGAAAGACTTCGCCATCTTGAATCGGGCGAGCTTCGAATTGCTGCAGGCGATACGATCACAACGCACTTTCTTTTGAAGCATCTTGAGGATTTCCATGCTACGTATCCCGATATCAGAATTGAAATGGCAAATTCCTATTCCTCCCAGATGCTCACGCTTGTGAAAGAAGGAAAGGCAGATCTTGCCTTTGTCAATATGCCAATGGAGGACGAGGAGCTTACCTTTGAAGAATGCCTTGAAATCAACGATATTTTCGTCTGCGGTCCTGATTTCGAGAATAAGGCATCTTATTCATGGGAAGAAGTAGCGGGGTTGCCGTTGATCCTTATTGAAAAAAACGCATCATCACGGCACTTTCTTGAAAAGAACTTCAACGAAAAGAACATATCTTTAAATCCGCAAATTGAGGTAGCAGTACACGATTTGCTGATTCGTTTTGCTTCTATTCATCTTGGTATTTCGTGCGTTGTTGAACAATTTGCAAGCGAGGAGTTAGAAAAAGGTATCATCAAGAGAATCCCGCTTGACCCGCCGTTACCGAAACGAAGCATCGGCTGTGCTTACCTAAAAAACGCACCGCTTTCCTATGCTGCAAAAGCATTTTTAGATTCAATTAATTAAATTACAATAGAACTTCAAATGAGAAGGCACCGCATTTTCAGCGGTGCCTTCTCATTTGTGTATACAGTATTATTTCAAATAGAGCGCTATACGGAAAGTAACATTGGGCTGGCGGTTGCTTCCCGGTAACGGATCGCGGAGCGCCGCCGGATAGGACGAGCCGGGACAGGCACCGCCCATCAAATTGTATCCACCGCCACGCATAACATAATGTCCTGAACCGTAGCGTTCTTGCGTCCATTCCCAATTGTTGCCTGCAAGGTCATATATATTATTGGCTTTTGCCTCCTCCCATCACTTCTTCCTCCTTGTTGTAAGTTGAACGATACTTCAGGGAAATGCCATATTCAGAGAACAAAAGAAAGAGTATACCTTTCATCCGTACAAATATGATTATTGAATACACCGGCTTTACCGAAATAATTGACAGCAGATTTGTTTGCGAATGCATAAGCTGTTATCCCGATATAACCGATAATTCCTGCTGTTGCAAATGGAAATTTGTTTTGAACGATTAATAAAATATTTTATAAAAAAATTCATGATTTCACTTTGTTGAAAGTGCAAAACTTTAAATCGATAAAGCGAATAATTTTTTGTGAAAATTCGCAATTGACGGCAAATTTTCACGGTGCTATAATGACAGCAATTTAATAATTCAGCAAACGCAATGACGAGGAGCGGCAGATTAATCCCGCATCAGAGAGCCGATGGTTGGTGTGAATCGGCGGACGGATTTATCAAGGCTAAATCACCTCTGAGCGGCGAGCCTGAAAGATTTTTTAAGTAAGGCAGACGGAGCCCGACCGTTACAGCGGGGAGCGATGTTAGTCGTGTGTATTTGTAGTGTAACTACCGATAAAAGCTATGACGAGGAATAAGCAGTCTGAACCGGATTACAGAGAGTTGACGGATGGTGCGAGTCAACGGAAGGTCTTATTTGCGAGCTCTCCTCTGAGCAGCCTACCCGAACCAATCTTTATGATACATAGGGAGGACGGAGCCTGACCGTTACAGCAGGGCGCGATGTTGGTCGCAGTGAGTGGTCGCCTTTTTGGGGCGGCAAGAAGAGTGGTACCGCAAGATTTTTAATTTTTTGTATTAAAAGTCCTGTCTCTTTAATTTTATTTAAAGAGATGGGACTTTTTGTTTTTATTTTATCACGATTGGAGTGTAGTGAAATGTTGACGCTTGACAAGATTTTTGAAGCACAGGTGGTGCTCAAGGACATTATTAGAGCAACAAAGGTTGTTCCTTCAAACGGAATTGCGGCTGATTGCCGACTATATCTGAAACCCGAAAACCTACAGAAAACAGGCTCTTTCAAGCTGCGAGGTTCGGGCTATAAAATTGCTACACTTTCCGACGAGGAAAAAGCAAGGGGCGTTATAGCCTGCTCGGCAGGAAATCACGCTCAGGGTGTTGCGCTTGCAGCATCAAAGCACTCAATTAAATCGCTGATTTGCTTGCCCGACAGCGCACCGATTTCAAAGGTTGAGGCAACAAAGAGCTACGGCGCTGATGTTTGCCTTGTTAACGGATGCTATGACGATGCTTATGCAAAAGCACTTCAGCTGAAAGATGAAATGGGTTACACCTTCGTTCATCCGTTTGACGATGAAGCGGTGATTGCGGGTCAGGGCACAATCGGTCTTGAAATTGCAAATGACCTTGATGACGTTGATGCGATTATCGTTCCGATCGGCGGAGGCGGACTTATTTCAGGCGTTGCCTATGCTCTCAAATCAATCCGTCCCTCAATCAAGGTTTACGGTGTTCAGGCATCAGGTGCTCCGAGTATGTTCAATTCGCTCAAAAGCAGCAAAATCGAATGTCTTGAATCTGTTTCTACCATAGCAGACGGTATTGCGGTTAAACAGCCGGGTGAACATACTTTTGAACTTATCAACAATTATGTCGATGATGTAGCTCTTGTAACAGAGGATGAAATCGCAGGAGCAATTCTTGAACTGATCGAAAAGCAGAAGATGATTGCCGAAGGTGCGGGAGCAGTTTCCGTTGCGGCGGCAATGTTCAACAAATTCCCCATTCAGGGAAAGAAGGTTGTAAGCCTTGTTTCGGGCGGAAACATCGACGTTACAAGCCTTTCAAGAGTAATCAAACGAGGCCTTATCAAATCGGGCAGAACTTCGAGCATGCTCATTGAACTGATTGATAAACCCGGTCAGCTTAAAGATGTTTCAAGAATTATTGCAGACTGCGGCGGTAATGTTACGGGTGTTCACCACGAGCGTGCAGGCAGCACGGAAAGCGTAAACGGCTGCTATCTTCGAATCACAATGGAAACCCGCAATTATAACCATGTCCTCGAAATCAAAGAAGCACTAAAAAAAGAGGGCTTCAAAATAGTAGAATAAGGAGAATTATTATGAATGTTGTATATACAAAAAATGCACCCGACGCAATCGGTCCCTATTCACAGGCGATTGTTACAAACGGACTTGTTTTCACATCGGGTCAGATAGCCATTAACCCCGAAAGCGGTGCGGTTGAAGCACGGACAATAACGGAGCAGACCGAGCAGGTTTGCAAGAATTTAAAAGCCGTTCTTGAATCGGCGGACAGCAGCCTTGAAAACGTTGTCAAAACGGTTTGTTTTCTTAAAGATATGAGCGATTTTGCCGCATTCAACGAGGTTTACGGCAGATATTTCACGGGCAAGCCTGCACGCTCATGCGTTGCGGTTAAAGAGCTTCCGAAAAACGTGCTTGTTGAAATTGATACCGTTGCGGAGGTATCGAAATGATGGATTCAGCCAAATACCGAGTGGGATATTATCTAGTCGAAAAGAAATATAACAAGTGGGTCAATAAAGACCATATTGAAAAAGCTCCGCAGTGGTGCAGCGTTGATATGCGTGACGGCAATCAGAGCCTTGTAATTCCGATGAGTCTTGAGGAAAAGCTTGAATTTTATAAGCTTCTGCTTGAGGTCGGATTTAAAGAAATTGAGGTCGGTTTCCCTGCTGCATCGGAAACGGAATATGAATTTCTCCGAACTCTCATTGATAACAATATGATTCCCGATGACGTAACCGTTCAGGTGCTTACACAGTGCAGAGAACATATTATCCGTAAAACTTTTGATGCCTGCAAGGGTGCGCCAAGTGCAATAATTCATTTTTATAATTCCGTCAGCGTTGCCCAACGTGAGCAGGTTTTCGGCAAATCAAAGGAAGAAATCAAAAAAATTGCAGTTGACGGTGCAAAGCTTGTCAAAAAACTTGCAAGCGAATATGAAGGCAATTTCAGATTTGAATATTCTCCTGAAAGCTTCACGGGAACGGAACCCGAATATGCTCTTGAGGTTTGCAATGCCGTTCTCGACGTGCTTGAGCCGAGCGAAACAAACAACGTTATCATCAATCTCCCCGTAACCGTTGAAATGAGCAGCCCTCACGTTTATGCAAGTCAGGTTGAGTATATGCACGAAAATCTCAAGTACCGTGAGAATGTCACAATTTCGCTTCATCCCCATAATGACAGAGGAACGGGTGTAGCTGATGCAGAACTTGCGATTCTTGCAGGTGCGGACAGAATCGAAGGCACTCTTTTCGGCAACGGTGAAAGAACGGGCAACGTTGATATCATTACTCTTGCAATGAATATGTATTCCCACGGCGTTGATCCGAAGCTTGATTTTTCGGATATGCCGAGACTTGTTGAAACATACGAGAGATGCACAAGAATGCACGTTTACGAGCGTTCCCCCTATGCAGGCGCACTTGTTTTTGCCGCATTTTCGGGCAGCCATCAGGATGCAATCGCAAAGGGTATGAAATACAGAAACAAGAAAAGACTTCATGAATGGAGCGTGCCGTATATTCCGATTGACCCGCACGATATCAGCCGCACCTACGACGCGGACGTAATCAGAGTCAATTCACAAAGCGGCAAGGGTGGTATAGGTTATCTTATCGAGCAGAATTACGGCTACATTCTCCCGAAGAAGATGAGCGAAGAACTCAGTTACCTGTGCAAGCACATTTCCGACAGCGAACACAGAGAGCTCAAAGCTGACGAGGTTTTTGAGATATTCAAAGCGAATTATCTTTATGAAAATACACCGATTTCAATAACATATTTTGACTTTATGCGTGAAAACGATACCGTCAAAATTGAAATCACTTTTTCAAAAGACGGCGGAGAAACCGATATGCAGGCAGAGGGCAACGGTTCGCTCAATGCAGTCAACAATGCGCTCAAAGCTTATACAAACGAAAACTACACCCTGCAGGTTTTCACTCAGCACAGTATGCAGGGTCAGGGCTCACAGAGCGTTGCAGCATCTTACGTCGGTCTTGAAAGAGAGAACGGCGAAATGTTCTGGGGCGCAGGCACTGATACCGATATTATCAAAGCAAGCACAAATGCACTTCTCAACGCATTTCATAATATGACAAAAGGAGGAAAATAAAATGGGAATGACGATGACACAAAAAATCCTTGCCGCCCACGCAGGTCTTGAAAGCGTAACGGCAGGTCAGCTTATAAATGCGAAACTTGATATTGTTCTCGGCAATGATATAACAACTCCGGTTGCCGTTAACGAATTCAGAAAAGCAGGCTTTGACAAAGTTTTTGATAAAGACAGAGTGGCTATTGTTCTTGACCATTTTGTTCCCAACAAAGATATAAAGGCTGCCGAGCAGTCAAAGCAGTGCCGTGAATTTGCGTGCTCCCATTGCGTGAGCCATTTTTACGATGTCGGCAAAATGGGCATTGAGCACGCTCTTCTCCCCGAGCAGGGAGTTGTTACCGCAGGCGACTGCATTATCGGCGCAGACAGCCACACTTGCACCTATGGCGCACTCGGAGCATTCTCAACGGGTGTCGGCTCAACGGATATGGCGGCAGGAATGGCAACGGGCACGGCTTGGTTCAAAGTTCCCTCCGCAATTAAATTCAATCTTAAAAACAAACTTCCGTCAAACTGCAGCGGCAAAGACGTAATCCTCACAATCATCGGTATGATAGGCGTTGACGGCGCACTTTATAAGAGCATGGAATTTACGGGTGACGGCGTTGCTTCTCTTTCGATGGATGACCGCCTCTGCATTTGTAATATGGCGATTGAAGCAGGCGCAAAGAACGGTATTTTCCCCGTTGACGAAGTGACAAAAGCATATATGAACAGCAGATGTGAGAGAAATCCCGTTGTTTATGAAGCAGATGCAGATGCCGAATACGAAAAGATAATCGACATTGACCTTGCTAAAATCGTTCCAACCGTTGCCTGCCCTCATCTTCCCGAAAACACTCACCCTGCAAGTGAGCTTTCAGATATTAAAATCGACCAGGTTGTTATCGGCTCCTGCACAAACGGCAGAATGGAAGATATGGAAACCGCTTATAAAATCCTAAACGGTAAGAAGGTTGCAGACGGAGTGAGATGTATCATCATTCCGGGCACAATGCAGATTCTGCGTGAGTGCGTTGAAAAGGGTTATTACACCGCTTTCATTGATGCGGGTGCGGTTGTTTCAACTCCTACCTGCGGACCGTGCCTTGGCGGATATATGGGCATTCTTGCGGCAGGCGAAAGATGTGTTGCAACCACAAACCGCAATTTTGTCGGCAGAATGGGTCACGTTGAAAGCGAAGTATACCTTGCAAGCCCTGCAACTGCAGCGGCAAGTGCTTTGACAGGCTATATAACCCATCCGAAGGAGGTCTGATTTATGAACACAAAAGGTAAAGTTTTCAAATATCCCGATAACGTTGACACCGATGTTATCATTCCTGCACGCTATCTTAATACCGCAAATGCACAGGAGCTTGCTCTCCATTGTATGGAGGATATTGATACCGAATTTGTAAAAAATGTCGAAAAAGGCGACGTTATGGTTGCAGGCTGGAATTTCGGTTGCGGATCATCAAGAGAACACGCTCCGCTTGTTATCAAAACCTGCGGTACGGGCTGTGTAATCGCTAAAAGCTTTGCAAGAATTTTTTACCGCAATGCAATCAATATCGGACTTCCGATTCTCGAATGCGAGGAAGCGGCGGAAGAAATCAATGCAAACGATGAAGTCAGCGTTGATTTTGATACGGGTTTAATAACCAACCATACAAGCGGCAAAACCTATAAATCACAGCCTTTCCCGCCGTTTATTCAGAATATTATCAGGTGCGGCGGACTTCTCAAATCCCTGAAAGAAGGCGAAAACAATGACTAAAAATATAGCCGTTATCAGAGGCGACGGAATCGGTCCCGAAATCGTTGAACAGGCACTTAAAGTTCTTGATAAAATTGCTGAAAATTACGGACACACATTCAACTGTACCGACGTTGATATGGGCGGCTGTGCCATTGATAAATGGGGTAATCCCCTGCCCGAAGAAATGCTGGAAAAGTGCGTTGAGTCTGACAGCGTTCTGCTCGGAGCAGTTGGCGGTGAAAAATGGAACAACGTTTCGGGTGATATGCGGCCAGAAAAAGGACTTCTCCGTCTTCGTGCAGGTATGGGAGTTTATTCCAATAACCGTCCTGCAAAAATCTGGAAGCAGCTTGCAGATGCTTCTCCGCTGAAAAAAGAGATTGTTGATAAGGGTATTGATTTTATCATTGTGCGTGAACTTATCGGAGGAATTTATTTCGGCGAACACAAAACTGACGAAGATAACGGCGAAAAGAAAGCCATTGACATTCTTGCTTATTCGGAAAGTGAGATCGAAAGAATCGGCAGAATCGGCTTTGAAACCGCAAGAAAGAGGAGCAAAAAGCTCTGCTCGGTTGAAAAGAGCAATGTTCTTGATTCAAGCCGCCTCTGGAAATCGGTTATGCACCGACTTGCAGAAGAATACCCCGACGTTGAGCTTTCGGATATGCTTGTTGATAACTGTGCAATGCAGATTGTCAAGAATCCTGCACAGTTTGACGTTATCGTAACGGAGAATATGTTTGGTGACATCCTTTCCGATGAAGCATCAATGATAACGGGCTCAATCGGAATGATTCCCTCGTCAAGTCTTGGTGCAACCTCTTGCGGACTTTATGAGCCGATTCACGGCTCCGCTCCCGACATAGCAGGTATGGATATTGCAAACCCAATCGGAACAATTCTTTCGGCGGCAATGATGCTGCGCTACAGCTTCGATATGCCAAAAGAAGCCGATGCAATCGAAAATGCAGTTTCATCTGTTCTTGATGAAGGCTTCAGAACTGCCGATATTATGAGTGACGGCTGCAAAAAAGTCGGCTGCTCCGAAATGGGCAAACTTATTATTTCCAAACTTGAGAGGAAGTGATAATGTGAAATTATCAGGTGCGGATATAATCGTCAGAACCCTGATTGAGCAAGGATGCGAAACCGTTTTCGGTTATCCCGGCGGTCAGATTCTGAATGTTTACGATTCGCTTTACAAATATCAGAATGAAATAACGCATATCCTCACCGCCCACGAACAAGGTGCGGCACACGCCGCAGACGGATATGCAAGAACCACGGGCAAGGTCGGCGTTGTTATTTCAACGTCGGGTCCGGGTGCAACAAATCTCGTAACAGGCATTGCAACCGCTTATCTTGATTCTATTCCGATGGTTGCAATCTGCGGCAATGTTCCCACAACGCAAATAGGCTCGGACAGCTTTCAGGAAATCGATATAACGGGCGTTACCTTGCCGATTACCAAACATAATTATTTTGTGGGCGTGGTTGAGGATTTGGCGGACACAATCCGCGAAGCGTTTGTGCTTGCAAAGTCGGGCAGACCGGGACCCGTGCTCATTGATGTTCCAAAAGATGTGCAGATTGCAACGTGTGAATATGAACCTAAACCGCCTGCAGAGAAAGAAAAAAGCCATGCTGCAAAGGATACCAGAATTGAAGAGGCGGCAAAACTTATAAACTCATCAAAACGTCCGTTTATCTATTTCGGCGGCGGACTGATAACCGCAGATGCGCAGGAGGAAATGCTCGCTCTCGCAGAAAAAATTGACGCACCCGTCGGTTGCTCGCTTATGGGGCTTTCCGCAATCCCGACGGATAATCCGAGATTTCTCGGTATGCAGGGAATGCACGGTCACTATGCATCGTCAATGGCTATGCATAACGCAGACTGTATAATTTCTCTCGGCGTTCGTTTCAACGACCGTGTTACGGGCAACCGCCAGAAATTCGCTACGGGTGCAAATATCATTCACATTGACGTCGATGGCTCGGAGCTTTGCAAAACGGTCAATGCCGCTTGCGGACTTCGTGGTGATGTGAAGCTCACATTACAAAAACTTCTGCCCTTGCTTAATGAGGATAAAAAGCCCGAATGGTCAGCAAAGGTAGCGGATTTTCGTAAAAGTGAAAATCGTTTTACCGATAACCGTGAAGGTCTTACGCCAAGGAATGTAATTCTTACTCTTAACAAGCATCTCGGCGAAAACACCGCCGTTTGCACCGACGTCGGTCAGCATCAGATGTGGTCTGCACAAAACCTCAACTTCAGAACGCCACGCCGTTTTGTTTCAAGCGGCGGACTCGGCACAATGGGATTCGGAACGGGTGCGGCAATTGGTGCGGCATTCGGAACAAAGGAGAGAAGCGTTCTCGTAACGGGTGACGGCAGCTTCGGAATGACTCTTCAGGAGCTTGCAACCGCAGTTACATATAACGTTCCGCTTGTTATCCTGATTATGAACAACGGTGTTCTCGGTATGGTGCGTCAATGGCAGACTCTTTTTTATGATAAGCATTATTCAAACACCGTTCTTAACCGTAAAACTGATTTTGTGGGGCTTGCAAAAGCTTTCGGTGCAGACGGTATGGCGGCAACAAATCCTGAAGAACTTGATAACGCACTTGAAAAAGCATTTTCATATAACGGTACATTTGTTGTTGACTGCTTAATTGATAAAGATGAATTTGTTCTTCCGATGCTTCCACCGGGAGGCAGTATGGATGATATTATGACTGAATTGGAGGCGGTAAAATGAACAGATACACATTGGCTGTACTTGTGAGAAATCAGTTCGGTGTTCTCAACCGCCTTACAAGTATGTTCCGAAGAAGGCAGTTCAACATCAGCTCAATAACCGCAAGCGAAACGGAATCAACTGAATTTTCACGAATCACGTTCAGCTTTGACGGCGAAGAAGAAGGCAAGATTCAGCTTATAAATCAGCTTTATAAACTGCCCGACGTATGCTCGATAAAAGAGCTGACAAACGAAAACTCCTTAAGCTGTGAGCTTATGCTCATTAAGTTGAAAAACGACCCTGCCGCAAGGGAAGAAATCCATTCGGCGGCAGAGGCGTTCAAAGCGGAAACAATTGATTATTCCCGTGATTCCATTGTTCTCAGGCTTATCGGCAACGGAGCAAAAATGGACGATTTTATTTCTCTTATGAAGGATTTTACAATCCTTGAAATCTGCCGTACAGGAACGGCATCAATAGAAAAAGGCAGTTCAATACTGCGTCAAAATTTAAATCTATAAAGAGGTAATTATTATGGCAAGAATATTTTATCAGCAGGATTGCGATCTTCAGAAGTTAAGCGGCAAAACCGTTGCAATTATCGGTTACGGCTCACAAGGTCACGCTCACGCCCTCAATCTCAAAGACAGCGGTGTTGATGTTATAGTCGGTCTTTATGAAGGCTCAAAAAGCTGGGCAAAGGCAGAAGCTCAGGGTCTTAAGGTTATGACCGCCGCCGATGCGGCAAAGAATGCCGACGTTATCATGATTCTTATCAATGACGAAAAGCAGGCAAAACTTTATAAAGAAAGCATCGAACCCAATCTTACAGATGGCAAAACTCTTGCATTTGCTCACGGCTTTAACATTCATTTCGGCTGTATCAAGCCCCCGAAGAATGTCAACGTTATTATGATTGCACCCAAGGGACCCGGTCACACCGTCAGAAGCGAATATCAGGCTGGCAAAGGCGTTCCTTGTCTTATTGCAGTTGAGCAGGATGCAACGGGCGATGCGTGGGATATCGGTCTTGCTTATGCTCTCGGCATCGGCGGTGCAAGAGCGGGTGTTCTTGAAACCAATTTCAGAACAGAAACCGAAACCGACCTTTTCGGTGAGCAGGCTGTTCTCTGCGGCGGTGTCTGTGCTCTTATGCAGGCAGGCTTTGAAACTCTTGTTGAAGCAGGCTACGATCCCCGAAACGCATATTTTGAATGTATCCACGAAATGAAGCTCATCGTTGATCTTATCTATCAGAGCGGTTTTGCAGGAATGCGTTATTCAATCTCCAACACCGCTGAATACGGCGATTATGTAACGGGTCCCAAAATCATAACCGAAGAAACAAAGAAAACAATGAAAAAAATTCTCAAGGATATCCAGGACGGCACGTTTGCAAAGGAATTTTTGCTTGATATGTCCGATGCAGGCAGTCAGGTTCATTTCAACGCTATGCGTAAAATCGCAAGCGAGCATCCGTCGGAAACCGTCGGCGAGGATATCAGAAAGCTTTACAGCTGGAACAGCGAAGATAAACTCATAAATAACTGATAAGGATTGATTTTATGAAAAGTGATTCTTTGAAATTCGGAACTCAAAATGCTCCCCACAGAGCTTTATATCACGCACTGGGTCTAACTGACGAAGAAATGGAAAGACCCCTTGTCGGAATAGTCAGCTCATATAACGAAATCGTGCCCGGTCATATGAACATAGATAAAATCGTGGATTCAGTTAAGCTCGGCGTTGCAATGGCAGGCGGAACACCTATTGTTTTCCCTGCAATAGCTGTCTGCGACGGCATAGCAATGGGTCATACGGGTATGAAATATTCGCTCGTTACCCGTGATTTGATTGCCGATTCAACCGAAGCAATGGCTCTTGCTCACGGCTTTGACGCTCTTGTTATGGTGCCCAACTGTGATAAGAACGTACCCGGTCTGCTTATGGCGGCGGCAAGGCTGAATATACCGACGGTTTTTGTCAGCGGCGGACCAATGCTTGCAGGCAGAGTGAACGGTGCAAAAACAAGCCTTTCATCAATTTTTGAAGCAGTCGGCGAATACGGTGCAGGCAAAATCACCGAAGAAAAGCTCCGTGAATATGAATGCAAAACCTGTCCGACCTGCGGCTCATGCTCAGGTATGTATACTGCAAATTCAATGAACTGCCTCACCGAAGCGCTCGGTATGGGACTTCGGGGCAACGGAACGATTCCTGCCGTTTATTCTGCAAGAATCGAACTTGCAAAGCACGCAGGTATGGCGGTTATGGATATGGTTAAAAAGAATATCCGTCCCCGTGACATAATGACAAAAGAAGCATTTATGAACGCTCTGACGGTTGATATGGCTCTCGGCTGTTCAACCAACAGTATGCTTCATCTTCCCGCAATAGCTCACGAATGCGGAATTGAAATCAATCTTGATGTTGCAAACAAGATAAGTGCGAAAACTCCAAACCTCTGTCACCTTGCACCCGCAGGCAGAACATATATCGAAGAGCTTGACGAAGCAGGCGGTGTTTATGCTGTTATGAACGAGCTTTCAAAGAAAAATCTTCTGAACCTTGATTGCGTAACTATAACGGGCAAAACCGTCGGTGAAAACATAGAAGGATGTATAACTCTTGACCCGAACGTAATCAGACCAGTTGATAATCCGTACAGCAAAACAGGCGGAATCGCTGTGCTCAGGGGAAACCTCGCCCCCGACGGCAGCGTTGTCAAACGTTCTGCGGTTCTGCCTGAAATGCTTGTTCACGAAGGCCCTGCAAAGGTTTTTGACTGCGAAGAAGATGCTCAGGCAGCAATCAACGCAGGCAAAATCAAGTCAGGCGACGTTGTTGTTATCCGTTACGAAGGACCCAAAGGCGGTCCGGGTATGAGAGAAATGCTCAACCCAACGTCTGCTATTATGGGAATGGGTCTCGGCAGCAGCGTTGCCCTTGTAACAGACGGCAGATTCAGCGGTGCAACAAGAGGCGCCTGCATCGGCCACGTTTCGCCCGAAGCGGCAAGCGGCGGTGTGATAGGTGTTGTTAAAGACGGCGACATTATCAGCATCAATATCCCCGAAAACAAGCTTGAACTTAAGGTTGACGAAAAAGTTCTTGAAGAGCGAATGAAAAACTTTGTTCCCAAGAAAAAAGAGCTTTCTGGTTATCTAAAGCGATACGCTGCACTTGTTTCAAGCGGAGCGGAGGGTGCAATTCTGAAATGAAGAATGAAAAATTAAATGAGATATATTTAAAACTGAATTCCCTCTGCATTTTCAGAGCCTTGCTTTCCGATTCGGTTGTAAGCAGGCTGATGAAATATCTGAAATCTGTTGAAAATGCAGAAACTGCCGAAAAAATCAGCCGTTATTCCGATTTCGTTTCTGCATTATATGAAAATAACAAGATAAGCCTTGCAAGGCACATACACACCGTTGTCAGCAACAACGAAAATGTTTATGTCAAGATTCTCGGCAGCGGGAAATCGGGCTCGCCCACGATGAAAAAATGCGTTGATGCAGAGATTGGAATTTTGCAATCCGTTGCAGATTTAACTCCCGCAGAAATTCAGAGTGCGATTGAATGGAACGGGTTTCTTCCCGTGTTCAAAGCTGAAAAGGTTGATTTGGCAAACGATTACGCAAAGAGAACAAGAAATATCGGCAAATACGGTTACGGAATATATGCAAAGAATCATATGTTTCGAATTGACAACGGAAAAATCGTTCCCGTTCTGCATCCCGATGAAGTTACTCTCGCCGACCTTATCGGATACGAGCGTGAAAAGAAAATTATTCTTGATAACACAAAAGCTCTGCTTGAAGGCAGAGCGGCGGCGAATATTCTGCTGACGGGTGATGCAGGCACGGGCAAATCCTCAACGGTAAAAGCTGTCGTTAATGAGCTTCACAAAGAAGGCTTACGGATAATCGAGGTACGCAAAGAACAGCTTCGTGAAATCCCCGTCATTCTTGACGAACTTTCCGACAATCCGCTGAAATTCATTCTGTTTATTGATGATTTATCTTTCCAGAAAGATGACGATAACTTCAGTGCACTCAAAGCGATTCTCGAGGGCTCGGTTTCCGCAAAGTCAAAGAATGTTGTAATCTATGCAACAAGCAACCGCCGTCATCTTGTCAAAGAAAAACTCAGCGACCGTGAGGGTGACGACGTTCATTTCAACGATACTGTTCAGGAGATAATATCCCTTTCCGACAGGTTCGGAATACATATCACCTTCAACAAGCCGAACAAAGAAACCTATCTTGATATTGTCCGCAGCCTTGCAAATAAAAAAGGTATAAAATACAATTCAGATGAGCTTGAAAGAAAAGCGGAACAGTTCGCACTCGAAAAAGGCTCACGCTCCGCAAGAGCAGCGAAGCAGTTTGTTGAAATAATACTATAAAATGCAAAGCATGTACCAATCATTTTATGTATGGTCAAGCTTATAAGAGTACATCTCACTCACAAACTCTTTGCCGAGTTCGTTATATCACACACCCACACGTAAGTAAACAATTATCCCCCACTCACCCACACGCTTCTTTAACACAGTCCCTCATTACCCTTGAAATATATGACTTCGACACAGGTTCACCATTTCTTTGAGCGATTACAAATTTTGCATTGAGATTAGACTTACGAATTGCAACAAGAACCGAATATAGTTCAGGTGTAATTGTTATAATTCGTGTTCTATTGTCACTAAGAGGTTTAAACTTAATCGAATAATCTGTTTTACCGTCCTCCGAGAGATTTATTTCGGAGGATGTTTTATTTACTGTGATCGTACTATTTTTGAAGTCAACATCAGCCCAAGTCAGCGCAAGTGCCTCACCAATCTTCATATCGGTAAGCAACATAAGCTTAACTGCGTTACCGTGCATATACTTGGGTCTGTTTGTTTCAGGGTTACGATACAAATAATCTTGTTCTTTAACTTTTACATTAGAATAATATCTTTTGCATATTTCTAACAATTTGTCTTTAGATACAATGCATTGCTTAAAGAAAATGCCTCATTTAAGCAAGATATGGATTCTCTATGTAAGAATGAGAATTTACTGCGAGAAAGGCTTACAGGCGAAGAAAAAGAGCTTTTTATTGAATATGTAAACCTTTGGGGAATCATCTGCGGAGATTTAGAGCTTTGCAGTTACAAAGAAGGCTTCCGGCACGGTGCAAAATTTGCTTGTGATGTATTTACTTAAAGGACTCCCCTATTTTTACAAGAATTCGTTGATGGTCAGAATTATATATCAACGATGCTTCTATAAAAACAGAAGTAAAATAAAGAAATATTTTGAAGCAGAATACAAAAGATTGGACAGATTTTAAAAAAAGCCAGAAAAAGTCGGTAAAACCGCTTCAAAAAATCGGGGGTTTAAAACAAAAAAGTCGGAAATAATCGGAAGGTTTTTCGATAACAAGACTGGCTACAATCGTTGATATATCAACGATTTCAGCGACAGTCATCACTAAAATGCGAGTCCGAAACACTCGCACTTATAAAAAAAGTTCACATTTTCAGTAAAAATGCTGCAAAAATCCGAAAATCAAAAACTCAAAAGTCCCACAAACGGCTCTGTAGAGCCATTTCTGAGACTTTTGAGTTTGGCCTTACTTCCCAATTCTGAACCATTATCATTTATTTATAGTGGTTATTCCTTTTCCAGCTTTAAT
>JBGVKJ010000045.1:0-1836 GCA_045123695.1 Acutalibacteraceae bacterium
TTTTTGTGTAAAAGTATTGACAATGGGGATTTTTTGTGTTATAATTATGGTAACCTTATAAAGGGAAATATCCCCTAAAAATAAGAAAGGAAATAATGACAATGAAAAAAATCATCACATTCGCTCTCATCGCGGCAATGATGCTTTCTATGATCGTAGTAGGAACAAGCGCGGCTGCATGGGACGGCACAACCTCCACAGCCTTCACAGGCACAGGTACGGCAGACGATCCGTACGTTATCGCAAGTGCTGAAAACCTCAAGTCTCTTCAGGAGCAGGTTGCGGCAGGCAATAAATTTGCAGGTATGTATATTACACAAACCGCTGACATTGATCTCGGTGGCAAGGAATGGACTCCCATCGGAACAAGCGCAGCTCCATTTTGCGGCGTTTATGACGGTAAGGGCTTTAAGATCTCCGGTTTTAAGATCACAAAATCAAGTTCTGCAATAGGACTTTTCGGATATCTCTGTGCTACAGCAGACTACGAAGCCGGTATAGCTAACGTTAATCTTGCAGGTGAGATTACCATCGATGCTCTTAGTGCAGATGCAGGTCTCGGAAGTCTTGTGGGCTGGCTCCATAAGGATGCTACTGATAACATTAAGAGAATGTACGTTATCAACGTTGTATCCGACGTAGACATTACTCTTACAAACTGTGCAAAGCAGCCCAGAAGCGGCGCGGTTGTCGGTTATGCGTTCCGCGCAACTCTTGAAAACGTTGTAAATAACGGTGATTTCAATTACAGCGGTGCAGGTTCATCCAGAGTGGGTGGTATCGTTGGTCAGACCAATCGTTCCATATTCCTCAACTGCGTAAATAACGGTAATATTACTGTTGACAGCGGCACAACAAATACTACAGCAAGAGGCGCAGGTATAGTTGCAGTAGTTACAAGAGGCGGAGACGCAGACGGAACAGAATACACAACATTTGAAAATTGCGTTAATAACGGTGCTATATCCGTTAAAACCGGTGGTAATGCTTTTACCGCAGGTATTGCAGCAGATTTCTTTGCGAATTACCCGAAATACGAAAACGGTGATGTGAGAACTAAGTTTATCAGCTGTGTAAACACAGGTACAATTACATCAGAAACAACCACTGCAACTAATTATGGTCATGCAGGCGGTATTATAGGTTATTCAAACAGAGTTTACGTAAGCGGAGTCGGCTATGACATTGGCGGAATTGAATTTAATAAGTGTGTTAACTCCGGAACAACAACAACCGTAGGCGGTAAGGAAGATCGTTCCGGCGGTATAACAGGTTCTGTTTATTCTCCGTCAAAGGAAATGCTGTTCGACCAGTGCCTCTCTACAGGATCACTTACCTCAAAGTGCTTCTCGCTTAAGAACAAAGCAGGTCTACTCGATACGTCTACAGCAAATGCAGATCCTGCAGTTGCGGCAGCGGCTATCAAGACAATCGAGGACGCAATCGTTCCTTCGACCTACAAGATCGCAGGCTTCCCCACAGGCTACGTTGCTCCTCCCGCTCCCGAGACAACTGCTCCCGCAGAAACAACAGCAGCTCCCGCAGAAACAACGGCAGCTCCCGCAGAAACAACAGCGGCTCCCGCAGAAACAACAGCAGCTCCTTCCACACCCTCCACTCCCAACACAGGCGACGTAACTTCCGTTATCCTTCTCGCTCTCGTTGCGGCTTGTGCAGGTGCGGTTCTCACAATCAAGAAGACAAAGTAATTTGAATTCATAAAAAGGCGTCCTTCGGGGCGTCTTTTTTGTTTTTATAATTTATATAAAAATGAAAATTTACATAATTTCCATAAAAAGGTCAGAATGATATATGCTTTTTGGGCTTTTTCTATTG
>JBGVKJ010000046.1:0-92590 GCA_045123695.1 Acutalibacteraceae bacterium
CTCCTAATCCTGCGGATTACATTTTGGATATTGCGTGTGGCAATGGAAATTATTCTTCGTATCTTGCACAAAGAGGCGCTTCGGTTGTCGCTTTTGATTACAGCAAAAAAATGATAGAATTGGCTAAAAGACGGCAATCACGATACGGCGCTTGATAAAAATGAGTTTATGCGCATTATCGGTATGCCCGGCAGATATTATTCGTTTGAAAATTCGGGCTATTTGTTTCTTGTGCTTGACAGCTGTATGAATTCAAAGGATATTCCTTACCCCGAAAAAGAGATTAAATGGGCGGAATGTTATGTTGACGATGAGCAGCTTGATTGGATGAAGGATAAAATAGCAAAATCAGATTTGCCCGTTGTTGTTATGACTCACGCACTCTTTGAGGGTGACGAAGACCATACAATAAAGAATGCCGATGAAATAACCGATATACTTCTTGAGTATGAAGATAAGGTTGCGGCTTTATTCTGCGGACATTATCATGCAGGTTTAAGTTCAAAAATCGGTTCAATTCCCTATATTGTTTTCAAAGCACTGTGTATGGGCACAGCTGTCACATTCGCAGTGGTTGAAATAGAAGAATCTCTCGTAAAAGTTACGGGCTACGGTGATGAGCCCTCAATTCAGATAAAAAAGGAGAAATAAACGCATGCAGTTTAAAGCCTACCACAAAGACCTTAACTCACTTCACATCGGTTGTGAGGCACCCCGTGCATATTTTGTACCCTTCAGCGACGAAGCTGTTGCCCTTGCAGGTGACAGAAACGAATCTGACAGATTTCTCGGCCTTTGCGGCGAATGGGATTTTAAGTATTATGGCAGCTTTGAGGATATTGACGAAGATTTCCTTGAGCAGAGTTTCAATGAAACAATAACAGTTCCTCTCTGCTGGCAGCTTCTTCTTGACAGAGGTTATGACGTACCCCTCTACTCAAACCTCAAGTATCCTTTCCAGCTTGACCCGCCTCACGTACCTGATGAGAATCCCTGCGGTCACTATTCACGCACATTCAATTTGCCCGAAAACTTCAATCAGAAGGTTTACATAAACTTCGAGGGCGTTTCCTCTTGTTTCTATCTGTTTATCAATAAGCAGTTTGTCGGATACAGCCAGGTCAGCCGTTGTACAAGTGAGTTTGATATTACAGATAAACTTGTCAGCGGTGAAAACAGAATCGATGTGCTCGTTGTCAAATGGTGCGACGGTTCATATCTTGAAGACCAGGATTGTTTCCGCCTTTCAGGTATATTCCGTGAGGTATATCTTCTCAGCCGTGACAATAACCATATCAAGGATTTTTATGCATGTGTTGATGTACCCGAAACTCTCGACAGTGCAACGGTAACAGTTGATACAGAGATTTGCGGTGAGGCTGATGTTGAGTATAAGCTTCTCTCACCCGAGGGTGAGGTGCTTTACTGCGGTAACGGTAACGTTATCAGTGTTAATTCACCTGTTCTCTGGAATTCCGAAGAGCCTATGCTTTATACTCTTGTGCTTAAAGCAGGGGATGAAGTAATTGAGCAGAAAATAGGTCTTAAACGCCTTGAAATAAAAGATGCCGTTGTTTACCTTAACGGTAAGGCTGTCAAGCTCTGGGGTATAAATCGCCACGATTCCAGTCCCACAGGCGGTTATACTGCAAGTATGGAAGAAATGCTCGAGGATCTTTATATACTTAAGCGTGCAAACTGTAACTGTATCCGTACATCACACTATCCCAATGATCCGCGATTTGTCGGCCTTTGCGATGAGCTTGGCTTTATGCTTGTTGATGAGGCTGATATTGAAACCCACGGTATGGGCTTCGAATACCGCGATACATGGGATTGGATGCGTTGGTCAATGCTCTCTACTGTTGATGAGTGGGAAGCTGCTTATGTTGACCGTGCGGCAAGACTCTTTGAGCGTGATAAAAACCACGCCTGTATCGTTATGTGGTCACTTGGTAACGAGTCCGGCTGCGGCAAAAATCACAGAGCAATGGGCAAGTATATCAAGAGCCGCGACAAGAACGCTATTGTTCACTATGAAAACTCTCACCTTGAGTTCAAGGCTGTACCCGAGGGCGAGAATTTTGCTGATATTTCCGATGTTGAAAGCCGTATGTATGCAGAGCTTGATTACACCGAGAATTATCTTAAAAATAATCCTGCAAAGCCATTCTATTTCTGTGAATATGTCTGTGCTTATTCAACGGGTAATATCTTCGGTCATATTCGTCTTGCCGATAAGTACGACAGTCTCTTCGGTATGTGTATCTGGGAGATGAACGACCACTCAATTGCTGTTAAGAATGGCGACAAAACAGGCTACCGCTACGGCGGCGATTTCGGCGATTATCCGAATGATGAGGACTGCTGTATTGACGGTCTTGTTTTTGCAAACCGTGAGCTTCGTCCCGGTTACTTTGATATGAAGCGCGCATATCAACCTTTCACTACTACATATAATAACGGTACAGTTACTATATTCAATAAGCGTTATTTTACTGCTCTTGACGATATGGCTCTTATCTGGAGCATTATGTGTGACGGTGCAGAAATAAAGAGCGGTAAAGTAGATTCACTTGACATTGCCGCACGTGAGAGTGCAGAGATCAAACTCTTTGAAAGAGAAGCACTTAAGGGTAATTGTCTGTTAAATCTCTCTTTTGTCAGTAAAAACGACACTGCCTGGGCAGAAAAAGGCTACGAAATAGGCTTTGAGCAGTTTGAGCTCAGCACTGCTGTAAACGGTTGTGCCTTTATAGGCTCAGGTCTTGAGGTAGAGGACAGCAGACGCTATCTCACAGTCAAAACAGCTACAAGCACACTTGTTTTCGATAAATCATACGGTGCACTCAAAGAGATGATTCAGAACGGTAAGAATGTTCTTGCCGAGCCCGTATGTATAGAAACCTGGTTTGCACACTGGAAGAATCTTACAGGAGAAGCAGAAGAAGCACGCAGTGCAGGTCTTGATAGAATTACACAGAAGACATACTCCTGCACAGTCGAAAAGGATGAGTATAACGTAAAGGTTATTTGCGATGTTTCAATCGGCGGCCCGAGTGTAATTCCCGTGCTCAAGGGTAAACTCACATACAGTGTAGGTGTCGACGGTGCTGTTAAGGTCGGCTTTGTCGGTGATAAGAATCCGCTTGCACCCGCTCTTCCGAAGTTCGGTTTCCGACTTGTACTCGATAAGGCTTATGACAATATGCGTTTCTATGGCCTTGGTCCCGGTGAAGCTTATGCGGACAGAATGGAAGCAAGCAGAATCGGCCTCTATGATATGAAGGTCAGAGATAACTTTGTTCATTACATCCGTCCTATGGAAAATTCAGCTCACGCAAAGACTCGTTTCGGTACACTCTGTGACGAAAACGGCAACGGCGTAATGGTTTACGTAAAGGATGTCAACGGCTTCTACTTCAATGCAACTCACTTCAAGCCTGAAATGCTTGAGGCTGCAAAGCACGATGATGAGCTTGTACCGCTTGATGAGGTTGTAGTCAATGCTGACAAACATATCATTCCTGCAGCAGGTCACGGCAGCAGTAATTATTACGATAAGGAAGAGCCTGCACGTGTATGGGATGACAGCCACGTTGAGTTTGAAATCAATATCCGTTGCATCGATAAGGATGTAAATCCCTTTGATTTTATTTAAGAGGTATTTATGACTAACAGAGAAAGAATGCACTGCGGAATGCTCTATTATCCGAGCGGTGACGATGTTATGACAGAGCAGCTTGAGTGTCTTGATAAGCTGTATGATTTTAATATGACCCGTCCGAGTGAGCTTGATAAGCGCGCTGAAATGCTAAAGGAAATGTTTGCCGAGATAGGGGAGGACTGTTACATTGAGCCTCCCTTCCACGCAAACTGGGGCGGTCACCATGTGCATTTCGGCAACGGTGTATATGCTAATTTCAATCTTACTATGGTTGACGATACGCATATCTACATTGGTGACTATACTATGTTTGGCCCCAACGTAACAGTTGCAACCGCAGGACATCCGATTAATCCCGAGCTTCGCTCAAAAGCTTACCAGTACAATATGCCCGTTCATATCGGTAAGAATTGTTGGCTTGGTGCAGGTGTGGTTGTCTTGCCCGGTGTCACAATCGGCGATAATACCGTAATTGGTGCAGGCAGTATCGTCACCAAGGATATTCCGTCAAATGTTGTTGCTGTAGGTAACCCGTGTAAGGTGCTTCGCGAGATAGGGGAGCACGACCGAGTTTTCTACTATAAGGATAAAAAGATTGATGAGGATATTCTCAAACTGATTGACAATGACTGAACTATATGTTAATATCGTTGTTGTCCTGTGAGGGAGTAGCAAGCGTATTTTATGCGTAGCAAGTCAACATACTGGCTTTAAGCCTGGCTTGTTTTAAATTGCGAGACTCATGTGTAACTGTTTCCCGGCTATACATGGAGTCTGTCTGTTAATGCGTTAAACCCCGTGTATTGCTGAGTGTCGGCAGTACACGGGGTGTTGTTTTTTGCTATATAGCGGAGGAGATATTTATGTGGAGTTTTAATTTCTTTCTGACAAGTATTATGCTCGGTGTCGGACTTGCAATGGATGCGTTTTCAGTTTCACTTGCAAACGGACTTAATGAGCCGTGTATGAAGAGGCCGAAGATGTGCGGTATAGCAGCTCTGTTCAGCTTCTTTCAGGCGCTTATGCCTATGATAGGCTGGATTTGCGTACATACTGTTGTTCATTATTTCAATGCGTTTGAAAAGTTTATACCTTGGATTGCACTTATACTGCTTGCATTTATTGGCGGTAAAATGCTTGTTGAGGGTATAAAGAATAAAGACTGCACTTGTGAAGAAAAACCCGCTGTAGGTATCGGTATGCTCATTATGCAGGGTGTGGCAACCTCTATCGATGCTCTCTCAGTCGGTTTCACAATTTCCGACTACAACCTTACTCAGGCAATTGTGTGTGCACTGCTTATTGCCTTCGTTACCTTCTTTATCTGCTTTGGAGGTATTCTTATCGGCAGAAAGTTCGGCACAAAGCTTGCAGGTAAAGCATCAATTTTCGGCGGTGTAATCCTTATTGCAATCGGTATTGAGATATTTATCACCGGTGTAATTGTATAAAAACAAAAAATCATATAACAAAAAAGACTTGCATCTCTTCTGAAATGCAAGTCTTACTTTTTAACTTATTTTACGTTCTTGCCGAAACGCTTGATTTTCTGTGTGGTTGTCTTTTCAAGTGCAGAGGAAAGAACTTCAACTATCTTAATGTGCTTGTAGTTGGGAATCTTGCTGTTAACACTCTTAATAGCATTGTGAATTGTTTTCTTGATTTCTTCTTCGCTGGGCTTCTCGCCGCCGAAACGCTCTTTAATGTACTCAAGATTCGGGAATATTTTTGCTTTAACGCAGGTTTCACCGTTTTCATCGGATGCGTAAACAAGTGCCTCGCCGATTTCGGGATACTCGGAAAGTCTTGTCTCAAGCTCTTCGGGGTAGATGTTCTTGCCGTTTTCTGTTACGATAACGTTCTTGATTCTGCCCTTGATGTAAAGGTCGCCGTTGCTGTCTATACAGCCGAGATCGCCTGTGCAGAACCAGCCATCACGGAATACAGCTTCAGTTGCTTCGGGGTCGTTGTAGTAGCCGAGCATTATGTTGTCGCCCTTTGCGAGGATTTCGCCGACGCCTTCGTCGTTGGGGTCATCAATCTTAAGCTGAACGTCGGGGATAGCAGGGCCTGTTGAAGCCTTGTTGAGGTGGAAGTCGTTGTTACCTGCAAGCAGGGGAGCACACTCTGTAAGACCGTAGCCCTGAAGTGTTCTGATGCCGAGCGCACCGAAATCTTCAACAAGTGAAGTGTCAAGGTCAGCTGCACCTACGATAAACAGACGGATTTTGCCGCCGAGAGTTTTCTTGACCTTCTTGCATATTACCTTGCGGATAATGAACGGGCACTTTTTAAGTGCATCTGCAAGTGACATTGTTTCGAAATACTTGCGGAAAAGTGAGGGGCAATCTTTGATGATACCTGCCTTGATTCTCTTGTTGAGCACCTTGAGAAGCGCAGGAACGACAACAAGGATTGAGGGTTGATATTCGGCAATATTCTTTGCAACCTTTGTAAGACCGTCACAGTATGTGATGCAAGCACCTCTTGTAAGGAAAAGGACGTTGTTGAGTGTGCACTCGTATGTATGGTGCAGGGGAAGGATTGACAATGTGCTGTCAAAATCGTTTACCTTAACCATCTGTACGGTTGAGTATATGTTGGAGCAGATATTGTGCTGTGAAAGGCATACACCCTTTGAATTGCCTGTAGTGCCGGATGTGAAGATAATGATTCTTATTTCATCTTTACCTATTTCTATTGCGTTAACTGCAGATTCGTCAGCCTTGTGAGAGGAAGCGATGTCAAGTACATCAGCAAAGTCAGTGTACTGAATATTTTCGTCTGCAATTCCCTTGAGCTTTTCAATTCTTGTGCTGTCTGTGCATACCATCTTGCAGTCGGCAGATTCAAGAAATGCGTTTACGTCCTCAGGCTGAAGCTCTTTGTCAATCGGTACAACAACACCTACTGTTGCTGCACACAGGTAACTGAGTGCCCACTGGAAGCTGTTTGCACCCATAACGGCAATCTTCTGGCCAAGCATACCTTTTTCAATAAGGTATGTGCAGAAAGAGTAGTAGTATTTCTTGAGGTCAGCGTACTTGATGTTGATATATTCGCCTTCGCCTTTTTTTACTACGTATGCAGTGCTGTCTGCAAATTTCTCTGCACCGTTGAGGATGATTTCGCGGAAGTTATAAAATCTTTTCTCTTTGTAAAGTGAAGCCATTCTGTTTCTCCTTTTCCCCTTTTTATTATATCTGTGGCAGAATTATAACTTGACTTTTTTTATCACACATTGTATTATTTTATCAACATTGTGTCGACTTTTCAACAGTCGATTTTTCGGAAAAAGATTATAAACCAACATATTTCGACAATTTGTCGGTGATTTATGAAAAAAATTTGAATTTTTTTAAGGAAGTGTTAATGTGGCGGAGAGCAGAAGAGTTAAACTAACAAAGCGTCTTATTACAGAAGCTTTTATAGAGTTACTTGAGGAAAAGCCTTTGGCAAAGGTTACTGTTACAGATGTTTGCAGTATAGCAGAGATAAACAGGTCTACTTTTTACGCTTATTATGAAGATGTACCCTCGCTTATGCGCGAGATACAGGAAGATGTAATTTCGCGTATTCCCACACCCGAATCTCTGCCTGATGTTGTAAATTCTCTTGAACGATTTCTTGATATGATGGTACCACTGTTTGATTATATACAAAAAAACAGCAAACTGTTTAACGTACTTGTTGTGCAGGCGGAGTGTGATGACTTTGCGGAGCGTATAGTTCGTACCGTGCTCGACAGATATCCCAAAGAGTTTTTTGATAAAAACGACCTTGAGAAAGAATACCGTGCGGTATTTTGTCTTAACGGATTTATCGGTATTTTTAAGTTGTGGATTATTGAGGATTTTCCGATAACCAGCCGCCAGTTTGCAACTCTTGCTTTGTCAACTGTTGCCTCGTGTGCACATATGAACCTGTTCGGTAAATGATAAAAGCCTGAGATACACAAGCTGTATCTCAGGCTTTTTTTATATATCTCTTTTTGCCTGCTCTATCAATTTTTTTAATGCCGTTCTGAATGCTTCGTCCTGCTCAGCCGTACGCTTTGCAGGACCCTTTGTTCTGCCGCCTGCGGCTCTTACCTTTTTGCCGACATATCTTGTGAACAGCAACTGCTCAATGTTTTTGTCACTGTAAATAAGTCCGTTCTGGTTGATTGCAAAAGCCTTTTTACTAAGGCACATTGCCGCAAGTCCGTAATCTTGTGTTACGGCGATATCACCTTTATTGAGCATATTTACAAGGCGGAAATCAACACTGTCTGCACCTTTGTCAACCATTATTGTAGTGCATCCGTCACGTTCAATTCTGTGTGCAGTGTCACATACAAGTACGCATTCAACCGAGTTTTCTTTTGCAATCTGTATTGCAATATTTGTAACGGGGCATGCATCGGCATCGATGATTATCTTCATCTTATTTACTCTTTTTTCTTATGTTAAGTATTCTTACGATAACAGGGGAGAGAACAACATTGATTGCAAGCTCAATCAAGAAGTTAACACCAACGAGACCGAGAATCATGTACATTGCTGCATTTTCAAATCCTGCAGCAGCGCCCCATTCTTTTATAGTGTCGAAGAAGAATACGACGCATCCGAGAAGGAATATGCCGGTGTTTGCTATAGGTGCAACAATTGCGGCAAAAGCTGTTGCAACATAAATGTTTTTCTTTTCAATTAATTTGTATGCAAGACCTGCTGTAATACCGCAGACAATACCTTTTGCAAGTACGGTAATTACTGTACCGGGTACGCTGATTGCAAGGAAAGCAGCCGCATCGGTCATTAATACAACAACACCGAAAACAAAGCCGAGCCATGCACTGATTTTTGTTGAACAGGTTGCAGCACCGATAACAATAGGAATAAGAATAAGAGAAATTGAAAACGGACCAAACTTTATAAATGAGCCGAGATACTGTAATACAACTACTATAGCTGTAAGTATTCCGCTGAGTACAAGTTTTTCAATGTCTGCTTTTTTCTTTGCTTGAGATTTCATTTGTTATTCCTTCTTATTTTATGAGAATTTTCTGACAAGGTTATCTACCATTGTGTAGATGAAACCGAGTGTTTCGATTACCTTGTAGCCTACTCGCTTCATAAAGTTATTGAATGAGCCTTCGTTATGCTCGTTTGTTGTGCGCTCGATTGTAATGCTGTCAAGAAGCTCGCCGTTGTCACCGCGTCTTGTTTCTACAATCATACTGTCGCCCTTGAATTCAAGTGTTGTGTAGGTTGTAGTATCGTTTTCAAGGAAGCTGTATGCGAGGTGTTCAGCTTCGTAGCTTTCGTTTGTCGGTCTCTCGCATGCTGAGTTTGAGTTGAGATAAACAATACCTTCGGGATCGGTGTAAGTCTTGCCGCTTTCTGCAGGACTGAGTACCTTTCTGCCCTTCATAAAGTGTGAGCGGCCCTGAGAGTGGGTGTGACCCGTGATTACAAGGTCAAGGTCGTATGAATCGAAAATAGGTGTAAAGATTGTGCTGAGAAGTATCTCTGTTTCTGCGTCGCCTATGCAGTCACCTGCGCCGTTGATTCCGTGATGAATAACGCCGATTCTCCACTTTGCATCGGGGTTGAGCTTTACAGCTTCTTTGGTCATTGCCATATGGTCAGGTGCGTTGCCTGATGTAGAATCGTAGAAAAGGTAAAGTACGTCACCGTATCTGAACCAGAAATCGCGGTCAAGACCTGCAAAGAAGTTGCCGTAGTATTCGTTGGGCATATTGGTATAGTAGTTGTACATCATACCCTTTTTGTCGTGATTACCAATTGCAAGTGCCATAGGCAACTGTCTGAGTGCCTTGGGCATAAGCAGTGTCTGCCACTCTTTGGCAGTCTGGCCTGTTGATGTATTGTCGCCGGGAGATACGAGGTAGGCGATATCAGGATTCTGTGTGAGTGCTGTTGAGAGTGTGTTGTTCCAGTTAAATCCGATTTCGTCCTGGTTTACTTCATCTTCGGTACGCCAGTCCTCTGCAATCTGGATATCACCGACTACAAGTGATTTGTGGTCGCCGAATGACTTTGTCTCGTACTTTTCGGTTTCGCTCCAACCGTTTTCTGTGTACCAACGGTAGTAGTATGTTGTCTTTTCTTCAAGACCTGTTACAGTAACTCTGCAAACAACCTGTGTGTCGTTTTCTGCAGCAGTAATTTCGCCTGTGAATGTCTTGGCATCGGACATATCGCTGTTTGTTGAAACTTCAACCTTAGCGTCTGCCTTGTCTTTGTCGCAGTGCCAGCAAAGGCTGACCTGAGTCTGGTCTGCGCCGACATTGAGCATAGGCAGTGTGTTTTCATTTGCGAGTGAAGAATAATACATATCCCATTCCTCCTCGTTAAGTTTGGGTGCATCGAAAGCTGCAGTTGAGCCTATGCTCATCTGAAACAGCATAACTGCACCGGTTAAAAGAGCGATAGCTTTTTTCATAGTAACCTCCACAAATTGTTGTAAAATAATGTTTAACATTATACCAAAATTATACCGCATTGTAAAGCTTTTTTGGGAACAATAAATAATAAAAAGCCCGATGGCTATTCATAAAGAACAGCCATCGGGTGAGTTATAATGTTTAATCAGATTGTGCCGAAAATAAATTTACAGACAAAGAGAAGTGCGATTACGGTAACGGGGATATCTTTAGCCTTGTATTTGCCTGTGAAAAGTGTGATGAGTACGTATGCGATTGCACCGATACCAATACCGTTTGCAATTGAGTAGGTGAGAGGCATCATAATAAGTGTGAGGAACGCAGGAACAGCACTTCTCATATCTGTCATATCAACCTTCGAGAAGTTCTTGAGCATAAGAACGCCTACGAAGATAAGAGCAGGAGCAGTAGCTGCTGCGGGGATGATGCTTGCAAGCGGAGAGAGGAAAAGACATACAGCGAAGCACAGTGAAGTAACAAGGCTTGTGAGGCCTGTTCTGCCGCCTGCTGCAACACCGGAAGCACACTCAACAAATGTTGTGACTGTTGATGTACCGCACACAGCACCGGAAACAGTTGCGATTGAGTCGCAAGCCATCGACTTGTCGATGTCGATGGGGTCGCCGTTTTCGTCAAGCATATTTGCTTCGGAAGCTGTGCCGTAAAGTGTGCCGATAGTATCAAACATATCAACAAGGCAGAATGTAACGATAAGCATGATTACCGAGAATATACTGCCGAGCATTTCGCCTGAGAAAGCATTCTTCCAGGATTCAGCCTTGAAAATAGCTGTGATACCGATATCTGCAAAATCCTTGAAGGGCTGAGCGAAAGAGGCCATTTCAAAGCTCGGAAGCTGCCATGTAGCAAGGTAGTATATAACTGTTGTAGCAAGGATACCTATAAGAACAGCACCCTTGACATTGAGCTTTGTGAGGATTGCGATGATAACAAAGCCGAGCAGTGCGATAATGGCAGGTGCGATATCTGCCCATTTTGCGCCGTTGATTTTAACAAACTGTACAAGTGTGTACTGGTTAGCCTGAATAATACCTACATTCTGGAAACCGATGAACGCAATAAAGAGACCGATACCTGCTGAAATTGCCTTCTTGATACAGTCGGGCATTGCCTTTGCAATATATGTGCGAAGACCTGTAATTGAAAGCAGAAGGAAAACAAGACCGGAAATAAGGATGATAACAAGACCGGCCTGATATCCCTTGATTACATCGCCGCCGTTTATAATCTGCGGCAGAACGAATGATGTGAAGAAGAATGAGTTAAGACCCATTCCGCAAGCCTGTGCGAAGGGAAGTTTTGCGTATAATGCGTAAAGCAGTGTGCCAATAATGGCAGCGATTATGGATGCGATATATACCGCATTCCATATTGCGGGGATTCCGGGAACGTCAAAACTGAAACCGACAATCTGGTTGGGGTTGACAACTATGATGTATGCCATTGCAAAGAAAGTTGTAAGACCCGCAATAATTTCGGTTTTTACGTTTGAGCCGCGTTCGGAAATTTTGAAAAACTTATCCATTGCTTCATCTCCTTGTTAAATTATGGATAAATGTATTATAGCACATATTGTATATAATACAACATTTTTTGCGTACAAATCACAAACATAATTTTTGTGCAAAATGAAAAAAATTCCCGAAATCCGTCGGACTTCGGGAGGGGGATTTGTTATACTGTTGCAAGCGGTTTAGCTTCTTTGGCTTCTTTTTTATCGAAGAAAGATGTGAAGTTTATCATAAACAGAAGAAGATAAGCAACCCACATAGGCAGATTTTCAATAAATGCACTCTTGCCTACAAATACGAGCAAGCCGAGCATAAGCAGAAGTATAGCAACAAAAACTACGGTTGCGACTATGTATTTCTTATCCTTTTCTCTGCACTTGTGAAGCAGGAAGATTATAACTCCGAAAGCGGCAAGGAATGCGAAAATAAGAGCTGTTGCCCAGTGACCTATGCATCGGGGAGTCATAACAATTTCAGTACCTGCAGAGGGAAGATTGATAGTAAGATATATTGCCGCACAGCCGAGCGAAGTGATAATTACACCGAGCTTGCCGCTGTAGTTGTTCTTGCGGTACATATAGAGAGTATTGGTAAAAACGGAAAGTGAAGCGAGCACACCCCATGCCTTGAATTCCCACGGATATTTAAGGCCGAGCATACTTGCCGTAACATCGGTAAGTATGTTGCCGAACTGCTCGGGGTAGCTGAGGAATCCGTACCATGTTACAAAAGCGCAACCTGCAATCAGATTGATTATACAAAACACGGTTGTAGCTTTAGTCAACTTCTCTGCAAACAGAATCTTTTTAATAAAAAGTCCGTAGCAAAAAAGCAGAGCTGTTGAGCCGATAACCCAGAGCCAATATACCAATTCGTTAGGGTATAACGGCATATAAAGCATGCCGTCGAACTTTGCAATGAATTCTTCTTTGGGAAGAGCTAAATCCGCTTGAGTAGGAATTATGTAGGGGTATTGATCCCAGCTCATAAAGAAAGCCATCCATATTCCGTACGCAGCGGCAATTACTGCCCACAGAGAAGTATAAATTTTACTCATTTTATTTGACATATAAAATCACCTCATCAGTTACTTTATCACTGAAATTAATATAAATCAAGGGATCGAAGGTAACATTAAAATTACTTTTTTAATTTTTGAAGCTTTGATTTGTTAGCAATTACGATAAGCTCCATACCTTTCTTCAGGGCAATTGAGGGGTCAACAGCAGTGTTGATTTCGTTGTTATCTTTGATTGCGACTACGTTAATGGAGTATTTTTTACGCAAGCTTAATTCTATCAGAGTTTTGCCTACCCATTCATCTTTGACATCCAGCTCCAACATGGAAACTTCATCGGAAAGCTCTATCATTTCGGAGAAGCCTGATGTCAACAGATTTTTCGCAAGACGTATTCCCGATTCTTTTTCAGGGAAAATTACCTTGTCTGCACCAACTCGGGTCAGTATTTTCTGGTGCATTTCGCTGGCACATTTGACAATAACGTTTTTGACGCCTGCTTCCTTACAGAGCGCTACAGCCATAACGCTGGATTCAAGGCAGCTTGCCATTGCGATGATGACAACATCTATATTGGAAATGCCCAGCCTTTTGATGGCTTCAGGCTCGGTTATATCGGCACATTTACAAACTGGAATAGTTTCGATGGCATTGTTGACCGTGTTGATGTCAACGTCAACGGCAAGTACTTCTGCACCGCTGTTTACCAATTCCTCTGCAACGGCTCTTCCGTATCTGCCAAGTCCTAATACTGCGTAGGTTTTATGGATACTCATAATAAAAATGTCCTTTCTTATCCGACAATAATCTGTTCAATCGGGTTTCTTACTATACTCTGATTTTCTTTTCGTTGGCCGAATGCGATGGCAAGTGATATCGGGCCAACTCTTCCGAGGTACATCGTAGCTGTAATAATCAGCTTGCCGATAGTGTTGAGAGATGGCGTCAGGTTTCTTGTCAAGCCTACCGTCGCCGTTGCACTAACGGTTTCGTACAGGATATCGAGTGTCGATGCCTGAGTAACTGCAGAAAGCAAAACTGTTGAAGTAAACATAATCAGAAACGACATAAATGTTACCGCAACTGCTTTACTTACAGCTTGCTTGGTTATCTGTCTTCCGAAAAGCTCAGTATCTTCTTTGTTTCGTATTGAGCACAAAGCCGACACAATCAGAACGGCAAATGTAACTGTTTTGATACCGCCTGCAGTTCCTACGGGAGAACCGCCTATAAACATCAGCAGCAGACAAACTGTTGCTGAGGCATTTGTAATATTCTCCTGAGGCAAGGTTGCAAAGCCTGCTGTTCTTGTTGTAACGGATTGGAATACAGAAGCCTGGATTTTTTCAAGCAGTGTGAATTCTCCTATGGTTTTCGGGTTGCTGTATTCAAATACAAAAATCAGAAATGCACCTGCAAATATCAAAAATACTGTTGAGGTAATTGCAATTTTGCTGTGCAGGGTAAGTGAACTTAACAATTTAGTTTTTTTCTTGAATGAATTTTTTACTACCCGCAATATATCCCACCATACGATGTAGCCTATACCGCCGATAATTATCAGTAAGCAGGTGACGGCATTGATTACGGGATTGAGTGCGTAGTTGCAAAGACTGTTGTCTGCAATAATATCGATACCTGCATTACAAAAAGCCGAAACAGATGTGAATACGGAAATCCAGATTCCTTTTAGTCCGAAATCGGGTATAAATACCGTCATATAAAGCAGAGCACCGATTGCTTCAATAATAAACGTTCCCTTTACAACTTTTTTAACAAAACGGACAATACCTGAAAGGGAGTTGAGGTTAAAAGCGTCCTGCAAAAGCATTCTGTCGCTTATTCCCATTTTTTTGTGAAGCAGTATCATTATGCCTGACATAATTGTTATTACGCCCAGTCCGCCTATCTGAATCAGTATAAGAATAACAACTTGACCGAAAATACTCCAGGAAGAAACGGTGGGTGTTACTACCAGACCTGTTACACAGGTGGAAGTTGTTGCAGTGAAAAGTGCATCTGTAAACTCAGTTGCTTTGCCGTCTGCAGAACTTATCGGGAGTGAAAGCAGTATTGAACCTGCGAGTATTGCAGCAAGAAAACTTAACAGTATAATATGTGTTGTAGATATCGAAAACCGTTTTTTCATTATTCAATCATACACCTTATGTTTATTGTAAAAAGCAAAAAGAAACCAACATCCTCTGCAGACAGCCGGTTCCTTTCTGAAGTGCTTTATTGATATTATTGTACCATACTGTGTTTTTTGAGTCAATAATAAAGCGTTATTTTAGTGTTGTGTCAGTGATAGGTATACAGACTGTATTTTACAGATTTTTGTAAAATTCATTAAGATAAACTCTTCTGTTTTCCTTCATCGATATGTTAGCGGCCATACCTATACCGATAGACATCATACCTGCACGAGTGTCAGCCATCTGTCCGAGCGGGTCGCTTTTGCAGCCGATAAACAGGTTTTCTCTGATTTTTTCATCAGCTCCGCCGTGACCTCCGGGGCCGTCCTGCGGTGCATTTATTACTATTTTTTCACCTCTGCGGTTGAAAATGGTAATAACGTTGTTTACACCCTGACCGAGGTCGGGATATCTCCAATCCATTTTACATAATTCAAGGCGGCCTTCTGTACCGTTAAATGCGATTCTTAATCCTTCATACGGAGAATGTGCAGTAAGTGAATAGCTCATAACAGCGCCTTTTTTGTAAAGCACGTTGACACTTACAGAGTCCTCAATGTCAATTTCTTCGGAAAAAATACAACTGTCTCTGTAATAACCGTCCGCATCCTCGCAAGCAAGATAGATTTTATCCATTGGCGGTTGATTGATATCAAGATAAAATTCGCAGTTTTTCTTGTGGGGGCAGGTGAGGCATCTCTCCGAGCGGTTTTCACGTGTCGGCCCGTAAAATCTCCTTGAGCCGTATGCGTTGACAGCAACGGGGTCATCGTCAAGAAACCAGTTTATAAGGTCAAAATGATGCGTTGATTTATGTACAAGCAGTGAGCCTGAATTTTCTCTTTTTCGGTGCCAGCGTCTGAAGTAGTCGGCACCGTGCTCTGTGTCAAGCAGCCACTCAAAATGAACGCTGAGCACTTCGCCTATAACATTGCTCTGCATAAGCTCTTTTACCCTTGCAAAAAAGGGCAGATAACGCAGATTGAAAACAACAGTAACGGTTTTGCCTGATCTGATTTCAGCTTCCTTTATTGCGTTTGCCTTTTCAAAAGTTGTTGTCATCGGCTTTTCAACGATTACGTCACAGCCTGCATCCAGAGCTTTTATAACATAATAGTCGTGCATACTGTCCTTGGTTGTGACTATAACGGTATCGGGTTTGACGGTGTCGAGCATTTTGTCAAAATTATCGTAAACGGGCACGTCAACTCCGCCAAATTCACTTACAAGTGCCGCGCGCTTCGGGTTGATGTCGTAAACGCCGCATAATTCAATATGTTCTTTGAATTCTTTGAGTATAGGTTCGGCATATCCTTCGATACCGCGTATTCCGCAGCCTACCTGTACGAACTTTTTCATGGTATGCACCTCTTGGAAGTGTTTTGTTTGTTCTATTTTAGCACAAGGTATATTAAATTACAACAATATTGCGACAAAGAAATTAATCCATTATTTGCGTTGACAAAGAAAAACCAAGGCGGTAATATGTTTTTACATAAACTTTATAACAGAAAACAAAAGGGCGGTGAAAAAGTGGAAACTCAGAATGTATTTATTTTTATTGCCGTAAGTATGCTTTGTATGTGCTTTGGCTGGGGTGTGCGTGGTGACTCTATAGGCGGAGAAAAGGGTGCGATGTTACCGGGTTTGCTTATGGGTGTTATGTGTGTATGGTACACAGGCTCAGAGCTTCTTATGCAAAACGTGTTTTTGTTTGCGGCCGCTTGTGCACTCGGCTTTTTTTACGGCGGTATTGAGCCGTACGGCTCAACAATGGGCTTGATAATTCAACATGATAAACCTCGTTACAATCAGTCACTAGGCTATCTTGCTCTTGCCTTTAAGGGTTCAATCTGGAGCGGACTTGGTGCAGGTTTTCTGGGTGTCAGTTTTTCAGCGATGAGCGGTGTTGTTTATAAATGGTATGACTTTGTTATTTTCTTTGCTCTTGTACCGATTCTTCAGCAGATAGGCTACCGTATTTTCAACACACCGTATGACCCCGACAACGGAATAATGCCTAAGGTTTGTTTTTGTGAGCGTAGCCGTGAAGAATGGGGTCGCAACCTTATGGTTGTTGCCGAGCTTCTTGTGCTTATGATTATCCGCCGCGATATTTTCGGTGTTATTATGTGGGCAGGCGGTGCCGTTGCAGGCGCTGTCGGCTGGGTTGTCGGTATTACGGTGTTTGATAAACAGCTTCATCCGCTGAAAAGCGGCAAGCGGATGTTTGGAAAATTCAGCGAAAAAGGTCTTGTTGACGGCTGGAAAATAATGGAGTTTATTCAAGGTTGTTTCAATGCTTTAGGTATATCAACGGCGTTTGTTCTCGGTTGGCCGATTGCTGCAAAGAATCTTGAACAGGCTGAGGCGGCAGGTAAGCTGTGGAATGTGTTACCGCTGAAGGTCGATACAATACTTTCCTGGGTGTTCTGCGTTCTTATTATTTGCACAGTATTTCTTTTTGCTGTTCCGTGGCATAAAGCAGGCAAACCGATTGAATCAAATACGCTTGAGCTTTTTGAGCGTCCGTGTTATATGGTTGCTCCTTTGTGTCTTGTTATGCTTGGCTCAACTACAATGGCAGGCATTATTTGCGGTTTTGTAATGTACTTTGTTATCGCACAGCACGATGCACTCGAGCGATTCAACGAGTATAAACATATAAGGCTCATTCGTGCAGTTCTTATTTTAATCGGTGCAGTGATTATTGCTGTCCAGGCATTCAGAGGATTTAAGCTGTGGGAAGTCTGGATATTCTGCTGTTTCGGCTATCTTATCTTCAATATAGCGGCGATTTTTCATCCTGACAGGATTAAGGAAAAACGCCAAAAAGCTAAAACTTTCACTCAGCTTATAGTTTCATTCGGCGGTGTTGCAACTGTCCAGCCGTTTTTCTGGTTGCTTGCAACGGTAATGTGTATGTTCGGATTTTTCAATTTCAGATAAAAGTATTCTATAAGGTACGGCGTATGTGTAAAGCGTATGCCGTACCTTTTATTAAAATATATTCTTAAAAAAGATTGACATAGTATATTATAAAAAATATAATATATATGCTAAAATGCGAAAACTGTTCTATTTTTAAGAATTGAGAGGTTATTGTTATGTTACTGTATATCGATCCCGGTACGGGCAGTATGCTTTTTACAGTGCTTATAGGTGTGCTGGGTGCGGCTTTTTATGCTGTGAGAATGCTTTTTATCAAGCTCAGATTCAAGCTTGGTGGCGGTAAAGCGGATACAGCTTTAAAATCAGAGTCTTTTGTAATTTTTTCCGATGATAAAAGATACTGGAAGGTGTTCGAACCTATTTGCCGTGAAATGGATAAAAGAGGCAAAGAGATATTGTACATAACAGCTTCACCTGATGACCCTGCACTGAAATGTGAATACAAGGGTCTCAGAGTAGAGTGTATTGAGAATAAGAACAAACTGTTTACAAGACTGAATTATCTGCGTGCGGATGTTGTGCTGTCGACAACTCCCGGTCTCGATGTTTATCAGTGGAAGCGTTCGAAAGACGTTAAGTATTATGTGCATATTCCTCATGCAGCAGGCGGCCTTACAATGTACAGAATGTTCGGCCTTGACTATTATGATGCCGTTCTTTATTCAGGTGACTTTCAGGCAGAGGATATACGTGCTCTGGAAAAACTCCGTAATCTGCCTGCAAAAGAGCTTGTTGAAGCAGGTATACCGTATATGGATGAAATGGCTAAAGCCTATGAATCGGCTGAGCCGATAGGTGAGCATGAGCGTACTGTATTGTTAGCTCCTACATGGGGTCCCAGCGCATTGTTCGCAGTAAGCGGCGGCAAAATAATAGAGCATTTGCTGAATACGGGTTACCATATTATAGTCCGTCCTCATCCGCAGTCTTTCACATCAGAAAAAGAAATGCTGGACAAGCTGATGGCAGAATACCCGGAATCAGAACAGCTTGAATGGAACAGCGATACCGATAATTTTAATGTACTGCACAGAGCGGATATTCTTGTTTCGGATTTTTCGGGCGTATTCTATGATTTTGCATTTATTCATAACAAACCTATAATTTATACCGATGTAAATTTCAATCTGGATGTTTATGATGCCTGGTGGATTCAGGATCGTCCTCTTTGGCTTTATTCCGCTTTGCCGAGAATCGGATGCAAGCTGACCCCTGATAATATGAGCAATATTAAAGAACTGATAGATGAATGTCTTACGGATGAGTATTATGCCGAAGGCAGACAGGCTGCAAAGAATGAGACATGGGCAAATATCGGAAGAGGCGCAGAAATAGTTACCGATTATTTAATTAACAAACAAAAAGAGCTTTCAGATAAGGAGGAGAAATAAAAATGTCATTTGTTTCAATCCTTGAAACTCTGGTTTTGGGCCCTCTGAAACTGATTTTTGAGTTTATTTATCAGGCTGCAAACACTATTGTGCATAATCCCGCATTGGCAATAATTGCGATGAGTCTTGTTGTCAATCTGCTGTCATTCCCTTTGTACAGACGTGCAGATATAATGCAGGAAGAAGCAAGAGATATTGAAAATAAGCTTCGTGACGGAGTGAATCATATTAAAAAGTCGTTTTCGGGCGACGAAAGAATGATGATGCTCCAGACATATTACAGACAGAACAACTATAAGCCGACACAGGCGATAAAGGGCTCGACATCGCTTTTGCTTCAGGTGCCGTTTTTTATGGCGGCATATAACTTCCTGTCAAATTTGCAGGATTTGAAGCATGCATCATTTGGCCCGATTGCCGATTTGGGCGAGCCTGACGGTTTGCTTGTAATAGGCGGTATAGCAATCAATGTACTGCCTATTCTGATGACTGCCATAAACTTTGTTTCAAGCACAATTTATCTTAAGGGTTTTCCGCTTAAGAATAAGATTCAGATATACGGAATGGCAATATTATTCCTCATATTGCTTTATCCTTCGCCCTCGGGTCTTGTATTCTACTGGACCTGTAACAACTTCTTCTCATTGTGCAAAACTATTCTGTACAAAGTTAAGAACCCTCAGAAGATTCTGAGAGTAATTGCTTCATTGGCAGGTATCGGTTTAATTGTATTCGGTTTATTGGCTTTTGAGGGTTCGGAGCTTAAAAAGCTTTTTGTTATTATCCTGGGACTTTCAATGCAGATTGCTCTGCTTATTCCTGCAATCAAAAAGTTCACGGCAAAGCACATAAAGCCCATAACTGCACAGCCCGACAATAAATTGTTTACAATAGGTTCGTGTTTCCTCTCAATACTTTGCGGTGCACTGATTTCATCGGCGCTTATTGCAGATTCACCGCAGGAGTTTGTTGACGTAACATATTTCTATCATCCGCTTTGGTTTGTCTTAAGCTCGTTCTGTTATTCCGTAGGTCTGTTCGTGATATGGCTGAGAGTCTTTTACTGGTTATCAAATGATAAGCTTAAGGTCATTTTTGACAGAGCAGTATGGGTTTTGTCAGGCGTAATGCTTGTCAACTATATGTTCTTCGGAAGAAAATACGGCAATATTTCTTCAGAGCTTGTTTACGATAACGGAATAAAAAGTGCCCTGAGTGAAAAGATTATCAATATAGTTGTCTGGATTGTTCTTATCGCAGTGCTGAGTTTTGTTGTCAGCAAATGGAAAAAAGCGGCATCAAGTGTTTTGCTTGTTGCTACACTTGCGATAGGCGTTATGTCATGCGTAAATGTGTACACTATTAAAAAATCCATTGATACAGTTGATTTTACTGCCGCTACGGATATGCCGAGCTTTAAGCTTAATAAAAACGGCAAAAACGTTGTTGTTATAATGCTTGACCGTGCTATAGGTACATATGCACCGTATATTTTTAATGAAAAGCCGGAGCTGAAGCAACAGTTCGACGGATTTACATATTATTCGAATACGCTTTCATACGGTATATCAACAAATTTTGCGAGTACTCCTTTGGTAGGCGGATATGAATATACTCCGGTTGAAATGAACAAAAGAGATTCAGAGTCTCAGGTCAAGAAGCACAATGAGGCTTTGAAGGTTATGCCGGTTCTGTTTTCTGAAAACAATTTTGATGTAACGGTATGTGACCCGCCTTATGCCAACTATAAATGGATTCCCGATTTGTCGATATATGATGATTATCCGGAGATTGATACGTATATCACAAAAGGAAAGTACCAGTCTGATGAACAAAAAGCACAGAGCACTGTAATAAACAGAAGAAATATATTTTTCTTCAGCCTGATGAAATGTATGCCTATGTTTACACACGGCTACCTTTATGACGGCGGCGTTTATCTCAAAACAGAATCATTCGGTGAGGTTCTGTATTCTACTCATGTAATAGAGAATCCTTCTGTAGCAAAAGGTCACAGCAAATCATTTTTGAGGAATTATACGGTTCTGGAGAATATGTCAACGATGACAGAGATAACCGACTCGAGCGAAAACACTTATCTGTTTATGTCAAATGATATAACACATGAAGCTGTTATTCTGCAAACGCCGGAATATGTTCCCGCAGAGAAAGTAGATAATACTCAGTATAATGCTGCGCACGCGGACAGATTTACGATTGACGGTAAGACAATAAATGTTAAGAATAATTATCAGATGTCGCATTATCACTCCAATATGGCTGCATATATTCAGATCGGAAAATGGCTGGATTATCTGAGAGAAAACGGAGTGTATGATAATACGAGAATCATAATCGTTGCTGACCATGGTAAAGCGGTCGGCTCATCCGGAATTTATGAATCCGAAAGCTTTAAACACGAAGAATTCAGCGAAAGGCTGACTGCGGAATCTTATTATCCGTTGCTTATGGTAAAAGATTTCAACAGTGAAGGCTTTAACATATCGGATGAGTTTATGACAAATGCCGATGTTCCGACGCTTGCGACACAGGGTCTTATAAGCAATCCCGTAAATCCGTTTACAGGAAAGCCGATTAACAGCGACGAAAAATATGCGCACGATCAGATTGTTATAATGTCAACTATTACCAATGTCCGTAAGCACGATGGTAATACATTCCTTCCTGCGATGTGGGCATCGGTTTCGGATAATTTGCACGATCAGAAAAACTGGGCTTATTACGAAAAAGAAACTGTTCTCAAAGAGCATAAGTTGCCTTGAGCTGCTACCGAAAGATAACGATTTTTATATGTTTGTCTTCCGAGAGAAAAGTAATTATACAGCAATATGTTCTGCAAAATGATTGACACAGTCATAATCTGAAAATGCAATGAATGCAAATTGATTTTTATGTACAGATAAAATATTAGAACCTTTCGGTTAAGATGGAGGGGTTAAATGACATTTGTTTTAATCCTTGAAACGCTGATTCTTGGGCCGCTGAAGCTGCTTTTTGAGCTCGTTTATCAGGCTGCAAACAGTATAATGTACAATCCCGCATTGGCAATAATTGCGATGAGCCTTGTTGTCAATGTGCTGTCATTCCCTTTATACAGACGTGCAGATATAATGCAGGAAGAAGCAAAGAGTGTTGAGAATAAGCTTCGTAACGGAGTGAATCATATCAAAAAGTCGTTTTCTGGCGACGAAAGAATGATGATGCTCCAGACATATTACAGGCAGAATAATTACAAGCCGACACAGGCGATAAAAGGCTCTACATCACTTTTGCTTCAGATACCGTTTTTTATGGCGGCATATAACTTCCTGTCAAATTTGCAGGATTTGAAGCATACGTCATTCGGTCCTATAGCAGATTTGGGTGAGCCTGACGGTTTGCTTGTAATAGGCGGTATAGCAATCAATATTCTGCCTATCCTGATGACGGCCATAAACTTTGTTTCAAGCACAATTTATCTGAAAGGTTTTCCGCTTAAGAATAAGATTCAGATATACGGAATGGCAATATTATTCCTCATATTGCTTTATCCTTCGCCTTCGGGTCTGGTGTTCTACTGGACTTGCAATAACTTCTTTTCGTTGTGCAAAACCATTCTGTATAAAGTAAAGAATCCTCAGAAGATTCTGCGAGTGATTGCTTCGCTGGCAGGTCTCGGTATAATTGTATACGGCTTGTTCTTCTGTAACAGAAACATAAAGAAAAGGATGCTCGTTATTTTTGTGGGCGTGTTACTGCTGGGAGTATTGTTTGTTCCTGCAATCAAAAAGTTCACGGCAAAGCACATAAAGCCCATAACTGCACAGCCCGATAATAAACTGTTTACCATAGGTTCGTGTTTCCTTGCAATACTTTGCGGTGCACTGATTTCTTCGCAGTTAATTGCAGATTCGCCACAGGAGTTTGTTGACGTAACATATTTCTATCATCCGCTTTGGTTTGTTTTAAGCTCGTTCTGCTATTCAGCAGGTCTGTTCCTGATTTGGCTGAGAGTCTTTTATTGGCTGGCGAGTGCAAAAGTTAAAGTGATTTTCGGTAGGGCAGTGTGGGTGTTGTCAGGTGTAATGCTTGTCAACTATATGTTTTTCGGAAGAAAATACGGCAATATTTCTTCGGACCTTATTTACGACGATGGAATAAAAAGCGCCCTCAGCGAAAAGATTATCAATATAGTTGTCTGGATTGCTCTTATTGCAGTATTGAGCTTCATTGCAAGCAAATGGAAGAAAGCAGCATCAAGTGTTCTGATTGTTGCTACACTTGCAATCGGCGTTATGTCATGCGTAAATGTGTACACTATTAAAAAATCCATTGATACTGTTGATTTGAGCGCAAGCTCGGAGATGCCGAGTTTTAAGCTTAATAAAAACGGCAAAAACGTTGTTGTTATAATGCTTGACCGTGCTGTAGGTACATACGTACCGTACATTTTAAATGAAAAGCCGGAGCTGAAGCAACAATTTGACGGATTCACGTATTATTCAAATACGATTTCGTACGGACTTTCTACAAATTTTGGCACCCCACCGTTGCTGGGCGGATATGAATATACTCCGGTTGAGATGAACAAAAGAGATTCAGAGTCTCTGCTTAAAAAGCACAATGAAGCTTTGTTTGTTATGCCGGTTCTGTTTTCTGAAAATAATTTCGATGTAACGGTATTTGATCCGCCTTATGCAAATTATAAATGGATTCCCGATTTGTCGATATATGATGCTTATCCGGAGATTGATGCATATATCACAAAGGGTAAATTTCAGTCTGTTGAACAGAAAGCACAGAGTAATATAGTAAACAGAAGAAATTTCTTTTGCTTCAGTTTGATGAAATGTATGCCGGTGTTAACGCATAGTTTCTTTTACGATGATGGTTTTTATCGCAAAACCGAGTCATTCGGAGAACTCTTGTATTCTAATCAAGTAATAGAGAATCCTTCTGTTGCAAGAGGTTACGACAAATCATTCTTGAAGAATTATACGGTTCTGGAAAATATGTCAACTATGACAGAGATAACGAACTCAAGCGAAAACACATATCTGTTTATGTCAAATGACGCCACGCATGAGCCTTCTATCCTTCAAATGCCGGGATATGTTCCGGTCGAGGAAGTGGATAACACTCAGTACGATGCAACACACGCAGACAGATTTACGCTTGACGGTAAAGCTATAAATGTCAAGTCTGTAAACCAGATGTCGCATTATCATTCCAATATGGCTGCATTTATTCAGCTTGGAAAATGGTTGGATTATCTGAGAGAAAACGGTGTTTATGACAATACAAGAATAATAATTGTTGCAGACCACGGTAGGGCAGTAGGTTCTTCAAATGATTTTGTGTGTAAAGATTTCAGCTATGAAGGCGTAACTGCTGAATCTTATTATCCGTTGTTTATGGTAAAAGATTTTGACAGTGAAGGCTTTACAGTATCGGATGAATTTATGACCAATGCAGATGTTCCGACTCTTGCAACACAAGATATCATAAGTAATCCTGTAAATCCGTTTACAGGAAAGCCGATTAACAGCGACGAAAAATATGCGCACGATCAGTTGATTATTGTATCAACCGACTGGAGACTCGATAATTATACGGACAGCAATACCTTCTTACCTTCAAGATGGGCATCTGTTTCAAAGGATTTGCGTGACCAGAAAAACTGGGCTTATTATGATGAGGAAGTTATTCTCAAAGAACATAAGCTACCTTGATTTTTTGATGCAATACGGCTAAATATTAAGCTCCGCAATACATTATGTATTGCGGAGCTTTTTTATGATGTTTTTAGATTTTAGCTTGTTAATTCAGTTTCAAAAATTCATGCTGAAGATAAGCATAATGTGAGATACGAGCCAGTTGAAAGCATCATATATCAAGTATAACAGACGCATTGAGAAATACTTAACGGGAGTATTGATAATCTCAATGAGGTTATCGCACTGTGCTTTGTACTCATCAAGCTTTGCCTTTTCTTCTTTGCCCATATTCTCATCTGTAAGCAGCTCTTCGATCTTTGCCTTGAGAGCTTCGATTTCATCTTCATGGAAAATAGTTGCTCTTTTTTCATCAAGCATTTCAAGCTCTGCACCGATAGCATCAACAGCCGAACCTGCTTTTTCGATTTCTTTAAGGAGAGCTTCAAGCTCTGCTTTGAGTTCTTCGAGTTCAGTTTTCTGTTCTTCTGTGAGGTTGTCGCCGTCTGTGAGCACCTCTATTTCATCAATAAGCTCACCGAGTGCGGGGACATCATCCGATGTTACTGTTTCCTTGTCATAGCCGTTTACAGCTTCATCAATTCCGGCGATTTCATCCGCAGTTGCATCGATTTTTGCAAGTAACTCATCGCACTTGTCTGCGATTTCCTTATATTCTGCTTTCTTTGCATCGTCAGCAAGGTCTGTTACCGCATTTTCAATCTGCTTTGCAACAGCCTCAATTGCTGTCTTATCGCTTGATTTAACATTGTCATCAGTAAGGTTATCGATTGCACTTGTGTCGGGAGCAATTTCAAAAGTAACAGTCTTTGTGCCTGTGAAGTTGCCGTTACCTGTGATTGTGAGTTCATATATGCCGACATTTGTTGCTGTGTTGCCGCTTACTGTATATGTTACGTCTTTTCCGATAATTGTTACGCTTGAAATTGACTGTGTTTGCTCTGTGCGGTTATAGGTAAGAGTATCACCGAGAGTAATTTCTGCATCTGCGATATCTCTGGGGAGAACCTTACCCGTTGTCTGAACGGGATAGTTGGGAGCAAGCCAATCACCGTATTCGGGGAACTGATAGTTTTCTGCATCCGTACCGTTTGCGTTATAAACTACCTGAACGGGAGCATTATCTGTAACGGTATGCACTTGATAATAAGCATCAATTACAGCATAACCGACATCATCGCCGTCAATAATGCCGTCAAAAGTAACAACAACCTTTGAGGTATCAACCCGGTAATCATCACCGTAAATTCTGTCAGGAACGGTAGCTGAAACGGTTACGGGCTTCTTGCCGATTGTAACGGTTACTGTTTCAGGCTCGCTGTCATTATGGTTAGCATCTCCGATAACCTTATAATATACATAATATGTGCCTGCATCTGTGCCTGTGGGGATTTCTTCGGAATATTCTGCACCGTCAAGGCTGTAGACTATTGTGCTGTTTACGGCTGAGCCTGCAGTAATTAGTTTCTGAGCAGTGCCGTTATAGGTAAGTTCGTTTGCTGTAGGTTGGGTTTCAACTGCAGAATCCGCCTTGAGAATAGTAAATTCCTTTGTGATTTCGCCCGTGTAAATGCTTTCAACGGAGTTGCCTGCATTTGAATTTGCTCCGCCTACAATACCGCCTGCTGCCTGGCTGACAGCCTTTACGGTTACGGTTGCGGTGCCTGCATTAATATTATTTGCGAAGGTAAGGGTGTAGTCTTTGCCCTCTGTGAGAGTTTTACCGCTGACCTTTACAGCAACGGTGGGTATGATTTCTTCGCCTGTGTAGGTAAGAGCTGAATCGTCAATGGTTACAACTGCTTCTGAAAGGTCAGCACCCTTTGTTACCTTAACGTAGCCGTTGATGATTTTTGCATCGTCAGCCATGTTGATAACCTTACCGTCTGCATCGCGGAAATGATAACCGTCTGCAAGGAGTGTGTTTGCGGTTGTACCGTAAACTGCAAAGCCATCGGGGAATTCGCCGCCCTTGAAAATGATAGTTTCACCTTCACTGCAGCAGACAGTAAATTCGCCGCAGGGTTTACCTGTGAAAACACCGTCCTCCCTGTCAGTGCCACTGAAGCTGCCTCCTGTAACCTCAAGAGTACCTTTAATCTGATTAAGTGCCGCAAAGGAATCGGCCTTGAATTCGCCGCCGGAAATATAGGTGTTGCCGTTGTTTGATATGCTTCTGGTTCCGCCGCTCATTTCACCGCCGTAAATATAAAGCGTTCCTGAGTTGCTTATAACGTCAGCATTTTCATTTTTCAGTATACCGCCATAAACGTAAGTCGTGCCGTAATTGGAAATACCGTTGTAATCAACCGTCTCAAGTGTGCCGCCATTAATGGTAAGAGTGCCCGAAGTGTCGATGCCACTGTCGCCCTTTATAATACCCGAGTCAACCGTAAGTGTGCCGTAGTTTAAAATCGCAGAAGAACCGGGATCGGTAGTCTGAACAGTACCGCCTTCACCGCTGTCCTTGATTGTTAAATTTCCTTCCGATTGTATGCGCAAAACCCACATAGTTTCGTTAAGCAGAGTTTTGCCGTTAAGGTCAAGTGTGAACTTTCCGGAATCAATAAGCTGAAATGTTGTAATAGTGATATCATCAAGCAGGGTGAGCGTGCTGTCGTTGTTTTCTTTTGCCGCTGTTAATGCATCTTCATAGGTCTTGTAATTACCAACAAGATTGCCGTCTTTGTCTGTAACCTTTGCGACATAGTTGAGAAGTGTGAATTCAACACTTGCCGTTGCACCGCCGAGAGTTACGCTTGCAGTGTAAGTGCCGGGTGTTTTGGGAGCAGTGCCGTCTGCGGTTGAATATGTAACGGTATAATCTGCCACTTCAACAAGCTGATTGTCGATAACAGGTTCTCTTGAAATTGTGCCGTCTGTATAAAGCTCTGCAGGTGCGGAGATTGTGAGCGTTCCGCCGTTTGTGTCGGGGCAAAAACCTTCTTTGTTTGAACAAGTTGCGGTTATTACATTATCGTTTGCGGTGTAAATATAATCGTGGGTATGCTGAATACCGCAGACATCACACTTGCTGTCGGTGAAACTGTTGTGGGGACATTCATATCCGCAGTGTTCACATTTGCCGTTGATATAGCTGTGAGGTCCTGCGGCACCGGTCACTGTTTTTTCGTTGGTATAACTCTGACCGTTGAAGGTAACGCTTGCAGTATATTTAACCTGTTCTTTTATCTTGCATGTTGTGGCTTCGGTAACGGTTTGCTGTGAAATTGTTGCAGACACGTTTGCAAAAGTTTTACCGTCTGTGGAAGTGAACTTTGCCGTTGCTGAAGAAGTACCGTTCCATGTCCAGGCAGGTGCATTTACAGCAAGACAGGTAACGATAATAACAGGTTTATTTCCATTAATATAAATTCCATCATTATCTGACAGACAAGAAAGGGTGCCGCCGGGAGTTTTAGGCAAATCACCCAGATATGCACGATCTGATCCGCTTTTGTACATCAGGTCACTATATGACTTATCGCTATCTGTGTCCGAGTGGCTCAAACGCAATTGACTGTAGTTATCAGACCATAACTCAACATCTTTAACATTTTTCATGTTGGTATAAGTTAATTTGTAAAGATAATTATTTTCTTGAAAATAATTAGTAACATTATTGCTATAGGAGACTGGTTTAACACTTTTTAATGACGAATACGCTTCCGTAGCGGCAAATGCCGAAATCGGTGCCATTGCAAGCATCATTACCATAATAAGCAGTATGCTTATGAGTTTGTTTGCTTTTTTCATAAAAAGACCTCCTCTTATGCGTATGCAAATTTCCATACTTTATTTTATCGTACTTGTTTCATATCAGCAATTATAAATAGTGTAGAATATTGTTTTCGAGATTTATTAAAAATAAATAAATGTTTATTTAATTAAAATATTTAAATTTCTAATAAAAACTATCAACTGCTTCGGAGTGAGATTTTATAACAAGTCCTTCTTTAGCAAGTTACAATAAAAAACAAAACGGACACCTTGCGGTATCCGTTTCATTTTTTATGGCAGGGGCAGAAGGACTTGAACCCTCGGCACGCGGTTTTGGAGACCGCTGCTCTACCAACTGAGCTATACCCCTATATTTCACTTAAAATGGTGGGCCATCAGGGACTCGAACCCCGGACCAACCGGTTATGAGCCGGTTGCTCTAACCAACTGAGCTAATGGCCCTTGGCTGAATTTCAACAGCTTTTGTAGTATATCAAATATATTTGCGTTTGTCAACATTTTTTTAAAAACTACTGATTTTTTAATTTTTATATGCTATAATCTGCTTATGAAAGGGGAGAGACGAATGAGAGTGATGACGTTTAATATTCAGCACGCACTTGACTACAAGAGGCAGATTATAGATTATGACTTGTTTGTTAATGCAATTGCTGAACAAAATCCCGATTTCTGCGGACTTAATGAAGTAAGAGGTAAGGGCTGGTTGAAAGGATATGCCAACCAGACCAAGAAACTTGCTGACGGACTCGGATACAACGGATATTTTGGTAAAGCTGTTACTCTTGATTTCGGTAATCCTTTCGGCAATGCACTCGTATGCCGATATCCTCTGAAATCGGTTGAAACAGTTATCGTACCTGACCCTCCAAAAACCGAAAAGGGCTACTACGAAACACGCTGCGTAATAAAAGCTGTAGTTGAGATTGATGGTAAGGATATACTGTTCCTTGTAACGCATATGGGGCTTATTTTGGGCGAGAGGCTCAATGCAATCAAGGTTATATGCGATATTCTTGACAGCACGGATATGCCTGTTATACTTATGGGTGACTTTAACAATACGCCCGACGCAGAGGAATTCAAACCTCTTTATGAGCGTTTGACGGACACTGACAGAACAGGGGATTACACATATCCTTCGGACAAGCCGATTAAAAAGATTGACTATATTTTTTACCGCGGTCTTGAATGCACAAGGGTTGAAACAATCAACAAGGTTGTGTCCGACCATTTGCCGATAATAGCTGAATTTAATGTAATATAATATATATTAACTATTGCAAGTTTTACCTATTTATGGTATCATATATTGAATTTTGATTTGTGAAAGGAATTTTGCAAAATGCTTAACACAGAAAAAACAATGGAAAAGCTCGTTGCTCTTTGTAAGGGCAGAGGTTTTGTTTATGCCGGCAGTGAAATCTACGGCGGCCTTGCAAACACATGGGACTACGGCCCTCTCGGTGTTGAACTTAAGACAAACATCAAGGATGCATGGCGTAAAAAATTCATTCAGGAGAATCCTTACAACGTAGGTCTTGACAGCGCAATTCTTATGAATCCGCAGACATGGGTTGCATCGGGTCACCTCGGTGGTTTCTCTGACCCTCTTATGGATTGCCGCGAGTGTAAGACACGCCACAGGGCAGACAATCTCATCGAGGATTTTGACGGCACAAATGTTGCAGGCTGGTCAAACGAGCAGATGATGGAATATATCAAGGAGAAGGCTATTGCTTGTCCTTCATGCGGTAAACATAATTTCACTGATATCCGTCAGTTCAACCTTATGTTCAAAACATTCCAGGGTGTTACCGAGGACAGCAAGAATGAGCTTTACCTTCGTCCTGAAACAGCACAGGGTATTTTCGTAAACTTTGCAAATATCCAGAGAACAACAAGAAAGAAAGTTCCTTTCGGTGTTGCTCAGATCGGTAAATCATTCCGTAACGAAATCACTCCCGGTAACTTCATTTTCCGCGTTCGTGAGTTCGAGCAGATGGAGCTTGAGTTCTTCTGCAAGCCCGGCACTGACCTTGAGTGGTTCGAGTATTGGCGCGGTTTCTGCCGTGATTGGCTGTACTCTCTCGGCATCAAGCCCGAAAACCTTCGCCTTCGTGACCACGACCCCGAGGAGCTTTGCTTCTATTCAAAGGCAACAACCGACTTTGAGTATCTCTTCCCGTTCGGCTGGGGTGAGCTCTGGGGTGTTGCAGACAGAACAGACTACGACCTTACACAGCACATCAACACATCAGGCAAGGGTCTTGATTACTTCGATCCCGAAACAAACGAGAGATATATTCCCTACGTTATCGAGCCTTCACTCGGCGTTGAAAGACTTTTCCTCACAATCCTTACAGAGGCTTATGATGAAGAGGTTGTTGACGCAGAAAAGAATGACGTAAGAGTTGTTCTTCGTCTTCATCCTACACTTGCTCCCTTTAAGGCAGCTGTTCTTCCTCTTTCAAAGAAGCTCGGCGAGCAGGCACAGGAAGTATACGCAAAGCTTTCCAAGAAGTTTATGGTTGACTATGATGATGCAGGTTCAATCGGTAAGCGTTACCGCAGACAGGATGAAATCGGTACACCCGTATGTATCACATATGACTTCGAATCCCTTGAAGATGGCTGCGTAACAGTACGTGACCGTGACACAATGGAGCAGAAGAGAATCAAGATTGATGAGCTTGATGCATATATCGAGACTCTTATCGAATTCTGATTTTAATGTAATATAATAAAGAAACACGCACCGTTAGCGGTGCGTGTTTCTTTTTATGTGATATCGAAAATTCAGATTAAAAAAATCCCTCCGATAAACGGAGGGATTTTTATTAAAGCGATGTTTGGATTATTTTGAAGAACCCTTGAAGAGAATCTTAATGCCTTCGATATTAGCTTTTGTAAGAGCTACAAAGTTATCCCAGAAGCTCTTTAAGTAAACTTTGAAGAACCAAACAAAGAGGTTGTACTCTGTTGTTGTGTCATCAAGCTTATTAGCATTAACATTGTACTTTACAAAGTTTTCCATCTCTTCTTCTTTGTTGTTGTTGGTAAGAGAATGCCAGTTGAACTTGATTTTTGCATTGAGCTTTACCTTGTCCCATACAACAATCTTGTCAGCATCTTCCTCAGAACCTGTGAAGAAAATCTGAATGTTTCTTGAGATACCGTAAAGTGCCTGAAGATTGAACTTCTCTACAGAGCTGCCGATAACAATTCTCTCAAGGTTTGAGCAGTATGCAAAAGCATAGTAGCCGATCTCTTTTACTGAGTCAGGAACACGGATACCTGTTACGTTTGTGCAGGAATAGAATGCATATGCATCAATTTTGGTAACTTTCTTTCCGTCAAGCTCGGAGGGGATGATTGCTTCGCCGTCAAAGCTTTCAGCTGTGTAATCGTAGATGATAGCGATTTCGCCGTCTGCAATCTCTCTGTAGAGATACTGGCTGTCGGACTTTGATACTACATAGTTGCGGCCGTTGACATATTTCCATGTTTTGCCGTCATCGTCTGTGTATGTGTTTTCTTCACCGGACCATTTCTTTTCTTCAGTAGCAGTGTCTATAGCGTGCTGTTCGAGAACATATGCTGATCCGTTGGGGAGTAATTCTTCTGTTTTTTCACCTTCAGCTGCAATTGCGGGTACGGTGAGGCACATCATTGTAGCAATTACAAGCAAGATGGAAATAATCTTTTTTGTTGCGTTCACTGTTATTTCCTCCGTTTAATCAGTTTACAGTATTGGTTAGTATTTTTTATGCTTCGGGAGCGGGTTCAACGGGCTCCTCTTCGGGAGGTTTGATACCGATCTTTTCAACAAATGCAAGGAGGTCTTCGTCGCCGATCATAACAAATACATCGTAAAGAACAAGTTCACCGACGATAACAAGAGGAAGGAGACCTGCAAGTGCTACAAGGAGACCGCTTACCATACCGAAGAAGTCCATAATTTTTGTGAAGAAATCCTTTGTGGGATTGATGAAATCTTCTTCCATATCTGTAAGACGCTCAAACGGAACAAGATTTTCCATTGACTTTACAAGAGCTACTGTGTAGTTGTCGATAGTACCCTGGTGGTCTGCATATGTTGTGAAGAGAGTTCTGTCGAGAGACTTAGCTGCTTCAAGCTGCTTAACGAAATCTTCCCAAGCTGCACCTGCACCGACCATTTCTTCTTCTGTGTAGAAGCTTTCAGCGAGGTATGTGTTTGCTTTTTCGATAGCTGCATCAAGTGCTGAAAAATCAGAGGATATAACTTCAGCCTTTGCGTAGATTGCTTTGAGCTCTGCTGTTGCTGCGTCGATTTCATCCTGATGTGTGATATCAAGGTTGAGAGCGATGTAATTATTCTCTGCTGCAAGTGCGTTAGCTTCAGCAATAAGCTCTGCTGCATTTGAATATCTGGAGGGAGAAAGGTTCTTGATATCGTTAAGAGCCTTTGACCATGCTGCTGTACTTGCTCTCATAAGGGGAACACGTGCGATGATATCTTCGATTTCTGCTGTAGCTGCATCAACGTCAGCCTGCTTGTCGATTGTATAACCGCTTATGGGTGTGTTTGTACGGTCTTCATAATTGTTGAGTAATTTCTTGATAACGATGTTGAAGCTGTCACCGATTTCGTTTGCTGCAGCATCGAGGTTGTAGAGTTTAGCTGTGAGTGTTTCTGTAATCTGAACAGGCTCGTTAGCGTAAACAACTCTGAGCTCAGCAAGAGCCTTGAGATAAGCTGCTGTGTCAGCGGGCTTGTACTGGAGATTTGCGATAGCGTCGAGGATAGCTGCTGCAGCCTCGTCAACCTTAGCCTGCTCAAGCTTTGTGCATGCACTTACGTCAACTGCAAGAGCTGCATCGAGGTCTGTTGTGTCGAAAAGGTCTCTGTCAAGCTTTGCTGCTTCAGCAACAGCGTTGTTGTATGCTGTGAAGTCAGCGGGCTGAGCCTTAACACCGGAGAGTGAAAGCTGTGCTGCAGAACCTACGGGGATTGTGTAAACGCCGTCAGTTGCTGTAAGAGCTTCTGTACCGAGAGCTACTGAAAGCTCGTCTGCTGCGTAGTTTGCTTCGTCAACAACTACCTTGAAGGAAGTTGCGGATGTTGTTGCGTAGTATGTAACAGCCTTGTCGTTTACTGTGTAGCTTACGCCGTCAACAGCGGGGAACTGAGCGTAGTTACCGCTCTTGAGTGTGATAACTGCACGGTAACCTGTTTGTGTACCTGTACCGCTTGTGTTTGAAGCTGAACCGGCCTTTGTGATAACACTGACAACAGCATCAGTTGCGGAATTAGCTCTTGCACTTGCAAGGTAGTAAGCTGTAGCTGTTGTTGTACCTGCAAGGTTAGCTTTGCCGAGAGAAGCTGCCATAGTTGCATCGGGAACTACAACGTTAGCTGAAAGTGTAGCACCTGTAACCTTTGCCTTAGCTGTTGCATCCCAGTAATCGTATGTGATTGTTGTGGGAGCGATAGCAGCCTTTTCGGCATCGGAGAAAGTGTTGTAGAAGGTTGTGTTAAGTGTTGTGTAAAGTGTGCTTGTTGCAAAGTTCATGGGAGCCTTTGTGTTGAACTTTACTTTGGTTTCAAGGACGTCTGTAGAAACAAGGACGAGGTCGCCGTCAGCTTCTTTTGTAAGGACGTCCCATGAAATACCGCCGAAGACAATAGTGTCTTTAGTTACTTCTTCTGCGGTAACAGAGAAGGGGATTGCTGTAAGCACCATAGCTACTGCGATAACGACAGCAAGCAGACGCTTAAAGGATTTGGATTTCTGCATTTTCTTTTCCTCCTAAAAAGATTGTAGGATTTTTTTGCAAATGTAATTATATCATATAAGAACCGGTTTGTCCCTATGTAATATCTACCAAAAAATGAACGTAAAAAATGGTTTAGTTGAATAAAAATATTAAAATCTATATTATATAAAATCCTCTTCAGTAAAATTACGGTAACATCCGTTGAGAATATTTTCCCACCACTGCTTGTTATCGATATACCACTGAATTGTCATCTTGATACCGTCATCAAATTTTGTCTGAGGCGACCAGCCAAGTTCATTACCGATTTTTGTCGGGTCGATAGCGTAGCGTCTGTCGTGGCCGGGTCTGTCTTTGACATAGGTGATAAGGTCGTCTGTTTTACCAAGTGCAGATATGATGGTTTTTACAACCTCGATGTTTGCTCTTTCGTTGTGACCGCCGATGTTGTAAACCTCACCGATTGTGCCGTTGTCGAGAATCATTGCGATTGCACGGCAGTGGTCTTCAACATAAAGCCAGTCGCGAACATTGAGGCCTTCACCGTATACCGGCAGAGGTTTGTCGTGGCTTGCGTTTGCAATCATAAGCGGAATCAGCTTTTCGGGGAACTGGTACGGGCCGTAGTTGTTGGAACAACGTGAAATTGTGACAGGTGTACCGAATGTTCTGTGATATGCGAGCACAAGCAGGTCGGCTGAAGCTTTACTTGCCGAGTAGGGTGAGGATGTGTGAATCGGAGTGTCCTCAGTAAACATAAGGTCGGGTCTGTCAAGCGGCAGGTCGCCGTAAACCTCGTCGGTTGAAACCTGATGGAATCGCGGAACATTGTATTTGTTGCAAGCGTCAAGAAGCACCTGAGTGCCGAGAATATTTGTCTTGAGGAATACCTCGGGCTCTTCGATTGAGCGGTCAACGTGAGACTCTGCGGCAAAGTTTACAACTGCATCAAAGCTCTCTTTTTCAAAAAGCTCATAGATAAAAGCACGGTCTGTGATATCGCCCTTGACAAATTTGAACTTGTCCGATTTGAAAGCATCTTTGAGTGTCTCAAGGTTACCGGCATAGGTAAGTGCATCAAGACATACAAGCTGAGTATCGGGATAATTCTCGAGCATATAGTAGACAAAGTTGCCGCCGATGAAGCCGGCACCGCCTGTTATAAGAATTTTATTCATAACAAAAGCACCTTTCTGCATAATTACAGATATTATAACAAACATTTATTTTAAAATCAACTAAAACTATTGCAAGAAAGCTGATATGGCGATAAAATATTGTCAATAAGTGTCGGGAGGATTGTAAAATGGCAAGAATTGAGCCGATAGAATATGAAAAAATGAGTACTGAAGCAAAATCAGCTCACGATGAATATACAAAAAACTCAAAGGTTAACAATATGAAACTGACCTTGCTTCATAATGTCAGTGCATTTAATGTTATGAACGGGTTTCATACTTTGTGTGATGAGGCGAAGAAGTTTTTATCCGAGCTTGACGTTAATCTTTTCTGCTATGCTATCTCTTTTGAGAACGACTGTATGGCTTGCTCTGCAGTATTCAAGACTTTTCTTGATGAACAAGGTGTTGATTTTGATACTCTGATTATGACTCCCGTTCAGCAGGCGCTTGTTTCATTTGGAAGAAATGTTGCGGATAATCCTCATGAGGTGTTTGATGACCAGTTTGATGAACTCAGAGAGCTTTTTAACGATGAACAGCTTGTTGTAATAACTTCACTTGCCGCAATGATGGTGGCTTCCAATATATTCAACACGGTATTTGATATAGAAATATAAAAACAACGCTCTCCTGATAAAAGCAGGAGAGCGTTGTGCTTTTAAAAGTTACTTTCAACAAGTCTTGAACAGCATTCGGGTGAATAAATCCATCGGCTGATGTGTTTCGTGTCGGTGTAATACTGCGGTTTATCCGGCGGATACTCCGCGTTAAACGCATCAACTATTATGAGTTTAACTTTCATCCTTTCGGGTATCAGGCTTTTGATATATACGGTTGCGTGTTGTCCTGCGGATACATCGGGTACAGGCTCGGCAAGTCCTGCGAGGTTTGGTGCAAGCTCAACAAAAACGCCGTATTTCTCAACCGAGCGGATAATTCCGGGTACGGTCTGACCGGGTCTGAAATTCTGTGCATTCTGCTCCCAAGTACCAAGCAGCTCTTTGTGCGAAAGTGTTATTTTGCCGTCGGGTGCAATATCCTTAACTATTGCTTTTATATCATCGCCTGTGGAAAAACGTACATTGGGGTGCGGTATTCGTGAAACAGAAATTGCATCAATCGGCATAAGTGCTATAAGTCCCGCACCTATGTCAGCAAATGCGCCGAAGCCTTCTATATGAGTGATTTTTGCATCAATTACATCACCGGGTGAAAGTTGAGAAATGTATTCGTTGTAACAGTCCTGCTGGATTTCCCGTCTGCTGAGTATTGCTGTCTTTTCGCCGTATCCGTCTTCTTCGAACCCTATAATCCTGAATACTACAGGTTTGTTTACTCTGGATATCAGTGCTATGTCGCGTACACTGCCGTCTTCAATTCCGATTGCACCTTCGTTTCGCGGTATTATGCCCCTTATCGCTCCGAGGTCGAGGTGCAGATTATGCTCGTTGTCACACAGCAGTACTCTGGCTTCAAGCGTTGTTTTTTTAGTGTAGGCTTGCATAATCGAGGTGATATCAGCAAGTGCCGCGCGGTTTTCAGGTGTTGATATCAGTTTGCCTTCCGGTTTATATCTTCTCATTTACTGTGCGACGCTTAATGTTGCGCCGCTCCCTCCCTTGCTGGTTTTTTGCCGTTGGTTTATATATATGCGTTTTCTCGTTTTACATTCCCTCGGTGATTGATATTTTTGCATATATATGTTATAATACCCCAATAATGGATTATTATGAGGTGGTATGCGTGGATGTAAGACTCGGCGATGTTCTTTATATGAAAAAGCAACATCCTTGCGGTACTGCAACCTTTGAAGTGCTTCGCATAGGTATGGATTTTCGTCTGCGTTGTACGGGTTGCGGCAGAGAAGTGATGATACCGCGCTCAAAGGCAGAAAAGAATATAAGAAAAATCGAAAGAAAAGATGAAGGTTAATTTATGCTTGATAAGCTTGCACAGGTAGAACAAAGATTTGAAGAAATAAATGAAAAGCTCTGTCAGCCGGACGTTGTTTCCGATATGGAGCTCTATAAGAAGTATATGCAGGAGATAAAGCATCTTACTCCCGTTGTTGAAAAATTCCGTGAGCACAAAAAGGCACTTGCCGATATTGAGGGTGCACAGGAAATGCTCGACGATTCTTCGCTTGATACTGAGCTTCGTGAGATGGCTGCCGAGGAGCTTGAAGCGGCAAAGGAGCAGGCTGAGATAACACAGCAGGAGCTTAAAGTGCTTCTTCTTCCGCGTGACCCGAATGATGATAAGAATGTTATTGTCGAAATCAGAGGCGGCGCAGGCGGTGACGAGGCTTCATTGTTCGCAAACTCTCTTTACCGTATGTACTCAATGTATGCTCAGACAATGGGCTGGAGCAGTGAAATTCTCTCAGCCAACGAAACAGAGGTAGGCGGATTCAAAGAAATCAGTTTTATGATAAGCGGTGAGGGTGCATTCTCACGCTTTAAGTTTGAGAGCGGCGTGCACCGTGTACAGCGTGTGCCCGAAACCGAGAGTCAGGGCAGAATCCATACTTCAACTGTTACCGTTGCCGTGCTTCCTGAAGCGGAAGAGGTTGATATTCAGATAAACCCTGCAGATTTGCAGATTGATACATTCCGTTCAAGCGGTGCAGGCGGTCAGCATATCAATAAGACCGAGTCGGCAATCCGTATCACTCACTTACCTACAGGTACTGTTGTTGAGTGTCAGGATGAGCGCAGTCAGCACAAAAACCGTGACAAAGCTATGCGTATTCTTCGCTCAAGAATTCTTGAGGCAGAGCGTGAAAAGCAGGCGAGCGAGATTGCAGGCGAGCGTCGCTCACAGGTAGGTACAGGCGACAGAAGCGAAAGAATCCGTACCTATAACTATCCTCAGGGCAGACTTACCGACCACAGAATAGGTCTTACACTCTATAAACTTGAGGCAATTCTTAACGGAAGTCTTGACGAGCTTATTGATGCACTTATAACTGCAGATACTGCAGAAAAACTTCGTGCACAGGAATAATAACCGAAAGAAGATTAATAATGGCAGAAACAAAGTTATTTAAATATAATGAATCCGATTTGCAGATGCTTGATAAAATAGGCAGTATACTTCGCGACGGCGGAATTGTCGGTATCCCGACAGAAACCGTTTACGGTCTTGCTGCAAATGCTTTTGACGGTTCCGCTGTTGCCAAAATATTCAAGGCAAAGGGCAGGCCGCAGGATAATCCGTTGATAGTTCATATCAGTGAGATTTCACAGCTTGATACTGTTGTATCTTCTGTGCCTTCAGGTGCTTATGAGCTTGCAGAGAAATTCTGGCCCGGTCCTCTTTCAATTATTATGCCCAAGGGTGACAGAATACCCGATGAGGTCAGTTGCGGACTTGAAACAGTTGCCGTGCGTATGCCTTCACATACTGCCGCACGCGCAATAATTTCTGCCGCAGGTGTGCCGCTTGCCGCTCCGTCTGCCAATCTTTCGGGCAGCCCGAGTCCGACTACCGCACAGCACGTAATTGACGATATGTGGGGCAGGGCAGACGCTATAGTTGACGGCGGTATGTGTGACGTCGGCGTTGAATCTACTGTTGTTTCACTTGTAGGTGATAAACCGAGGCTTCTCCGTCCGGGCGGCATTTCACTCGAGCAGCTTGAAAGTGTGCTTGGTGAGGTTGAAGTTGACCGTGCAGTGCTCGCTGAACTTGAGCCGGGTCAGCAGGCGGCTTCACCCGGAATGAAATATAAGCATTATTCACCCAAAGCGAGGGTAATAATAGTAAAGGGCAGTTTTGAAAACTACAAGCGTTTTGTCAGTAACAAAAAAGACTGTGCCGCACTTTGTTTTGACGGTGAGGGCAGTAAGCTCGACATTCCGTTTATCGAAATCGGCAGAGAACACGACAGTCAGGCGCAGGCTCATCTTATTTTTGATGCGCTTCGTAAGCTCGACGAAATGGGCGTGCAGACTGCTTATGCACGCTGTCCCGATACTGACGGTGTAGGTCTTGCTGTTATTAACCGACTGCTCCGTGCGGCAGCGTTTACCGTACTCGATGTTGACGGCGCAGTGCTGATAGGATTTACCGGTCCGACGGGTGCAGGTAAATCAACAGTGTCAAAATACATCTGCGAAAAATACGGTTTTGCACATATAGACTGCGATGAAGTCGCAAGAGAAATTATGTCGTCAGGCTCGCCGATACTGATGCAGATTGCGCAGGCTTTCGGTGATGATATTATCAAAGACGACGGCAGCCTTGACAGAGCACTTTTAGCATCCCGTGCATTCAGTTCAAAAGAGAAAACGATGCTTCTTAACAGTATAACTCATCCCGTCATTACTTCGATTGCTATTGCAAAGGTTAATTCCTTTACACTTGAAGGCAAAACGGCTGTGCTGCTGGATGCTGCGGCTATTTTTGAAAGTAAAATTGACAAGTTGTGCACCTTTACGGTAGCTGTAACAGCTCCTGAAGACGTGAGAAAAGAGCGTATAATCCGTCGTGACGGAATAGCGTCGGAAAAAGCCGAAGAAAGAATAAAAGCACAGCTTACAGAGAGTGAATATGAGCAGAAAGCGGATGTGATAATCCGCAATTTCCTGCCTTATAATATTGAAACAGAAACCGAAAAAATCATTGAAGCATATAAGGAGAGAAAACAATGAGCAAAAACGAAGAACTCAGAGAAAAACTTTTCTACGAACCCAAGCACGGTTGCAAAGTTATGGATGAAGCTGAGATAAAAGCGGCTGACGATTTTGCAGAAGGCTACAAGAAGTTTATGACCGAGTGTAAGGTTGAACGCGAGGTTGTAGAATATGTTTCGGCACTTGCAGAGGCTAACGGCTACATTCCGTTTGACAGCAAAGCAACCTACAAAGCAGGCGACAAGGTTATTTACAATAACAGAGGTAAGGCTGTAATTCTTGCGGTTATCGGCACAAAGCCCGTTGAAGAGGGTGTGCGTATTGCCGCTGCTCATATCGATTCTCCCCGTCTTGATCTCAAGCCCAATCCGCTCTATGAAGATGCCGAGCTTGCACTTTTTAAAACACATTATTACGGCGGTATCAAGAAGTATCAGTGGACTGCAATTCCGCTTGCACTTCACGGTGTTGTAATCAAGGCTGACGGCACAAGTGTAAAAGTAAATATCGGTGAAGATGCAGGTGACCCCAAGTTTGTTGTAACAGACCTTCTTCCTCACCTTGCCGCAGAGCAGATGAAACGTTCACTTGCCGAAGGCATCAAGGGCGAAGAGCTCAATATCCTTGTCGGCAGCAGACCCCTCAAGGATGATGAGGGCGGCGACAGCGTTAAACTGAATATAATGAACATTCTTTACGAAAAGTACGGCATTGTTGAGTCTGATTTCCTCAGTGCAGAGTTTGAGGTTGTGCCCGCATTCGGTGCCGATGATGTCGGACTTGACAGAAGTCTTATCGGTGCATACGGTCACGATGACAGAGTATGTGCATACCCGTCCGTTATGGCAATTCTTGATGCAGGTGTGCCCGAGTATACTGCACTCACCGTGCTTGCAGATAAAGAGGAGACAGGCTCTGAGGGTAACACAGGCCTTGACTCCGCTTATATGGCATACTTTATCAGTGACCTTGCACGTATGCAGGGCGGTGTAGGCAGTATTGCTATGAGCAACAGCCAGTGCCTTTCTGCAGATGTAAACGCGGCATTTGACCCGACTTTTGCAGGTGTGCTTGAGAAGAAAAACGCAGCCTTTGCAAACAAGGGTATTGTTGTTACAAAGTACACAGGTTCAAGAGGTAAGAGCGGTACATCCGATGCAAGTGCCGAATTTATGGGCAAAATCCGCAGACTCTTCAACGAAAACGGTGTAGTATGGCAGGTAGGCGAGCTTGGCAAGGTTGATGAAGGCGGCGGAGGCACAGTTGCTAAGTATGTTGCCTATCACAATATCGATGTTGTTGACGTCGGTGTACCTGTACTTTCAATGCACGCACCCTATGAGGTTATTTCAAAGATTGACCTCTATATGGCTTACAAAGGATTTTTGACATTCTTCACAAAGTGAGAATTTTATGACAACTGAGCTTGACAGAGAAAAACGCTTGCGCAAAAAGGCGATGAGTTTGCCGCTTCGTCCCGGAGTTTATCTGATGAAGGATAAAAGCGGCACAATCATCTATGTCGGTAAGGCGAAAGCGCTTAAAAACAGAGTCAGCAGCTATTTCGGCTCGCATACCAACCATACGACAAAGGTTATCCGTATGGTTGAGCATGTGCAGGATTTTGACTACATTGTGACGGACAGTGAGTTTGAAGCACTTGTGCTCGAGTGCAGTCTTATCAAACAGCACAGCCCGAAGTATAATATTCTTCTCAAGGACGATAAGGGATATCACTATGTCAAAATCACAAAAGGCAGTTGGCCGAGAATAGATGCGGCTATGCAGCTGGTGGATGACGGGTCCGAGTATATCGGGCCGTACACCGGCTCTTTTGCCGTGCGCCAGACTGTTGACGAAGTGAAAAAAATCTTCCGTCTTCCTCAGTGTACAAAGACTTTTCCCGTAACGCACAGACAGCGTCCGTGCCTGAATTTCCATATTTCGCAGTGCTCTGCACCGTGTGCAGGTAAGATATCGCAGGCAGATTATAAGCGCAGTGTTGAGCAGGCTGTAGAATTCCTTAAAGGCGGCTCTGCAGAAACCGTAAAGCGTATGCAGGCTGAAATGGAGCAGGCGGCAGAAAACCTTGAGTTTGAAAAGGCTGCCGTACTTCGTGACAGAATAAACGCAATCACAAAATTCGGTGAAAAGCAGAAAGTTGTAAGTGCCGATGTTGCAGAGCAGGATGTTTTTGCTCTTGCTCAGTCGCAGGACAAGGCTTGCCTTGCAGTGCTGCGCTTTTTTGCGGGCAGGCTTTGCGATACGGAGCATTTTATTATTGATGCACCCGAAGATGATGCAGTGGCGAGATACGAACTGATTATGGGATATTACTCAATGCGTGAGCGTATTCCGCCGAGAATTCTTATAGACTCATTGCCTCAGGATGCAGAACTTATTTCACAGTGGCTCAGCGAAAAACTGGGCAAAAAAGTCAGCTTTGTTATACCGCAACGCGGCGGTCAGCTGAAGCTGCTTGAAATGTGCCGTTCCAATGCCAGCGAAAAGCTTGCTTTAAGTCTTGGCAGAAAGGGTAAAGATACGGCTGCACTCGACGAACTTGCAAGGCTTCTCGGCCTTGATTCACCGCCCGAATATATCGAGTCTTACGATATATCACATACCGCAGGTACGGAAAATGTTGCAGGTATGGTTGTTTTCAAAAACGGTCAACCCTATAAGCAGGCATACAAGCGATTCAAAATAAAAGGCTTTGAGGGTCAGGACGACTGTGCTTCAATGGCAGAGGTACTTGAACGCAGATTTACGCACTATTTTGAAGAAAACGCAAAGCCTGAGGGCGAAAAGTGTGACGAAGGGTTTGCAAAGTTGCCGGATCTGATTCTGCTTGACGGTGCAGAGATGCAGGTCAACGCAGTAAGGGCTGTTTTTCTGCGGCTTGGTATAGATGTACCGCTTTACGGTATGGTTAAGGATTCGAGTCACCGCACAAGAGCAATAACGGGTGAAGGCGGCGAGATATCAATAAACTCAAAACGAAGTGCATTTACTCTCGTTTCGAGAATTCAGGAGGAAGTTCACCGCTTTGCGATTGAATATCACCGTAAGCGCAGAAGTGCGGGAATTTCTACAACCCTTACACAGATTGAGGGAGTAGGTCAGAAACGTGCGGCGGCATTACTTAAACATTTTAAATCCGTAAATGCCGTAAAAGAGGCGAGCTTTGATGAGCTGTGCAGTGTAAAAGGTGTTGACAAACGCTCCGCACAGACGGTTTTCGACTATTTTCATTCTGACAAAGGCTGATTTTATATTAAAAAACTTGACAAATTCAAAAGAATAAAAGATAATATAAAGAAGAATATTGTGAAATCATATCCGAATAAGCTGTAAGGTGATGAATTTATGATTGTATTTTTCCTTTTGCTTTTTGGTTTGTTTGCACTTTTAGTTATGTTGGGTAGATAATTTTTGTCGTACAGACATATTTCAGAGGAGTATTATGAGAGTTATTACAGGCTCCGCAAGGGGCAGAGTACTTGCTACACTTGAGGGCGGCGATGTTGTACGTCCTACAACCGATAAAGTCAAAGAGGCTATGTTCAGCATAATCCAGTTCGACATTGAGGGCAGGAGAGTGCTTGACCTTTTTGCAGGCTGTGGTCAGCTTGGTATCGAGGCACTTAGCCGCGGTGCGGATAAATGCACTTTTGTCGATGCTGATTCAAAGGCTGTTGCCGTTATCAAGAGTAACCTTGAGCATACAAAGCTTGCAGACTCGGCTGCCGTTGCACAGATGGATGCTTTTTCATTTCTGCGTATGTCGCCTGATGTTTTCGATGTCGTTTTGCTTGACCCGCCGTACGGTACGGGTTTGCTTCAGAAAGCGCTTGCTTCTCTCGATAACAAAATGGCGCAGGGCTCACTTATCGTTTGTGAGTTTTCTGTAGGTGAAGAACTGCCCGAAACAGCAGGCGGTCTGACACTTTTCAAACGTTATAAATACGGTAAGACAGAGCTTGCCGTTTACAGATAAAGATTCCAGAAAGGATGTAAATACATGAGAGTTGAAGATTTACTTGAAAAGATTGAGGAACTTCTCGACAACGGTCAGAAAGTAGCTTTCTCATCAAAGATTACTGTTGACGTTGATGCTATCCGCAACTGCGTTGACGAAATCCGTGCAAACATGCCTGAAGAGGTACGTCAGGCACGCAACATCGTACGTGATCGCAATAAGCTCATTGACGATGCAACTCAGCAGGCTGAGACAACACTCAGTAAGGCTACTGAAAGAGCACAGGAGACTATCAATAAGGCAAATGCCAAGGCTAAGGAGCACATCCTTTCTTCTGAAGAGATTGCAAGAACAAACGTAGCTCAGGCAGAAGAAAGAGCAACCCTCACAATCGCAAATGCTGAGGCAAAGGCACAGCAGATGGTTGAGGAGAGCGAAATTACCGCACGTGCAAAGCAGTACTGCGATGAAATGTTCAGAAAGGCACAGGCACAGGCTGAAGCTACAGTAGCGAATGCAAACGCAACTGCTGCCGAAACAATTGAAACAGCTAACCAGCAGGCAACTGCTGCAAAGGAGCAGGCTTCAAAGTGGGCAAACGACATATGCGCATCTGCTGCAAACTTTGTTGAGAACATAATAGGTCAGACTGAGCGTTCACTTGCAAACAGCCTCGGTAGTGTCCGTCAGGCAAAGGAAAATATTCATAACGCAATCGGTAACCGCGAATAATAAGGTGATATAATTGAAAACTTCACAGTTTGTTGCTATGCTGCTGGCAATTTTTATTGCCGTTGCGGCAATAGTTGCGATTGCTTTTACTCGTCTGTCTGTTTCGGATGATTCGATAGAGTTTAAAGAAGCAGAGGAGATTTATTCGCAGGTCAAAGAGCAGGAGAAAGCACCTGAGTTTTCGGTCGTTAATATGCTTGCAGTCGGCGATAACCTTATTCACAAGCCGATCTATCAGCAGGCTCAGGCAAGGACATCCGACGGCAGTTATGATTTTATGCCTGTTTATCAGAATCTTGCCGGTGTTGTTTCCGGCGCGGATATTGCCGTAATAAATCAGGAAACTATGATGGCAGGAAGTTTCGATGTTTCGACCTATCCCTGCTTTAATACACCTACGGTTATGGCGAGTCAGCTGGCTTCGCTCGGCTTTGATGTGCTGACTATTGCCAACAACCATATGCTCGACAAGCAGAGCAAGGGTCTTATCGAAACGCTCGACCTTATCAATGCGACTCCGGGTCTTACTTGTGCAGGTGCTTTTCACGGCAGTGACGAGTACACTCAGATTAAACCCGTTACGGTAAACGGCATCAGCTTTGTTTTCCTTTCATATACCGAGCATACAAACGGTATTACCATTCCTGAGGAAAAAGAGAGCTATATAGTATATCTCGATGAGCTTGATGTTGTTGAGAAACAGGTCAAGTATGCTGAGTCGGTAGCTGATGTTGTAGTCGTTTCAATGCACGCAGGTATTGAGTATTCTGATGATGAAAACGATGTTCAGCGTAACTTTGCGCAGAATGTTGTCAATTGGGGTGCTGATATCGTAATAGGTACACATCCTCATACACTTCAGCCGGTCGAATATCTCACAAATACCGATGGTAAGGAAGTGCCCGTGCTCTATTCTCTCGGCAATTTTGTTTCTGCACAGGATAAGGTAAGGCGTCTTATCGGCGGTATGGCAAATATAACCTTTACCAAAAATAGTTCTACCGGTGAGGTTACCGTCAGTAAGCCACAGCTCGATATTGTAATCACTCATTACGGTTCAGGCTTCTCAGGCATAAAGCTTTACAGGCTTGCGGATTATACCGATTCACTTGCAGCTTCACACGGTAACAGTGATATGTCAATCGAATATATCTATAGTCATATACGCAAGGTTGTCGGTGACGAATACCTTATAGATGAATATAAAAGTAAATAAAGAATAATGCCCACCTGATTTGCATATATTTCAGTAATACAATAAATAAGTGCATTGAGGTGGGTTTATGTTTGTCGTTTCGGTCAGAAAGTCAGCAATAAAAACAGGTGTGCTCGGCGTATTGCTAGTTGTTTGTGCCGTGCTTGGTGTTTATGCCGCGGGCAGAAACGTATCAGCTACGGTTGAGTCTGCAAAGAGCGGCTTTGATTATAAGGCGGCAGATGCTTCGGGCAGGCTGAAGTTTCTTTCTCAGTTCGGTTGGGAAGTAGAGCAGGACCCTGTTGAAGTCCGTGAAGTTATAATTCCTGCCGAGTTCGATGCGGCTTACGAGCAGTATAATAAACTCCAGCAAGAACATGGACTTGATTTATCCAAATACTGCGGTAAACGTGCAAAACGCTGGACCTACGAAGTGAAGAATTACCCGGGGTATGAAGGCTCTGACCTTGTACAGGCAAACATTTTCGTGCTGGACGGTGTTGTTATCGGCGGCGATATATGTTCGCTTGAAACAAACGGATTTATGCAGAGCTTTATTTATCCGCAAAAGGAGTTAAATTCAGATAATGTCACAGCAAAGACTTGACAAAATAATAGCTTCACAGGGCAGATACAGCCGCAGTGATGTTAAACGGCTTGCACGCAGCGGAGATATATCCGTAAACGGCAAGCCTGTTTCTGATTGCGGTATGAAGGTTGACCCTGAAAAGGACAGTATAACAGTCTGCGGTGAAAGTTTTGGCTACAGCAGATTTATATATATAATGCTCAATAAACCGGAGGGTGTTGTCAGCGCAAGTCGTTCACCGGGTGAAAAAACCGTTGTAGACCTTGTACCGGAAGAATTGTACCGCGACGGACTTTTTCCTGCCGGCAGACTCGATAAGGATACTACGGGATTTGTGCTGATAACGGATGACGGAGCTTTTGCACACGATATTCTTTCACCCAAAAAGCATATTGAAAAAACTTATATTGCTCAGCTTGACCGACCGATAGGGGAGGTTGAACTTGAGAAATTCCGCAGCGGTATCACTCTTGCAGACGGATACGAGTGTTTGCCTGCAGGTATCAGTGTTTTGAGTGATGATGGCTTGTGTGTAGAGATAAAACTCAGAGAAGGCAAGTATCATCAGATAAAGCGTATGGCGGCTGCTTGCGGTTCTCATGTAAATAAACTTCACCGTGTGTCAATGGGCGGACTTGAGCTTGATTGTTCACTGGCCCCCGGTGAATGCAGATTGCTTAATGATACTGAACTGAAAAAGATAAAAGAAGTATAAAGTTTTCGGAGAGATAAAAATATGAATACTTACTTTAATGAAATAACATCAAAACCCGTTAATACTGTTGACGGTAAAATACTTTACAAAATACCCGCAGGTGCAATGTGCGGTAACGGCGATATCGGCGTTGTTTTTGATAATGGTGACAACGGGCTTGTTATCCACATTTCAAAGTGCGATTTCTGGAAGTTTACTCCCGGTGCGCATAAAGACGGCGGTATAAAAACTGTAGGTAATCTGCTTGTTAATAATGTAAATTTATCTTCTTATAATATAAAGCAATACTTTGATAAGGGTTTGCTTGGGGGTAAATTCGGCGACACGGAAATTGAGTTCTTTGTTGCACCCGAAAATCTTATATATTTCGAGATAAAATCACCTGCTTCTGCAGATTTTCCGTGTGTTGATATTGAAATGCCGTCCACCTGTGACTCTGTTAACAGTGTATCGGAGGCAGAGGGTGTAAAGTGCTGCGTGCGTAAGTTTGAAGGCGACGAGATTGAGATTGAGTCGGGTGTTGCTGTTTGCTTAAAAGAGACAGCATCATACGAAAAAGACGGCTACAGATTTGCACGTTACTGCATTTGTGTTGTTACAAATTTCGATGATATCAAATATACCGAAAAAGCTGCGGATATGCTTAATAGTTGTGATTATGATGCCGATAAAGCAAGAACGGAAGAAAAGTGGAAAAAGTTTTTCTCAGCTTCAAAGGTTACTCTTGAAGATAAAGTAATTGAAAGTTACTACAATTCGAGCCTTTATCACCTTGCAGGATGTATGGGTAACAGAGAGTTTCCGCCCGGCTTGTTCGGAAATTTTATAACAGATGACTTCTTCCCTTGGGCGGGAGATTATCATATGAATTATAATTATGAAGCTCCTTATTATTGCATTTTTTCGGCTAATCATCCTGAGTTGTTTGACGGCTATATGACTCCCGTAAACGAAATGAAGGGAGAGGCTGCAAAGTTTGCGAAATTTTTTGGCTGTAAGGGCTATGTATTCCCCGTAAGTTTCGGACCCAAAGCGTTAGATGTATATTCTATGGCTGAGTGTAAAGAGCACGGTGTACTTTTCCTCGGTCAGAAGAGCCATGCTGCCTATGCCTGCGTAATTCCGATAATGCATTGGTTTTCAACCTATGATAAAGAATATGCTCTGGAAAATTATTACGATTTTGTGCTGAATACTGCCGCTTTCTGGGAAGATTATCTTGTAAAGCAAAGAGGTAAGTATGTGATAAAAGGCGATGCTGCACACGAGATACCTTACTATCGCGGTAAAAAGTTCAGAAGTCTGACTCATTTCGGTCAGATTAACACTGTTAATGCAATCAATTCTCTCGGTCTTGTAAAACTGCTGTTTAAAGCGGTTTACGATATGGCAAAGGAGCTTGGTCTCAATGAAGAAAAATATGCCCTCTGGGAAGATATCAACAAGAATCTGAGCGATTTTCCGACATTTATCAAAAAAGGTAAAAAATGCTTCCGCTATTCAAATTTCGGAATACGCTGGAGAGGTGAAAACACAGTCGGCCTGCAGCATATTTATCCTGCTTCTCAAATCGGTTTTTCTTCAGACGAGAAGCTGCTTAAAATTGCACGCAATACGTATTTTATCAACGACAGACGTCTTGATGACAACGGATCTAACTCATATTTGCCTGCAGGTGCAAGAATAGGTGTTGACCCTGCTTTCATTATTGAAGGTATTCATCAGAATATAAAAGAGTTTGCTATGCCTAACAGACTTTTCCGTCACCACGGCGGCGGTATCGAACACCTGACGATGGTGCCTGCAACCATCAATGAAATGCTTATGCAGAGCTACGAAGGTGTTATCAGACTCTTCCCTTGCTGGGATAAAAAGTCCGATGCTTCATTTGAAAATCTGCGTGCTGACGGTGCTTTCCTTGTTTCTGCGGAGAATAAAGGAGGCAAGTTGATTGCGCTAAAAATCAAGAGTCTCAAGGGCAGAGTGTGTAATGTTGATTGTCCCGATGTCAAGCGTATTGTACGTGAGTCGGACGGTGCTGAGATTTCGTTTGCAAGAGCAGGGGATACCGTTACATTCGAAACAACGGCAGATGAATCATACGTTCTGATATAAGCCGGATTGCTTGAGATAAATCGGATTAAAAAACAGAATAAAATTCCAAAACAGCAATTATCCTATACGGATTTTTGCTGTTTTGTTGTTTTGGTAACATTTATTTGTAAAAATATACAAAAACTTGTAATTTTATTGATTATTTACATTAAATAAACTCTTTACATCTCAGAATAAAAGTGATAATATATTGACGGTGCATTTTAAAGCATTGCTATTTAAATACAGGAGGAATATAAAACATGGCTAGAAAAATGAAAACCATGGACGGTAACAACGCTGCGGCTTATGTGTCCTATGCGTTTACGGAAGTTGCCGGTATCTACCCGATCACACCTTCCAGCCCCATGGCAGACTATGTTGACCAGTGGTCAGCACAGGGTCTCAAGAACATCTTCGGAACAACAGTAAAGGTTGCAGAAATGCAGTCTGAGGCAGGTGCAGCAGGTACCGTTCACGGTTCACTCGCAGCAGGTGCTCTCACAACTACCTACACTGCTTCCCAGGGTCTTCTTCTTATGATCCCCAATATGTACAAAATCGCAGGTGAGCTTCTTCCTTCAGTTTTCCACGTATCAGCTCGTTGCGTAGCTTCACATGCTCTTAACATCTTCGGCGACCATTCCGACGTCTACGCTTGCCGTCAGACAGGTTTCGCAATGCTTGCTGAAACAAATACACAGGAAGTTATGGACCTTGGTGCTGTTGCTCACCTTGCAACAATCAAGAGCCGCGTTCCCTTCCTCAACTTCTTCGATGGCTTCCGTACATCTCACGAGCTTCAGAAGATTGAAATCTGGGACTATGAAGATCTTAAGGAAATGTGCGATATGGATGCTGTCAAGGGCTTCCGTGACCGTGCACTCAACCCCGAGCATCCCGTAATGCGTGGTTCACACGAAAACGGCGATATCTTCTTCCAGCACCGTGAGGCTTGTAACAGCTACTACGATGCAGTTCCCGCTATTGTCGAGGAATACATGGGCAAGGTTAACGCTAAGCTCGGTACAAACTATCAGCTCTTCAACTACTACGGTGCAGAGGATGCAGAGCGCGTTATCGTTGCTATGGGTTCATTCTGTGACGTTGCAGAAGAAGTTATCGATTACCTTACAGCTAAGGGCGAGAAGGTTGGTCTTGTTAAGGTTCGCCTTTACCGTCCCTTCTCAGCAGAGAAGTTTGTTGCAGCTATCCCTGCAACAGCTAAGAAGATTGCTGTTCTTGACAGAACTAAGGAGCCCGGTTCACATGGTGAGCCTCTCTACCTTGATGTTGTTGCTGCTCTTGCTGCAACAGGCAGAACAGGCCTTACAGTAACAGGTGGCCGTTACGGTCTCGGTTCAAAGGATACTCCTCCCTCAAGCGTATTCGCAGTATACGATGAGCTTGCAAAGGATGCTCCCAAGGCTCAGTTCACAATCGGTATCAACGATGACGTTACAAACCTTTCACTCGAAGAGAAGGAAGCTCCCAACACAGCTGCTGAGGGCACAATCGAGTGTAAGTTCTGGGGTCTCGGTGGCGACGGTACTGTCGGTGCAAACAAGAACTCCATCAAGATCATCGGTGACCATACAGACAAGTATGTTCAGGCATACTTCCAGTACGACTCCAAGAAGACAGGCGGTATCACCGTTTCTCACCTTCGTTTCGGCGACAAGCCCATCAAGAGCCCGTACTACATCAACAAGGCAGACTTCGTTGCTTGCCACAACCCCTCTTATGTTGAGAAGGGCTACAAGATGGTTAACGACGTTAAGCCCGGCGGTGTATTCCTTGTAAACTGCCAGTGGTCTGCTGATGAGCTCAGCGCAAAGATGCCTGCTGAGGCAAAGCGCTACATCGCAAAGAACAACGTTCAGCTCTACACTGTTAACGCTATCGATCTTGCTGCAGAAATCGGTCTCGGCAAGAGAACAAATACAATCCTTCAGGCTGCTTTCTTTGCACTTGCAAACGTTCTTCCCAAGGACGAAGCTATCGGCTACATGAAGGATGCAGCAACAAGATCCTTCCTCAAGAAGGGCCAGGATATTGTTGATATGAACCACAAGGCTATCGACGCAGGCTTCGGCGCATTCGCTAAGATTGACGTTCCTGCTGACTGGGCTGACGCTGCTGATGATGCTGCTCCCGCAGCTTCTAAGGGTGCTGAGAAGCTCGTTAAGATGGTCGACGGTATCATGAAGCCCGTTGCACTTATGAACGGTGATTCTCTTCCCGTTTCTGCTTTCGCAGATCATGCTGACGGTACATTCGAGCACGGTGCTTCCGCATACGAGAAGCGCGGTGTTGCAGTTATGGTTCCCGCTTGGGATGCTGAGAAGTGTGCTCAGTGTAACCGCTGCTCATACGTATGTCCTCACGCAACAATCCGTCCCTTCGCTCTTACAGCTGACGAGGCTGCTAATGCTCCCGAGCAGGCAATCATCGTTGACAAGAAGGGTAAGGGCAAGGATGCTTACAAGTATACTCTTGCTGTTTCTCCGCTCGATTGTATGGGTTGTGGCGTTTGTATCGGTGTATGTCCCACAAACTCACTCACAATGGTTCCCAGAGAGTCTCAGGATAACCAGCAGCCCGTATTCGACTATATGGTCGCTAACGTAACAGAGAAGGCTGATATGTGCGATAACACAGTTATCGGCAGCCAGTTCAAGAAGCCTCTTCTTGAGTTCTCCGGCTCATGTGCAGGTTGTGCAGAAACATCTTACGCACGCCTTATCACTCAGCTCTTCGGCGACAGAATGTATATCTCCAACGCAACAGGTTGTTCTTCAATCTGGGGCGGTCCTGCAGCAACATCTCCCTACACAACAAATGCTAAGGGTCAGGGTCCTGCATGGGCAAACTCCCTCTTCGAGGATAACGCAGAGCACGGCTTCGGTATGCTCCTTGGTCAGAACGCTATCCGTTCCAGACTTATCGATGACGTTAAGGCTATCGCAGCTTCCGATAAGGCAAGCGACGATGTCAAGGCAGCTTGTGCAGCATACCTTGATACAGTAAACGACGGTGCAAAGAACGGTGCAGCAGCAGACGCTCTTGTTGCTCTCCTTGACGGTTGCGATTGCGACCTTTGCAAGGACGTTGTTGAGAACAAGGCTTACCTTGCTAAGAAGTCCGTATGGATCTTCGGCGGTGACGGTTGGGCATACGACATCGGTTTCGGCGGTGTTGACCACGTTCTCGCTTCCGGCCAGGATGTAAACATTATGGTATTCGATACTGAGGTTTACTCCAACACAGGCGGTCAGGCTTCCAAGGCTTCTCAGATCGGTCAGGTTGCTCAGTTCGCAGCAGCAGGTAAGGCAATCGCTAAGAAGAGCCTTTCCGAAATCGCTATGAGCTACGGCTATGTTTACGTTGCTCAGATTGCTATGGGTGCTGACATGAACCAGACAATCAAGGCTATTACAGAAGCTGAAGCATATCCGGGTCCGTCAATCATCATCGCTTACGCTCCCTGCGAGATGCACAGCATCAAGGGCGGTATGGTTAACTGCCAGAACGAAATGAAGAAGGCTGTTGAATGTGGTTACTGGAACATGTTCCGTTACAACCCCGCACTCAAGGCTGAGGGCAAGAATCCCTTCACAATCGATTCCAAGCCCGCAACAGGCAGCTACCGCGACTTTATCCTCGGCGAAGCTCGTTATTCTTCACTTACACGTTCCTTCCCCGAGCGTGCTGAAGAGCTCTTTGCACAGGCCGAAAAGGCATCTATCGACAGATATGATCACCTTCTCAGACTTAAGGATCTCTATGCTCCTGCTGAATAATCAATATTTAGTACTTGCATTTTTACAATTGTGTGATACAATTGTCTCATAAATCTAAAGAGGAGGATAATCACAATGGCATACGTAATTTCTGACGATTGCATCGCTTGCGGTGCATGTGCAGCAGATTGCCCCGTAGGTGCTATCTCTGAGGGCGACGGCAAGTATGTTATCGATGCTGATACTTGCATCGATTGCGGCGCTTGCGCAGGTTCCTGCCCCGTAGGTGCAGCTCAGGAGGGCTAATCCCACACAAACGCAACAAACTAACAAAGAGCCGTCCGGTTTACCGGGCGGCTCTTTTCATATATTAATGTATTTATAAATGATAGGCGCGTAAATATTGCCGATTATGCATCTATGGCGGTGCGTACAGCAAACCAGCGTGCGTATATGGTAGGTGAGGGTGAGTTCCGCAAATCAATAGGTGAAACTTTTGTCATAATCTCCCGTCATTCAACCTCGTGCGACCTCTGCAAGCCGTTTGAGGGCAAAGTGCTGATTGATGATGTCTATTCGGGCGGTACACAGGAAGACGGCGATTATATGCTGTTATCGCAGGCTATGGAACAGGGATTATATCATCCCCGTTGCCGCCACGGACTTGGTACATATTACCCCGAATTAGAGGATATCAACGGCTACGAGACAGAGGATAACAAGCTGAATGACTACAGCAAAAACGTTGACAATTCAGGTGAAAATGGTATAATATATTCAAGAGGTGGCAATATGGGAATATCTATTGAGATTGATAGGTTTACACCATGTATTGTTGAAAGGGAAACCGGAAGAACTATTCAAACAAGATATCAAGCGGTAAAAAAATCCGATTTGGTAGGTTTGAAGAAACAAGGTTGGCTCTTTAACTGGAATGCTGATGATTTGAATGACACTACCGTGTACAAGCTTTTGATTGAAGACGATGACAGTATACAGGGTTTGATTGCCTTGACTGATTTTCAAAGAAGCAATGCAGTATATGTTAATCTTGCAGAAAGCGCACCACATAACAAAGGTGCGAAAAAAGTTTACGAAGGCGTAGGCGGTCATCTCTTCGCATTGGCGGCAAACGAATCAGTCAAAAAAGGTTACGGCGGATTTTTGTTTATGGATGCCAAAAATATGGAGCTTGTGGATTATTATAGAGAGAAATTTGGTGCAACATTATTGGGTATGCCTCATCCTTACAGGATGTTTATCGACGAGGAAAATGCCGCCAAATTACTGAAAATATACACATTGAAAGGAGAATAACGATGTCAGAACAAGAAATCAGAGATATGAAAAAATTAGATGAACTCGCTGAAAAAGCCGGCGGATTTGTGTCTCCTTTGGTGGATAGCAAAGTGCAGTATGATTATAGAAAAATTAGTCAGTATTGTAAGGAAAAAGGCATTGAACCCGTTGATTTGACAATAAGAGAACTGAGCAAATATATCATTGAACAGTAAAATTTAATACCGTTGAACTTAGACACTCTGCATTTTGCAGGGTGTCTTTTTTCATATCAAAATACGTTTGCCCGTGTGCGTATAAACGGGGTAACGGTTGACCTTAACCGTAAAAAGGAGGCCGAAGTGGCAGAAGAAAACAACACTGTACTTGACGGTCAGAAGCCGGGCAGCGGTACCGAAGGTGGCACTACACCGCCCGCAACCGAGCCTGAAAAGAAGTACACAGACGACGATGTGAACAACATCAGCAAGAAAAACAGCGAAAAGGCAGTGAATAAGCTCCTCAAGGAGCTGGGTATCACCGACAAAGAGAAGGCGAAGAAGATCCTCGCAGAAGCGGTCTCAATGCTTGTTTTTGTCTTAATTTGTGCTCGAATAAATGTTTGCCACAAGATATAAAACACATTGTCGGATACTGAAAAAGTTCGTAAAAAATTGCCAAAATTTTTCGAAAAAATTTTGTAATTTTGCTTGACTATTGAGGCCTATATAGTTATAATATAGGTGTTGTTTGGTACGAATTGTCCCAAATTGGTACGCTGAAACACCAAAATTTAGCAAAAGGAGGGTTTGGACGTGGCTGAAATAGCTGTAAACGAAGAAAAAAAGGTCTATCTCGGCTTCAAGGGTATGGCTGATGCCGTGCTTGATGATAATAACAGATTGTCCATTCCCGCCAAGTACCGCGATAATCTCGGTAAGACCTTTGTTGCTTGCTGCGCTCCCGGTCCTTATCCTTGTCTTTATTTCTTCCCGAGTCAGAACTGGGATGACCTTTGTACCGAGCTTAACGACAAAAACTCCGAGGTTGCACACACTCCCGAGCTTGAGTGGATGCGCCGTAACTTATATAAAAACTCTGAAGACTACACAATGGATGCAAAGGGCAGATTCACCTTGCTTTCCTCAATGTGTAAGTATGCAGGACTCAAGGATGAAGTAATTGTAATCGGCAATATGAAGCGCCTTGAGATATGGGATCCCGATACGTATGCTGCTGCTGAGGCTGCAAGCCAGCCTTTCAACACAGGTAGTATACCTGATCTTAACTATTAAGAGGGGAATCGGAAATGGAATTCAACCATAAATCTGTTCTCTTTGATGAAACGATAGATGCTCTTAATATCAAACCCGACGGTGTAGTTGTTGACTGCACGGGCGGTGGCGGTGGCCACAGCGCTGCGGCGCTTGCAAGGCTTGGCGAAAACGGAAGGCTTATTGTTATCGATCGTGACCCCGATGCAATTAAAGTGCTGACTGAACGCTTTGGCGATGACAAGCGTGTTACGGTAGTGCACGAAAACTTCTTTAATATTTCTTCAATTCTTGTGGCACTCGGAATAAACGGTGTCGATTCAATAATGGCTGACCTTGGTGTCAGTTCATATCAGCTTGACGAAGCGGAGAGAGGTTTTTCTTTCCATCACGATGCACCGCTTGATATGCGAATGAGCAAAACAGGCAGAAGCGCAAAAGAGCTCGTCAATGAGCTTTCAGCCGGTGAACTTAAAAGAATTCTTTACGATTACGGCGAAGAGAAGTTTGCTCCGAGAATTGTTTCAGCAATCATACGCGAGCGTGAAAAAGCACCGATTGAAACAACTTTTCAGCTTGCGGATATCATAAGGGAAGCCTATCCTGCAGCTGCAAGACGTGACGGACACCCTGCACGAAAAACTTTCCAGGCACTTCGCATTGAAGTGAACGGAGAGCTCAGCAATCTCGGACAAGCTGTTAAGGATATGTTCGGTTCACTTAATAAGGGCGGCAGACTGGCGATTATCTCGTTCCATTCTCTTGAAGATAAAATCGTCAAAAACTCTTTTGCAAGTTTTACGGGCGGATGCACCTGCCCGCCGGAGTTTCCTGTGTGTGTATGCGGTAAAACTCCGCAAGGAAAAATTTGCTTTAAACCTAAAACTGCAACAAGCCGTGAGCTTGAGGAAAACTCAAGAAGCCGCAGTGCAAAGCTCAGGGCTATTGAAAAACTATAAACAAACTAAACGGAGGGAACTGTTTTGGCTTACAGTTACAACAACAGCTCAACTGCATATGATCTTGATATGTTCGCACCGGCTCGAAAGGTTAAACCCGAGTCTAAGCCTGAACAGCGTCCTCAGCCCAGACTGGTAAAGCCGCAGGTAAAGACACAGGAAGAAATAAGAGCAGAAGCGGTTGCAATAAGAGCAAAAATGGTGAAGTTTATTGCGGTGCTTACTGTCGGTATACTTCTTCTCGGTACAAATATCGCACTTCACATTCGCAACAACGAGCTTAACAACGCAATCGTTGTGATGGATACACAGCTCAGTGAGAAAAAGAGCGAGTATACAAGACTTGAGGCGGCACTCAGCGCTAAATTTTCACCTGCAAATGCAAAGGCATACGCAGAGAGCAAAGGTATGGTAAAGCGTGAGCGTTACCAGATTGTTTATTTTGACATTGATGAAGGAAATCAGATTATCTCTGCCAAATAAACATATATTTGTCAAATTTAAAATATATTGAATTTGGACGGGAGTTGGGTTAGGAACTTGGCTCTCGTCGTTTTGGACATTTAAGGGAGGTATGAGCTATGTCTCGTGGCGCATCAAAATTGATGTCAAAGCGTGCGTTTCGCTTTCTTGTTGGATTGATATTACTCGGCTTTGGCACGAGCATCGTTCAGCTGGGCAACATACAGCTTATAAGAGGAACAGAGTTTAAAGAGAAGGCAGAAGAACTTTATCTCGGCGATACACTTGTGCCTGCTCTCAGAGGCACAATTTACGACTGCAATATGAATGTTCTTTCCCAGAGTGCTTCCGCATGGCTCATTTATATTGACCCTTCAAATATTACCGTTTCCAAAAAGGATAAATCCGAATCTCAGATTGAGTCTGAGCTTAATGCTAAGCGTAAACTTATAGCTGATAATCTCGGTCAAATTCTCGGCGTCGATTCTCAGACCGTATTCGAAAAAACAAAGAAAAATACACGCTATGAGAAAATTAAGGGTGGCGTTGAGCTGAATGTGCGTAATCAGGTGCTTGAATTTGTCAAGGCTAACGATTTGTACAACTGTGTGGGTGTGCAGGAAGATGTTACCCGTTACTATCCGTACGGTTCACTTGCTTCAACCCTTATCGGCTTTACGGGTGATCAGGATATAGGACGTGAAGGCCTTGAATCAAAATACAATGATATTCTTACAGGTGTTCCGGGCAGAATAATAAGTGCGAAGAGTGCTTCAAGTAAGAATATCCCGATTGAATATACATCAGTAAACGAAGCAAAACAGGGCACAAGCCTTGTGCTGACAATTGACAGAACTATACAGAGCAAACTTGAAACAGAGCTTGCAAAAGCGTATGAAAGCTCTCAGGCAAAAGCAGCTTACGGTATTGTTATGGATGTTAAGACCGGAGCAATACTTGCTATGTCAAATATGCCCAACTATGATCTTAATGATCCGTTTACGGTTTACTCCGAAGTGGAAAAAGCCAGACTTGAGCTTATTACGGATGAAGAAGAGTATAAAACTGCCAAATCGGCTATGATTATGGAACAGCGTAAGAACAGCGTTATTACCGATTCTTATGAACCGGGCTCGGTTTTCAAGCTTGTTACTCTTGCTGCTGCCCTTGAAGAGGGTGTAGTTGATGAAAATACGACCTTTAACTGTGTGGGCGGTATACAGGTTCCCGGTCACTATATCCGCTGTCACAAGCATTCAGGTCACGGCAGACAGACTATGCAGATGGGTCTTATGAATTCCTGTAACCCGTTCTTTATTTCGACGGGTCAGAAACTCGGTACAGAAACATTTTACGACTATTTTGAAGCCTTTGGTTTTACGGAAAAAACAGGTATAGACCTTGCTGGTGAAACTCAGCCTAAGGCAGGCAGTGCTTATCATACAAGGGATACATTCAATGTTGCACAGCTTTCGAGTTACTCGTTCGGTCAGACTTTTGAAGTTACTCCGCTTCAGATGATAACGGCTGTTTCGGCAATTGCGAACGGTGGCCAACTTATGACACCTTATGTTGTTGCCAAGCAGCTTGATGAATCGGGTAATGTTATTGCTCAGACTGAACCTACAATGAAGCGCCAGGTAGTTTCTGAGTCAACTTCAAAACGTGTGTTGACTATGATGGAAGCTGTTGTAAGCGACGGTACAGGTAAAAACGCTTATGTGCCCGGCTATCATGTTGCAGGTAAAACAGGTACTTCGCAGAAGCTCAGTATCGAGGGCGGCGAAAATAAGTATGTGGCATCATTCTCGTGCGTTGCTCCCGGTGATGATCCGCAGGTTGCTATTCTTATTGCTATCGACGAGCCTGTCGGTCAGCGAAACGGCGGCCAGATTGCAGCTCCCGTTGCTGCAGCACTTGTTGAAGAGATTATGGGCTACCTCGGTGTTGAACCTGAGTATAACGAAAAAGAGCAGAATATGATTGATATTGCTGCTCCTTCGCTTGTTGGCAGAAATGTCGAAGATGCAAAAGATATCGCTGAAAATCAGGATCTCAAAGTAAGAGTAATCGGTAACGGTGAAAGCGTGCGTCGTCAGATTCCTGCATACGGCCAGACAATGCCGCAGAATGGTGTGCTGATTCTCTATACGGATGACAGAGCGGAAGAAACGGTTACTGTACCTGACTTTACGGGTATGAGTCTTGCTGTCGCTCGAAAGAGTGCAAATGACCTTGGTATCAATATAAAGATATCGGGTAATGCTTTCAGTGGTGAGGATATTCTGGCATATAATCAGGATATACCAAAAGATACAGAAGTTAAGTACGGCGAAATTGTTACGGTTTACTTTAAATCGTATTCGGGCTTGTCGGATTCTCTTTATGGATAATATATTTTCAAGTCAAGAGGGAAGAAGTATGAATTTATATACTCTTTTAAAAGGTGCAGGCTACAGCACGGAAGGTGTTGCCGATGCCGAAGTGACGCTTGTAACAGAAGATTCGCGTAAGGCAGAAAAGGGCAGTGTTTTTGTCTGCATTAAAGGTGCGCGCTTTGACGGACACGATGCAGCTGTTTCGGCTGTTGAGTCGGGTGCAGTGCTTATTGTGGCAGAGCGTGACACAGGTGTAAAAAATCAGTTAATAGTATCAGACACAAGAGAAGCGTTTTCGCTTCTCTCTGCGTCGTTTTTCGGCAACCCTGCCGAGAAACTTCGTCTTGTAGGTGTAACCGGTACAAACGGCAAAACAACAACCTGCTTTTTGCTCAAGTCAATTTTTGAATCACTTGGCAGAAAAACAGGTCTTGTAGGTACCGTTAAAAATATGGTAGGCGATGTTGAGTATCCTGCAAAGCTTACAACTCCCGACCCGTTTGAGCTTAATTCGCTGTTTGCAAAGATGGTTGAAGCAGGCTGTGAATTCTGTGTTATGGAGGTTTCTTCGCAGGCACTTGCACAGCAGCGTGTTGCAGGTCTTCGTTATGAGGTGGCGGCATTTACTAATCTTACTCAGGATCATCTTGATTATCACGGCACATTTGAAAACTATATCGCTGCAAAGCATAAGCTTTTTGAAAACTGCGATAAAGCGGTTGTAAATGCAGACGATGAAGCATATAAAGCTATGATTGAGGGTACATCCTGCAGTGTTGCAACCTGCTCTGCTCTTAGAGATTCTGCAGATTATTCTGCTAAAAATATTGAGCATAAACCCGGTGGAGTTTCATATTTCCTTGTCGGCATAGGTAAACTCGAACGCATAAAAATGCGTATCCCCGGAGGATTTACGGTCTATAATTCAATGACTGCAGCAGTGTGTGCGATTCAGCTCGGTCTGCCTTTTGCAGACGTAGCGGCGGCTCTGTCACAGGCTACAGGTGTGCCCGGCAGAATTGAAGTTGTACCTACCGATACGGATTATACGGTTATTATCGACTATGCACATTCTCCGGACGGACTTCAGAATATTCTTGCTTCTCTGCGTAAAATCGCGCAGGCGAGAATAATTACCGTTTTTGGTTGCGGTGGCGACAGAGACAGAACAAAGCGTCCGCTTATGGGTCAAATTGCTGCAGATATGTCCGATTTTGTTGTTGTTACATCGGATAATCCTCGTACGGAAGACCCGGAAGCAATAGTAAATGAAGTTGCAGAGGGCACAAAGAATGCAAAAGTGCCTGTTGTTACAATCGTTGACAGAACTCAGGCTATTGAGTTTGCACTCAAAGAAGCCGAATCGGGCGACATCGTACTGCTTGCAGGTAAGGGTCACGAAACTTATCAGATAATCGGTACGGAAAAGATTCACTACGATGAACGCGAAATAGTAAAAAATATACTCGGATAAATTTATCGGAAAGAGGATTTTGTTATGATACCTCTCAGATTGAAAGAAATAAGCGCAGTGCTTGGTGCAGTCTGCGGTGAAGATAAGCAGGTGCTCAGCATTTGCACCGATACAAGAAAAATTACTCAAGGCAGCCTTTTTATCGCCCTTGTCGGCGAACGCTTTGACGGACACGATTTCGTAGCGACGGCTTTTGAAAAAGGTGCTGTCGCAGCTGTGTGCTCAAGACCCGTTGAAGCTGACGGTGAAGTACTTGTTGTTGAAAACACGGGTATGGCTTTGCTTGAAATTGCCGCATATTACCGTTCACTTTTTTCTATTCCTTTTGTAGGAATAACGGGCAGTGTCGGCAAAACTACAACTAAAGAAATGGTATACGCCGTTCTTTCCGAAAAGTTCAATACTCTCAAGAATGAGGGTAACCTCAATAACGAAATAGGCTTACCTACTACGGTATTCAGACTTGACAGCGATTATGAGGCGGCAATACTCGAAATGGGTATGAGTGCTTTCGGTGAAATATCAAGGCTTGCAAAGGTTGCACAGCCCAATGTCGGTATTATCACAAAAATCGGTGTTTCACATATCGAACATCTTGGCTCGCGTGAAGGTATACTAAAGGCAAAGCTCGAAATTCTCGACGGTTTGAAACCCAATGCTCCGCTTATTGTAAACGGTGACGACGATTTACTCAGTACAGTTATGCTCGATGACAGAAAAATCATTACATTCGGTATTGAAAATGAAAAGTGCGATTACAGAGCGGTTAATATCGAGCAGTCGGGTTATAATACTTGTTTTACTGTTGTGTATAACGGCGGCAAACAGAGTGTTACTATTCCTACTGTCGGTACTCATAATGTATATAATGCACTTTCTGCTTTTGCGGCAGGTTTATATCTTGGTGTAACTCCCGAAAGTGCCGCGCTCGGTCTTTCAAAGTATGTTACTTCGGGAATGCGTCAGAATGTGCGTGAAATAAACGGTATCACCGTAATTGAAGATTGCTACAATGCAAGTCCCGATTCTGTACGTGCCGCTACAGAAGTGCTCAGTACCATGAAGGCAAACAAAAAGGCACTTGTTTTCGGCGATATGCTTGAGCTTGGTGAAATATCCGAGTCAGCTCACCGCGAAGTTGGTGCACTTGTTGCATCAAAAGGTATTGACAGGTTTTATACTTACGGTGAAATGGCTTCTCTTGCTGCCAAGGCTGCAGAAGCCAACGGAATGAAATTTGTAAAAGCGTTTGATGATAAAGCTGCTCTTGCCGCACAACTCAAAGCCGACATTAATGAAGGTGATGCAGTGCTCTTTAAGGCGAGCAGGGGAATGAAGCTGGAGGAAGTTATAAGTATTTTTGCTGAAGGGTAAGGTGCTTTGAATGAACACATATCTTGCTTTAGGTCTTGCTGTACTGATAGCTTTCGGTGTAACGGCACTGCTCGGACTTGTTATGGTGCCGTGGCTTCGCAGATTGAAATTCGGTCAGACGATTCTTGAGTACGGACCTAAATGGCATTCAGGCAAGCAGGGTACTCCTACTATGGGCGGTCTGATGTTCATTATCGGCATTTTTGCTGCCGTTGCGGTTGTGTTTTTAACCGACAGATTTATGGGCGGCGATATTATTACGGGCGGTAATCTTGTGCGCTCCGCTATGTATTCAAAGCTCTTTGCAGGTCTGGTTATGGCACTTTCACTCGGACTTGTCGGCTTTTTTGACGATTATATCAAGGTTGTTAAAAAGCGTAACCTCGGTCTTACTGTAAGGCAGAAAACGCTTATGCAGCTTCTGATTATAATAGCTTATCTCGGCAGTCTTAAAATGTCGAACTGTTCGTTTATGTATATTCCTTTTTACGGCTCTACGGGTGACCTCGGAATATTTTTCTTCCTTTTCGGTATCGTTCTTATTTACGGTGCGACAAATGCTGTTAATTTTACTGACGGTATTGACGGGCTTTGCTCGTCGCTTACACTTACAACCGCAGTATCACTTATTGTAATTGCGTTTATGCGCAATAACCTCGGTGCAAGCGTTGTTGCGGCAGCACTTGCAGGAGCTTGCGCGGGTTTTCTTATCTGGAACTGGAATCCTGCCAAAGTATTTATGGGCGACACCGGTTCAATGTTCCTTGGCGGTATCGTAGTTGCACTCGCTTATGCGGTTGATTGTCCATTGATACTCTTGCCCGTCGGTATAATTTACTTTATTGAAGGTCTTTCCGATGTGTTACAGATAGGATATTTTAAGCTCACACACGGCAAGCGTATATTTAAAATGGCTCCCATTCACCATCATTTTGAGATGAGCGGATGGAAAGAAAAGAAAATTGTTGTTGTTTTTTCCTTGGTTAATATGATTGGCTGTGCCATAGGTATAGCGTTAATAAAATTCGGTTGAAATAATTAAAAGAAAGGGGTGGCTTGACTTGAACGATTCATCAACAGTAAAAACAGGCAGAATTGCAGGCAGTAAGTTCGCTCAAAAAATTATGAGCAAAAAATATTGGGCAAAAGGCAATGTGGATATAATCTTTTTGCTGATTGTACTTCTTCTTGTTGCAGTCGGTACGGTTATGATGGCATCGGCAGGTTATTCTATTGCCCTCCATAAAAAAGAAAACAGCTATGACTATGTCATATCTCAGATAATTGCAATTGCCGTAGGTATTGTTGCAATGCTTGTAATTTCAAGAATAAATTACAATTATTACAGACGCTTTGTGCTTCTCGGTGTAGGCTTGTCTTTTATCCTTTTGTGTGCCGCGCTGGTTTATGCGAAGATTAAAGAAGGTCAGAATCCCGAGGGCGGAGAAGAATTCGGACGCTGGATACCCTTGCCAATACCCGGTATGCGACAGTTTCAGCCGTCTGAAATAGCCAAAATAGGTCTTGTTGCCTTCTATGCGTGGGGCTGTGAAAAATATCATTCTCAGATTGTAAGCAAGGATAAAAAAGTTGCTGTAAAAACCGCAATCATTTTCGGTTCAATCGGTGTGCTTTTCACTTTGCTTGTTTTCCTTGAACATCACCTTTCCGGTGCAATACTTTTTGCGATGCTTACGATAGCAATGCTTTACCTCGGCGGATTTAACAAATGGTGGTTTGTTGCATTTATTTCGATAATTGCCGTTTTTGTAATAATTTTTGTTTCCAATCCCGGTTTTCTCGGTATTATCGATGAATATCAGCAGGAGAGAATTATTGCGTGGAAAGATAAGAGCTTTGATCCTACAGGTGCACGTTGGCAGATTAACAATTCTCTGTATGCTATAGGCTCGGGCGGTCTTTTCGGTCAGGGTCTCGGTGATTCAAAGATGAAGCATCTTTATGTTTCAGAGGCACAGAGTGACTTTATCTTCGCTATTGTATGTGAAGAGCTTGGCTTTATAGGTGCGGCGTTTATTCTTATGCTTTTTTGCTATCTTATTTACCGCGGTTATAAAATTGCCATGCGTTGCAATTCGAAATTCGGCACGCTTCTCGTGCTCGGTATAATGGCGCATATCGGTTTACAGACGGTTTTCAACGTGTTTGTTGTAACAGACTTTTTCCCGAATACGGGTATCGGTTTGCCTTTCTTCAGTGCAGGCGGTACGTCGATGCTGTTCTTGCTGTGTGAAATGGGAATGGTGCTGTCTGTATCACGCTCGTCAAATATGATAAAGGAATAGGTGAGAGCTATGCTTAACGGAAAGAATATTATTTTTGCGGCAGGTGGTACGGGAGGTCATATCAACCCTGCACTTGCAGTTGCAGGCGAAATCCGAAAACAGTATCCCGAGGCAAATATCCTTTTTATCGGTACTGCCGAGAAAATGGAAGCACGCCTTGTACCTGCGGCAGGTTTCGATTTTAAAACAATACAAATCAGCGGCTTCAACCGTGTACTTAATCTCAACGGTATAAAGCAGAATATCAAAACTCTCAGTCATCTCCTTAAATCCTCCTCGCAGGCAAAGAAGATTATCAAAGAGTTTAATGCCGATGTCGTTATCGGCTTTGGCGGTTATGTCAGCGGCCCCGTTGTACGTGCAGCGGCAAAACTCGGCATACATACCGCAATTCACGAGCAGAATGCATTCCCCGGTATGACCAATAAAACTCTTGCAAAAATGGTTGATGCGGTTATGCTTACAGAGGAGAGCGTTGCACAGTATATGCAGCCGAAGAATCCTCCCGTTGTAACCGGTCTTCCCGTAAGAGGGGAATTGCTTGAAACTGACAGAGATATCGCAAGAGCAGAGCTTGGTCTTGACGATAAGCCGCTTATTCTTTCGATGGGCGGCAGCCTCGGTGCAAAGGCGATAAATGAATCTATGCTCGAGGTTATTGCAAACCGTACCGGTAAAAACGATTGTTGGTTTATGCACGCTACAGGTAAGGATTGTAAGGATTTCCCCGAAAGACTTGCCGAAAAGGGTGTTGACCTTAATAATAAACATATTATTATCAGAGACTATATTGATGATATGCACCGTTGCCTTGCCGCTGCAGATTTGGTAATTTGCCGTGCAGGTGCAAGCTCGCTTTGCGAATTCCAGGTTATGGGTAAGCCGTCAATTCTTATTCCTTATCCTTTTGCAACGGAGAATCATCAGTATCACAATGCAAAAGCTCTTGCCGATAAGGGTGCGGCAATACTTATTGAAGAAAAAGATCTTACATCTGCTGTGCTTATGCAGCATATCGATACCTTGCTTGAAACACCCGATAAACTTATAAATATGGGTATTGCAGCAAAACAGATGGCTGTTACCGATGCTACCGAGAGGATAGTAAAGGTAATTGAAAATATCGTAAAGTAACTTTAAATACACCTCCGGCATAATATGGCTTATGTTATTATGCTTTAGTGGGGTGTAAAAATGGCTTGCTTTGTTATAAACGGTCAGAAAAGAATTGAAGGCGAAATGACGGTGCAGGGCGCAAAAAACGGTGTGCTGCCGCTTCTTGCGGCGTCTGTGCTTGTCTGCGGTAAAACCATGCTTTCGGGTTGTCCGCAGTTAACAGATATAACTGCAGCGGCAAATATACTTACATATCTCGGGTGCGAAGTTTCAGCTTGTGCCGGTGTGATAAGTATAGATTCCGAATCAGCTTCAGGTTTTGCAGTTACCGATTCTCTTATGCGTGAGATGCGCTCGTCAATCGTCTTTCTCGGTGCGCTTCTGGGCAGATTCGGCAAAGCCGAGCTTACCGCACCCGGCGGATGTGAAATAGGTCTTCGACCTATCGACCTTCACCTTGATGCTATGCGTACTCTCGGTGCTGTTATTGATGAAACGGGCGGCAGACTTATATGTAGTTGTCCGTACGGTCTTAAAGGTGCAAGAGTTACGCTTTCTTTTCCGAGCGTCGGTGCAACCGAGAATATTCTGCTGGCAGCTTGTACGGCAAAAGGTGAGACACTGATAGTAAATGCGGCACGTGAGCCTGAAATCAAAGAACTTGCCGATTTTCTTAACAGATGCGGTGCGGATATCTCAGGTGCAGGCGAGAGTGTAATACGTATCAACGGCGTAAAGAAACTTACCGCTTGTGAGCACCGTGTAAGGCAAGACAGAATTGCGGCTGTCACTTATATGGCTGCTGCTGCGGTTACCGGCGGAAACATCAGGCTCAACTTTAAAAATTCCGAAATGCTGATGCCTGTTGTTGAGCCTTTTGAAAAATCGGGTTGCCGAGTTATTCAGGATGAAAAAGGTGTATGGCTGAAAGCTCCCGAAAGACTTGCAAAATTGGGAATGATAAGAACGATGCCGTATCCGGGTTTTCCCACGGATTCGCAGGCAGATCTCGCAGTTATGGCGAGTGTTGCGTGCGGTACGAGCACCGTTGTTGAAAATATATTCGAAAACAGATTTAAATATGTCGGCGAACTGAGAAAAATGGGTGCACAGATACGTACTGAAAATCGGGTTGCCGTAATCGAGGGAGTCCGTAAGCTTAACGGTGCGAATGTTGTTTCTCACGACCTGAGGGGTGGCAGTGCACTTGTTGTTGCGGCACTTTGTGCAGAAGGTACTACCGTAGTCGACGGTATTAACCATATCGACAGGGGTTATGAAAAAATAGAAACACAGCTCAATGGATTGGGAGCGGAAATATTCAGGAAGGAGTAAAGAAATGGACGAAAACAATGATAAGTTTATAATCGGCGACAATACGGACGGATATCGCCGCAGTACTGCTGATTATGATCTTGATCTTTTTGCCGAGCGTAAAAAGCCGGTAGAAGAGCAAAAACAGGAACCGCAGACCGTAAAGTCTGCAAGAGGTCGCGGTAAGCCGCAACCGACTGCTAAAAAAAGCGGTACAAAATCACCGAACTTTTTTACTCGCAAGCCTTCACAGCCGGTACCGGAGAAAAAAGGCCCTACCGTAAAAAGGCACGGAAAGCCGCCTGTTTTAACAGATGCAAGAAAAAAACGTCAGGAGCCTCCCGTTGAAGAACGCTCGCTTTCCGAAAATGAGCGCCGCAGGCTTCATGCCGAGCAGCGTCGAGCACAGCGTCGTCGCAGAATGACAGTACAGTATATTGCAATAGGTGTTGCTGTTATCGGTGTTATGGTTGCGTTGTCGCTTACCGTATTTTTTAAGATCGACAAAATAGAGATTGTAGGTAAATCGCCGTATACCGATAAGGAAATAATTGCCGCAAGCGGTATTGACTATAATGAAAATATTATTATGTGTGATGCTAAGGGCGTCAGTGAGAAGCTTGCAAAGTCACTGCCTTATATCGGCAGTGCAACGGTTAAACGTTCACTCAACGGTAAGGTTACTATTACCGTTACGGTAACTCCGGGTCGCTATTCATTTATAAACGGTGATAAAGCGGTTGTCATAAATGCCGAGGGCAAGGTGCTCGGGCAGGTGAGTGCCGAAGAAGATAAAAAGTTTGCAGTTGTACACGGCGTTACGGCTGTTAAAGCTACACCCGGTGAATTGGTGGAGCTTAATGATAAGGGTGCTTTTGAATTACTTAAATCAATCGGCGCTCAATTAGATAAAGCAGGAATAGATAAAATTACTGAGATTGATATTACCGATGTTTACGATATAAGCTGTGTTTATGACGGCAGAATAACTATTCTGATTGGCAGTATGGGTTCTGCTGAGCGTAAACTTGCACTTGCGGCAGAGGTAATAAAACGTCAGAATCAGGATAATCCGGGAGTGTACGGCAGAATTGATCTTGATTCCGTAGAGGGAAAGGCATTCTTTAAGCCGCTTGAAAAGCCGACGGAAACAGTGCCTTCGGAAGATTCATCCGTACCTGATGCGGATGCTTCTCAGGCTGAAAATAAACCGACGGAAAATGCTACGGAGAAAGCTACGGAAAAGACGGAATAATTTTTTAAAAAATACTATTGTCTTTTTTTGTAATATGTGATAGACTTACAATAACTGTATATGTCTAATTAACTACTTAAATATAAATTTAGATTTTGGGAGGTATCAGGATATGGGTTTCGAAATCGATAACGAAGTTGAAAACGTGGTACAAATTAAAGTTATAGGTGTTGGCGGTGGCGGCGGTAACGCTGTTAACCGAATGATTGCTTCAGGTATCAGAGGTGTTGAGTTTATTGCTGTCAACTCCGATAAGCAGGCTCTTCTTACATCTCAGGCAACACATAAGATTCAGATTGGTGAGAAGGTTACACGCGGTATGGGTGCAGGCGGTAAGCCTGAGGTTGGCCAGAAGGCAGCAGAAGAAAGCCGCGATGTTATTTCCGACACACTTAAGGGTACAGATATGGTCTTTATCACCGCAGGTATGGGCGGCGGTACAGGTACAGGTGCTGCACCCGTTATTGCTCAGATTGCAAAAGATATGGGCATACTTACAGTAGGTGTTGTTACTAAGCCCTTCAATTTCGAAGGCAGACGCAGAATGACTCAGGCTGAAAACGGTATCGATATGCTTACAGAGCATGTAGACAGCCTTGTTATCATCCCCAACGAGCGTCTTCGTTTCGCAAGCGAAACAAAAATCACAATGGCTAACGCTTTCGCAAAGGCTGACGATGTCCTTCTTCAGGGCGTTAAGAATATTTCCGAGCTTATCAAGATCCCCGGTGTCATCAACCTCGACTTCGCAGACGTTCTCTCTGTTATGAAGGATGCAGGCCATGCACACATGGGCATCGGTTATGCAAAGGGCAAGGACAAGCCCGAAGTTGCAGCAGAGGCAGCTATCTCCAGCCCGCTTCTCGAAACATCCATCAAGGGTGCAAAGGGTGTTATCATCAGTGTTACATCCTCTCCCGATATCGGCCTCGAAGATATCGAAATCGCCAGCGAGAAGATCAAGGATGCAGCACATCCCGATGCAAACATCATCTGGGGTCTCTCCTTCGACGATTCTCTTAACGATGAGCTTTACATCACTGTTGTTGCTACAGGTTTCGGCTTTGGTAACAGCATCGATGAGCCTCCGAAAGTAGATGAAATCTTCGGTGCAGCAAGTGTATCAGCTCCCGTTGCTTCTGCAGCTCCTGCTGCTCCCGAAGCTCCTGCAGCTCCTGCAGTTCCTGCTGCTCCTGCTGTCGAATCTGCAGGTGACCCTGCAACAGGCAACAGCAACTACTACGACTTTATCGAGAATCTTTTCGGCAACAACTGATAAAGTCATAACAGAGATATATCACGATATTCTCTTTGCATTATTTTTAAAAATATTCAGCGGTGTAATTACGAGAGAATTTTTCCTTGTTATTACACCGCTGTTCTTATTTATGAATTTGTTATATGGAGGGGCAATATTATGAAGCTTATTGACGGTAAGGTTATTTCCGCTCATATTAAACAGCAGGTTAAAGCTCAGGTGGATGAACTTAAGGTAAAGGGCATTGAGCCTTGCCTTGCAGTTATTATTGTAGGTGATGATTTTGCTTCAAGAACTTATGTCAACAACAAGAAGCGCACCTGCGAAGAGGTTGGTATAAAGTCTCTTGAGTTTGCACTGCCTGCCGAAACTACTCAGGATGAGCTGCTTGCACTTGTTGAAAAGCTCAATGCGGACGAAAGTGTAAACGGTATTCTTTGTCAGCTTCCCATTCCGAAGCATATTGATGAGAAGGTTATTCTCAATGCAATTAAGCCTGAGAAGGATGTTGATGCCTTCCATCCCGTAAATGCAGGTCATATTATGATTGGTGACTGCGTGCTCAAGCCCTGTACGCCTGCAGGTATTATGGAAATGCTCAAATACGAGGGTATTGACGTTGCAGGTAAAAACTGCGTTGTTATAGGCAGAAGTAATATCGTAGGTAAGCCAATGGCTATGCTTCTTCTTGCTGCAAGCGGTACAGTTACCGTATGTCATTCAAGAACACAGAATCTCGCTGAAATCACAAAGTCTGCGGATATTCTTGTTGCAGCAGTGGGCAAGGCTAAGTTTGTTACGGCAGATATGGTTAAAGAGGGCGCAGTTGTAATTGATGTCGGTATGAACAGAGATGAGGACGGTAAGCGTTGCGGTGATGTCGACTTTGAAGCAGTTAAAGATAAGGCTTCACATATTACTCCCGTACCCGGCGGCGTAGGTCTTATGACTGTTGCGATGCTTATGCAGAATACTGTTACAGCCGCAGAAATTCAGAACAGCAGAGGTTGATTATGATTAAATCACTTGTCAGCCGTCGTTCACCCGAATTGGTTGAGAATTTTTTGTTCGAGACTATTGAGGCGGAAGACGGCAGAAATATATTCAGCTATGAGCCGTGCGACGATAAAGTGCTTCTCAAAGGTACTGATACTGTCTGTCTGGCTGTAGCTTATTATCACTTTATGCGCGATTGCTGCGGCGCTTATTTTACTGCAGAACATTCACTTGCATACGGTGAATTTGCCCTTCCTGCTGAAAAAACAGAGGGTGAAATAAAGGCTAAGTATCGTACTTGTTTTGAATACACTACGTTTTCGTGCGCCGCATGTTGGTGGAACTGGGAGCGTTGGGAAAACGAAATCGACTTTATGGCAATGAACGGCATCAATATGCCTCTTACAACAGTCGGTACAGAAGCGGTATGGATGAAAACTATGCTTGAGCTCGGTATGAAAGAGGGTCTCGCTCTTGCAAGTATTGCAGGCCCGTCGTTCTGGAGCTGGCAGCTTTCGGATTGCTTTGACGGTTACCTGCCGCAGACTAAAAAGGAGAGCATAAACAAGCGTCTTGAACTTGGCAGAAAGATTACCGACCGTGAAAGGGAAATTGGAATGACTCCGATTTTCCAAGGTTTTACCGGCTATATTTTCCGTACCTTCATTCAGGGCAAAATCCGTGCCAGAATGCATAAGTCCGAGGAATGGTGTCTTTTCCCGAGTCAGTATCAGCTTTCCGCACGCGATACGATGTTCCATAAAGTGGGCACGCTTTTCTATAAAAATCAGGAACTTCTGCTTGGTGAAAGCAAATTCTATCTTGCGGACCCGTTTCTCAATCATCCGCCTGCAAAACGAAAATCTTCTTTCCTAGCAGGTGTAGGTACGGCTGTTTATAAGCTGATATCTTCACGCAGTGAGGACAGTGTCTGGGTTATTCATTCTTCCTGCGCGAAGCCTGAGCTTCTTCTCGGCATACCTAAAGACCGTGTCCTTATTATCGACAACGGTGAGCTTTGCAATGATTCGGAATATGACGGCTATTCTTTTATTGTAGGCACACAGTGTAACAGCGGTGACGTAACTGCTGTGCACGGTGATATTGCTTCAGTATCGGCGAACAGATTAGATAAGCTGAACGCCTGCGGCGTCGGTGTTTTCTCTGATGGTGCTTTCTCAAATGAAATCTTCAGACAGTACGCTTATGCGGCTGTTAGCGGAGACGGCGATGTTGATAAGTGGCTTGAAAGCTACACGAAAAATCGCTACGGCACAGACAGTGAGGCTGCTTTTGAAGCGATGATGCTTCTTAAAAAGAGCTGTTGGCGAGAAGGTCAGCCTGAGCGTGAGCACGCAAGCGCTGTTTGTACCCGACCGTCTGTTTTGCTTCGCCATACTGCAATAGGCGACAGCGGCAGTGAAATTGATTATAATATTTCAGATGTTTTTGCTGCGGCACAAAAACTCATTGAAGCTGATGGCAAAACTTATGAATATGAGCTTGATTTGTGCGATATACTCCGTCAGGCACTCAGTGACCTTGCGAATACTGTGTGCAAAAAAGCACTCGAAGGTTACAAAAATAAGGATGTTGAGCTTTTTGAGCAGAATACTAACCTTTTCCTCGGTATAATTGAGGATATGGACAGACTGCTTCTGACCAAAAAGGAGTTTTCTCTGCCTTATCATTTGTCGCTTGCGCGTGAGCTTGGTGACGGTGATGACGAAAAGCAGAACTTTGAAATCAACCTTCTTTCGCAGATAACAATCTTTGGTCCTGTCAAAGATAATATGCTTTACGATTGCTGTTGGAAAGAATGGGGCGGTATGCTTTCAACTTTCTACGCGCTTCGCTGGAGGGCACTGTTTGAGCAGCTCGCTATGACATTCGGTAAATTCCGCCGCATTCCCGATAAGACAAAGAATCAGGTGTTTGACCGTGATGCTTATCTCGGCTCGGAATTTGGTGGTGCTCTTTCAAGAATCGAAAAAGAGTGGATCGGCACATATACGCCGGATAACGACGCTGTTGGTAAAGAAAGCACAGTTGATGTCGCTAAAGAACTCGTGGGCAAATACAGGGCAAATTTTTGATATTTCGGGCATAAAACCATAAAATACTGAAAAGGACTTTCGGAAAAACCGAAAGTCCTTTTTTGATACCGAATTTTTAATATTTTGACGTGGCGTTTGCACGGCTGTGTGGTAAATTTAGCACGACTGCACTTAAAAGCACAAGAATAATTCCGGCTGTGGCAGAAATGCTGAGTTTTTCATTGAAAACAAAAACGCCGATAAGAGTTGCAACTGCAGGTTCGATTGTTGCTGTTATGTTGGCTTTACCTGCATCAATATACTTGAGTCCGCAGGTGAAACAGATGTAAGGTATTACACTTGTTACGATACCGAATACTGCAGGCATTACGGCGGCTTTAACGGATGAAGCGGTAACAGCTGTCATTGAGCTGACATCACTGAGAGGGATAAGCGCAACCGATGCAATAAGAAATGTGTAAAAGGTGAAGGTCAGCGGAGAATAGTACCGTAAACCAATCTTCGTGAAGATACTGTATAGTCCGTATGTAAATCCTGAGGCTATGCCTAAAAATAGAGCTGTGGTGGTAAGCGAAGTACCCGAGCCTGTTATACCTGAAACAAGAACACAGCCTGTAAATGCCGTTACAAGCGCAATTACTTTTATCGGTGTGATTTTTTCTTTGAAAAGTATTGCGGAAATTATCGTCACAAAAATAGGGGAAGTGTATAGCAGGGTTGCGGCAATACTGATTGAGCCTGCCATTATTGCGTTTGTATAGCAGTGTTGGAAGAGCACTACGCTGATAAGAGCCGCAAGGATGAATATCCATATATCCTTCAGTTTGATTTTGAGCTTTTCTCTGTCAAAAATAATGAGGTATATAAATAATATGGCCGCTGTCAATGATGCACGCATAAAAACGAGCTGAAGAGTTGAGAAACCGAGTTCAGTCATCTTTCGGGTAAATAAGCCCATTGTGCCCCAAAGCGTAGCGGCGGTTACTATCAGAAGGGGAGAAAACTTTTTCATTTGCTTATTCTTCCTGCCATGCTTTGCATACATCTACCCAAACAGCCTCGGGACAGAGCATCTCAAGCTCGGGTATTCTGAGCTTAACAGCACTGTTTGAGCTGCCTGCGGCAGGGTACACTATTTCAAAACGTTTAAGTGAAATGTCAAGATATACCTTTACGCCTTTGTTGACTGCAAACGGGCATACACCGCCGATAGCGTGACCTACAAGCTCAACTGCTTCGTCGGGTGTGAGCATCTTTGCTTTTGCACCGAAATATGCCTTGTACTTTGCGTTGTCAACCTTTGCGTCACCTGCGGCGACAATGAGAATTGCGTTGCCGTTCACCATAAAAGAAAGTGTTTTTGCAATTCTTTTGCCTTCACATCCGAGCGCCTGTGCTGCAAGCTCAACAGTGGCACTTGATACATCAAACTCTGTTATTCTGTCCTCCATACCTTTTTCGGCGAGGTACGGTCTCACTCTTTCTATTGACATTTTACTTCTCCTTAAAAATCAATTTAAAAATCAATTTCAACTTCTACGGGGCAGTGGTCCGAGCCGAAAATGTCACTGTGAATTTTTGCACCTTTCAGCAGCTCTTCTGCACCTGAGCTTACAAGGAAGTAGTCGATACGCCAGCCGACATTCTTTGCACGTGCCTGAAATCTGTAGCTCCACCAGGAGTATGCGTTTTCAAGGTCAGGGTAGAAGTAGCGGAATGTGTCGATAAATCCTGCGTCGAGAAGTGACTCGAACTTGCCTCTTTCTTCGTCGGTAAAGCCTGGATTGCGGCGGTTGGTTTTCGGGTTCTTGAGGTCAATTTCTTTGTGTGCAACATTCATATCGCCGCATACTACAACGTGCTTGTCTTTTGCAAGCGAAACGAGATACTCTCTGAAATCGTCTTCCCATTCCATTCGGTAGTCAAGTCTGCGTAATTCGTCTTGGGCATTGGGTACATAAACACACACAAAGTAAAATTTATCAAATTCAAGAGTTATTACTCTGCCTTCGTGGTCGTGCTTTTCTATATCGATGCCGTTGAACACGCTTATCGGTTTCTGCTTTGTAAATACTGCAGTGCCCGAGTAACCTTTTTTCTCGGCATAATTCCAATACTGGTAGTATCCTTCGGGATTGTAGTCAATCTGACCGAGCTGAAGCTTGGTTTCCTGCACGCAGAAAATATCTGCATCAAGCTCTTTAAATATGTCGTCAAAACCCTTTGTCATACAGGCCCTGAGGCCGTTTACGTTCCAAGATATAAATTTCATTGTTAGTTCACCTGCTTTTGTGAATTGTTAAATTAGTTTATCATATTTTTTGTGCTATTTCAACTGTAAAAAAGCAGTCTTTTTATATTAATATTATTGCTTTTTTATTTACACTGTGATATAATTATGCGGTACTATATTATAGATATAAATTATATATATTTGTGCGTTATTATTTTAGGTGAGAGGAGCAGAGGAATGCAAGAGCCGTTCAGATATCAGCAGCCGTATCAATCGCAGTATCAGCAGCCGTATCCGTATGTATATGCACCTCCTGTTTCTGCGCCTCCTCAGCCGTCTTACCCGGCGGATATCAACCGCCGCAAGTTGCGCAAACACGGTTTATTTGTCGGTGCCTGTCTTCTCGGCAATTACGGCATACAGACTGTTATTATGTTTTTTGTGTCGCTTTTCGGCTTTGGCAAAATTTTAGGCGAAAGCTTAGCAGCTACCTACGGCGTCAATGCTTTCTTCTTTTCATTCCTTTCAATGGGTGTGCCGTTCTTTTTGTATAGCTTACGCAAGGGTAATGCTTCTTATTTCAAGGCGCTTCCTTTTCATTCTCCTCAGCCGCGGACAAAGCTTTTGCTTGCTGTGCTGGCAGGTTGGGCGCTTTGTATGGCAGGTAATTTTGTTGCTACTCTTGTGAGCTTTTGGTTTAATATCCAGGGTGTTGAGTTGCTTTCTCCTGATCCGGTTGTTTCCGAAAATGCGCTCGATATTGCAATGAATTTTGTTTGCGCAGGCTTTATGGCTCCGCTTGTCGAAGAGTTTGTTTTCCGCGGTGTTATAATGCAGCCGCTTCGTCGCTACGGTGATTCTTTTGCAATCTATGCAACCGCTTTTATTTTTGCTGTAGCTCATGGCAATCCGATCAGTGTGGTTTTTGCATTCGTCGCAGGTGTTGCAATTGGCTATGCTGTTGTTTATACACGCAGTATCTGGGTTGGCATTATTATTCATGCACTTAACAACTGTACGTCGGTATTCTTTGCCGAAATGGGTAATTTGTGGCCGAAGCTTTTCAATGCAGCGTACAATATTCTGATTATTGCACTTGTTATTATCGGTATTGTATGTATTGTTGTTTTCGGTAAAGTTTACGGCTTTAAGCTTCGCCGCAACACTTCGGGTGTGCGTGGCTTTAAAAGAGTGGCAGCATTCTTTATCGGTCCTACAATGATACCTGTGCTTATATACCTTGCTTTTTCGATGATAAGATATATCAAGCTTTAAATGATTTTTGATGAAAGGACATTTTTTATGGACGACTGTGAGTCAATGCTCCGTGCAATCGAGCTTGCTAAACAAGCTGCAATTCTTGATGAAGTGCCTGTTGGAGCGGTGGTAACACATAACGGCGTAATTGTCGGCGAAGGCTTTAATCGCCGCGAAACTGGCAAAAATGCTCTTGCTCATGCCGAGATTGAAGCGATTAATATGGCTTGCAATACTCTTGGCGGTTGGCGCCTTGCCGAATGTGAGATGTTTGTTACTCTTGAGCCGTGCCCGATGTGTACGGGTGCAATTATAAATTCAAGAGTAAAGCGTGTAGTTTTCGGTGCCTATGATTATAAGTCAGGCTCTATGGGCAGTGTAGTCAACCTTTGCGACCTGCCGTATAACAGTAAACCGCGTATCGAAGGCGGCTTTATGAAGGATGAATGTGCCGCTTTACTGTCTGAGTTTTTTGCGGCGCTTCGTGTGCGTAAGGCTGAAGAAAAACGAAAAAGAAAAGAGGAGCTGAGCGGATGTACCTGCACCTCGGACAAGACACAGTTGTAACTTACGACGAAATTCTCGGTATTTTTGACCTTGAGGCAACAACCGTCTCCAAGGCAACTCGTGATTATCTTGCAAACGCGACAAAGCAGGGCAGGGTAGTCAATGTCGGCTTTGAATTACCGAAGTCGTTTGTTGTTTGCCGCGATAAGCTTGGCAACACAACGGTATATATATCACCTATCTCTCCGTCAACTTTGCTTAAACGAAGCAGAAACAGTCTGACGGGTATGAAATAACAGTAGGAGGAAGTCAGTTTTGGATAATCAGGAAAAAGTTCAGAACATTGATGCTTTCGCAGAAGAAATTAACGAAGAGGGTATCGGCCCCGTTGAGCAGATGGATACTGCTGTAAACGAGGAATACGGTGCAGGTCAGATTCAGGTCCTCGAAGGTCTTGAGGCTGTACGTATGCGCCCCGGTATGTATATCGGCTCAACCGGTCCCAACGGTCTCCATCACCTTGTATATGAAATTGTCGATAACTCAATCGACGAGGCTCTTGCAGGCTTCTGTACTCATATCGAGGTTGAGATTGAGCCCGACAATATTATCAGCGTACGCGACAACGGCCGCGGTATCCCCGTAGATATGAACGAAAAAATGGGTATGCCTGCAGTTACCGTTGTTCTTACCGTGCTTCACGCAGGCGGTAAGTTCGGCGGCAGCGGTTACAAGGTATCGGGCGGTCTGCACGGTGTTGGTTCATCAGTTGTTAATGCCCTTTCCGAGTGGTTTGAGGTTGAGGTTTCACGTAACGGCAATGTCTACCGCCAGAAGTTTGAGCGCGGTGCAATTATGAGTGACCTTGATATCGTAGGTACAAGCGAGAATACAGGTACATTTATTCGCTTTAAAGCTGATGCCGAAATCTTTACAGAAACAACAGTTTATGAGTTTGAGGTGCTTGAGCGCAGACTTCGTGAGTCCGCTTTCCTCAACGCAGGCCTCAAAATCACATTTACCGACAGACGTGACCCTGACAATGTTGTCGAGCGTGTGTTCTGCTACGAGGGCGGTCTGAGCGAGTTTGTAAACTATGTAAATGAAAGCCGCGGCTTTACTCCTGTACAGCCTGCTCCCATCCACTTCTCAAGTGTCCGTGACGACTCAAGTGCAGAAATCGCACTTATGTATAACGACGGCTATAACGAAACTCTCATCAGTTTTGCAAACAATGTCCGTACTATCGATGGCGGTACTCACGAAACAGGCTTCAAGACTGCAATTACAAAGGTGTTCAACGATTACGGTAAGAAGTACGGCATCCTTAAAGATGGCGACAAGAACCTTTCCGGTGAAGACGTACGTGAGGGCCTTGTTGCAATTATCAGTGTTAAGCTGACTGAGGCACAGTTTGAGGGTCAGACCAAGGGTAAGCTCGGTAATACTGAGATGACAAAACTTGTTTCAAAGACAGTTGTCGACAAGCTTATGACTTATTTCGAAGAGAATCCGCAGGTTGCTAAGGCTCTTCTTTCAAAGGCTTGCGAGGCTTCACGTGTACGTGAGGCAGTGCGTAAGGCAAAGGAATCAGCTCGTAAAACTGCTCTCTCCAATTCTAGCTCACTTCCCGGTAAGCTTGCTGACTGTACAGATAAGAATCCCGAAAATACAGAGCTCTACATCGTCGAGGGTGACTCGGCAGGCGGCTCTGCAAAAGAAGGCAGAGATAAAAACTTCCAGGCAATCCTTCCTCTCTGGGGTAAGATGCTTAACGTTGAAAAAGCAAGACTCGATAAGGTTATCGGCAACGAGAAGTTGACTCCCGTCGTAATTGCACTCGGCACAGGTATCGATGAAGACTTCGATATAACAAAGCTCCGTTATCACAAGATTGTTATTATGGCCGATGCCGACGTCGACGGTGCTCATATCCGTACGCTTCTTCTTACATTCTTCTTCCGCTATATGCGTCCGCTTATTGATAACGGTCACGTATATATCGCTCAGCCCCCGCTTTACAAAATCAGCAAGGGTAAAAAAGTAGAGTATGCATTCTCTGATGAAGAGCGTGATGAGAAAATTGCCGAAATGGGCGGTAGCTGTGATATCCAGCGTTACAAAGGTCTTGGTGAGATGGATCCGATTCAGCTTCGCGAAACCACTATGGACCCTGCAAACCGTACAATGCTGCGTGTTACTCTTGAAGATGCAATTCAGGCTGACGAAACATTCTCAATCCTTATGGGTGATAAGGTTGAGCCCAGACGTGACTTTATCGAAAAAAATGCAAAATATGTACAGAATCTTGATATCTGATAAATCGGAGGTATTTTAAAATGTTTGAAAATGTACTTGATTCAATATCCCTTATCCGTGAAACCGATGCGGAAGTAGCAGATGCTATGCAGCTTGAGCTTGCTCGTCAGAAGCGTAATATCGAGCTTATCGCATCCGAAAATATCGTTTCTCCCGCAGTGCTTGCCGCAATGGGCAGCGTGCTTACAAATAAATATGCAGAGGGTTATCCTGCAAAGCGTTACTACGGCGGCTGCGAGTGTGTTGATATTGTTGAAAATATCGCTATTGAGCGTGCAAAGCAGCTCTTTGGTGCAGAGCACGTAAATGTACAGCCTCACTCAGGCTCTCAGGCAAACTTCGCTGTTTATAATGCATTCCTTAAGCCCGGTGATACGGTTATCGGTATGAGCCTTGACTGCGGCGGTCACCTTACTCACGGCTCACCCGCAAACCTCAGCGGTAAGCTCTACAACTTTGTACCTTACGGTGTTACCGAAGAGGGCTTTATCGATTATGACGAGCTTGAAAGACTTGCTCTTGAGGTTAAACCGAAGCTCATCGTAGCAGGTGCCTCCGCATATCCCAGAGTTATCGATTTCCGTCGTATCAGCAAAATTGCAAAGCTTGCAGGCAGCCTCTTTATGGTTGATATGGCTCATATCGCAGGCCTTATTGCGGCTGATTGCCACGATTCTCCCGTTCCCTTTGCAGATTTCGTCACTACAACTACTCATAAGACTCTTCGCGGTCCTCGCGGTGGTATGATTCTCTGTAAAGAAGAGTATGCAAAAGATATCGACAAGGCTATTTTCCCCGGCAGCCAGGGCGGTCCTCTTATGCATGTTATCGCAGGTAAGGCTGTTTGCTTCGGTGAAGCTCTCAAGCCCGAATTCAAGGCTTATCAGCAGCAGATTGTAAAGAATGCAAAGGCTCTTGCAGCTGCACTTCTCGAAAAAGGTTTCAACCTTGTTTCGGGCGGCACAGATAACCACCTTATGCTTGTTGACCTCCGTCCTTTCAGCATCACAGGTAAAGAGCTTGAGAAGAGACTTGACGAAGTATTTATCACTGTCAACAAGAATGCAATCCCCAACGACCCTGAAAAGTTCTTTATCACAAGCGGTGTGCGTATCGGTACAGCAGCTGTTACCTCAAGAGGTATGGTTGAAGAAGATATGGTCAAGATTGCAGAGCTTATCTACCTTGCAGCTACAGATTTTGAAAACAGTGCAGATACAATCCGTGCCGAAGTTACAAAAATCTGTGAAAAGTATCCGATTTATTAATCAGCTTTTAATTTATACAGCCTCTTCGGAGGCTGTATTTTTTTGTCTTTATATCACAAAATAGACTTGAATTTATTAAAATAAGGTGAGTTTATATGGAGTCATTGTGGCGTAAAGATGTTGAAATGCCGTCGTTTTCGACACTTGAGGGTGACGTCAAAACGGATGTGCTGATAATAGGCGGCGGTATAGCGGGAATATTGACAGCACACTTTCTGCATGAAAAAGGAGTACCGTATATACTTGTTGAGAAAAACAGAATCTGCAGCGGTACAACGCAGAATACAACTGCAAAAATCACTTCTCAACACGGCTTGGTTTATCATAAGCTGTTGAACGATTACAGTACGGAAAAAGCTGAAATGTATTACCGAGCTAATGAAAAAGCACTTGCGGAGTATAAAAAACTTTGCAACGGTATTGAATGCGATTTTGAAACAAAAGATAACTATGTCTATTCGGTATCGGATAGAAAAGTGCTGGAGAAAGAGATGACAGCGCTCTCAAAAATCGGCTGTAATGCGCGGTTTTGTGATTCAGTGCCTTTGCCGATAAACACTGCAGGTGCAGTGTCTTTCAGCAATCAGGCTCAGTTTCATCCGTTGAAATTTCTCGGTAATATAGCCAAGAAACTAAATATATTTGAGCATACCTTTGTTCGTGAGATGAAAGGCAATACTGCGTTTACTGACAGAGCTGTCATTAATGCCAAAAATGTAATTGTTGCAACTCATTTTCCTTTTATCAATAAGCATGGTCTGTATTCGTTAAAGCTTTATCAGCATCGTTCTTATGTGATTGCACTAAAGAACGCTCAGGTGATGAACGGAATGTATGTTGACGAAAGTAAAAACGGTCTTTCTTTCCGTAATTACGGGGATTTGCTTTTGCTCGGAGGAGGAAGTCACCGTACGGGTAAGGACGGTGGTAATTGGGCAGAGCTGCGTAAGGTAGTGGCAAAGTATTATCAGTCGTCATCGGAGATTGCGTACTGGGCGGCACAAGACTGTATGAGTCTTGATTCTATGCCGTATATAGGCGGTTATTCTGCCAATACTCACAGGCTTTTTGTTGCAAGCGGCTTCAATAAATGGGGCGTTACGGGAGCTATGGTTGCGGCGAAGATACTGTGTGATTGCGTTACAGAAAATAAAAATGAATACGCTCAACTTTTCTTGCCTGACAGAAATATGTTAAGACCGCAACTCTTGCTAAATGCCGTCGAATCTGCAATCGGTTTTGTAGGTTTTACTGGCAAACGTTGCCCTCATTTGGGCTGTTCACTCAAATGGAATAAGGCAGAGCATTCGTGGGATTGTCCTTGTCACGGCTCGCGTTTTGATGAGAAGGGGACAGTACTGGATAATCCTGCAAACGGAGATTTGAAAAAGTAAATATAGTTACCTCGCTGTTACTTTGGATATTAACTATTTGTTAATAAATAGTTGACAGCCGATTTACAAATTGTTATAATCTGATTAACAAACAAACACGGAGGTGAAACAGTAATGGATCAGATTCTTGCATTCGTAGAGCAGCTTCTTGCATACCTCAATGAGGGTGAGGCTTCCGATATCGTCGGTATGGTTAAGGATTCCGGTGTTGTTGAAATCGTTGTTAATTTCTTCAAGAGCATCTTTGAGATGTTTGCATAAGATTAACTCATATTTTTCCAACATAACAAAAAAGTAGGCTTATAAGCCTGCTTTTTTGTGTTTTTCAACGTTTTGTTAAAGAAAAGTAAATTATATTTGACAAACTGAAAACACAGTGATATAATCACATCTGTAAACGTTTGCGTAACGGAGGTGAAAATATAATGGATCAGATCATGGAAATGATTAAGGGTATTGACTGGGAGCAGGTTATCGCAACAGTTAAGGACATCATTGCTAAGATTGAGGAGTCCGGCATCATCGATAAGGCTATCGCTGCTGTTAAGGATCTCATCGGTATGATCGCTGGCTAATAAGCTGACGAAATTTGCTACATAAAGAGAAGGCACTTCGTAAGAAGAAGCCTTCTTTTTTGTTTTGTAAAGCTGATTTTAAAACAGGCTTAATGTTAATTCTTTTCTTCTTTGTCAATAATAACGAGGGAGGGGAGATAATTGAGCTTTGAAAAAATTCGTGTCGGCGCGAGGGTAAAACTTATAGGCAGGGTCAGAACAGGCAATCTTCTCGTACTGTTTTCTGCTTTTTTGCGGTTTAATGTGTATACACTTATTACTCTTCTTTTATTTCGTTTTGATGTTTTGTATAAGAGTACTTTCGGGAAATTTATTCTTTCCTTGAGTGTTTTTACTTTGTGTTTAGCGGCATTATTGCTGTTATGTGCACGTACGGTTAAAGACAGGTGGTATGCGGCTATAAGTGAAGGATATTATATGAATGTAACCGACTTTATAGCAGGATTTACGCTTCGTGATGTTTTAAATGCTGTTATGTGCGGTGTGATTTCGTCGTTTTTGTCGCTGATGCGTATTTTTATTTTTTGCAGTATTCCGTCTGTGCTTGCTGTATTGATTATTTTTCTTATGCGTGACGGTGTAAGCCGTGCTGTTCTTTTTATTTTGTTATTCGGATTTGTTACACTTACTGTATGTTCTGTGCTTTTTCTTACGGTGTCGCTTGGCTGTGTCAGCCTTGCACGCTCACTCTGCTTTTGCAGTACAAATAAATTTATGCATATTCTCAGATCGCTTGAAAAAAACTGCTTCAGGCTATTCTCTTTTTCACTTTTTACGGGGGTTTTTAACCGTTGTTGCCGACGTTTTTCTAAAATAGAATTTGCACGTTTTATTCTGCTTTGTGATTATACTTTATTGTAACTTCAAATCGCTTTGGGTTGTTGACTTTTTTTGACAGTGATGTTATAATCACCTTGTTAATCAGCTTATATGGGCTGAAATATTATTTTGTATAAAGGAGTCAACACTAATGAAAAAGGTATTCAAAAAAGCACTTGCAGTAGTTATGTGTGTTGCTTTGCTCATTTCCGGCACAAGCATTATGTCATTTGCTGCAACATCAGGTGAAAACGTATCAGGCGCTCTCAACGATTGGATTAACGCTATCTCCAACTACAAGTGGTCCGATTTCTTCGAGTTTGTTACAACAATTCTCGGCTTCTTCGGCTTCCAGGGCAGCTTTGAAGGTGTTCACAGCCTTCCCGAGCTTATGAATGAGTGGTTCGAGATGCTTGGCCCGATAGGCGATATGTATGAGAACTTCATCAACAGCGTTAACACAAGCGAGCTTCTTGCTTTCCTTATGGGCTTCCTTGGTTAATTAACTGACAGCGTAAATAAAAGCCTCCCAAAGAGGGAGGCTTTTTTAATAGATTTATTTTGGAGTGATAGTTTATGTACGAAAATAATTGGGAGTCTCTCAATTCCCGCCCCGTGCCCGAGTGGTTTGCCGATGCAAAATTCGGTATATTCATCCATTGGGGCATATATTCCGTGCCTGCATACGCACCTAAAAAAGATTATGCCGAGTGGTACGGCTATGCCTGCAATATGGAAAATCCCGAAACGGAGGCACAGGTAAAATACAAGGCTCACCATGCCAAATATTATAACTCAAGACCTTATTACGATTTCATTAATGATTTCACGGGTTACCGTTTTGACGCTGAAAAATGGGCAGACCTGTTCAAGCGTGCAGGTGCAAAGTACATAAACTTTGTTTCAAAGCATCATGACGGATATTGCCTTTACGAAACAGAACACGCACCCGGTCTCAACTCTGTAGAGTGTGCTCCGAAGCGTGATTTTATGATGGAACTGAAAAACGCTATGGAGGGTACGGGTGTACGTTTCGGTGTTTACCACTCGGTTTATGAGTGGTGGCATCCTTATTACCTTGAAGACCCTGAAAAATATGCTCTCGAGCATCTGCATCCCATGCTCAAAGAGCTTATCGAGAAGTATCAGCCCAATACACTTTTCACTGACGGTGAGTGGGAGCACGAAAGCTCTGTATGGCATTCAACCGAGTTTTTACAGTGGCTCTATAATGAGTCATCTGTTAAGGATTTCATCGTACCTAACGACCGTTGGGGTAAAGAGACAAGAGGTAAGCTTGGCGGCAATTTCACTACCGAATACGGCATTATCGACGTTTATCAGGGTCAGCTCAGACGCATTGAAGATGTTGAGCTTGACAGACCTTTTGAAGAGTGCCGCGGTATCGGCAGCTCCTTCGGCATTAACAAGGAAGAGGATTGCGCAAACTACCTTACTCCCAAAGAGCTTCTGGAAACGCTTTGCTCACTTGTATCAAAGGGCGGCAACTTCCTTCTCAATATCGGCCCGGATGCTGACGGTACAATTCCCGTAATTATGGAAGAGCGTCTTCTTCAGATGGGCGACTGGCTTCGTGTAAACGGCGATGCAATCTACGGCACCCGTATATATACCAAAAAGCTGCAGGACGGTGTATATTACACCAAGAAGGGTGATGACGTTTATGCGATTATCAACCGCTTCCCCTTCGGCTCACAGGTGCTTGAGCACGTGCCTTATTCAGCAGACCTCAAAGCAACTCTTCTCGGCAGTGATGCAGTGCTTGAGATTAAGGATAACGAGGGCAGAACAGAGGTTGTTTTCCCTGCAATCAACCCCGATACTGTTGACAGCAACTGGCTTTATACAATTAAGCTTTCAAAGTAATAAAATGTTTTACGCTCTTTGCAAATTGCAGAGAGCGTATTTTTACTTTTTATTTTGAATTTATAAATTAGTATTGAATTTTATATACAAAAAATGTAAAATATGAAATGTTATAATTAAAATTATGTCCGAAAGGAAGTTGTTATTATGGCAAAGCTTAAAATGGCAATTATAGGTACAGGCGGTATCAGTAACGAACACATCAGCGGTTACATAAACAATCCCGACACGGAGCTTTACGCTTTCTGTGATATAAATCCCAAGCAGCTTGCTATGATGGCAGAGAAGTACGGTATTCCTGCCGAGCGTACATTTACCGATAAGGATGAAATGCTCAAGGCACTTCCCGAAATCGATGCTGTCAGCGTATGTACATGGAACAGTGCTCATGCAGAGTGCACCATTGCTGCGCTCAATGCAGGCAAGCACGTAATCTGCGAGAAGCCTATGGCTATGAATGCAGATGAGGCAAGAGAGATGCTTGATGCTGCAAAGCGTAATAACAAGCTTCTTATGATTGGTTTTGTCCGTCGTCACGGTAATGACTGTGAAGTTGTTCGTGAGAATGTTGATTCAGGTACTTTCGGCGACCTTTACTATGCAAAGGCTACATATCTTCGCCGTAACGGTAACCCCGGCGGTTGGTTTGGTGATAAATCACGTTCAGGTGGCGGTCCGCTTATTGATCTTGGTGTCCATGTTATCGACCTTGTACGTTTTATCTTCGGCAACCCCAAGCCCGTTTCTGTTTACGGTGTTACATTCCAGAAGCTTTTCAACCGTCCAAACGTTATCGGAGGTAAGGCTTGGAAGTCTTGCTCTGCAGGTGTGCAGGATAAGTGCGATGTTGAGGACCTTGCAAGTGCTATCATCCGTTTTGACAACGGTGCTGTGCTCAGTGTTGAGGCTGCATTCAGTCTTAATATAAAAGAGGATGAGGGTAATATTGAGCTTTTCGGTACAAAGGCAGGTGCAAAGCTCAGCCCGAATGTTGAGATCTTTACTGAGCTTAACGACCGTATGGTAAATATAAGTTTTGCTCAGCCCACAGCGCTTGACTTCAACGGTCTTTTCCAGAAGGAAATCGACAACTACATTGATGCAATCCTCGGCAGAGCAGAGTGCCTTGCTCCTGCTGAAGACGGTGTTGAGATGATGAAGATTCTCGATGCTGTTTATGAGTCTGCAAGAACAGGTCACGAGGTTGTACTGTAATAGAAAATTCTCTGATTTTGTGTATAATCTCAACCGAAAATATTCCTGCAAAGTGTTGAAAAAGAGCACAGAGCAATATATAATTAATCATATAAATAAAATTCAGGAAAGAAAGGTATAGAAAGATGAAAGTAATTGTACTTGAAAATGCAGCACAGATCGGTGAGGAGCTTGGTAAGTTTTATGTTGATTTTATCAACGAGAATCCCTCTTGCGTACTCGGTCTTGCAACCGGTGCAACTCCCGTACCGACTTATAACTACATAACAAAGGCTTATGCCGACGGTAAGGTCAGCTTCAAGAATGTAAGCACATTCAACCTTGACGAATACTGCGACCTTCCCAAGGATAACAAAAACAGCTACTACACATTTATGTTCCAGAATCTTTTCAGCCACGTTGATATCGACCCCGCAAACGTTGGTTTCCTCGACGGTAACGTAACTGATTACGATGCAGAGAGCAAGCGCTATGCCGAGGCTATCAAAGCAAAGGGCGGTATTGATGTACAGCTCCTCGGTATCGGTCACAACGGCCATATCGCATTCAACGAGCCTGCTGACGAGTTTACAGACGAGGCTTTCCGTGTAACTCTTTCCGAGAGCACAATCAACGCAAACTCAATCTATTTCGACGACGCTCCGATGCCGAGATACGCTATGACAATGGGTATCGGCTCAATTATGCGCTCAAAGAAGATTGTTCTTGTTGCAACAGGTGCAGGTAAAGCACAGGCAATCAAGGGTATGATCGAGGGCGAGGTTACACCTCAGCTTCCTGCATCAATTCTCCAGAATCACGACGATGTAGTTGTTTACCTTGATAAAGACGCTGCTTCACTTCTTTCAAAATAAGTTTTTTATAAATCCTCGGCGATAAGTCGGGGATTTTTTTGAAAAATAAAAAGGGGAAATCAAAATGAAAAAAATAATTTCCGTACTCCTCATTTTATGTTTATTGTGTTCATGCTTTGTTTTCGGTGCAAATGCCGAAGATAATGCACTGCGCTTTGGCGATGACGGCAAGTTTACTGTGCTTCAGATTACCGACCCGCAGGATGACGCTTACCCTGCACACGGATTAAAAGAGTTTATAGAGAAAGCAATCGAAGAAACCGAACCGGATTTTATTGTTATAACCGGTGATATTGTTGAGGACTCGCGTGCAGGTGATATATCTGACGATAAGATTTTTCAGGAGGGTGTAACCGTTGACGGTGACTATGCCGCAACGCTTGCCAATACTCAAAAAGCCTGTGAAGATTTCTTTGCGCCTATCGAAGCATCGGGTATTCCTTATGCGGTTTCTCAGGGCAATAATGACTATAACAGCGATGTTACAAATGAAGACTGGCTTAAGATTTACGCTTCATTCCCGAACAATTTGACTGTTGATATGTCAGACGATGCAGAAGGTAAAATCGACTGTTATATTCCCGTGCTTTCATCCGATTCCGATGAGCCTGCTTTCGGTTTGTGGATGCTTGACAACGGCAGAAGTTTCACCGAAAGTCAGCTTGAATGGTTCAAGGCTTACGATAACGGTAATGTTCCTTCGCTTGTTTTTGAACACGTGCCTGTTGACGATATAGGCAACCTCTATGAGGAATGTAATATATGGGATGAGGGTGCGATTATCGACGGTACATCGGTTTACCGCCTTAAAGCTGACGTAAGCGGTCACGCAGAGGGTATTGTAAAACCGGGTCAGACTACTGATGAGTTTGCCGCTTGGAAGAATAAAAATGTAGTCGGCGCATTCTTCGGCCACTGGCATACAAGCGGATATACAGGTGTTTGGGACGGTATTACACTCGGTATGACATACGGCTGTCAGTTTTCAAAGGCAGGCACCTACGGTGTTCGTACAATAACGATTGATGAAAATACAGGCGCAATCGAAACAGAGATTTACGTTTACGAAAACGGTGAGTTTGCAGTACAGACCGGCGAGCCTTATGCCGAGTATGACAACGAATTTGAACAGATAATTGCAAGTATAACCAACTTTTTCAAAAATCTTTTCACAGCACTTGTTTATCTTCTTAAATTCTGATTTTATATACAAAATTGTACAGACAGTACAAAAAACAGCCTAATGGCAGAAATATTTAATTAAGCAATTAACTGACCTTGTTTTTCAAGCGGGGTCAGTTTTGTTTTAAGTTGAATTCGTTGGTTGCTGTAGAAATAGATATATTGATCAATCAGCAAACGAGTTTCGTTAAAAGTTTTAAGTTTAGGGGATTTCTTTGATTTCACCTTTAACAAACAGGACAGAAGGAAAAGCAACGGTTGTATTATGCTTTATATAGTCAACCTTTAATTTTATAATATAATTGCCTTTATTAGGATAAATTGAGTAGCAAAAGACATCGTTTAATTCTGAAACGAAATCGTCACTATAGTTTGGAACATAACCAGGCAATCCATAATTATGTGGTATATAATTTGTTCCATGATTTCTCTCAGATTCAGAATACTCAACATACTCTGCAGTGCTATCAATTCCAAACAAAATGCTCATATTACAGTCATTTAACAGATAACCCATCTCGTTGTTTTTAAACTGTGGAAATTCCTCTAATGTTAACAATGCATCTTTAGGCATTTCAAAACTTATTTCAACATCTTCATCAATTGCTTTGCCACAGTTTTGAATAGCCAATCTCAAACAGCGTTTGTTAGAAAAGGCGTTTTCAACAGGTGCCCAGTCTAATGCTTTTGAGATAGTTTCCTGTAACTTCTTGATTTTTTTATATTTTTGTATTTCCTCAGGAGTTCCTTTTAGAGTAGGACCGCTCAGAATATTCGAAGACAGTGAATCTTTGTCAAGATTCCCCAAATCAAAAAAATTATCAGGAAGTTCAAGTTCTAATTGCTCAGCAATTTTGACTATGTATTTTCGTTCATCATCACCTATATTAACCGGACTTGTAAAACTAGGAAATAAGGTATTGTTTACAACACTTCGTTTTCCTACATTCATCCCAGCAATTTCTTGATACATTATTCGAATTATATCAAGGAATCCATGTATTGTAGTTTTTGTATTTAGCACAAAAGGATATACCGATGACTCTTCTGACAGTTTACCATTCTCATCTATACCCATTAATTTTAACTCAGAAATCCTATCAGTTGTTGATTCTTTCAGCTTTTTGTCGGACAGAAAATGCATCGAAAGCTGGGCGAAAAATAGTTTCTTAAATTCTTCATCTGATGAATATGTAAAATAAATTCCACGATCTTTATATTTTTCACGGAAAGCTTTAATCTTTTTATACCCATCTTCATTCATTTGTGATGGAGAAATCGGCTTGTCACAGAAAAACATAAACACCTGCTTTCCTGTCTGAAGCATAATTTCAATTTCTTCTTCTGTTCCGGAACCATATTCATCTGTAGGAGAACCGAATTTCGTCCAAAAGATTGCGACAGCAGCATCGCATTTATTTATAAATTGTTCGTTCAGTAAGGCTTGGGGTTTTCCGCCAGACTGTGCATACGAGCTTTTACTCCAGTGTCTAGTTTTTATTGTTATACCTAAAGGATCGGCATATAATTCGTTAAATTCATCCACGGCAGATTCAATTAACGCAACCTCATTTTTTACATCTCCTGGACAAGAAATAAGAAGATTATATAATGTAACACTTTGAGCCATTCAACTATACCTCGTTCCGCTGTTTTGTACTTATATGTTTTTAATTTGTTGTGTTTTAAATCAACAGGATAGATCATATTGATACCCTGATTTTATACATCGCTTTGATCTTGATGCTTATTATTTCTTTTTCTACATAATACAACAGTTATTACTATAGCTGTTACTAATGCGATGAAACCGATTATACTGAGCACTAATATCCAATTATCACGAATCCACTTTATAAGAGAAATAACGCCGTATGTAAGTGCCCATATAATAGCAAAAAAGATTAGTCTGATTAACCAATGAAAAAATGAGCCACTACCACGGCTGTTTATTATATCGTTGTGATACATCTTGCCTACACATCTAAACGCAATAATATAGGCAACAAACCCAATTACTCTCACAAAAAGCAAAAGAATTGAAACTCACCAACACAAAGTATTATGTTGATGACGGTTATACGGGAACGAATTTCAACAGACCCGGTTTTCAGGCAATGCTTGAAGATATTGAAATGGGATATGTAACAACCGTTATGGTAAAAGACTTATCACGTCTGGGCAGAGATTATGTTTCTGTCGGTCACTATACGGACAACTTCTTTCCTGAGCATAACATTAGATTCATAGCGGTCAATGACTTAGTTGACAGTAATGAAGGTGATAATGAAATTGCACCGTTCAAGAATATTATGAATGAGATGTATGCAAGAGATATTTCAAGAAAGGTCCGTTGCTCTCATCGTATAAGGGGTAATCTCGGTGAACCGTTATCTCAACCGCCTTACGGGTATATGAAAGACCCGCAAAACAAAAAGAAGTGGATTGTTGATACCGAAGCTGCTGAAGTAGTAAAAAGTATCTTTGCGATGTGTATCGAGGGTAAAGGCAATGAAACTATTGCCCGAATACTTCAGGAAAACAAAGTGATGATACCGATGGCGTATTGGCAGAGTAAAGGTCTTAACAAGGGCGGTAAGAAAACACAGCCTGACCCGTATAAATGGTGTAAGACAACAGTACAGAAAATTCTCTGTCAACAGGAATACTGCGGTGATGTTATCAATTTCAAAACTTACTCCAAGAATTTCAAGAATAAGAAAAGACTTCAGAATCCCGAAGAAAACTGGAAGATATTCAAAAATGTTCACGAGCCGATAATCGACAGAAACACCTTTGAAACTGTTCAGAAGATGAAAGCCAAAGGAAAACGCAGAGCACCTAATCCCGAACATGCCGAAAAGAATATGTTCTGCGGCTTGTTATACTGTGCCGATTGTGGAAGTCCCTTATGGTTCAATGTCAATCATCCCAATACTGACATCAAGTATTTCATGTGTTCCAATTACAAAGGTCGCAGAGGCACTTGTGAGGGCACACATTATGTCAGGGCAGATTCCTTGGAGCAGATTGTGATGCTTGAACTCAGAAGCCTTGCAAGTTTTCTCATTGAAGACGAAGAATCCTTCGCAGATATTCTTGAAGCAAAGACCAATAAAAGCATACTCAATCAACAGAAGTTTCTTGAAAGCAGCATTGATAAATCAATCGCAAGAACAAAAGAGGTTGCTGTGATGTATGAAAAGCTCTTTGAAAAGCATATCAACGGAGTTGTTAATGAAGAAAGCTTTATGCAGCTCTCTCAGAAATATGAAGCAGAGCGTGATGAACTGAAAGTAAAAATCAGGCAATACCAAGAAGAGCTTTCAGAGATAGAAAACCTTCGTACAAGCAAAGAGCAGTTCACTTTTGCGGTCCGTAAGTTTATGCAGATGGAAACTCTGACACCTGCGCTCTTGAATGAGCTGATTGAAAAAATTGAAGTTCATTCTATCGAGGGCAAGGGTAAGAACAAAACACAGAGGATTGTTATTCATTATCGCTTTATAGGGGTTATTGAAAATCCTGTTAAAGAGGAAAATATCATCCTTGAAGCAAGGCAAGGTGTAGCTGTTGAGTATTTAACAGCATAACAAAAAAGAGCAGGTCAAAGCCTGCTCGATACATAACAATTATATATTATTTAACTATGAGGAAATGTAAAAAAAGAAAAGTGAGTATTCACTTGTGTAATGAATACTCACTATGGTCCGAGTGGCGAGACTTGAAATTCACATTCTATGTTTCTCGAGATAACACAAGGCATCTCAAGTGGCTATGCAGCGTGGATTGGAGTATTCTGAGATTATTCCTCGTTATGTCATTTTCAGTAGTGTACGTATTGTGGACATAAAAAATAAAGTACAGAATTTTATGTTTCTCACTGTTGATATCTTCGAAAAGATATCAACAGTGAGAAACAATTATCATTGTCTAATCAGAAGTTTTATTAATACTCATCCGACAGCAGGAAATCGGCAACATGCATTGTCTTTATCCCCTCATAATTACCGTCTGCAAAATCATCTGTACGGAGAAGGTATTTAGGGTAATTGTCGTTGATTTCAAGCAATCTGTCATATTCTCTTTTTTCTGTTTTCAATGAATTGATTTCCTGAGTAATCTGAATATATAATTTATTATTCTGCCTTGTTGCAATAAAATCAACTTCGCCTCCGGAAGTTTTTCCGATAAACACTTCATATCCCCGGCGAAGTAATTCAAGATAAACCACATTCTCAAGCATTGCTGCAACCGAATCAGGGTTATACC